>NZ_JBFAIS010000002.1:0-557353 GCF_040654795.1 Streptomyces sp. NPDC050617 | reverse complement strand
GAGTCATCGCGCCCTGGTTGGCGTAGATGCGCCCGTAGGCCAGTAGATACAGGTTCGGGTTGAACAACTGCCGATACAGCTCTTCGCACAGCAGGTCGCGCCTGCCGCGTTCACGCAAGACATCAAGTACCGTTTCGGCGTTCTGCATTACGCATACCTCCCAGCATCGTGATGTCCGAGTCACCTGGCCCCCTTCGCCCTGTGAGCGGCTTTCCCGCCCGCCTTGGCAGGTCGTTACTCCTGCGACTACTACGGGGCCTCCGTCACCTTGGGGCTCGCGCCCTTCAGGTGATCCCATGTTCGTCTCTGTTGTACGTGTCTAGCGCGACTTAGGCACCCCACTCATCTCCTTTAATTCCCTCACTGGGAATCAGTCCGCGACCCGAAGGGTGCAATGGATACGCTATTACTCCATCGCAGGATGCGGCACCGGTGACAGATATGTTTCCGGTGGATGCCAGCCTTTTCATCCCTTGGAGATTTGGGTTCAGGCAATTCAGCTTTCGCCATATCACGCGGGTCCCTCAACGCGTCACTTCCATATCTGAACGTGATCGTTGATTTCCTGGCATGCTATTGTCCCCTTCGCCTTTCGGACCCAGGTAAGCCATCGGACCCAAGAACTTCCCTCCAGTTCCTCCCGGTTGGGCCGGGGATACAACAGAGCGCCTCATGGCGCACTGGCGTTGGTGACCAACTCCGAGGCCAACAGGGACAGGTCGTCGCCGAGGCGGGGACGGAGGGCGTCCGGCAGCGATGCGGCGACGGCACACCGGGCCCGCCGTACGGAGGCGGGGTGAGCGGGGAAGCGCCAGTGGGTGGGTACGAGGGGAATCTCGGGCATGGCGAACTCCACGACTGTGTGAGGGGGTTGGGGTCGCCGGTGGCCTACCGTTCTGGTCGCGTGCACACCCGCCCCGGGGCGGACGGGCATGCTCGCGCGGTGCGCTTCCGGCATTGCGGTGTGTAGCTTGCGCAGTACCGACAGTAGGGCACAGGGGGCTATATTTGCCATGCGATTCGCAATAATGGCCTCGCTGCGGTGAACTAGCGTTGGTCGGATCCATGCGGACACCACGCGGCACGGAAGGCACGACATGCCACCAAGGACGATCCTCACCCAACGGCAGAAGCGCCTGGGATATGAGCTGCGCAGGATGCGCACCACGGCTGGCATGTCGGCGGAGTACGCCGCGGGACTCCTCGGCGTCGACCGGAGCAGGATCTCCAACATGGAGTCCGGGCTGCGCGGGATCAGCGCCGAACGGCTGCGTACGCTGGCCTGCAACTGCGACTGCACCGACGAGAAGTACATCGACGCCCTGGCCGCGATGGCGGAGCCGAGCGAAGCAGGATGGTGGGAGCGCTACCGGGGCAGCTTGCCCCAAGGCCTGCTGGACATCTCCGAAACGGAGGCCGGCGCAACGCGTCTACGGGGCGCGAACACCGTGCACGTGCCAGGGATGCTCCAGACATCGGAGCACGCCATGGCCATCTTCCGTGCGGTAGTGCCCCAGCTCCCCGAGCATGAGGTCGCGCTCCGCCTGGCACATCGCTCGGAGCGCCAAGGGGTGATCGTCCGCGACAATCCGGTCCCGTACGTGGCCGTGATCCACGAGGCGGCGCTGCGGATGCAGTTCGGCGGACGGGGCGTCGCCCAGGCGCAGTTGGAGCACCTGCTGGAGGTCTCAGAGCGGGACAACGTCACCGTGCTCGTCCTCCCCTTCAGTCACGGCGCCTTCCCCGGAGCGGGGCAGACGGTCGTCTATGCCGAAGGCCCTGTGCAGCAGCTCGATACCGTGCAGGTGGATAACTCCCACGGCCCTGTCTTCCTGCACGCCGACGGCCAACTCGCGAAATATCGCGCGCAACTCGACCTGTTGGAAGGCTTGGCACTGCCCCCGGAGCGGTCGCGCGACTTCATCCGCCAGATCGCCCAGCAACTCTGAGGAGAAGCCAAGATGGCTGACATCACCTGGGACGCACCCTTCTGCGGCGAGGGCAGCTCCTGCTTCCGCCTCGGTACGGACGCCGCCGGCAACGGCTACATATCCGTCGCCGGCCAAGAGGACCGCTACCTCACCGACTCCCTCGAAGCCCTGCGCACCCTCATCACCGACATCAAGGCCGGCAAAGCCGACCATCTGCTGTAGCCACCGCGGCCCGGCCTTCTGCTCGTACGGGTACGGCTCGTGCGAGCCGTACCCGTACGGTCATGCCCCCGGTGAAGTGCTCGGGCTCGGGCTCTTGCCCGGCTCCTGCTTCTTCTTCGGGGCGTTGTTGACCACGTCCTGCGGGAAGGTCAGCTGCTTGCCCATCCACTCCAGGGCCGGGCCGATCTCGCGGCGCCAGGTGGTGAAGTGGTGGCTGCCCTCTTCGAGGATGATCGCCGACTTGCTCATCGGCGCCTTGATCGCGTCGAGGAACTTCTTCGTCTCGCCGTAGTTCTTCTCGCCCTTCTTGCTGCTGGTGACCAGCACCGAGACGCGCGGCACGGGCATGTTCTTCAGCCGCCAGATGAGGTCGTGCTCGTGCTCCTTCTTCTTGGCCTCCGGGCCGGTGCCGAAGAGGTTGCCGGTGGTGAGGTCGTTGGCGATCTTGTAGTCGCCGGACAGGGAGGCCGCTGCCGGGTAGACGCCGGGCTCGCGCATCGCGAGCTGGAGGGCGCAGGAGCCGCCGGAGGAGTAGCCCATCGCTCCCCAGGCGCTGGGGTCGTGGCCGACCCGGTAGGTCTGCTTGAGCGCCTCGGGCAGGTCCTTGGTGAAGAAGGTCTCGGCCTGCGGGCCGCCCGGCACGTCCACGCACTCGGTGTCGCGCGGCGGGGCGATGGTGGGGCGGATCATCACTATCACCGTCGGCTGCATCTTGTTCGCGTTGATCAGCTCCGACGCGGTCTGCGGAACCTGGAGATGCTGGGCGAGATTCATGATCCCGCCGGGATAGCCGCTGATGACGACGGCCACGGGGAATCGCTGGCGCTGGAACTGTTTCTGGAAATACTGCGGCGGCAGATAGACGAACGCCGGATTGATGGCGTGCGAACGGCGGCCGAGGATCTTCACCGACTGGACCTTGCCGACCTTCTCGGCGGGGCCGTGCGGAATTCCCTTTATCTTGTCGAGGCCCTGCGCCCCGGCCGGCTGCACCAGCCCGTCCTTCGTCGCGCCGACGGTCGCGTACGGGCCGCCCTTGCCCAGGTGGGTGACGTTGACGGGGGCCTTGTCGTACTTGCCGAACAGCTCGTTCCACGTGCCGTAGAACTCGAAATTGGCGTTAACGGCGAGCATGGCGGCGGCCACGATGGCCACCTGCGTCACCGCGATCGACCCCAGCCGGCCCGCCACGGGCAGCGCCCCGCGCTTTGCCAGGCGCGGCCACAGCCACACCGTGAGACCCACACACAGCACGGCGACGAAAATCACCGTGTACAAGAGTGACCGACTGGTCAGCCCCATACGCCTCTCAACTCCCTGCCCCCGGATGTGGGTACTCATGTTCGGTTCCGGCATTGCTCACCGGAGAAGAGGCGGGATACGACCGGCGGGGTTGCTCAGCACCCTGTTCTTACCCTGCTCTTATCCTTCTCTTCCCGAGCCGTTGTCCAACTGCTCATACGCTGAGCCGCTGTGAGACAACGAGTCGCCTCAGTGGCCGGTTACACCTGCCTGCTCATCGGCCTTCTCGACATCGCCTCGGCCATCAGGCCAGGGATGCGCGACGGCCGGATAGCCCGAATCACCCATTATGTTCCGGGGTTCCCCGACTCCCTCGCGCGGGCCACCTCACTCGCCGCGGGGATTCTGCTCGTCATGCTCGCGCGCGGCCTCGCCCGCCGTAAGCTGCGGGCCTGGCGGGCCGCCGTAGTACTGCTCGGGCCCTGCGCGGTGATCCAGTCGCTGCGCCACCACGAGATCATCCCCGCCGTTGTCTCGGCCGCCCTGTGCGGGGTGCTGATCGCGTACCGCAAGGAGTTCTACGCGCTCGGCGACCCCCGCACCCGCATCCGCGCCGTGGGGAACTTCATCCTGCTCGGCCTGTGCAGCGTCGGCCTCGGCCTCGCGATCGTGGGCGTACGGGCGCACGAGGAGAGCAGCGGCGGCAGCATCGGCTTCGCCGACCGGCTGCAGCAGGTCCTGTACGGCATGGCCGGCCTGGACGGCCCCATCAAGTACAGCAGCCCGCGCGTCGCCGACCTGGTCTCCTTCTGCCTCCTCGCGCTCGGCCTGGTCACCGCCTGCACCACCGCCTACCTCGCGCTGCGCCCCGCCCGGCACGGCCTGCCGGACCCGGAGAACGGCGAGGAGAAGCTGCGCGCCCTGCTCGACAAGGACGGCGCCCGCGACTCGCTCGGCTACTTCGCGCTCCGCCGCGACAAGAGCGTCATGTGGTCCCCCACCGGCAAGGCCGCCATCGCCTACCGCGTCGTCTCCGGCGTGGCCCTGGCCAGCGGCGACCCCATCGGCGACTACGAGGCGTGGCCCGGCGCCATCAAGGAGTTCCTGGACCAGTGCGCCAAGCACGCCTGGACGCCCGGCGTGATGGGGTGCAGCGAACTCGGCGGCCAGGTGTGGGTCCGCGAAGGGGGGCTGCACGCGCTGGAGCTGGGCGACGAGGCCATCGTCGACACCAGGACGTTCAGCCTCTCCGGCCGCACCATGCGCAACGTGCGGCAGATGGTCAACCGCATCGAGCGGGCCGGCTACTCCTGCCAGGTCCGGCGCGTACGGGACCTGCCCAAGGCGGAGAAGAAGAAGCTCCGCGAGGACGCCGCCGCCTGGCGCGGCAGCGCCACCGAGCGCGGCTTCTCCATGGCGCTCGGCCGCTTCGGCGCGCCCGGTGACGGCGACTGCGTCGTCGTCACCGCCCACCAGCCGGACGAGAACGGCGCGGACCGCGTACGGGCGCTGCTGCACTTCGTGCCGTGGGGGCCGGACGGCATCTCCCTCGACCTGATGCGCCGCGACCGCACCGCCGAGCCCGGCCTCAACGAACTGCTGATCGTCGCCGCCCTGAAGGCCGCGCCGGGCCTCGGCGTCAACAAGGTCTCGCTGAACTTCGCCGTCTTCCGGGCCGCCCTCGCCCGCGGCGAGAAGCTGGGCGCGGGCCCGGTGCTGCGGGTGTGGCACCGGCTGCTGGTGTTCTCCTCCCGCTGGTTCCAGATCGAGTCGCTGTACCGCTTCAACGCGAAGTTCCAGCCGGTGTGGGAGCCGCGCTTCGTGGTCTACCCGACCAGCCGCGACCTGCCGCGCATCAGCTGGGCCTGCATGCAGGCCGAGGCGTTCGTGGTGCTGCCGCGCCCGGCGGAGCGGCTGCGGCAGTACCTGCGGAGCAAGCCGCGGTACGTGAAGATCCGGCGGGCGCTGCCGATGGCGGGCGTGCAGCGGGGCTGACGCTCCGGTTTTCGGCCGGCCGCCGGTTTCCGGGCCGGCCGCCGGTCACCGGGCCGGCCGCCGGTCACCGGGCCGGCCACCGGTCCCGGACCTGTCTCCCCGCGCCCGGGCCGGGGGTCGGGTTTTCCCTACCGACTCCCGACCCGCGACGTGGATTAATGGGCGGCATGGTCGGCATGGCGAACCCACAGGTCTCCCCGGAGCGGACGGTCGCCGTGTGGCAGGCCATGCGGCGCGGGCCGCGCCGCTTCCTGCTCTCCCTGTGGCTGTGGCGCTGCTGGGCGTACGCGCTCAGCGGCGCGTTCATCGGCGCCGGGGCCCTGCTCACGCTGGCGCTCCTCGTCGCCCTGGGGGTGCTCTTCTCCATCGTCGGCGTGGGCCTGGCGGTGCTGGTGCTCGCCGCGCTGTTCGGCATCCCCGTCGCCGCGGTGGAGCGCCGCCGGCTGCGGCTGGTCGAACCGGCGCCGCTGGAGAACCCGCACGCGCGGCTGCGGGGCGCGGGCGGGGCGCGGCGGCTGGGCGCCCGGCTGCGGGAGCGGGCGACCTGGCGGGAACTGGCCTACATCATCGTGTTCGGCGTGGTCTTCGCGGGCTCGGGCTTCGGCGTCATGCTGGGGCTGCTGTTCTCCGGCATCCTGACCGCGACGCCGCTGCTCGTCGAGTTCACGGAGCCCGACTCCGTGATGATCTTCGGCCGTCCGGTCGGCAGCCCGCTGGAGGCGCTGCCCGTGACCGCCGTCGGCCTCGTGGGGCTCGCCGGATGCGCGTACGGAGCCGGGCTGCTGGCCGGGGCGCAGGTCAGGACGGCGGAGTTCCTGCTGTCGGGCCGGGCCGAGGAGCGGCGCGTGGTAGAGCTGACGCGCTCCCGCGCCCGGCTGGCCGACGCCTTCGAGGCCGAGCGGCGGCGCATCGAACGCGATCTGCACGACGGGGCCCAGCAGCAGCTCGTAGCGCTCTCCATGACGCTGGGGCTGGCCGAGATGGAACTGAACGGCAGCGGCTCCCCCGCCTCCGGCCTGGTGATCCGGGCCCGCGGCGAGGCCCGGCAGGCCCTGTCCCAACTGCGCGACCTGGTGCGCGGCATCCATCCGCAGGTCCTCACCGACCACGGCCTGGACGCGGCCGTGGCGGAGGTCGCGCTGCGCAGCCCGATCCCCGTCACCGTCGACATCGACCTGCCGGGGCGGCTGCCGGGCGCGGTGGAGACGGTCGCGTACTTCACGGTCACCGAGGCGCTGGCCAACGCCGCCAAGCACAGCGGCGCGACGGGGATCACGGTGGCCGGGAGGGTCCGGCGCGGCACGCTCGTCCTGTCCGTCACCGACAATGGCCGCGGCGGGGCCGTCCCGTCCGACGGCACGGGCCTCCAGGGCCTGGCCGACCGCATGGCGATCCTGAAAGGCAGGCTCATGGTGTCCAGTCCGGTGGGCGGCCCGACCGAGCTGCGCGCGGAGGTGCCGTGCTCCGCGTAGTGCTGGCCGAGGACTCCGTACTGCTACGGGCCGGGCTCGTGGAACTGCTGACGCGGGGCGGGCACCGGGTGACGGCCGCGGTCGGCGACGCGGAGGCGCTGGCGCGCGCGGTGGCGGACGCCGCGTTGCCCGACCTCGTGATCACGGACGTTCGGATGCCCCCCGGCCAGCGCGACGAGGGCCTGCGAGCCGCCCTGGAACTCCGCTCCCGCCACCCCGAACTGCCGGTCCTCGTCCTCTCCCAGTACGTGGCCACCGCCTACGCCACCCAGCTCCTCGGCGGCGACGGTCCGGGCGCGGCCGGCCAGCCGGGGGCGGCGGGGCTCGGCTATCTGCTCAAGGACCGGGTGGGCGAGGTCTCCGAGTTCCTCGACGCCATTCGCCGCGTCGCGGCCGGTGAGACGGTCATCGACCCGGAGGTGGTGCGCACCCTGCTCGTACAGCGGACGGCGTCCCGCCCGCTGGGACAGCTGACGCCGCGCGAGCAGGAGGTCCTGACGCTGATGGCGGAGGGCCTCAACAACGTGACGATCGCCCAACGGCTGGGCGTCACCGAGGCGTCCGTCGTCAAGCACTCCGGCAACATCTTCATGAAACTCGACCTGGACCCGGCGGAGGGGAACCGGCGGGTGCTGGCGGTGCTGACCCATTTGCGGGGCGGGCTGGGTTAGGTACGGCTCGGCCGCCGTGTCACGCCGGGCGGAGAGCTACCCGGCCTTGACGGTCCGGACGAACGCCGACCGCGCGGCAGCGGAGAACACGAGGGCGGGCCCGTCGGGACGCAGGGCTGTCGTATCGTCCAGCGCCAGGACCGTCGCCTTGAGGTCAGCACCCTCAGCTTCAGCGGTCATACGCGCGAACTCCCCGATTTTCCGGACAGTTCGTGTTGTCCAACCGTCCCTACTGGTGAAGCTGCTCACGCGTACGGAACGCTGCTCTCAGGTTCGGCAGCCGCGCCGCGAAAGGGGCACGGCTGCCGAGCCGCCGGTCCCACCCCGGAACAGCGACCGAAGGGGAACGCGTTGGCCGCCCTCGACGAGCAAAACTCCGTTGGCGTGACATCGCTCGCGCTGGAGATCACCGGCCAGTGCCAGAACACCTGCCCCCTGCACTGCTATGCCCGGTCGGGGCCGACCGAGGGCCACGGCAGCATGACCCGCGAGGACTGGTTCACGCTCCTGGACCAGGCCGCCGGCCTCGGCATCGCCGCGGTGCAGTACATCGGCGGGGAACCGACCCGCCACCCCTGCCTGCCCCAACTCATCGGCCATGCCGTGTCCCTGGGCATCCGGGTAGAGGTGTTCTCCAACTTGGTCCACATCCGCCCGTCGATGTGGCGCGCGTTCGCACACGCCGGTGTCACCCTCGCCACCTCCTACTACAGCGACGACGCGGCCGAGCACGAGAAGATCACCGGCGGGCGCGGCTCTTACGCCCGTACCAGGGCGAACATCGCCGAAGCCATCCAGCGGGGCATCCCGCTGCGCGTCGGCGTCATCCATGTCCTCGACGGACAGCACACCGCCGGCGCCCTCGCCGAACTGCGGCGGCTCGGTGTCACGGGAGAGATCGGCGTGGACCGGGTGCGCGCCATCGGCAACGGCGGTACCACCGGTCCAGATATCCGCGACCCGGCGGAGCTGTGCGGGCACTGCGGCACGGACCGCGCCGCCGTCAGTCCCGATGGCATCGTCACCCCGTGTGTCATGTCCCGCTGGATGGTCGCCGGAGCTGTCCGGCGGCAGCCCCTCGCCGACATCTTGACCGGGTCGGCGTGGGCGGACCGTATGGCCGCGATCCCACGCGCCACGGGGAACTGCGTGCCGGACACCTGCACCCCCAAAGAAGACTCCTGCCAACCTTCACCGGGCGTGGACCCGTGCGTTCCCAAGGATTCGCCCTGTGGGCCCGGCAAGCCCGCGTGCCTGCCCAAGTTTCCGCACCATCCGGAGGCCTGAGACATGACGCTGCCCGACTGGAAGCCCCACGCCGAGCGCCTGGCGGCCGAGGTCACCCACCCGCAGTCCCGCTGGCGCCCGGCGGTGGCATCGACGCCACGTCATGTCTTCGTGCCCCGCTGGTGGGGGGACGGAGCGGACGGCAGAACGCTGGGCGACGGCGCGAGCGATCCTGAGCGGTGGATGCGCGTCGCCTACAGCAACACCTCTCTCGTCACGCGGGTCGGTCCCCGTCACGCCGACCACGCCGAGCCGGGCGAGAAGGCGGACGGTCTGCCCACGTCCTCTTCCACGCTGCCCTGGCTGGTGGTGCGGATGTACCAGCACGCGAAGATCGCCGACGCCTCCCGTGTCCTCGTGACCGCCGGCTCCGGCTACGGCACCGCGCTGGCCTGCCGCCGACTGGCGGACAGACAGGTCACCAGCATCGACGTAGACCCGTACCTGGTCGCGGCAGCGGCCGAACGGCTCGCCACGATCGGGCTGCGCCCCACTGTCCGGGTCTGCGACATCACCGGCCCGCTCCCGGGCACGTACGACCGCATCGTCTCCACCGTCTCCCTGCCGTCGGTCCCCGCCTCGCTGCTGGCCGCGCTGAACCCCGGCGGCCGTCTGGTCACCACCCTCGCCGGCACCGGTCTGGTCCTCACCGCCGACAAGACCGAGGACGGCGGCGCGGTCGGGCAGATCGAGTGCGAGGGCGCGGGATTCATGAGCGCACGCCATGGCGAGGACTACCCGCCAGACCTGTTCGACGTGGTGGGGGGCTTCGCGGAGAAGGGCGACGGCGAAGAGTCCGTCAGTCCTTACCCCGTCGTCAATGTCCAGCAAGCATGGGAACTGTGGTCGACTTTCTCATTGGAAGTTCCGGGCGTAGAACACCGTTTCCGGCAGGACGACGGCTGCGGAACGGCATGGATGGCCCACCTGGACGGCTCTTGGGCAAAGGCCTCAGCCATGCGGGACGAACCCGCTCGCGTCATCCAGGGAGGCCCCCGCCGCCTGTGGGATGAACTGGACCGTATCCGCCATCGATGGCTCGTGGACGGGCGGCTCAACACCTACGGGGCACGGGCGAGCATCACACCGGACGGCGTGCTGACCCTCTCGCGTGGCGAATGGTCCGTGTCCGTCGGCTGACCGGCCGCACACCAGCAGGGCGATCCGGGGACAACGTGCGCGCCCGAACTGCGTACTTCAGCAGGCTGATGGGACCGGCCACGCCCCGCGCAGCACGAAGGCGACCACCGTGCCGCCGTACACGCTGCACCCCGCCGACCATTCGTCGGCCAGACACTCCACGAGAAACAATCCGCGCCCGTGCACGTCCCCCGCGCCCGGTCTTGCGAGCCGCACCCGGTCCGGGCGGCCGGGGTTGTGCACTTCGACGCGCAGCGAGTCCCCGGCCCGGTACCACTCGACACGGACGCGGCAGGGCGGCACAGCCTCGCCGTAGGTGATCGCGTTGGTGACCAGCTCCGAGACCATCAGGACGCAGTCGTCGAGCGAGCAGGACGGCTCCGACTTCGCTACGAACTCCCGGAACCAGCTACGCGCCGTACTCACGGATCCCGGCTTCGGATACAGCGTCATGCCTCCGAGCCACGCGGGCCGTTCATCGTCGGCACCGGCAGTGCGCTTCATCGCGCCCCCTCGATTCGCACTCGGCGCTTCGGTTACGCCGAGCGACGGAATGAACACGCTATTCGCAGTGTTTCTGCGAGTCAAGGAAACCTGCGACTACCCGCGAAACTCCGCCTCTGACAGGCTTGGTGCGAGCGGAACGAGGGGAACCAGTGAATGGGGAGCGCATGAACGAGAGTTACGGCCTTGTCGTCCGGTTCACGCTGCGCGACGCCGACGCGGCCGCGGCCTTCGACGCTCTCGTCGCCCGGACGCTGGAAGGCATCGAGGCCGCGGAGCCGGGGACGCTTGTCTACGTCAGCCACCGCCTCCACGACGAGCCGCTCACCCGCGTCTTCTACGAGCTGTACGCCGACCGCGCCTCCTTCGACGCCCACGAGCGACAGCCCCACATCCAGCGCTTTCTGGCCGAGCGCGAGCAGTACGTTTCCGAGGTCGAGGTGACCTTCCTCGACGCGGTCGCCGGGAAGGTGCGGGCTCAGCAGTGACGGTGGAGAAGCGGCAGGAGTTCGGGCGCCGGGTGGCCGAGCTGCGCAAACAGCGTGGGCTCACGCAGAAGGAACTCGCCGCCGAGATCGGGCGCACGGCCAGTTGGCTGTCGCAGGTCGAACGCGGCATCCAGCCGGTGATCCGGCTCGACGTGCTGCGGCTGCTCGCCGACGGGCTCGGGATACCGCTTCACGTGCTCCAGCCGGAGGCCCTGCCGCTCACGGGACAGGCCGCGCAGGAGACGGACGAGCCGAACGACCTCGATCAGGCCCGGCTGGTCATCTCCGGCCATCCGGCGCTCGACCTGCTGCTGGGCGCGGAGCGCGGCCCGCTCCCCGCGGCGGACCTTCCCGAACTGCGCGCCGCCGTGGACCGGATCTGGGAGCTCACCCACGCCGACCGTTTCGCCGAACTGGGCGCGGCGCTCGGCCCGTTGATCCCGCGTCTCGAACGCGCTGCCCGGACCGCCCCGGACAAACACCGCGGCGAGCTCCACTCCCTGCTCGCCCGCGCCTATCAGGCCCTGGCCGCCGCCTTCGTTCGGCAGAACGAGGCCGACGCGGCGTGGGTCGCCGCCGACCGGTCCATTCGTGCCGCCGAACTGTCCGACGAACCGCTGACCGCGTTCGTCGGGATCTTCCGGCTCTCGCACGCGTTCGTCACCCTGAACCGCCTCGAACAGGCGGAACACGCCACGGCGGCCGCCATCAGCGCGCTGCGACGCCACGCCGAGCGGGATGGGGCACGCCCCGAGGAGCTGTCCGTGCTCGGCTCGCTCCACCTCGTCCTGGCGCTCGTCCACGCCCGCGCGGGCGAGCGGGCCCCGGCCCGTACGCACATCGGCGAGGCGCGCGCAGTGGCCCGGCGGCTCGGCGAGGACCGCAACGACTTCCATCTGGAGTTCGGCCCGACCAACGTGGAAATCCAGGCCGTGGCCACTGCCGTGGACCTCGGCGATGCGGGCGAGGCGCTCGACATCGGCGCCGGCCTCGACGCCTCCGGGCTGTCCGTGGAGCGCCGCGCCCGCCTCCTGATGGACCTCGGCCGCGCCCACGCGCAGCGCCGGCACTTCGGCGACGCCCTCGACCACCTGCTCCAGGCCGAAGCCCTCGCACCGGAGATGATCCGCGGCCACGTCACCGCCCGCGAGACCATCCGAGAGCTCAGGCTGGTCGCGGGGCGAACGGCGACACCGGAACTGCTCGCCCTCGTGGAGCGGACCGACGCCATGGCATAGGAGGAACAGCTCGGGGATTCCGTAAAGCCGCCGAGTGCACATCCATGGACATGCCAAGCCTCCGCCTTCAGGATGTGGATCCCCGGCCTGTGAGGTGTTCCCGTGGACAGACGGCAACTGCTCGGTTCCGGTGCGGCGTTGGCTGCTTCGCTGGGGCTCGGTGGGATGACGGTTGCGGCTGCGGCGGCCGGGGCGTACGGCGACATTCGCGGGGTGCTGTGTCGTGTGGCCGATCACTGGATCGGGGCGCATGGGGACCCCGGGGACAACGGGTGGGCGCGGGCCACGTTTTTCAGTGGGTTGACGGCGCTGTACCGGCTGACCGGGGAGGAGCGGTATCTCGCGTACGCGCGCGGGTGGGCCGAGAAGCACGCGTACGGGCTCAAGGGCGGCGTCGGCACCCGGCACGCGGACAATCAGTGTGCGGGGCAGGCGTACCTCGATCTGTACGCGGTGGACCGGGATCCGGATCAGATCGAGGCCATCGGGGAATCGGTGCGCCGCATGGCCGCCGGCGGGGAGCAGCCCGGCAAGGACGACGACTGGTGGTGGGACGACGCGCTGCACATGGCCATGCCGCCCTTCGCGCGGATGGGGCTGCTGCACGACGACGCCCCCTACTGGGACAAGCTGCACCGGCTCTACACGCACACCGCGCGGGCCGAGGGCGGGCCGGGGCTGCTCGATCCGGGGAGCGGGCTGTGGTTCCGGGACAAGCGGTTCCTGCCCGGCGGCATCGTCTCCCCCGCCGGCCGGCCCGTCCTGTGGTCGCGCGGCAACGGGTGGGTGGCGGGCGGGCTCGTCAAGACGCTCAAGGCGCTGCCGCGCACGGCCGCGCACGTGCCCGAGTACCGGGCCGCCCTGGTGCGGCTGCTGCGCGCCGCCCGCGCGGTGCAGCGCGCCGACGGGTTCTGGAACGTCAGCCTCGCCGACCCCGACCACTTCCCCGGCCCGGAGACCAGCGGCACGGCCTTCCTCGCCTACGGCACGGCGTACGCGCTGCGGGCCGGGCTCGTGCCCGTACGCGACTTCGAGGCGGTGGCCGCGCGCGCCTGGCACGGGCTCGTCACCGCCGCCGTGCACCCCGACGGGTTCCTCGGCTACGTACAGGGCGCCGGCGACCGGCCCGAGTCCGGTCAGCCCGTCGGCCGCGGGAGCACCGCGGACTTCGGCGTCGGGGCGTTCCTGCTGGCCGGAGTGGAGCTGGCGCTGCTCGCCCGCGGCGGAGAAACCCGCGTCACCCGCGTCACACCCTGATCACCGTCTTGCCGCGCGCCCGGCCGCTCCGGCTCGCCTTGAGCGCGGCCGGGGCCTCCTCCAAGGTCGTCTCGTGCCCTATGAGCACCGTCAGCCGGCCCTCGTCGAGCTCGGTGGCGAGGGTGGAGAGGAGGGCGGAGGACGGGGTGTTCTCGGCGTTGAGGGCGCGTACGCCGTGCGGTTCCAGGGCGGTGGCGTCGGCCGCGCCGATGGTGGAGGCGACCGTTCCGCCCGATCGCACGATCCGGGACAGGCCGGTCAGCGCGGCCGTGTCGTCGACCAGGTCGATGACGATGTCGATGCCGTCGGGGTGCGCCGCGAGCACCTGGTCGGCGACCGGGCCCGTGCTGTGGTCGATGGTCGCGGCCGCGCCGAGGTCGCACATCAGGACGGCGGCGCCCGGCCGGGCCGTGACGGTCACCTCGGCGCCGCGGCCGGACGCGAACTGCGTGGCGAACGTCCCCACGCCGCCCGTCGCGCCGACGATCAGCACCCGGCTCCCCTCCCGTACGCCCGCCTCCTCCACCAGGTTCCACGCGGTCATCCCGGCGGTCGGCAGCGCGGCGGCGGTGATCAGCGTGGCGCGCGAGGGCGCGGGGGCCACGGCCTCCTCGGCGGTCACCGCGAAGTCCGCGTACGAGCCGCCGCCCGCGCCGAGCCGCATGAACTGGCCGAACACCCGGTCGCCCAGTGCGAACCGGTCGGCGCCCGGACCGAGGGCCACCACCTCGCCCGCCCCGTCCACGCCGAGTACGAGCGGGAAGGCGTGCGGCACGGCGTCCCGCAGCATGCCGTCCGCGATCTTCCAGTCGATGGGGTTCAGGGCCGCCACGGCGACGCGCACCAGCACCTCGCCGGGGCCGGGCTCCGGCTGCGGCAGGTCCATGACCTGCGGTTCCGCGCCGAAATCCGTGACCGCGACTGCCCGCATGGTGATCTCCGATTCGTCTCCGCCCAGCCATCTGGTCCCGTTGCGTCCAACCCTCTCCCCACCGCGCCGACGCCGCCACCGCTGGGTCGGAACGGGTGGCTTTGCTCACTCTTGATCGCCCACGCAGTCGCGCAATACGCCAAGCAGGTGATAATGGGGCAGGCCCACGCATCCCCTGCTGAGAGCGAGACCCCACCGTGTTGCGCAACGGACTGGAGCCCTGGCACCTGATCGTCTTGGTCGTGGTGGCCCTCCTGGTGTTCGGATCGAAGAAGCTGCCCGATATCGCCCGCGGCCTCGGAAAGTCCGCGCGCATCCTGAAGTCCGAGGCGCGCGCCATGCGCTCCGAGGACTCGCCGCAGACCTCGCACTCCGAGCCGGCCGCCGCCCCGACCGTCACCCCCGGGCCGCCCGCCGCGGACACCGCTCAGGGGCACCCCGACACCGACCGCGTGCGCACCGCCGCGGAACAGCAGCCGCACCGCCAGTCCGCCTGACCCGCGGTCGGCAGCGCTTCAAGGTTTCACCAGGTCGCCGGACGGTCCCGCCAGACCGGCCGGCGATTTCGCGTGCGGGGCCGGTTGACGACTGATCTACGGGGTGAACAAGCGCTCCGTCGCCGGCTGATTCCCGCCCGGGGGGAACTTCGGCGAGCGCGGGTGGGTGCCCGCCGACGTCCCGTGGGTCTCCGGTCGCCCGGACGGCCCCAGCTCCGGCGGGACCGGAAGGTGCGATTCGATGGATACGCGCGGCGTCGGGCTCGTCGTGTCGGCCGGGGCCATGGGCGGCACCGGCAGCGGATCGCGTTCGGCGCCTCCCGACCGGACCGCGCCCACGGCCATGGTCACCGCGGCCACGACGGCCACCACCCCGGCCGCGGAGAGCGCCGCCCTGCGGCGGCGCAGGCGCCGGCCGCCCTGGACGGCCGCGTCGGTCACGCTGGGCAGCGAAGGCTCCGGCCGCGCGTCGAGGACATCGCGGAAGGCGGCGTGCAGAGCCTCGTCGTCGTGCTCGTCCATACTTCGCCTCACCTGCCGGGCCTCCCCGCCGCTTCGCTGGTCAGGCCCTCGACGATGGTACGGAGCCGGGCCAGCCCGCGGGAGCTCTGGCTCTTGACCGTCCCCGGCGATATCCGCAGCGCCTGCGCGGTCTGCTCCACTGTCCAGTCCTCCCAGAACCGCAGGACCAGCACGGCCCGGTAGCGGGGCGACAGTTCCATCAGGGCCTCTTGCATCATCAGTCGCAACTCCGGTGCGTCCGGCGCGGCGGAGGTCAGGTCGGGCGGCTCACCCACCGGCTCCTCCCGCCAGCACCCTTTGCGTCGCTGGTCGATGAAGGTACGGGCCAGGATGGTACGCGCGTACGCGTCCACGTTGCCGTCCTTGCGGACACGGCCCCACGCCGCGTAGAGCTTCATCAACGCGGCCTGGGTCAGGTCCTGGGCCTGGTGCCAGTCCCCGCACAGCAGGTAGGCGCTGCGCCGGAGCTGCGCCTGCCGCGCCTCGGCGAATTCCCGGAACTCCCGCTCCCGGACCGCTTCCCTCACTACTCGCCGACCCTTCGGTGCTCCGGTCCCCCGCCGCTTCGCTCGTGCGGTGCCCTTTTCTATACATACGGGGCGTGGCGCGCGGAGGTTGCATGGCCCGGCGGAGAGATTTTTCCCGTTACGGCGTGCAACGTGTCCGGGCGCGGTTTTCGTACTCCTCCCACACCGGCAACGCGACGCCGCGACCCCGGCCGCACCCGGCTCCGGGGGCGGGTTTGTCATGTTTGTCATCGGCGCGGCCGGGAAACCCGTAGCCACCGTGGGCACGAAACGGAATGTCGAGATCCAGCGGCCGGAGAAGGTGCTCTTCCCCGAGGACGGCGGCGACGGCATCACCAAGGCCGACCTCGCCGAGCACTATCGTGCGGCCGCCCCGCTGATGCTGCCGCACCTGCGCGGGCGGCCGATCATGATGGAGCGGCACCCCGACGGCATCGGCGGCAAGCCCCTGATGCAGAAGAACGCGCCGGACTACTTCCCCGACTGGGTGCGCCGGGCCGTACTGCCCAAGGAGGGCGGCAAGGTCACGCACGTCGTGTGCGACAACCGGGCGACGCTCCTCTACCTCGCCGACCAGGCGTGCGTCACCCCGCACCGCTGGCTCTCCCGCGCGGACCGGCCCGACCACCCGGACGTACTCGTCTTCGACCTCGACCCGCCCGGCGAAGGCGACTTCGAGGCGGTGCGCTGGGCGGCGCGGCGGGTGTGCGAACTGCTGGACGCCGTACGGCTGCCGACCCGTCTGATGACGACGGGCTCGCGCGGCCTCCATGTCCTCTCGCCGCTCGACCGGCAGTCGGACTTCGATGCCGTACGGGCCTTCGCCCGCGATGTCGCCGAGGAACTGGAGCGCCGGCATCCGGACCGGCTCACGACGGCGGCCCGCAAGGCGGACCGGGGCGGGCGGCTGTATCTGGACACCCAGCGCAACGGTTACGCGCAGACCGCCGTGTCCCCGTATGCAGTACGGGCCCGGCCGGGCGCGCCGGTCGCCGTCCCCATCGCCGCCGCCGAACTCGACGATCCCGAACTGCGCCCCGACCGCTGGACGTTGCGGACCGTGGGCGAGCGTCTGGAGTCCGATCCGTGGTCCGGCGCGCCCTTCAGAGGCCGGTCCTTGCGAGCGGCGGCGGCGCGGCTCGGGAGGGTCTGAAGGCGCAACACGCCGGGTGGCGGCTAGCCTTACGTATCCGTCCTCCTCGGGGACTTTTCCCCGCACTACGGACATAAATCGCACCCGAGACACGTGAAGGACTGCTCCATATGGGCATTCGGAGTCTGCTGCGGAATGCGTTCGGTCGGTCCAAGGCCGACCGGAACGACGGGTCGCCCAAGCCGACCGACGCCGGGTCGGCTGTCGCCGAGGGGGCTGCCAGTCCGGCTGGCGCCGGGGGGGCGGTTGCCACTGATGCTCCGTCAGCTGCCGCTGGAGAGAAGGCCGCTGTGGGTGTCACGGAGACGGCCGCCGTCGGCGTCGCGGAGACGGCCGCCGTCGACAACTCGCGCTTGTCCACGGTGACGGATTATCTGACCGACAGTGTCTCCAGTGGATCCAGTGGCTCTGTTGAGGGCTCGGCTCCGGTGGCGGCTGATGACGTATCGGCCGCCGCCGGGGGGTCGCTGACCGCTGTCGCGGACACGGCTGACACGAGTACAGCTGACGCGGATACGGCGGATACGACTGGCGAGGGTACGGCCGACGCCGGTGCGGTCGTCGCCGAAAGCGCCACCACCTCCGCGGCGGACGAGGTGACCAGCGCCGCGGACACGGCGGACGCCGGAGAGGCCCTGACCGTACACGCGGAGACCGCGGACACGGCGGACGCCGAAAGCTCGCTGACGGCTCACACCGACGCGGCCGAAGCCGGTACCGCCACGGCCACCTCGACCGCCGACGAAAAACTGACCGCTCACGCCGACGCGGTCGACACCGGTTCCGCGGCCGTGGGCGGTGAAGGGGGCGGTGCTCGGGGCGGCGCGGGGACCGTGCTCACCGATGCCGGGGGGCCGACCGTTCCCGCGCCCTCTCATGAGCCGAACCCCGCCGGGGGTACGGACGGCAGGCGGCCGTTCCCCACGCAGACCACCGGGGAGCGCGTGCCCGACCCCGGGCCGTTGGCTCCGATTCCGGACCCGGCTCCCGGGCCGGACGTGCCGAAGCCGGACCCGGAGCCGACGCCGGTGCCGGATCCGACCCCGATGCCCAAGCCGGACCCGCAGCCCCAGCCGCAGCCCCAGCCCCAGCCCGCGCCCGGCCCCGACCCGGAGCCCCGGCCGCTCCCCGACCCGGCGCCCGCCCCGCAGCCGCAGCCCGCACCCGCCGCCGAGCCCCTCGCCGAGGACGCGGTGGCCACCGCCAAGCCCCTCACCGAGGACGTAGTGGCCGCCGCCGAATCCCTCGCCGAGGACGCGGTGGCCACCGCCGAGCCCCTCACCGAGAACGTAGTGGCCGCCGACGCGCCCCTCACCGAGGGCGCGGTGGCCGACGACGCGCCCCTCGCCTCGCTCCGTGAAGCCGCCCGCGCGGCGCTCGCCAAGCAGGGGATCGCCGGGGAGCGCGCTGCCGTCTACCTCGTGCTCGACCGGTCCGGGTCGATGCGGAACTACTACAAGGACGGGACCGTCCAGCACCTCGCCGAGCAGGTGCTCGGGCTGTCCGCGGAGCTCGGCGAGGAGGCGGGGGACGCGGTCGTTTCCGTCGTCTTCTTCTCCACCGACGTCGACGGGACCGCCGAGATCTCGCTCGACAGCTACGCCGACCGCGTCACCGAGCTGCACGCCGGACTCGGGCACATGGGACGCACCAACTACCACTGGGCGATCGACGCCGTCGTGCAGCACTACGAGAAGGCGGCGGCACAGGACGGGCCCGATCGGCCCGCGCTCGTGATCTTCCAGACCGACGGCGCTCCGACCAGCAAAGCCGCCGCCGAGAAGGCGCTGTGCGACGCGGCGCGGCTGCCGATCTTCTGGCAGTTCGTGGGGTTCGGGGACCCGGAGGCGAAGGGGTTCGACTTCCTGCGGAAGCTGGACGATCTGGCGGTGCCGGAGAAGCGGGCGGTGGACAACGCGGGGTTCTTCCACGCGGGGGCCGACCCGCGGTCGCTGCCGGACGCGGACCTCTACCGGGAGCTCATGATCGAGTTCCCGGAGTGGCTGACCGAGGCGCGCGCCGCCGGGATTCTCGGCCGCTAGTCTCGCCCAGCCGGACCGTCACCGTGAGGCCGCCTCCAGGGTTGGGGGCGGCCTTCGCCGCGCCGCCGTGGGCGCGGGCGATGGACCGTACGATCGACAGCCCGAGCCCGGTGCCGGCCGCCGAGCCGAGGCGGTCGCGGCCGTCGCCGCGGCGGAAGGGTTCGAAGAGGTCGTCGACCTCGTCGGCCTCGATGAACGGCCCGGTGTTGCGTACGGTCAGCAGCCGCGGCCCCACCCGCACGTCCACCGTGCCGCCCCGGTGGTTGTGGATGACCGCGTTCCGCAGCAGATTGCCGGTCAGCTGGGCCAGCAGTATCCGGTTGCCCCAGACCTGCGCGTCCGTGGAGTGCACCGTCACCTTGACCCCGGCCCGTTCCGCGCGGCCGCGCACCGCGGCGGCCTCCTCGGCGACGACGTCCGCGAGGTTCAGCCGGTCGCGGCTCTCCAGGCCGCGCTCGCTGCGCGCGAGCACCAGCAGCCCGTCGATGAGCCGTTCGCTGCGCCGGTTGGTCTCCAGCAGCGTCGCCTTCGTCTCGGCCAGCTCCTCCGCCGATGGGCGGCCCCCCTCCAGCCCGACCTGGATGGCGGCGCGCTGCGTGGCGAGCGGGGTGCGCAGCTCGTGCGAGGCGTTGGCGATGAACCGGCGCTGGCTGTCGAACGCGCCCTGCAACCGCCCCAGCAGCGCGTCGATGGTGTCGGCCAGTTCCTTCAGCTCGTCGGCGGGGCCGTTCTGCCCGATGCGCTCGTGCAGGTTCCGTTCGGAGATCCGCCGCGCCTTGGCCGTCATGACGTGGACGGGCCGCAGCATCCGGCCCGCCGTCCACCAGCCGACGCCGACCGCGAGCAGCGCGGTGACCAGCAGCGCCACCACCGACCAGAAGACCAGCTGCTGCGAGGCGGCCTGGCTGACGCCGTCGGAGACCTGGGCGATCTCCCGCATCCAGCGCACCTTGGCGACCACCGGCTCCTCGGTGGCGCTCGGCGTCGTCGGCGCGGGGAAGCGGTGCACCGGTACGTACACCTCGACCGGGGCGCCCGTGCGGGCCTGGGCCTGGGAGCGGATGTGGCCGGCCCGCTCCTGGGTGCCGGCGCTGGAGAGCACGTTGACGAAGACCAGCAGCGCGGTGCCCAGCACCAGGAAGACCCCGCCGAAGACGATGGCGACCCGGGTGCGGACCTTGTGGCCGTGCGGGCGTCGCGCCCGCGGCCCGCGCGCGGAGCGGGCCCGGCCGGAGCGGACCCCGCTCACAGCGCGTACCCGACGCCCTGTTCCGTACGGATCAGCGCCGGTTCGCCGAGTTTCCCGCGCAGCTTGCTCATCGCGACGCGCACCGCGCCCGTGAAGGGGTCGGCGTTCGCGTCCCAGGCCCGTTCCAGCAGCTCCTCGGCGCTGACGGTGGCGCCGTCGGCCTCCAGCAGGATCTGGAGGACCGCGAACTCCTTCGGGGAGAGGTCCAGCACCACCCCGTCCCGCGTGGCCGTGCGCCGCACGGTGTCCAGGACCAGCCCGGAACGTTCCAGCACCGGCGGCGTGGGCCGGGCGCTGCGCCGCCGCAGCGCCCGTACCCGCGAGATCAGCTCGGGGAACTCGAACGGCTTGGGCAGATAGTCGTCCGCCCCCAGGTCGAGGCCGGAGACCCGGTCCTCCATGGAGCCCGCGGCGGTCAGCATCAGGATGCGGGTGCGGGAGCCGGAGGCGACGAGCCGGCGGGTGACCTCGTCGCCGTGCACGCGCGGCAGGTCACGGTCGAGGACGACCACGTCGTAGTCGTGCAGCCCGAGGTAGGCGAGGGCGGCGTCCCCGCTGTAGACGGTGTCCACGGCGAAGCCGGCCCGGCGCAGGCCGGTCGCGACCAGCTCCGCCAGTACTTCCTCGTCCTCGGCGACCAGTACCCGCATGATGGCGTTCATCTCCCTCTGCACCCTTCGCCCCCTTCCAGGATGCGGGTGTACAGCAGGAGATGTTTCGCGAACGTCTCCCTCGGGGCCGTGAATGTCCCGATCGGGCCGGTGGGCGGAGAAATCGGGGGCGGGTGGCCTGTCGCCCTCCGATACGATATTGACGACCCGCGATGTATCCGCGGGCCAAATCGTCACACCCGGTACCGACTTGGGAGCAGCCTGCAATGGCTCGACACCTCATCACCAGCGCCCTTCCGTATATCAACGGGATCAAGCACCTGGGCAACATGGTGGGGTCCATGCTCCCGGCGGACGTGTACTCCCGGTACCTCCGCCAGCGCGGCCACGACGTCCTGTACATCTGCGCCACCGACGAGCACGGCACCCCCGCCGAGCTGGCCGCCAAGGACGCCGGGCTGCCGGTGGCCGAGTACTGCGCGCAGCAGCACGACGCGCAGCGGGCGATCTACGACGGCTTCGCGCTCGCCTTCGACCACTTCGGCCGCAGCTCCTCGACGCAGAACATCGAGATCACCCAGCGCTTCGCGCGGAAGCTGCACGAGAACGGCTTCATCGAGGAGCGGGCGATCCGCCAGGTCTTCTCGCTCGCCGACGACCGCTTCCTGCCGGACCGCTACATCGTCGGCACGTGCCCGCACTGCGGTTACGACAAGGCGCGCGGCGACCAGTGCGAGAACTGCACTCGGGTGCTGGACCCCACGGACCTCATCGAGCCGCGCTCCGCGATCAGCGGCAGCGGCGACCTGGAGGTCCGCGAGACCAAGCACCTCTTCCTCCTCCAGTCGAAGCTGGCGGCGGAGGTCGAGGCGTGGATCGACGCGGTCGGCGACGCGTGGCCGACGCTGTCCTCGTCCATCGCCCGCAAGTGGCTGACCGAGGGGCTGCACGACCGCGCGATCACCCGCGACCTGGACTGGGGCGTGCCGGTGCCGGCGGACGTCTGGCCGGAGCTGGCGGCCGAGGGCAAGGTCTTCTACGTCTGGTTCGACGCGCCCATCGAGTACATCGGGGCGACGAAGGAGTGGGCGGAGGCCGCTGCGGACGGTGACGAGAACCGCGACTGGAAGTCGTGGTGGTACGAGGCCGACGACGTCCGCTACACGCAGTTCATGGGCAAGGACAACGTCCCGTTCCACACGGTGATGTTCCCGGCCACCGAGATCGGCACCCGCGAGCCGTGGAAGCGCGTCGACTGCGTCAAGGGCTTCAACTGGCTGAACTACTACGGCGGCAAGTTCTCCACGTCGCAGCGGCGCGGCATCTTCACCGGCGACGCCCTGGAGATCCTGCCCGCCGACTACTGGCGCTACTTCATGATGGCGAACGCCCCCGAGTCGGACGACACGTCCTTCTCCTGGGAGCTGTTCTCCTCCGTCGTGAACAAGGACCTCGCCGACACCCTCGGCAACTTCGTCAACCGCGTGCTGTCCTTCTCCCGCAAGCGCTTCGGCGACGCGGTGCCGGCGGGCAGCGCGCCGGGCGAGGCGGAGCGGAAGCTCGGCGAGCAGATCGCGGAGCTGCTCGCGGAGTACGAGGGCCATCTGGAGGCGCTCCAGTTCCGCAAGGCGGCCGCCGCGCTGCGGGCGCTGTGGAGCGCGGGCAACTCCTACCTGGAGGAGAAGGCCCCCTGGCTGGAGATCAAGACCGACCAGGAGGGCGCGGCGCTGACGCTGCGTACGGCGATGAACCTCATCCACCTGTACGCGGTGGTCTCCGAGCCGTTCATCCCGGCCTCGGCGAAGGCGATGCGCTCGGCGTTCGCGCTGGCCGACGACACGGCGACGTGGGTCTCGGGCGACGAGGCCAGGGCGCTGGCGTCGGTGCCGGCCGGTACGGACTTCACGGTGCCGCCGGTGCTCTTCGCCAAGATCACGGATGAGGACCTGGAGGTCTACCGCGCCCGCTTCGGGGGCGAGGAGGCGGAGACCGCGCCCGCCGAGTAGCGGTACGCGCGCACGGACGAGGACCACCCGCACAGGGGCCGGAAGGCCGCCCTGTGCGGGTGGTCTTTTTCTTGCCGCCCACCGCCGCCCGCCGCCGCCGATCGCCGCCCATCGCCGCGAGGGGTGTCGGGCGTGTGGCCGCCGGGGCTAGGGTCGCCCGGAGCTCGGTTCTGTGACACGACGAGACGCCCCGATTGCCCTGGAACACACCGGCGATGTGAACGTTCGGGCACCTGATCGACACCTGTTGAACACAACGTCAGTGATCCGTTGATAGTTCGGCAATCTTTTGTTGAGCACTACCGAGCACTCTGGGACTGTCGCTACACGGGGGAAGACAAGGAACAGAACACCAGTGCTCGAAAAACGCGTCACGGTGGTCGTCCACGCCGCAGACCCGCTCAGCCGGGCCGGGGTCATCAGCCACCTTCAACACCAGCCCACCGTCGAACTCCTGGAGCGCCCCGGCACGGGCGCCGGGGAGGAGCCGCGCGGCACCGTCGCCGTCGCCCTCGTCGACCGTGTCGACGAGGCGGCCGGGGCCGAGCTGAGACGCCTTGTCCGAGGCGGCGAGCAGCGCGTGGTGCTGATCGCGAACGAACTGCGCGAGCCGGAGCTGATGACCGTCGTGGAGTACGGCGTGCGCGCCATCCTCTGGCGCCACCAGGCCACGCCGCAGAAGCTGCTGCGCGCCGTGCACAGCGCGGCCCGCGGCGAGGGGGAGCTGCCGCCCGACCTGATCAACAGACTGCTGACCCAGGTCGGGCGGCTGCGGCGGTCCGCGATGGACTCCGCCTCGTCCTCGTTCGTCCCGACGCTGGGCATGGCGCCCCGCGAGGTGGACGTGCTGCGGCTGGTCGCGGAGGGGATGGACACCCGGCAGATCTCGGAGAAGCTCGCCTACTCCGAGCGGACCGTGAAGAACGTCCTGCACGCCCTGATGACGCGGCTGCAACTGCACAACCGCGCGCACGCCGTCGCGTACGCGCTGCGGGAGGGATACATCTGATGGGACCGCTGATGGGACCGAGTCGACAGCCGGGGGACGCGCGTGATTCATGAGGTCGACGAGGCGCTGCGGCGCGTACTGCGCGGCGGTGCGCTGCCGGACACGACCGGCGAGGTCGTGTTCGAGGCGCCCACCCGCGACTGGGCGGCCCGCCGCAACGCGCCCACCCTCAACGCGTATCTCTACGACATCCGCGAGGAGGTCGCCCGCCGCGAGCGCGGCGCGATCAACGTCCGGGACGCGTCCGGCATGGTGGTCCGCAGACGCCAGCCGCCGCGCTGGTTCCGGCTGTCGTACCTGCTCACCGCGTGGACGACGCGGCCCCAGGACGAGCACCGGCTGCTGTCGGCGGCGCTGGGCTGCCTGCTCTCGCACGAGATCCTGCCGGCCGCCGCGCTGCCGGAGGCGCTCACCGCCCTGGAGCTGACGCTGCCGATGTCGGTGGGGGTGCCGCCCGCCGAGTCCCGTTCCATCGCCGACATCTGGTCGGCGCTGGGCGGCGAGCTGAAGCCCTCGCTGGACGTGGTGATCACGGTGCCGTTCCCGGTCTCGCCCTCGTACGAGGTGGCGCCGCCGGTCACGGAAGCGGTCACCCAGGTCAAGGGCGTCAACGGAGTTCCCGGGGACGCGCAGCCGCGCGTGCTGCGCTCGGTGCCGGGCGACGGCTCCGGGGCGAGCGGCTCCCCGCGCGGCAGATCCCGCCGGGGCCGTGAGCCGCGGTCGGTGGCCGAGTGAGCGCCGCCGAGGCGCACGGGACGGCGGAGGCCCACGGGACGGCGGTGCTGCGGCGGCTCGGACTGCTGCGCGAGCGCGTCGCCGCGCTCGTGGCGCACCGCAGCGCCGACGACCCGACGGCCGACGACCCGCTGCGCGGGCTGTACGTGTCGCCGGAGACGGCCCAGCGGCTGGCGGCCGAGCCGGGGCCGCGGACCGCCGGTCCGGCCGACCCCGCCGAGGAGGTGACGGGCGGCTGGGGCGCCGGGACCGCCGACGGCACGGACCGGCTGGTCCGGCTGGCCGAGCGGTTCGGCCTCTCGCCGCTGGACGCGCACATCCTGCTGGCCGCGCTCGCCCCCGACGCCGACCGGGGGTTCGAGCCGCTCTACGGCTACCTCAACGACGACGTCGGCCGCCGCCGCGCCACGGTCGCCCTCGCCCTGGACCTCGCGGGCACCGGCCCGTACGACGCCGCCGCCCGCGCCCGCTTCCACCCGGCCGCGCCGCTCATCTCGGGCGGCCTGCTCGACGTCGAGGACGAGGACCGGCCGCTGCCGGGCCGGGCGCTGCGGGTGCCGGAACGGGTCGTGGCGCACCTGCTGGGCGACGACGCGCTCGACGGCGGCCTCGGCGCGGCGGGCGTACGGCTCGTGCCGCCGGAAGCCGCGGACGCGGGCCCGTTCGCGGCCCGGCTCGCCGCGCTCGCCCAGGCCGGGCCGCTCGCCGTGCATCTGCGGGAGCGTCGCCCCGGCACCGCCGCCGGGCCCGCCGCCGGCGCGCTCGCCGCCGCCGGGCTGCCCGTCCTGCGCTACGACCCGTCGCGCGCCGGGCAGGAGCCCGCGCGGATCGCGCCGCTGCTGGTGCGGGAGGCGCGGCTGCGCGGGGCCGCCCTGGTGGTGGGGCCGGTGCCCGAGCGGCCCGGACCGCTGATCGAGGCGCTGGCCGTGCCGGACGCCACGGTGGTCTGCTTCGGCTCCGAGCCGTACGACCCCGGCTGGGCGCCGGATGTGACGCTGGTCGGGATGGATGCGCCGCAGGACGCCGTGGACCTGGCGGGCGTGTGGTCGGCGGAGCTGGGTCTCGGGGAAGAGCCGGCCGGTATGGGCTTCGAGCTGGCCGAGACGGTGGCCGCGTACCGGCTCAGCGCCGCGCAGATCCGCCGGGCCGCCCGTACCGCCACCGCGCTCGCCGCCTTCGACGGCGGCCCGCTCACCGCGGCCCACGTCCAGCACAGCGCGCGGCAGCAGTCCGCGCCGCTGCTGGACCGGCACGCGCGGCGGGTGCGCCCCGCGGTCGGGTTCGGCGATCTGGTGCTGCCCGAGGAGCCGCTCGGGATGCTGCGCGAGCTGACGCAGCGCGCCCGCCACCGGGAGCAGGTGCTGGGCCAGTGGCGGCTGCGTACGGGCGGCGGGCGCGGGCGCGGGGTGGTCGCGCTGTTCGCGGGCGAGTCGGGCACCGGCAAGACGCTGTCGGCGGAGGTCGTGGCCGGGGAACTGGGCCTGGACCTGTACGTGGTGGACCTCTCCGCGATCGTCGACAAGTACGTGGGCGAGACCGAGAAGAACCTGGAGCGGATCTTCGTGGAGGCGGACCGTACGGACGCGGTGCTGCTCTTCGACGAGGCCGACGCGGTCTTCGGCAAGCGCTCGGAGGTCAAGAGCTCCCACGACCGGTACGCCAACCTGGAGAGCGCCTACCTCCTCCAGCGGCTGGAGTCCTTCGACGGGGTGGCGGTGCTGACCACCAATCTGCGAGCCAACATCGACGACGCGTTCACCCGCCGCCTCGACCTGGTGGTGGACTTCCCGTTCCCGGACGAGACGCAGCGCGTCGCGCTGTGGGAGGGCTGCCTGGCCTCGACGCCGTGCGAGCCGGACCTGGGGCTGGACGTGTGCGCCAAGGAGTTCGAGCTGTCCGGCGGCGGAATCCGCAGCGCCGCGGTCACGGCCGGATACCGGGCGGCGGCGCGCGGCGGGCCGGTGTCGGCGGCG
The DNA here is from genome assembly GCF_040654795.1 of Streptomyces sp. NPDC050617. Taxonomy (NCBI): domain Bacteria; kingdom Bacillati; phylum Actinomycetota; class Actinomycetes; order Kitasatosporales; family Streptomycetaceae; genus Streptomyces; species Streptomyces sp. NPDC050617. The sequence continues at coordinate 530,651 of NZ_JBFAIS010000002.1, read as the reverse complement.
GACGTACGGGCCGGGGCCGAGCGGGAGTACCGCAAGATGGGCCGGCTGGTGCCGGGACCGGCGCTGATGTGGACGTGACCTGAAGCGTTCCGGCCGTATATGAAGCAGCGCCCGGCGGGGAGGAGACCTCCCGCCGGGCGCTTCGCCGTAGCCGCGGTGCTACTTGGCGACGACCATCCAGTCCATGTTGTCGTTGGGGTTCGGGTCGCACCCCTGGGTGGTCGAGCCCTTGTCGTTCTTCATGTCGTAGACGCAGTTGTTGTTCTCGACGCTGACGATCCGCTTGCGGTCCTTTTCGCCGCCGGGCGCGTCCACGAGGCGCCACTTCTGCTTGGCGGCCAGGTTGCCCGAGGCCAGATCCTCCTTGTTGACGTGCATGATCTGGATCTCGTTGGTGGTGTACTCCGGCGTGATCTTGACTTCCATCACGCTGCCGCGGGCGTTGGCCGGCTCCAGGGCGTAGGTGTTGTCGTCCTTGTAGTGGTGCAGGATCCACAGCTGGTTGCGGCCGTACTGGTCGCCCGTCCACTTCGGGTTCTGGCCGACCTGCGTGCCGTCCTTCTGCTTGCCCTCGTTGGCCTGGAGGTACCAGCCGGTGCCGTCGGCCTTGTCCTTGATGGTGTACAGCTTCGGGCCGGCGGGCTTCTTCTTCCCGCCGTCGCCGCCGCCTCCGCCGCCGCCCTTCTTGTCCCCGCCGTCGTCGTGCTTCTCGGGGGTGTGCGTCGGGGTCGGCTCCTGGGTCGGCGGCGGGCTCGGGGCCTTCGACATCTCGCCCTGGGGGAGCTTGGTCAGCTCCCCCTGCTTCTCGCGGGCCTGGGTGGAGACGCCCGGTTTGTGCTGGAACCAGAGCACCAAGAAGATCATGAGCAGCGCGAGCAGCAGGCCCAGGATCGCCATCAGCCAGCGCGGCAGGATCGACGGCTGCACGTACGTACCGCGCAGCTCGGTGGGTTGCGCGACCCCGGCCCGCAGCACGGACAGCGTGAACGGGTGCTTGCGGGTGCCGCCGACCCAGCTGATCGACCCGGCCTTGATCCGCAGCAGGGCGAACCCGGCGCGTCCCGGCGCGACCTGGACGGCCCCCGGATCGGCGTCGACGGACAGCGAGTCGCCGTTATCGCGGGTGGAGAAGGACGTCGTCAGCGGCTGGTTGCCGAGGTTGTCGACGGCGACCTGCGCGGTGGCACGCCATCTGCCGCGTACGACGAGCGGAATCAGATCGGTGTTCATCTCGGCGAACGCGCCGACCGTGATCTGCCCCTCGGCGACGTCGGCGGCCTGCGGCTGCTCGCGCGGCAGCACGCGCACGCCGAACGGAACGGGCCCGGCCTTGGCGTCGGAGGTGCGCGGCGGAGCGAAATCCACCTGGGCGGTGCCCTCCGCCCCCGGATAGAGCCGCAGCACATCCGGCTCGACCCGCCCCCAGCCCGCCGCGTCGCCCACCAGCGACAGCCGGTACTCCTCGACGGTGTCCCCCGTATTGCGCACACGCAGGCGCACACCGGCGCTGGATCCGGGGTCGACGGAGGTCGCGGCCGGTTCCAGTGAAGTCCACATGCTCACCGTCGACAGTGAACGCGACCGGGACCGCGCGCGAAGCGTACGCACGGGCAGCATCGGGGGCAGCCATCCATGCCCGATCAGCCCTTGCGGCCACCGGGCCGGCGGTGCGGTTCCGCCCACCCGGTCCCGCGCGGCGACGGGTCGCCGAAGCCATCTGGGCACATTAGACGGCGCGGTGGATTTCGGCTGGTACGGGAGGGCAGAGCTGGGGGCAGCGGTGCTGCCCCCACGATCAGGCAGAGGCGGCCGGTCCGCGGTCCGTCCGGCCGCCCTACGCGGCCGGGTCCGTCGCCGCCGCGGCCTCCGCCGCCTCCGCCGCCGCGAGGAGGGTCGCGGCCTCCGCCGTCTCGTGGGTGCTGTGGCCCTGGAGGTCCGTCAGGGCGGCGCGGAGGGTGGTGAGGGCCTGTTTGCGGGCGCCGGTCTGGAGGAGGGCCCGGCCCTGGGCGGCGCGGGCGAGGCCGCGGCAGAAGGCGTCGCCGAGGGCGTGCTCCATGGTGAGGGACTTCTCGGCGCGGGCGAGGGCCGCCTCGGGGCGGGCGGCGGCCAGTTCGGCGTGGGCGAGACGGGCCCAGCACATGGCTTCCCAGCGCAGGTCGCGGGCGGTGTGGTGACGGCGGCGGGACTCGTGCAGGTACTGGAGGGCGTCGGCGGTGCGGCCGTCGGTCAGGGCCGTGCAGCCCGCCTGGTAGAGGACGTGGGCGAGGGTGTCGGGGCGGCCCAGTTCGCGGGCCCGGGTCACCGCCTCGTGGGTGGCGACGGCCGCCTCCGCCGTGCGGCCGAGCGCGCTGTACGCGCGGGCCTGGTACGAGCGGACGTGCGCGGCGTCGCTGTCGGAGCCCATGGCCTCGAAGAGCTCGTGGGCCTGCTCGAAGGGCGGGATGGCCTCGGCCGGTCGGCCGCGCGCGGTGAGGACGATGCCCAGGTCGTGCGCCGCCTCGGCGCACGTCAGCCGGTCCCCCGCCTGTTCCGCCAGCCGCAGGCTCTCGCGCAGCGCGGTCTCCGCGTTCTCGTATGTCTGGATGCCGTAGTGCGGCGCGCCGAGCAGCCGCAGGACGCGGGCGGCGCTGCGGTCGTCGCCGTGCCGGATGGCGGCGGTCAGGGCCTCCCCCACGAGCGGTTCCAGGTCGTTGCGGCGCGCGGTGCCCTGCACCAGGTTCGCCCAGGCGACCAGCAGGTCCACGGCCGGGCGCAGGGCGGCGCCGCTGCCGTTGACGGCCTGCCGCACCGCGCCGTGCAGTTGCGGGTGGGCGTTCCAGAGCCACTCGCGGGCCGCGTCCGCGTCGGCCAGGTCGCGGCCCGGCGCGGACGGGCGGTGCAGCTGGTCGGGGACCACGCTGTGCGGGCGGATGCGCCGCATCGCGGTGATCACCGTCGCCAGTGCGTGGTCCAGTTGCCGGCGCAGCGCCGCGGACCGCTCCTCGGGGCTGTCGGCGCTCTCGCTCTGCCGCCGCCCGAACAGTTTCAGGAGGTCGTGGTAGCCGTACCGGTTGCCGGAGCGCACCTCGGCCAGCCCGGCGTCGACGAGGCCCTCCAGCATCCGCTCGGCCTCGCCGACCTCGACCCCCAGCAGCTCCGCCACCGAGGCCGCGCTGAAGGCCGGCACGTCGGCGAGGGACGCCAGGCGGAACGCGCGGGCCAGGTCGTCGGTGAGCGCCGCGTATCCGAGCCGGAAGGCGCACTCCACGCCGAGGTCGTCCACGCGCAGCTCGTCCAGGCGGTGCCGCTCGTCGCGGAGCCGCTCCGCGAGATCGGCGACGGCCCAGCTCGGCCGGGCCGCCAGCCGGGCGGCGGCGATCCGCACGGCGAGCGGCAGCCGGCCGCAGGCCGCGACCAGCTCGCGCGAGGCGACCGGTTCGACGGCGACCCGGTCGGGCCCGGCGATGGCCGAGAGCAGGGCGAGCGCGTCCCGTTCGGGCAGCAGCTCCACGTCCACCAGCCGCGCGCCGGGCAGGGTGATGGTCCGCGACCGGCTGGTGACGAGCACCGCGCAGCCGAGGGCGCCGGGCAGCAGCGGGCGCACCTGCCGGGTGTCGCGGGCGTTGTCGAGGAGGACGAGCATCCGCCGGCCGGCGAGCAGCGAGCGGTACAGCGCGGCCTGCTGCTCCAGCCCGTCCGGCAGTTCGGGGTCGGCGACGCCCAGCGTGCGCAGGAAGTGGGAGAGCGCCGCGGAGCTGCTCATGGCGTCCGGGTCGCCGCCGCGCAGGTCCACGTACAACTGCCCGTCGGGGAACGCGGAGCGCACCGCGTGCGCGGCGTGCACGGCGAGCGCCGTCTTGCCGACCCCGGCCAGCCCGGTGAGCGTGGCGACCGGTACGGCCCGCCCGTCGGCGGCCAGCAGCGTCTCGCACAGCGCCCCCACGACGGCCTCCCTGCCGACGAAATCCGCGATGTCGTACGGGAGTTGGGCGGGGAGCGGCAGATGGGGCGCGGGCGGTCCGGCCGGGTCGCGGGGCACGGGGTCGAGGGGCTCCGCCGGGGGCTCCGCCTGCTGCGGGACCTTCACCTCCGGCAGCGGCTCCGGCGCCGCCGGTATCCCCGGCTCGCCCGCCAGCACCGTGGTGTGCAGCGCCGCCAGCTCCGGCCCCGGCTCGACGCCGAGCCCCACGGAGAGGATGCGCCGCGTCGTCGCGTACACCGCGAGCGCCTCCGCCTGCCGCCCGCCGCGGTGCAGCGCCTGCATCAGGAGCCCCTGGGCGCGCTCGCGCAGCGGATGCTCCGCCGCGAACGCCCGCAGTTCCGCCACCGTGTCCGCGTGCCGCCCCAGTTGCAGGGCGAAGTCGAAGAGGTCCTCGGTCGCCGTGACGCGCAGCTCGCCGAGGCGGTCGCGCTCCCGCTCCGCGTACGGGCCGGGGAGCCCGGCCAGCGCCGTGCCGTCCCACAGGGCGAGGGCGCGGCTCAACTCCTGATGGCCCGCGGCCGGGTCCCCGGCCGCGCGGGCCCGCGCGGCGGCGGCGAGCCGCAGCTCGAACTCGGCGGCGTCCACCCGCCCGGCCGGCACCCGCAGCGCATAGCCGTCCGGCGTCGACACCAGCAGCCGGCTGGGCTCGTGCTTCCGCCGCGCGGGCTCCAGCAGGGACCGCAGCCGCGAGATGTACGTCCGTACGGTGCCGACCGCGCGCAGCGGCGGGTCCTCGCCCCACAGCGCCGTCATCAGATCGACGAGCGGGGCGGAGCGCCCGTCGCGCAGCAGCAGCACCGCGAGGGCCGCCCGCTGCTGCGGCGGGCCGAGCTCCAGCGGGCGGCCGTCGAGCTCCGCGCGTACGGGTCCGAGCAGCTGGAACCGGGGCGCCGCGCCCGGCCCGTCCTCGTCGCTGTACACAGCCCGCCCGTGCTCCTCTTCCTCGTCTCGCCGGGGCGTATCACGTTGCCCTTTTGTACTCACGTTCTACTCACGTTCGCCCACAGACGCTACTCCAGCCGCTGCCCGGCGCACTCGTCGACCGCCTAAGGGAGTCTCGACGGTGCGACATGTACGCCTTTGCCCCATTGCCTCGTAGGGCGTCAAGAGGGCCGCCAGTGCCAGTTGTGTCCATTCGGGCAATGACCCCTGCCCCCGACGACGTCCGTTCGCTCCTTCGGGCCGCCGGGCCGATACGCCATCGTCGATACCGGACGATCGTCACCACTGGTCAGGACGGGGCGAGTCAGGCCAGGTCATGGGGAGCGCACCGGAGAGATATCACCGTCAACGGGAGAGATATCACCGTCCTCCGCCGTCCCACCGCTGCCCCGTGCCGCCAACTTCACCGTCGCAAGGAGTTCAGCCCCCATGCCCTCTTACCTGTCCCCCGGCGTATACGTCGAAGAAGTCGCCAGCGGATCGCGCCCCATCGAGGGCGTCGGCACCTCCGTCGCGGCCTTCGTCGGCCTGGCGCCGGTCGGTCCGGTCAATGAGCCGACGCTGGTGACGAACTGGTCGCAGTACGTGGCGTCCTTCGGTGAGTTCGCCGACGGCTACTACCTCGCGCACGCCGTCTACGGCTTCTTCAACAACGGCGGCAGCGCCGCGTACGTCATCCGGGTCGGCGGCACGGACCAGTCCGCGGGCACGGACGGCGGCGCGCAGGGCGAGAAGGCGTCCAACGGCCTGGTCAAGGAGCTCGTCGCCGGGGAGCCCGCGGCGCTCGGCTCGTTCAAGGTCTCCGCGATCGCCGGCGGCTCGATCAGCGTCGAGGTGCAGGACGTCGAGGGCGAGGGCGCCGCCGACCGCTTCAAGCTCGTCGTCAAGGACGGCGAGAAGGCCGTCGAGAGCTTCGACGTGAGCGCCAAGAAAAGCGCGCGGAACTACGTCGTCACGCAGGTCAAGCAGCGCTCCAAGCTGATCGTCCTCGAAGAGGCCGCCCCGGCCGCCCAGCTGGCGAAGCCCGACGCGCAGACCGTCGCCCTCGCCCCGGCCGTACCGGCCCCCGCGCCCGCCGCCGCGCCCAACACCGGCGCCGAGCTGGAGCAGCTCGCCCCCGGCCGGTTCATCGGCGACTCCGCCGACCGCACGGGCTTCGGCGGGCTGGAGGCGCTCGACGAGATCAACATGGTTGCCGTGCCCGACCTGATGGCCGCCTACCAGCAGGGCCTCATCGACCTGGAGCACGTCAAGGCCGTACAGCTCGGTCTCGTCGCGCACTGCGAGCTGATGGGCGACCGGATGGCCATCCTGGACCCGCCGCCGTCGCTCGGCGCCCGGCAGATCCGCCAGTGGCGGCAGGAGGTCGCCGGCTACGACTCGCGGTACGCCGCCCTCTACTACCCCTGGATCAAGGTCTTCGACCCGGCCACCGGCCAGACCAAGACCGTGCCGCCGTCCGGCCACATGTCCGGCGTCTGGGCGCGCAACGACTCCGAGCGCGGCGTGCACAAGGCCCCGGCCAACGAGATCGTGCGCGGCGCCGTCGACCTGGAGCTCCAGATCACCCGCGGCGAGCAGGACCTGCTCAACCCGATCGGCGTGAACTGCATCCGCGCCTTCCCCGGCCGCGGCATCCGGATCTGGGGCGCGCGCACCCTGGCGTCCGACCCGGCCTGGCGCTACCTGAACGTCCGCCGGTACTTCAACTACCTCGAAGAGTCGATCCTCATCGGCACCCAGTGGGTCGTCTTCGAGCCCAACGACCAGGCGCTGTGGGCGCGCATCCGCCGCAACATCTCGGCGTTCCTGGTCAACGAGTGGCGCGCGGGCGCGCTGTTCGGGACGCGGCCCGAGGACGCGTTCTACGTGAAGTGCGACGAGGAGACCAACCCGCCGGAGTCGGTGGACGTCGGCCGGGTCGTGTGCGAGATCGGCATCGCGCCGGTGAAGCCCGCCGAGTTCGTGGTGTTCCGGCTGGCGCAGTTCTCCGGCGGCGGCGGCGAACTGGAGGAGTAGCCCCCGGCCGCGTTCGCGGCAGCAGCCGTCCCGTACCAGCCTTGGAACAGAAGGAAGAGTGAACTCCCTTGTCGCTTCAGCCCGGTGACGCCCTCACCACACATAATTTCGGCCTCCAGATCGACGGCGTGATGGTCGAGTACCTCCAGGAGGTCAGCGGCCTGACGATGGAGCAGGACGTCATCGAGTACCAGCAGGTCTCGGCGGACGGCAAGCCCGTCGTCAAGAAGATGCCCGGCACCAAGAAGGCCGGCGAGGCCACGGTGACGCGCGGTATGACCCAGTCGTCCGCGTTCAGCGAGTGGATCAACCAGTCCATCGCCGGCGACATGGGCTCCGCCCGCAAGAACGCCACCATCATGATGATGGACTTCCAGAACAACCCGGTGAAGCGCTACAACATGCGCAACGCCTGGTGCAGCAAGGTGGAGACCAGCGGGGTCAAGGCCGGCGACGCCGCCGCGCTGACCGAGCAGGTCACCATCGTCTTCGAAGAGCTGGTCATCGAGTAATGCGGCGCGAAGGCCCGGCGGCACCGGCGGGCACGGCGGGGCCGGTCCCCGCCGCGCCCGGCCCGGCCGCGCAGCAGGCGCGGGAACCCCTGCGCACAGAGTTCGAGTTCGAGCTGCCGCGCGGCTTCGTCGACGAGTCCGGCACCGTGCACCGCAACGGCGCGATGCGGCTCGCGACGGCCCGCGACGAACTGATCCCCCTGCGCGACGTGCGCGTACGGGAGAACCCCGCCTATCTGTCGGTGGTCCTGCTCGGCAGGGTCATCACCCGGCTGGGCACCCTCCCGATCGTGCACGACGGCACGGTGGAGAACATGTTCGCCTCCGACCTCGCCTTCCTCCAGGACTTCTACCGGCAGATCAACGCGGAGGGGCACACGCGCGCCGCGGTCGCCTGCCCGCACTGCTCGGAGTCCTTCGAGGTGGAGCTGGCCGGGAGCCGCCTGGGGGAATCGTGACGTACGCGACCGACCGCATCCACGAGGAAGTCGCGTACCTCGCCTACCACTTCCACTGGGGGCTTGAGGACATCCTCGACCTCGAACACGCCGACCGGCGCGCGTACGCGACGCGGATCGCGGAACTGGTGGAACGCGCCGAAGGGAAGCAGTGACGGGGCATGGGGTTGTTCAGCAGGAGGAAGTCCCGGCGGACGGGGGCCGGCACGGGGCCGGCCCCGGCCGGCGCACCCGCGCCGCCGTCCTCGTCCTCGTCCTCGTCCTCGTCCTCGGAAGCTGCCGCGACCGCCGCTCCCGCCGCGCCCGCTGAGGCGCGGGACGGGGGCTGGGCCGCCGTGCCGCCCGTGCAGCGAGTCCTCGGCGCGGTGAACCCGGTCGTCGAGACCGGCTTCACCGCGTCGCTGGCCTCGCACCGCGACCCGTCCTTCGGCGGGGAACTGGGGCACGACGTACGGGCCTCCGCGCCCGGCGGGACGGTCGGCGGAGTGATCTCGCGGGTGACGGCCATGCCGAGTGCCGCGCCGGCTGCCGACCCGAGCGGTGGGAGCGGAAGCGTGCTGCCCGCGCTGCCGGTCCTGCCGGTGGCCCGGCGCGGCCCTACGGACGGCCCCGCCGACCCCGAACCCCCGGAGCCGCGCTCCCTGCGCACGGCTCCGGTCCAGCGGGCCGCGGCCCGCGGCCTCACCACGGCGGCCCCCACCGCCGTGCCGCGCCGTCTGCCGACGGCGCGGCCCACGAACGTCCCCGCTCCGGGCCACACCACCCGGTCGGGGACCGCGGCCGCCGACGCGCAACGCACCGCGCCGGTGGCCGAAGCCCCTGTCGCCGTACGGCCGACCACCCCCGTATCGGCCGTGCGGCGACAGGCGGCGAACGCGGACGTCCCCGCCGAGCCCTCGACCTCCGGTCCGGCCCCGGGCCCCGCTGTGCAGCGGCGCACCACGGACGGCGGCGAGACCGGGCCCTCCGGTCCGTCCCCCGTTCAGCGGAAGACCTCCCCCGCGCCGCCGCCGCAGACGGGCCCGCCCGCGGGCCCCCCGATCCAGCGGCGTCCGATGGCGGGCGGCTCCGCGCCGATCCGCGCCGTGGACGCGCCGTCGGCTCAGCGGCGGGAGCCGGGCGACGGCTCGGGCCAGTCCAGCCCGACCGGTCCGACCGACACGCCTGGCCGGGTCGGGCCGGCTATTCAGCGCCGGGCGGCGGGCAATGCGGCGGGGCCGGGCGGCCCGGCCGTACGGCGACGGGCCGCTTCGGGCGGCTCCGCTACGGGCGGTACGTACGGGCCTCCGGCCTCGGGCGAAGCGGCGCGGCAGGCGAACGCCCTGGGCGGGCCGAACTCTGGTGCCGACGCGACGGGGCCGGGCGGTCCCGCCGTACAGCGGCGCGCGACCACGGGCCAGACCGCCGGCGGCGCCCACGGCGACGGCAGCCCGGCCGCACAGCGACAGACACCAGGCGCCGCCACGGGCGGCCCCGACCCGGCCGGGCCCGGCGGTCCGGCTGTGCAACGGCGGGCGACTACGGGCAGCTCCACCACGGGTGGGGGCGCTACGGGCGGTTCTGCCATGGGCGGTCCCGCTGCGGGCGGCCCGCACGGGCAGTCGGCTTCGGGCGACGCGGCGGGCGGCCCGGCCGCTCAGCGGCAGACGGCTGGCAGTGCCCAGGGGCAGTCCGCTCCGGGCGATGCGACAGGCGGCCCGGCCGCGCAGCGGCATGGCTCGGGTGGCCCGGCCGTACAGCGGCAGGCGACTACGGGCGGTGCCCTTGGCGGGTCGGCCACCCGGTCCTCCGGTGGCGCCCACGGCGACAGCGGCCCGGCCGCACAGCGACAGACACCGGGCGCCGCCATGGGCGGCCCCAACACGACAGGGCCCGGCGGCCCCGCCGTACAGCGGCGCGCGACTACGGGCGGTGCCCCTGGCGGGTCGGCCACCCGGTCCTCCGGTGGCGCCCACGGCGACAGCGGCCCGGCCGCACAGCGACAGACACCAAGCACCGCCACGGGCGGCCCCGGCACGACCGGGCCCGGCGGCCCCGCCGCACAGCGGCAAGCACCCGGCAACGCCCTGGGCGGCCCCAACACGACAGGGCCCGGCGGCCCCGCCATACAGCCACGGGCTGCGACAGGCGGTACGCACGGGCAGCCGGCTTCCGGCGGCAACGCCGCCGGCACCGCGGCGGGCCAGGGTGGTCCGGCCGTACAACGTCGGACCACGATCGGCGGCACCCCGGCCCCGTCGGCTTCAGGCGACGGGCCGAGCCAGATCGGTCCCGCCATACAGCCACGGGCCACGACCGGCGGCAGCCACGGCCAGTCGGCTTCCGGCGACACGGCGGGTCACGGCGGCCCGGCCGTACAGCGCCGGGCCGCGACGGGCGGTACGCACGGGCAGTCGGCCCGGTCCGCCGGTGGCGACCGCGGCGACGCGACGGGCGGCCCCGCCGTGCAGCGGCAGACACCGGGCAACGCCCTGGGCGGCCCCACCCCGGCAGGGCCCGGCCCCGCCGCGCAGCGGCAGACACCCGGCAACGCCGCAGGGCCCGGCGGGCCCGCCATACAGCCGCGGGCCGCGACGGGCCGCGGCCTCGACCAGTCGGCTGCGCCAGTACAGCGGCGTACCGCCGGCAACCCGGCCTCGCCCGCCGACGCGGCAGGGCGGTCGAGTACGGGCGGAGCCCACGGCAACCCCGCCTCCGCCGCCGACGCGGCAGCGCCAGGCGGCCCGGCCGTACAGCGACGGGCGGCGTCTGGCGGGCCCCACGGCAACACGGCCCCGGCCGCCGAAGGCGACGCGTCGGCGAACCGTTCCGGGGCGACGCGCCCGGCCGGCTCCCAAGACGCCACGGCACCGGCCGTACAGCGGCGGCCCACGACGGGCGGCGCCGCGCCCATCCACACCAGCCGGACCCCGGACAACAGCACCGGGGACTCCGCCGCTTCGGCCGTACGCGCCACCGAGCCCCAGCCGTCCGCGCCCTCGGCAGGACCCGCCGTCCAGCGCCGGTCGGCGGCGAGCGGCGAAACCGCTCCGTCTTCGACGGGACCGGCCATTCAGCGCCGGCCCACGACCGGCGGCGCCGCGCCCATCCACACCAGCCGGACCGCGCCCGACGGCGCGGCCCCCGCACGGTCGGCGACGACGGACGGTGCCACGTCGGCACGCGCCGCCGAGGCCCGGACCCCGGCGGGCCCCGCCGTCCAACGGCAGCCGGCGACCGGCGCCGCGAACTCCATCGCCCCGGCGATCCAGCGCCGACCGGCGACGGGCAGCGACGCCGCGCCCGTATGCGCCTCCGGACCCCAGCCCCCGACGGCCCCCGCTGTTCAGCGGCGGGCCGCCGACACCGCCTCCCCGGCTCCCGGCGGCGACGCCCCGGAGCAGAGCGGACCGGCCGCCGTGCAGAAGCGGGACGCCACCGGCCCCGCGCCCGTACGGGCTCAACGCACCCCGCCCAAGCCCGTCGTCCAGCGGCGCGCCACCATCGGTGCCCCCGGCAACCGGCTGGAGTCCGCGCATGACGCCGCCGCGGTCGGGCGCGCGCTCCAGCCGGAGACCGGGGCGCGGCCGGTGGTACGGCCCGTGCAGCGCGCGGCGGCGATCGCGCCGCCCGTACCGCCCGTACCGCCCGTACCGCGCGAGCCCGCCCCCGCCGAAGGCAACGGCCCCGGCCTGGCCCAGGCGACCGCGCCCCTCGTCCAGCGCCGGACCGACCCCACCATCAGCACCATCGATACCGTCAACACGGCAGCCGCAACCGCCGCCGCCCCACCGCAGCCCGCCCCCGTCGTCCCCCTCCGGAAGCCCGTAGCACCCGCCGCCGTGCCCGCGCCCGTGCAGCGGCGCGTCGTCGAGGTGCCGGTGGCGTCGCCGGCCCCGGCGCCCGCGCCCGCTCCCGAGCCGGCGCCCGTTCAGCCGCCGCCGGAGCCGCCGGAGCAGCGGCGGACCGCTCCGCCGCCACCGCCGCCGGCGCCCCGGCCCGCGCCCGCGCCCACCCCCGCGGGGAGCGCGTCGGCATCGGCCGCGAGCAAGCCGGAGCCCGTCACCGCGCCCACCCCAGCCCAGCTCGACGACCTGGCGCGGCGGCTCGTCGCGCCGCTGTCGCGGCTGCTGCGGGCCGAGCTGCGCATGGACCGCGAGCGCATCGGGCGGCTGCGCGACCGCGGGCGCTGAGCGCGCCGGCTCCACCTCCATCAGCCCCGCCCCGTACCAGCTAGCGAGAGAACCCACGCATGCCGAACACCCAGGATCCCGGCTCCACCGTCTTCTTCAAGCTGACCATCGACGGCCAGGACCTCGGGCTGTTCAACGGCTGCGAGGGGCTCGCCTCCGAGGTCGAGGTGGAGCAGCGGCAGGAGGGCGGCAACAACGGCTTCGTGTGGCAGCTGCCGTCCCGCGTGACGTTCTCCACCATCCGGCTGACCCGCCCGCTGACCGCCGAGACGTCGCGGGTGGCCGCCTGGATCTCGTCGATCGCCACCGGCATCAGCCGGCCGACGGCGCAGATCGCGGCGCTCCGCGCGAACGGTTCGATCGTCGCGCAGTGGGGGCTGGTGGAGGTGCTGCCGGTGCGCTGGCAGGGGCCGAGTCTCAATCCGGAGAGTCCGAGCGTGGCGACCGAGACCCTCGAGATCGCCCATCACGGTTTCACTGACGCGGGAGGTGCCTGATGGCCGCGCCCACCGGCGGCAAGGCGGGAGCGAGCCTGGTACGGGCGTCGCTCGCGATCCATCAGCCCCCCACCGACCTGGGCGGGTCGATGGGCGGGAAGATCGGCGAAGTGGAGTTCCAGTTCAACCCGACCCAGCTCCAGATGGGGCGCGAGGCGGAGTGGCAGACCCGGCAGGCGGTGGCGTATATGCGCGGCGCGCCGCCCAAGTTCACCGGCACCCGGCCCGCGACGCTCCAGCTGGAGGTGTTCCTGGACGCGTCCGGCGCCCCGAAGTCCGGCAAGGTGCAGAAGCAGGTGGAACTGCTGCTGTCCTGCTGCGAGGTGACGTCGCAGAGTTCGCAGTCCAAGCGGCCGTCGCCGCCGTGGGTGCGGTTCTCGTGGGGGTCGTTCAACACGGTGCAGTTCATCGCGTACGTGACGTCCGTCAACGCGAACTACACGCTGTTCAACCCGACCGGCGAGCCGATCCGCGCGGCCTGCACGCTGTCGCTGACCGAGGTGGCCATGTCCACCAAGGGGCAGAACCCGACGTCCGGGGCGCTCTCCGCGCGCCGGATCACCCGCACCGTGGCGGGCGACTCGCTGGCCTCGCTGGCCTACCGCGAGTACGGGGACGCGACGCGCTGGCGGGTGATCGCCGAGGCGAACGGCATCGACGACCCGATGCGGCTGCGCCCCGGCACCGAACTGCTGCTGCCGGCCGCCGACGAGGTACGGGCGCCGGACCTGGCCGAGGAGGACTGATGAGCGAGAAGACCTTCACCACCGTCCTCCACGCGGAGATCGGCGGGGCGGTGCTGACCGACAAGCTGGCGGCCCATCTGATCGAGGGGTGGGTGGACGCGAGCGTCAACGTGCCCTCCGCGTTCCAGCTGACGTTCGACGACTCGGGCAGCGACATCCTGAAGAAGTTCCCGCAGATCAAGGTGGGGGCGAAGGCGAAGCTCAGCCCGTTCACGGACGGCAGGCGCGGCGACCCGATGCTGACCGGCGAGGTCACCGCGCTGGAGGCGGACGTCGACGCGGGCGGCAAGTCGCTGGTGGTGCGCGGCTACGACCTCGGCCACCGGCTGCTGCGCAACCGCCGTGTCGAGGGGTACCCGAACATGACGGCCGGGGACATCGTCAAGCGTCTCGCCGGCAAGAACGGCCTGACCACCGGCAAGATCGACTCGACGCCCACGGTGTACGAGCTGGCCACCCAGCCCAACATCACCGACTGGGACTTCCTCTCCCGGCTCGCCGCCGAGAACGACGTCCACCTCTACTTCGACCAGCACGGCAAGCTCCAGTTCACCGATCTGCCGCCGGCCTCGGGCGCGCCGTCCGACACCACTCCGGCCGCGCAGTCCCCGTACGTGCTCGAATTCGGCCACAACACCACCCAGGCGCGGGTGGCGGTCACCGCGGCCGGGCAGGTCAAGCGCGCCTCGGCACGCGGCTGGGACATGCGGGCCAAGCGCTCGCTGTACGCCGACTCCCCGGCGACGAAGAGCGAGGACATCGTCGCCGACATCACGCCGGGGAAGGTGTCGACTCCGTTCGGGTCGTCCGAGCTGACCGGGACGCAGACTCCGTACACCACGTCGGGGCAGGTCAAGCACGCCGCGAAGGCGCTCGCCGACGACGTCGCGAACTCCTTCGCGGAGCTGGAGGTGGCGATCACCGGCAACCCCGAGATGCGGCCGGGCCACCCCGTCGCGCTCAAGGGCGCCGGTTTCCCCTTCGAGGGGAAGTACACGGCGACCGGCGTCCGCCATGTCTTCGAGTCGGGGCGGCCGTTCACCACCTGGCTGCATGTCTCGGCGCGGCAGTTCCGCTCGCTGTACGGGCTCGCCTCGGGCGGCTCCGAGGAGACGCCGACCATGCCGGGCGTGGTCGTGGCGCTGGTCAGCAACGCCAAGGACCCGCTGAAGCTGAACCGGGTGAAGCTGACGTTCCCGTGGCTGTCGGACACGTACGAGAGCGACTGGTGCCGGGTCGCGCAGTTCGGCGGGGTCAAGGGCGGCGGGCTGCTGATGCCCGAGGTCGATGACGAGGTGCTGGTCGCCTTCGACCGGGGCTCGCTGGAGCACCCGTACGTCATCGCGGGCCTGTACAACGGGAAGGACAAGCCGACCCCCGACCCGGACGGCCTCGCCCCGGTCGACGGGCTCAGCGGCAAGGTCAACTGGCGCAGCCTGACCTCCCGTTCGGGGCACACGCTGGAGCTGGTGGACGCCAAGTCGAAGATGAAGAGCGGCATCCGGCTCCAGACGGGCAACGGCAGGCTCGCTGTGCACCTCGACGAGATCCAGACGAGCGTGAGCATCCTGGCCGACGGCAGCGTGCACATCAGGGGCACCGGCAACGTCGGCATCACGGCCGGCGGCAATCTGTCGCTGAAGGCCGGGGGGGCGATCAGCATCACCGCCGGGGCCGCGGTGGACATCAAGGCGGGGATGAAGTTCGGCGTCACCGCGGGGGCCGAGGCGGACATCAACGCGGAGGGCGCCGTGAACATCGAGGGAGGCGCCGCGGTGGAGATCCAGGCAGGCCTCACAGCCGGGATGAAGGCCGACGGACCGGTGACGCTCACCTCGCCCATGGTCGTGGGTATGGAGACGCCGGTGGTGGTCGTCAACAACGTCCCGCTGCCGATCTGATCCATGCGATCTGCCTGACCCGTCCGATCCGTCCGATCCGTCTGACCCGTCTGATCCGGAGGAAGAAATCCGAGTCCATGTCCGAGACTGAGCGCCGACCCGAGACTGAGTGCCTATCCGAGCCTGAGGGGGCCACGGCAGATGAGTGAGCAATTCGTCGGTGCGGGCTGGGCGTTCCCGATGCGCACGGATGTCTCCGGCGGCATCGCGCTCGTCCGCCGCGAGCGCGAGATCGAGGAGTCCATGCGGCTGGTGCTGGCCACCGCGCCGGGCGAGCGGCCGATGCGGCCCGAATTCGGGTGCGCGGTGCACGATCTGGTCTTCGCGCCGGTCAACGAGGCGACGGCCGGGCGCATCCGGTACGAGGTGCGGCTGTCGCTGGACCGGTGGGAGCCGCGCATCGAGGTGCTGGACGTGACGGTGAGCCCGGCGCCGGACGACCCGTCCGTGCTGTACATCGACGTGCGGTACGCGGTGCGCGGCACCAACAACCCGCGCTCCCTCGTCTTCCCCTTCTACGTGATCCCGTCCACCGAAAGCGACGTCTGATGGCCCTGCCCGCCCCCCACCTCGACGACCGGCGCTTCCAGCAGTTCGTCGACGACGCCAAGCGCTACATCCAGCAGCGCTGCCCCGAGTGGACCGACCACAACGTCTCGGACCCCGGCGTCACCCTCATCGAGGCCGTCGCGCACATGGCGGACCAGGTCGTCTACCGCCTCAACCGGGTGCCGGAGAAGAACCACCTCGCCTTCCTCGACCTGCTGGGCGTCAACCTCTTCCCGCCCGCCGCGGCCCGCGCGGCCGTCACGTTCTGGCTCTCCGCGCCGCAGGACGAGCCGGTCGTGCTGCCCACCGGCACGGAGGTGGCGACCAACCGCACCGAGTCCGAGGAGGCGGTGGCCTTCGCGACGGAGGACGATCTGACGATCGTGCCGTGCGAGCTGGAGACCGTGCTGCGGCAGGAAGCCGGATCCTCGCCCGAGGACCGCAGCCAGGACATCTTCGGCGGCGACGACGTGCCGGTCTTCGGCGAGTCGCCGCAACCCGGCGACATGCTGCTGTTCGGGCTGTCGGCGGCCGTCCCGCGGTGCGTCGCGGTGCTGAACCTCGACAGCCGGGTGGACGGCGTCGGCGTCGACCCCCGGCAGCCGCCGCTGTGCTGGGAGGCGTGGACGGCCGACGGCTGGATCGAGTGCGAGGTCGACGAGGACTCCACCGGCGGCCTCAACCGGCCCGGCGAGGTCGTGCTGCACATCCCCTCCGGCCATCTGCTCTCGCGCGTCGGCCGCCGCGAGGCGGGCTGGCTGCGCTGCCGGGTGACGGAGGCCGCGCCGGGCCAGCCGTTCTACAGCGCCTCGCCGACCGTACGGGCCGCGTCCGCGTTCACCATCGGCGGCACGACGACCGCCGCCCACGCCGAGGTCGTCCAGGACGAGTCGCTGGGCGAGTCCTCGGGCGTGCCCGGCCAGCGGCTGCGGCTCGCGCACGCGCCCGTCGTCGGGGACCACCCGCCGCTGCTGCTGGAGGTCTCGGAGGGCGACGGCTGGCAGGGCTGGGAGGTCGTCGGCGACTTCGCGCGCTCGGGCCCCGACGACCGCCACCTCACCCTGGACGCGGCCACCGGGGAGATCGCCTTCGGCCCGTCCGTACGCCAGGCGGACGGCGAGGTGCACCAGTTCGGCGCCGTGCCCGCGAAGGGCGCGATGATCCGCGCCACCCGCTACCGCACCGGCGGCGGGCGCGGCGGCAATGTGGCGCGCGGCGCGATCCAGGTGCTGCGCAGCTCCATCCCGTACATCGCGCGCGTCGTGAACCGGGAGGCCGCGCGCGGCGGCGTCGACGGCGAGACGGTCGAGGAGGCGAAGGTACGGGCCCCCATCGCGCTGCGCGCCCAGGAACGGGCCGTCACCGCGCGGGACTACGAGGAGCTGGCGCGCCGCGCCGCGCCCGAGACCGCCCGTATCGCCTGCCTCGCGGCGGACCAGCACGACCACGGCGACAACGCGGTGCGGGTCCTCGTCGTCCCGCAGGCCGTCTCCGACCGCGGCGGCCGGCTCCGCTTCGAGCAGCTGGTGCCCGGCGACGAACTGCTGGGCCGGGTCACGGAGTTCCTCGACGAGCGCCGCCCGCTGGGCACCCGGCTGTCGGTGGGCCCGCCGTTCTACCAGGGCGTCACGGTCGTCGCGACGCTGCACTCGTTCCGCGCCGCGCAGGCCGAGCGGGTACGGGCCGAGGCGCTCGACGCGCTCTACGACTACCTCGACCCGCTGACGGGCGGCGCGCACGGCGAGGGCTGGCCGTTCGGCCGGCCGCTGCGCTCCGGCGAGATCTTCGCGGCGCTCCAGCGGGTGCCCGGCGTGGAGCTGGTGGACGAGGTGCTGCTGCACCCCGCCGACCCGCTGACCGGGCGGCGCGGCGACGCCACCGACCGCATAGAGCTCGCGCCGTCGGCGCTGCTCTTCCCCTTCGACCACCGCGTCCGCGTGATTGAGGCCCGGTAACCGACGATGACGACACCGATCGAGGCGGCGCCGCCGCCCGCCTACCGGGGCTCGGTCGACGGGCTCGGCACCCCGTACCCGCTCGGCGACCAGCTCCCCGGCATCTACGCCGAGGACGATTTCGCGCTGCGCTTCGTCGAGGGCCTGGACATGGTGCTGGCGCCGCTGTTCAACGTCCTGGACTGCCTGGAGGCGTACTTCATGCCAGCCCTCGCGCCGGACGACTTCATCGACTGGCTGACCACCTGGGTGGGCGCGGAGCTGGACGGCACGGAGCCGGTGGCGCTGCGCCGCCACGCGGTGGCGACGGCCATCTCCCTGCACCGGGTGCGGGGCACCTACCAGGGGCTGTCCGACGCCGTGCGGCTGGCGTTCGGCGTACGGCCCGAGATCACGGAGAGCGGCGGCGCCACGTGGTCGGCGCGTCCCCTGGGCGCGTTCCCCGGCACGCCCGAAGCGTTTCTGAAGGTGACGCTGTACGTCCCGGACGCCGCGGCGGTCGACGCCCACCGGCTGCACGCCATCGTCTCCGCGGCCCGCCCCGCGCACCTCCCTTTCACCGCCGAGGTAGTTTCGGCCCCCGCCGATCCGAAGGGATCCGACCATGTCTGACGCCCCCGCCGCCGCCTGCCCGGACTGCGGCACCCCGGCGCGCCAGGAAGGCCAGTCCTTCTGCGACTCCTGCGGCGGCTTCCTGCGCTGGGACTCCTCCCCGGCCACGTCGCCTGCCGACAGCTCCCCCTCGAAGAACACGCCGGAGGTGGACACGGCCCCGCCCCCGAGGCAGGCCCCGGCCCCGAAGGACGGCGGCACCATCCAGGGCGGGCGGCTGGCCCCGGCGGACGGCCCGGCCAGGGGCCCGGCCTCCGGCCCGTACTCCGGGCGGAAGTCCGGGGAGTCCGGCGGCGGTACGGACGCGGGGCCGGGAGCGGGGGCGGGCTCCGGCCCGCAGGGCGGTCCGCACGGCTCGCACCCCGCTCCGGCGGCCGACCCGCGCTCCGGCCCGTACGCCGAGCAGGCGCCCGGCCCGGCCGGCCCGCCCGCTTCCGCGCCGCTGCCCCCCGCGGGCCCCATGCCGGGCGCGGCGGCTCCGGGCGCGGCCGGCGGAGCGGCTCAGCAGGGGCAGCCCGGTTTCGAGGACCCCGACACGGAGTCCACCATTCCGCTGCCCCCGGCGCCCGGCGACCGGCGCGCGCGGCGGGACGCCGACGACGACTGGCCCATGGCGCAGAACGCCGCCGAACCCGCCGAACCGGCCCAGCACACACCGCAGACACCGCAGGCCCCGGAGGCCCCGGAAACGCCCACCGCGCCGCCCGCGCAGCCCGGCGCCGACTGGGAGCCGCACCGCCCCGCGGAGCCCCCGAACCGGTCCGACACCGCGATCCGCGCGCTGCTCGTGCCCGTACCGGACGCCACCCCGCCGTCCGCCCCGCCGGAGGCCCCCGGCTCGGTGCTGCCCGGCCGCCCCGAGACGCAGCGGCCCCGCGTCCGTACACCGGGCGTGCCCGCGGCCGACTTCGGGGACCCCTGCCGGTACTGCAGCACGGTGAACCCGCCGCGGCGGCACTTCTGCCGGCAGTGCGCCAGCCCGCTCTCGGACGAGCGGGACGCGATCGCCGAGGGCCCGTACGCCGGTCAGCGCCCGCGGCTGCACCGCGAGCACGGCCGCTGGGTCACCCGCGTCCTCCTCACACTGCTGCTGGTCGGCGTGATCGTCGGCGGCATCTTCGGCGGCCCGCCGGCCGCCCGCGCCATTCAGGACCACTTCGCCAAGCGGGTGCCCGTGCACCCCACGTCGTGGGCGGACAAGCACCACTCGCCCAAGCACGAGCCGGAGAACGCCGGCGACGGCTACTCCAACACCTGGTGGGGCACCGGGTACGCGGGCGACTCGGCGGGCCAGTGGATCGAGGCGCGGTTCCAGCAGCCCACCGACCTGCTGGCGATGCTGGTCACGCCGGGCTCCTCGGCCCGTTCGGCGCAGTCCGCGGACGAGGCCCGCCCGATGGACTTCGACCTGATCGTGACGGACTCCGCGGGCAAGACGCACACCTCGCACCACACCCTCAACGACGGCGGCGTGCAGAAGATCGACGTGCGGGTGCGCGACGCGGTCACCGCGCGCTTCGTCATCCGCTCCGCGTACGGCACGGGCAAGGACAAGCAGGTGGCCATCGCCGAGCTGGAGTTCTTCCGCCGCGCGACGAACTCGAACTGATCCGGCACACGGAGAGGCCCCTGAACCGAGCGGTTCAGGGGCCGTCTTCCGTGCTTTTCCGTGCGTGCCGGTACTACTTCAGCGGCGGCTTGCGCAGCGACAGGTGCAGCTCCTTCAGCCGCGCCTCGTCCACCTCGCTCGGCGCGCCCATCAGCAGGTCCTGCGCGTTGCCGTTGAGCGGGAACGCGATGGTCTCGCGGATGTTGGGCTCGTCCGCCAGGAGCATCACGATGCGGTCCACGCCCGGGGCGATGCCGCCGTGCGGCGGGGCGCCGAACTTGAAGGCGCGGAGCATGCCGCCGAACTCCGCCTCCACGGTCTCCTTGTCGTACCCGGCGATGGCGAACGCCTTGTACATGACCTCGGGCTCGTGGTTGCGGATCGCGCCGGAGGACAGCTCGACGCCGTTGCAGACGATGTCGTACTGCCAGGCGAGGATGTCGAGCGGGTCCTTGTTCTCCAGGGCCTCCAGGCCGCCCTGCGGCATGGAGAACGGGTTGTGCGAGAACTCGATCTTGCCGGTGTCCTCGTCCTTCTCGAACATCGGGAAGTCGACGATCCAGCAGAACCGGAACTCGCCCTCGACGAAGTGGCCGGTGCGCTTGGCCGCCTCGACGCGGACCGCGCCCATGATCTTGGAGACCTCGTCGAACTCGCCGGCGCCGAAGAACACCGCGTGGCCGGGCTTCAGGTCCAGCGCCTCGACCAGCGACTTCACGTCGTCCTCGGTGAGGAACTTGGCGATCGGGCCGGACAGCGCGTTCTCGTCGCCGACGCGGACCCAGGCCAGGCCCTTCGCGCCCTGCTGGACGGCGAAGTCACCCATCTGGTCGAAGAACTTCCGCGGCTGCTCCGCGGTGTCCGGCACGGCCAGCGCCCGTACGTGCTTGTCGGCGAACGCCTTGAAGCCGGAGCCGGCGAAGACGGAGGAGACGTCCACCAGCTCCAGCTCGGCGCGGAGGTCCGGCTTGTCGGAGCCGTACTTCAGCATCGACTCGCGGAACGGGATGCGCGGGAACGGGGAGGTCACCGTGCGGCCGCCGCCGAACTCGGTGAACAGCTCGGTCATGAGCTGCTCGATCGGCCCGAAGACGTCCTCCTGCTCGACGAAGCTCATCTCCACGTCGAGCTGGTAGAACTCGCCCGGCGAGCGGTCGGCGCGGGCGTCCTCGTCGCGGAAGCAGGGCGCGATCTGGAAGTAGCGGTCGAAGCCCGCGATCATCAGCAGCTGCTTGAACTGCTGCGGGGCCTGCGGCAGCGCGTAGAACTTGCCGGCGTGCAGCCGGGAGGGGACCAGGAAGTCGCGGGCGCCCTCGGGGGACGTCGCGGACAGGATCGGGGTCGCCATCTCGTTGAAGCCCAGCGCGGTCATCTTGTGCCGGATGGCGGAGATCACGGCGGTGCGCAGCATGAGGTTGCGGTGCATGCGCTCGCGGCGCAGGTCGAGGAAGCGGTATTCGAGCCGCCGCTCCTCGTTGACCCCGTCCTCGGCGTTGATCGTGAAGGGGATCTGCTCGGCGGCGCCCAGCACCTCGACGGCGGTGACCTCGACCTCGACCTCGCCGGTCGGCAGGTCGGGGTTGACGTTGTCCGCGCCGCGGGCGCTGACCCGGCCGTCGATGCGGACGACGGACTCCTTGGTCAGCGAGCCCAGCGCCTCGTTGGCGGGGGTGCCGGGGCGGGCGACGAGCTGCACGAGGCCGTAGTGGTCGCGCAGATCGATGAAGAGGATGCCGCCCAGATCACGACGATTGTGCAGCCAGCCGCTCAGCCGGACGTCGGTGTCGACGTCAGCCGCACGGAGCTCGCCGCAGGTGTGGGACCGGTACCGATGCATCGTTCATCCAAGTCGTCTGATCGGGGGCGGGTGGCCGGGGGCGGGGCCTGAGCTCGTCCACTACAGGCCAGTGTGCAAGCCTACCGTTACGCCCCTCGCTGGTATCCCTGACTTAAGTCCACATAAAGTGGGGCAATGCGCACCGAGGATGTCCTGGCCGCCGTCGCGACCGGCCTATGGCGCTGGAACAACGTCACGGGCCTCGTGAGCTTCGACGCGGAGGCGGCCCGGCTGATGGGGCTGGCCGCCGCGCCCGTGGAGGTGACCGAGTCCGCCGCGCGCGCCCGCTTCCACCCCGTCGACTGGGTCGAGGTCCAGGGCATCGTCAGCCTCGCCGTCGCCGAGGGCACCCTCGCCGAGGCCCGGCTGCGCGTCGTCGACCACGAGGGCCGGGTGCTGCGCACCGTGCGCAGCCGCACCAAGCCGCTCGCCGTCGACGGCTCGTACGAGCTCGTCGGCACCCTGGCGGAGGTCCCCGAGCCGCAGCCCGGCACCTCCGCCGCCCGCGCCCCCGTCACCGGCGACTGGCGGCGCAACCGCGAGGCGTTCCTGCTCGACGCGGGCCGGGCGCTCGCCGAGGCGCGGTCCACGGCCGAGGTGCTGCGGGTCGCGGCCGGGCTGTCCATGCCGGGGTTCGAGCCGGCCGGGCTGGCCGTCTTCGGCGTCGACGGCGACCGGATACGGGTCATCGGCCACCACGGGCACCGGCAGGGCGAGGAGGAGCCCTTCCTGGACATGCCGCTGGCCACGGACTACCCGGCCGCCGAGGTCATCCGCACCGGCCGGGCGATCTACCTGCCGGACCCCGGCGAGTACCGCCGCCGCTTCCCCACCACCTGGCCGCTGGCCGAGAAGTTCGACCGCCGCTCCTGGGCCTTCCTGCCGCTGATCAACGCGGGGCGCACCATCGGCGCCTGGATGGCCGGGTTCTCCATACCGGTCACGTTCAGCCCCGACGAGCGCTCCGTGCTGACCACGGTCGCCCGGATGCTCGCCCAGGCCCTCTCGCGCGCCAGCGTCCACGAGTCGGAGCGGGAGCTGACCGACGGGCTCCAGCGCTCGATGATGCCGACCGTGCAGCCGGACATCCCCGGCATGGCGGTGGCGGCCCGCTATGTGCCGACCGGCGGCGGGCTGGAGGTCGGCGGCGACTGGTACGACATGATCACGCTGCCGTCCGGGAAGATCGCCCTGGTCATCGGGGATGTGCAGGGCCACGACGTACGGGCCGCCGGGCTGATGGGCCAGCTGCGGATCGCGCTGCGCGCCTACGCCTCCGAGGGCCACCACCCGGACGCGGTCCTCTCCCGCGCCTCCCGCTTCCTGGCCGGCATCAACGACCTGGACGCCTCCGACACGGCTGCCGACCCGCGCTTCGCGACCTGCCTGTACATCGAGGTGGACCCCGGCACCGGCCTCCTCGACATCGCCCGCGCCGGCCACCCGGAGCCGGCGATCAGGCTGGTCGACGGCACGATGCTGGTACGGGCGACCGCGGGCGGCCTGCCGCTGGGCATCGACCCGGACACCGACTACCCCACCACCCGGATCGTCCTCGAACCCGGCGAGACGATGATGGTCTGCACCGACGGCCTCATCGAGACCGGCGGCCACGACCTGGAGACGGGCTGGAGCCGGCTCCGCTCCATCATCGAGGGCCACGACCTGTGGGGGACCGAGGGCTCCGGCGGCCTGGAGGCCCTCGCCGACGCGCTCGTACAGGCCGTGCACGGGCCGTCCTCGCACCACACCACGGGGCCGCTCGTGGACCGGCGCGAGGACGACATCGCGGTGCTGCTGCTGTGCCGCGAGGGCGGCAGCTGCGGCGTCGGCTCGTACGGCCAGGCCCCCGCGCCCGTCCGCCGCACCGTGCTGACCGTCGCCCAGGCCGAGCCCGAGCGCATAGCGGCGGCCCGCCAGCAGCTGCGCGACCTCATGCACGACTGGGCGGACGAGGACCAGGTCGACTCGGCGGTCCTGATGGTCTCCGAGATGGTCACCAACGTCCTGGTGCACACCGACGGGGACGCGCTCCTCGTCGCCGAGATCACCGGGGAGCACGCCCGGCGCCGCATCCACGTCGAGGTCTCGGACGCCAGCGACGACATGCCGCACCTGCGGCAGCCGGGCGAGATGGCGTCGTCGGGGCGCGGGCTGGTGCTGATGGAGCTGCTCGCGGAGACGTGGGGGGTGGATCCGCGGGGCGAGGGGAAGTCGATCTGGTTCGAGCTCTACGAGGGCTCGTCGGCCCCCGCGGTCCCCTCCGTGGAGCCCGCCGCGTAACGCTCCCGCAGCTCGGCGAAGACCCCGAAGGCGGCGGCCGTCAGCGGCACGGCCAGCAGCATCCCGACGATCCCGGCGACGCTCGCGCCCGCGGTGATCGCCACCATCACCACGGCGGGATGCATCTGCACCGTGCGGCTCTGGATCACCGGCTGGAGCACGTGCCCCTCCAGCACCTGCACGGCGAGGACCACGCCGAGCGCCCACAGGGCGATCACGAAGCCGCGGTCCGCGAGGGCGACGAGAACGGCCACCGCGCCGGAGATGAACGCGCCGAGGTACGGGATGTACGCGCCCACGAAAACCAGCGCCCCCAGCCCCACCGCCCCCGGCACCCCCAGGATCAGCAGCCCGACGGTGATGCAGACCGCGTCGATCAGCGCGATGACGGTCGTCCCCCGCATGAACCCCTCGACCGCCCGGAAGGCGCGCCGCGCGACGGCCTCCAGCTGCGGACCGCTCGACCCGGGCGCGAGGGATCGCAGGGTGGCCGCGGCCCGGTCCGAGTCCCGCAGGAAGAAGAAGGTCAGCAGCAGCGCGAGCACGGCAGCGGCGGCGGCCTGCCCCACGACGCTGATCCCGGAGAGCAGCCCGGAGGCGGCGGTGCCGCCGAACTTGCCGAGCCAGCCCTTGGCGTTGGAGGCCATGTCGTCGAGGGAGGTCCCGGCGGCCCCGAAATGGTCGGACAGCGAACGCGCCGCGTCCTTCAGCGAGGCCACGATCTCGTCGCCGGTGTCGATGAGCGCGCTGACCACGATGTACCCGGCGCCGCCGACGACGGCGACGAGCGCGGCGCAGGTCAGCCCGGCGGCCAGGGACCGCTGCACCTTCATGGCGACGAGCCGCCGGTAGAGCGGCCCGAGCAGCCCGGCGCCGAGCAGGGCCAGCAGCACAGGCGTGACGGCGGCCTTCAACTGCACGCACAACCACACCCCGACCGCCCCCACCGCGGCCAGCAACAGCACCACCACACACCAGGCCGCCACCCGCCGCACCCCATCAGGCAACAACGCCCGCCCGGCCTCCGCGTCGTTCTCCACCACCTCACCGGATCATGGGGGCGAGGCCGGGGCACGCGGGACGGTGCAGGCGGGTGATGGAGCGTCATATGCCGTACGTGCATGACACCTCCGAACGTTCCATCGAACCACCCGTCTGACCAGCCCACTCATACGAGTGATCACACGACGAACGCCGGTGATCGGTGTTTAAACGGTCCTACCGTCCGCTCATGGTCAACTCCTCGCACGAGGCGTCGCACCGGATCTTCCAGGACCGGCCCGAACTCGTGACCCCCGTCTTTCGCATCCTGGGCGTACCCCTGGCCGCGAAAGTAACCGTCGACGTACTCACCGGCGACGTCACCGAGATCCGTCCGCTGGAGCGGCGAGTGGACAGCGTGCTGCGCGTCGAACCGTCCGACGGCGGCGCGTTCCTGTTGGCCATCGAGGCCCAGGGCCGCCGCGACCCGGACAAGGCGGCGAGCTGGACGTACTACCTGGCCTATCTCAGCGCGAAATACGGCATCCCCGCCCTGCTCCTGGTCATCTGCCAGGACCGGGCAACGGCCCGCTGGGCGACCGGCCCCTTCCGAACGGGCGTGGAGGGCTGGACCGCCCTCAGCGCCCACCCGCTGGTCATCGGCCCCGACAACATCCCCGTCATCACCAGCCCCACCGAGGCGGCGCGCAACCTCGACCTGGCCGCCTTCTCCGCCATGACTCACGCAAAAGCCCCGGACGCCACGGCCATACTGGAAGCACTCGCGAACGCCCTGGGAACGGCCGAGTCGGCGACTCTGCAGTACTACACGGAAATGCTGGAGATCGGCCTGGGTGACACCCCGGCAAGAGACATTTGGAGGAACCTGATGCGCTTGGACCCCGACGCCCCCGGCACCTACTTCCCCGGCCGCGGCACCCTCATCGAGGAGACCTACCTGAAGGGGGAGGCCAAGGGAAAGGCTCAGGCAATTCTGCAACTCCTGGCGGCCCGTAACGTCTCCGTCCCCGAGCCCGCCCGGGACCGCATCACCAACTGCACCGACCTCGACACCCTGAACCACTGGTTCAACCGCGCCGTCACAGCCACCGACGCCGAGGAACTGTTCGCCGACGCGGACGTCGAACTCGGGCAGTAGCCGCCGCTCACCCCAGCCGCCTGGCCACCCCGGCGAGACAACATGGAGAAACCCGATGCCCCTGCCCGCCGACTTCCCCGGCACCTACTTCCCCGGCCGCGGCACGATCATCGAGGAGACCTATCTGAGGGGCAAGGCCGAGACCGAGGCCCAGTTGATTCTGCAGCTGCTGGAGGGCCGCGGCGTCCCCGTCCCCGAGTCCGTCCGCGAACGCGTCACCGGCTGCACCGACCTCGACACCCTGAACCGCTGGTTCGACCGCGCGATCACAGCCGCCAGCGCCGAGGAGCTGTTCACCGAAACGGAAGCCGCAACCGCGGAATAGCCGCCGCACACCCCACCCACAACACAGAAAAGGACCGCGCCTCCGAAGAGGCGCGGTCCTTTGCCGTCGTGCGGGGCAGGCGCGCGTCAGCGCTCCTCCGCCGGCACCGTCCCCAGCCGGCCCGCCTGGAAGTCGTCGAAGGCCTGGGCCAGTTCGGCGTGGGTGTTCATGACGAAGGGGCCGTAGTGCATCATCGGCTCCCGGATGGGGCGGCCGCCCAGGAGGACGACCTCGAAGTTGGGGCTGCGGGACTCCTGTGTCGCGTCGGCCTTGATGGTGATCGAGTCGCCGTTGCCGAAGACCACCGCCTGGCCCATCCGGAACGGGCGGCCCTCCGCGCCCGCGGCGCCGCGTCCGGCGAGCCCGTACGCGAGGGCGTTGAAGTCGGAGCGCCACGGCAGCGTCAGCTCCGCGCCCGGGGTGATCGACACGTGCATCATCGTGATGGGCGTGTGCGTGATCCCGGGCCCGGCGTGCCCGTCGATGTCGCCGGCGATCAGGCGCAGCAGCGCCCCGCCGTCGGCCGACGTGAGCAGCTTGACCTGGCCGCCGCCGATGTCCTGGTAGCGCGGCGCCATCATCTTGTCGCTCTTGGGCAGGTTGACCCACAGCTGGAGGCCGTGGAACAGCCCGCCGCTCATGACCAGCGACTCCGGCGGCGTCTCGATGTGCAGCAGCCCCGACCCGGCGGTCATCCACTGCGTGTCGCCGTCGTTGATCGTGCCGCCGCCACCGTGCGAGTCCCGGTGGATGAACGTCCCGTCCATGATGTACGTGACGGTCTCGAAGCCCCGGTGCGGGTGCCAGGGGGTGCCCTTGGGCTCCCCGGGCGCGTACTCCACCTCGCCCATCTGGTCCATCATGATGAACGGGTCGAGGTACTTGTAGTTGATCCCCGCGAAGGCCCGGCGCACCGGAAAGCCTTCGCCCTCGAAGCCGCTCGGCGCGGTCGCCACGTGCAGCACCGGCCGCTGCTCGGCGGCCGCCGGCGCGGCCACGCGCGGCAGGGTCAACGGGTTCTCCACGGTCACTGCTGGCATAACGGGCCTCCTCGGCTCTCGCCCCCAATTTAGTTGAACAGTGAACATCTAGCAAGGAGGGCGGTATTCCCCGCCGAGCGCGAGGAGGGAGCGAGAGGGGCCCGGACCACGCGAAAGGGCCCGCCGCTTCACGCGGCGGGCCCCGATAAGAGGCGGAACAGCAGGACCTATCCGTACATGCGGCGCATCGCGAAGTCGACCATCTGCTCCACCGACTTCGCGTCGAACACCATGCGGTGATCACCCTCCATGTCGAGCACGAAGCCGTACCCCGTCGGCAGCAGGTCGATCACCTCGGCACCGGTGATCACGAAGTACTTGGACTCCTTCCCGGCGTACCGCCGCAGCTCCTTGAGCGAGGTGAACATCGGGATCACCGGCTGCTGCGTGTTGTGCAGCGCCAGGAAGCCCGGATTGTCACCGCGCGGGCAGTAGACCTTGGACGTGGAGAAGATGCCCTGGAAGTCCTCGGCCGACATCGAGCCGGTCGTGAAGGCGCGTACCGCGTCCGCGAGGGACGGCGGCGACGGCTCGGGGTAGAGCGGCTGCCCGCCGTAGCCGCCGGGCTGCTGCGCATGCTGCTGCGGCGGCGGGGGCGGCGCGGCGTACCCCTGCCCCGCGCCCGCGTTCTGGTCGTAGCCGTACATGCCTACGAGCGTACCGAGCGTGCTGGGTCACAGTTGGCCCTTTGGGGGTTGCCTGTTATTACCCACGGGTAGCATCATGGTGGTTACCGATTGGTATGCATAAGAGATCACTGTCTCCCGAGCCTTACGGAGCCGTCGCCATGGGGCATTACAAGTCGAATCTCCGCGACATCGAGTTCAACCTCTTCGAGGTCCTCGGCCGCGACCAGCTGTACGGCACCGGCCCGTTCGCGGAGACGGACGTCGACACCGCCAAGAGCATCCTTTCCGAGATCGCCCGCCTCGCCGAGAACGAGCTGGCCGACTCCTACACCGACGCCGACCGCAACCCCCCGGTCTTCGACCCGGAGACCAGCACGGCGCCGGTCCCCGAGACCTTCAAGAAGAGCTACCAGGCGTACATGGACGCCGACTGGTGGCGGCTCGGCATCCCGGAGGAGATCGGCGGCACCACCTCGCCCCGCTCCCTGCTCTGGGCCTTCGCCGAGACCGTGCTCGGCGCCAACCCCGCCATCTGGATGTACGCCTCCGGCCCCGCCTTCGCCGGCGTCCTGCACGAGGAGGGCACCGAGGAGCAGCACGCCGTCGCGCAGCGCATGGTCGACCGCCAGTGGGGCTCCACCATGGTCCTCACCGAGCCCGACGCGGGCTCCGACGTCGGCGCGGGCCGCACGAAGGCCGTCCAGCAGGACGACGGCTCCTGGCACATCGAGGGCGTCAAGCGCTTCATCACCTCGGGCGAGCACGACATGTCCGAGAACATCATCCACTTCGTCCTCGCCCGCCCCGAGGGCCACGGCCCCGGCACCAAGGGCCTCTCCCTCTTCATCGTGCCCAAGTACGACTTCGACTGGGAGACCGGCGAGCTCGGCGAGCGCAACGGCGTCTACGCCACCAACGTCGAGCACAAGATGGGCCTCAAGGCGTCCAACACCTGCGAGATGACGTTCGGCGCCAACCACCCCGCCAAGGGCTGGCTGCTCGGCGAGAAGCACGACGGCATCCGCCAGATGTTCAAGATCATCGAGTTCGCGCGGATGATGGTCGGCACGAAGGCCATCGCCGCCCTCTCCACCGGCTACCTCAACGCCCTGGAGTACGCCAAGGAGCGCGTACAGGGCCCCGACCTCGCCGCCTTCACCGACAAGTCCGCGCCGCGCGTCACCATCACCCACCACCCCGACGTGCGCCGCTCGCTCATGACGCAGAAGGCGTACGCCGAGGGCATGCGCGCCCTGGTGCTCTACACCGCGTCCGTACAGGACGAGATCATCGTCCGGGAGGCCGCCGGCGAGGAGGCCGAGGCCAAGGCCGCGCACCGGCTCAACGACCTGCTGCTCCCCATCGTCAAGGGCTACGGCTCCGAGAAGTCGTACGAACAGCTCGCGCAGTCCCTCCAGACCTTCGGCGGCTCCGGGTACCTCCAGGAGTACCCGATCGAGCAGTACATCCGGGACGCCAAGATCGACACCCTCTACGAGGGCACCACCGCCATCCAGGGCCAGGACTTCTTCTTCCGGAAGATCGTCCGCGACCAGGGCCAGGCGCTGACCGCCCTCTCCGAGGAGATCAAGAAGTTCCTGGCCGAGGCCGCCGGCGGCGAGGACCTCGCGCCCGCCCGCGACGAGCTCGCCAAGGCCGCCGTCGACCTGGAGGCGATCGTCGGCGCGATGCTCACCGACCTCGCCGCCACCGAGCAGGACGTCAAGTCCATCTACAAGGTCGGCCTCAACACCACCCGGCTGCTGCTCGCCTCCGGCGACGTCGTCATCGGCTACCTGCTGCTCAAGGGCGCGGCCGTGGCCGCCGGCAAGATCGCGGACGCCTCCGCCAAGGACAAGGCGTTCTACGCGGGCAAGGTCGCCGCCGCGAAGTTCTTCGCGCACAACGTCCTGCCGCACGTCTCCGTCGCCCGCGCGCAGGCCGAGTCCGTGGACCAGTCCCTGATGGAGCTGGACGAGAACTCCTTCTGAGCCGGTTCCGAGCCGCCTCGCGAAGGGCCGCCACCAGGGCGCCGCCAGGGCGTCGCCGGGGCGTCACCAGGGGCTCTTACAAGCCATAAAACGGGCAGCTGACCGGAGATCCGGTCCGAAAACCGTCGGCAGTTCCCGCGGACGGGGTCCGATTCCCTCACAGAGGGGACCGGACCCCGTCCGTTCTCCTGTTCTGATCCTTATCCTGAGGCCATGAGCTCTGCGCACCGCTTCGACCGCGGCCACACCGACGACATGATGTCCTACCTCGCCGCGAGCCCGTCGCCGTACCACGCGGTGGCGAACGCGGCCGCGCGGCTGGAGAAGGCCGGATTCCGCCAGGTCTCCGAGACCGAATCGTGGACCCTGCCCGCCGGCGCGGCCGGGTCCGACGAGACGGCCGGCGGCAAGTACGTACTCAGAGGCGGCGCGATCATCGCCTGGTACGTACCGCGCGGCGCGACCCCGGCCACCCCGTACCGCATCGTCGGAGCCCACACGGACTCCCCCAACCTGCGCGTCAAACCCATCCCCGACACCGGCGCGCACGGCTGGCGGCAGGTCGCCGTGGAGATCTACGGCGGCGCGCTGCTCAACACCTGGCTCGACCGCGACCTCGGCCTCTCCGGCCGGCTCTCGCTGCGCGACGGCACCACCCGGCTCGTCAACGTGGACCGCCCGCTGCTGCGCGTGCCCCAGCTCGCCGTCCACCTCGACCGGTCCGTGCACGCCGAGGGTCTCAAGCTCGACAAGCAGCGCCACATGACGCCGATCTGGGGCCTCGGCGACGTCCACGAGGGCGACCTGATCTCCTTCGTCGCCGAAGAGGCGGGCGTGCCGGCCGCCGACGTCACCGGCTGGGACCTGATGGCCCACAGCGTCGAGCCCCCCGCCTACCTCGGCCGCGACCGCGAGCTCGTCGCCGGCCCCCGGATGGACAACCTGCTGTCCGTGCACGCCGGGACGGCCGCCCTCGCCGCCGTGGCCGGCGCCGCGGAGGCCGGCGGTGACCTCCCGTACATCCCGGTGCTCGCCGCCTTCGACCACGAGGAGAACGGCAGCCAGGCCGACACCGGCGCCGACGGCCCGCTCCTCGGCAACGTCCTGGAGCGCTCCGTGTTCGCCCGCGGCGGCGGCTACGAGGACAAGGCCCGCGCCTTCGCCGGCACCGTCTGCCTCTCCTCCGACACCGGCCACGCCGTGCACCCCAACTACGCCGAGCGCCACGAGCCGGGCCACCACCCGATGCCCAACGCCGGCCCCATCCTCAAGGTCAACGTCAACCAGCGCTACGCCACCGACGGCAGCGGCCGGTCCGTCTTCGCCGCCGCGTGCGAGCGCGCCGACGTACCCTGGCAGAGCTTCGTCTCCATCAACTCCATGCCGTGCGGCACCACGATCGGTCCCATCACCGCCGCCCGGCACGGGATCACCACCATCGACATCGGCGCCGCGATCCTCTCCATGCACTCCGCCCGCGAGCTGTGCGGCGCGGACGACCCACACCTGCTCGCCTCCGCGCTGAGCGCCTTCCTGGAGGGCTGATTTGGAGTTCTCACTACTGGGCCCGGTCGCTGTCTCCACCCAGTCCGGAGAGCTGCCGCTGGGCCCGGCCAAACGCCGCAGCGTGCTCGCCATGCTGCTGCTGCGCCCCAACACCACCGTCTCCGTCGAGCAGTTGACCGGATCCGTATGGGAGGACGAACCGCCCGAGCACGCCCGTACGGTCATCCAGGGCCATGTCTCCAAGCTCCGCGCCACCCTCGCCGACGGCGGCGCGGAGGCGTACGGCATCGAGCTGACCACCCGCGGCTCGGCGTATCTGCTGCGGCTGCCCGAGGAGTTGATCGACACCTACCGGTTCAGCGAACTGGTCAATCTGGCGCGCCCCGAGGAGGCTCCGGACGACGCCGTTCCGCTGCTCCGCGAGGCGCTGGCGCTGTGGCGGGGCCCCGCGCTCTCCGGCACCGTCTCCAGCCCGCCGCTGGCGGCCGCCGCGCACGCCCTGGAGGAGCGCCGGCTGACCGGCGTGGAGGCCCTGGCCGCCGCCCACGGCGCCCTCGGCGACCACAGCCGCGCCGCCGCGACGCTGCACTCGGCCGCCGTCGCCAACCCGCTGCGCGAGGGGCTGATCGCCGCCCTCATGCAGGCCCTCTACCGGGCGGGCCGCCAGTCCGACGCCATCGACTGGTACCACCGCACGCGGCGGCTGCTCTCCGACGACCTCGGCGTCGACCCCGGCGAGCAGCTCCGCTCGTCGTACGAGCAGATCCTGCGGGCAGGCGGCCCGCCGGCTCCGGCGCCGTCGTCGGCTGCGTCCGCTGCGTCCGCCGCGTCGAAGCAGGCGCCTACCCGGCCGGCCGCGGGCGGGCGTCCCGTACGGCCCGGTGCGGGCGGGCAGCCGGGCGGCGGGCGCGCGCCTGCCGCCGATCCCCGGATCGCGGCCGGTACGGGCCGCCCCGGCGCGGCGGCCCGCGACCCCAGGACGGCGAGCGGCACGGGCTACGGCCCGGAGCAGGTTCAGGGACAAGGACAAGGACAAGGACAAGGCCAGGGGCAGCAGCAGGGGTACGGCTACGGTCAGGGCCAAGGCCAAGGCCAAGGCCAGAGCTACGGTCCGGGCCAAGGCCAGGGCATGCGCGTAGCGGCGCCGCGTCTGCTCCCGCGGCCACCGGCCGGATTCCTCGGCCGTGAGGAGGAGTTGGCGGAGATCACCAGGCTGGCGCTGCCCGGCGCCGCCACCGGCGCGCCGCTGCCGCCGGACGCGGACAGCACCGTGGTGCTCGTCACCGGCCCCGCCGGGGTCGGCAAGACGGCCTGCTCGGTGCGGTGGGGACACACCCACGAGGCGCACTTCCCCGACGGGCTGCTCTTCGCGGACCTGCGCGGGTTCGGGGAGGGCGACGAGGCGGCGCCGATAGAGGTGCTGAGCGAGTTCCTGCTGGCGCTCGGCACCCCGCCGGACCGCATCCCGACGTCGCCGCAGGCGGCGGCAGCGCTGTACCGGTCGCTGGCGGCGAACCGCAGGCTGCTCGTCATCCTCGACAACGCCAGCGGCTCCGCGCAGGTGCGCCCGCTGCTCCCGGCGGGCCCCGGCTGCACCACCCTGGTCACCAGCCGCAGCAGGCTGGACGGGCTGGTCGCCACGGACTCCGCCCGGCCCGCGCGGCTGCATCCGCTCGCGCCCGCCGACGGCGTGGCGCTGCTCGGCGCGCTGCTGGGGCAGGAGCGGGTCGCCGAGGACCCGGAGGCGGCGCACGAGCTGGCGGCGCTGTGCGACGGGCTGCCGCTGGCGCTGCGCGCGGCGGCGGCGCAGCTCACGGCCCGCCCCCGGTGGCGGCTGGCGCGCCTGGCCACGGCGCTGCGCGACGAACGCCGGCGCCTCGCGCTGCTGTCCGCCGAGGACACGGGGGTGGCGGCGGCGCTGCGTACGTCCGTGGCGCGGCTCTCGGCGGACGACGCGCGGCTGCTGCGTTCGCTCGGCACGAGCTTCACGCGGGTCGTGGACGCCTCGGCGGTGGCGGCGCTGGACGGGGCCGACCCCGATGTGACGCGGGACGGGCTGGACCGGCTGGCGGAGATGCACCTGATCGACGAGGAGGCCACCAACCGCTATGTGATGAGCGACTTGGTGAAGCTCTTCGCCCAGCGCAAGGAGAAGAAGGAAGACCGGGAGGAAGAGAAAAGAGAGCCCTGACCGGCCCTGACCTGGGGCTTGAAGGGTTGTTAGCGGAGCATTAGCGCAGCGGCAGCGGTGCGGAAGCGCCCCCGGCCAGGATTGGTGTCACACCGAGAGAACGACACCGACCGACCCGGGGGGAACCCGCCATGAACGCCATCGCTCGCCGCACCCGCAGCCTTCGCGTCGCCGCCGCCGTCCTGACCGCCGCCGCCGCGCTGACCCTCACCGCCTGCTCCGGCTCGGACGACGCCTCGGGCACGAAGACCACCGGCAAGGCGGACACGGCGGCGGGCGCCTCGGACCGCTCCGGGAACGACTCCTCCCTCCCGGGCTCGGGCTCGAACGAGCAGGGCGGTTCGGACGAGCAGGGCGGTTCGGGCGCCAAGGGCGGTTCCGCCGCCAAGGGCGACAGCGGGAAGGGCGAGGGTGCGAAGGGGACGACCGACAAGTCGGCGGGCGTGAGCGGCAGCAAGGCGGGCAGCAGCGCCAACAGCGGCGGCGCCTCCGCCTCCAAGCGCTGCCACACCTCCGAGCTCCGGGGCGCCTTCGCGACGGGCGAGGACGCGGCCCCGGACGAGAACGCGGACGGTGCGACGACCACCAGCATCGTGCTGACCAACAAGGGCAGCCGCACCTGCGTGATCGGCGGCTTCCCCGGTGTGGACCTGACCTCGGAGAACGGCGGCGAGCGCTGGTCGCTGGCCCGCTCGTCGGCCAAGTTCAGCTCGATCACCCTGAACCCCGGTGACAGCACCGACTTCAAGCTCAACGTCCTCATGACCAAGGACGACGAGAACTTCTACCAGCCCGCCCACGTCGAGGTCACCCCGCCCAACGAGACCACCTCGCTGAACCTGAACTGGCCCTGGGGCACCCTCGTCAAGCAGGACGGCGCCACCCACCCCGGCACCTTCGTCAACCCGATCGGCTGACCGCCGCGGCCGCGACTGAAGCTGATTA
Organism: Streptomyces sp. NPDC050617; assembly: GCF_040654795.1. Classification (NCBI taxonomy): domain Bacteria; kingdom Bacillati; phylum Actinomycetota; class Actinomycetes; order Kitasatosporales; family Streptomycetaceae; genus Streptomyces; species Streptomyces sp. NPDC050617. The sequence continues at coordinate 495,831 of NZ_JBFAIS010000002.1, read as the reverse complement.
GCCGTTCCGAGCCCGGGTACCCGAAGGCGTACCAGAGCCCGGAACGGCCAAATCAGCTTCAGTTCGGAGGCGTTATCCATGGGCATGGGATGGTGCATCGGTCTCGTCGCGATCGGCGCGATCCTCACATTCGCCGTCGACTGGCAGATGCAGGGCGTGAACGTCCACCTGGTCGGCCTGATCCTGATGGCGGTCGGCATCATCGGCATCTGCGCCTACATCAGCATCTTCAAGCGCCGCCGCATGCAGCCCCCGCCCCCGGCGGCCCCCGTCGTCGAGGAAGACCACCGCTACATCCGCTGACGTCCCCGGCCCCGGCCCCCTTCGGGCCGGGGCCGCGCTCGTCCGCCCGAGGCTCGGCTGAGCTACGGATCGTCCGCGTCAGGGCCCCGCTGGGCTGCTACGGCCCGGCCGGCGCTGCGGAGCGGCTGAGTTACCGCTCGCCTACGACTCGTCCAGCCCCGCGAGTACGAGCGCGAGCCGGGCCGTGCCGTCCGCCGCGACGCGGACCGGAACGCCCCAGTCCTGCTGGTGGACGTGGCACGCGGGGTATTCGTTCGCCGGGTCGTCGTCGCAGGAGGCGGCCATGGCGGAGACGTGCAGGACGCCTTCGGTCGCGCCGTCCGCGAGGAGCACGTCCCGCCGCAGGTCCGTACCCGCGCCCGAGCCCTCCGCCAGGAGTTCCGGCGGGGTGGAGCTGATCAGGAGGCGGGTCGAGGGGCCGTAGCGCGTGTCGAGCTTCTGGCCCGCCGGGGCCTGGAAGACGACGTCCACGGTGAGCTTGCCCGCGCTGACGTCGGTCGCCGCGCGCTGCGTGCGGTGCGCTACGGACTCCACCCGCACCGCCTCCTCCGGCAGCCGCAGCCGGGTCAGCCGGTGCCGCGCGGACTCGACCACGACGATGTCGCCGTCGACGAGGACCGCGCCCGAGGGCTCGCGCAGATCGGTGGCGAGCGTGGTGACCTCGTCCGCCGCCGGGTCGTAGCGGCGCAGCGCGTGGTTGTACGTGTCCGAGACGGCGACCGAGCCGTCGGGCAGCGCCGTCACGCCCAGCGGGTGCTGGAGCAGTGCCTGGCCGGCGGCCCCGTCCCGGTGCCCGAAGTCGAAGAGCCCGGTCCCCACGGCCGTACGGATCACGAAGCCGTCGCCGTCTACGGACCGCTCGGCCCACCGCACCGCGCTCGTCTCCGAGTCCGCGATCCACAGCCGCTGCCCGTCGGCCGACGCCGACAGCCCCGACGGCTGCGCGAACCACGCGTCGGCGGCCGCCCCGTCCACCAGCCCCTCATTGGTGGTGCCGGCCTCGGCCCGTACCGTTCCGGCGGCCGGATCGTACGACCACAGCTGGTGCACGCCCGCCATCGCGATCCACACCCGGTCCGCGAACCACGCCACGTCCCACGGCGACGACAGGTCCACCTCGCGCGCGCCGCCGCTCGTCGGCGACCCCTGCCACCACTGCCGCCCGGTACCGGCGACCGTCGTGACCTCGCCGCTCTCCGGGTCGTACGCGCGCAGGGCGTGGTTGACGGTGTCGGCGACGATCACCCGTCCGTCCGGCAGCAGCGCCAGCCCCTGCGGCTCGCTGAACCGCGCCGTCTCCGGCCCGCCGTCCACGAGCCCCCTCTCGCCCGTGCCGATCCGCCGGACCACGGTCTCGCCGTCCGCCGCCAGCTCCACGAGCGCGTGCCGCGTCGAGTCCGTGACCAGCAGGTTCCCGCCGGGAAGCGCCAGCGCCTTGCCGGGGAAGCGCAGATCCGTGGCGACGGGTTCGGGGGCCACGTACGGGCCGTCGCCGCGCCGCAGCGTCCCGCGCTCCCCGTGTACGGCCTCCAGCTCCGCCACCAGCTTTTCGAGGGCGTGGGCGTGGCCCTCGCCGGCGTGCTGGGCGACGACGTACCCCTCGGGGTCGATGACGACGAGCGTGGGCCAGGCCCGTACGGCGTACTGCTTCCAGGTGGCGAGCTCGGGGTCGTCCAGCACCGGGTGGTGCACCTCGTACCGCTCCACCGCGTCGACGACCGCCTGGTGCTCCGCCTCGTGCACGAACTTCGGGGAGTGCACGCCGACGATCACGACGGTGTCGCGGTGCTTCTCCTCCAGCTCCCGCAGCTCGTCCAGAACATGCAGGCAGTTCACACAGCAGAACGTCCAAAAGTCCAGGATGACGATGCGTCCTCGCAGGTCAGCGAGGGTGAGCGGGTTGCCGCCGGTGTTGAGCCAACCGCCCTTGCCGATGAGTTCGGGGGCGCGGACGCGTGCACGTGAAGCCATGCCCCCATCCAACATCACGCGCCCCTCCGCGCATTCCTGCGGCCGCCGGGGGAACCTGTCTGCCATGAAATACCAGGTGCGTGAACGCATGCTCGCCATCGGCGACGACTACTGGATCACCGACGAGCACGGCGAGAAAGCCTTCCTCGTGGACGGGAAAGCGCTGCGGCTGCGCGAGACGTTCGAGCTGAAGGCCGCGCACGGACCGGTACTCGCCGTGATCCACAAGAAGATGTTCGCCTTCCGCGACACCATGGAGATCGACCGGGACGGCGAGACGCTCGCGACCGTCAAGAAGAAACGCTTCTCGCCGCTGCGCGACCACTACCGCGTCGAGCTCTCGGACGGCACGGAACTGGATGTGTCGGGGGACGTCCTCGACAAGGAGTACGGCATCGAGTACGACGGCGAGCTCCTCGCCCACATCTCGCGGAAGTGGTTCCGGCTCCGGGAGACCTACGCCGTGAACGTGGTCCGCGAGGACGCCGACCCCGCCCTGCTCATCGCGGTGGCGGTATGCGTGGACCGCCTCGCGGAGCACGAGCACGAGGAACATGAGGAGCACGGGCACGGGCACTGAGGGCGGAGGCGGGAGGCCGGCGGGCGCTCGGTTCTTCCGCAGGCCGATCTAGAAGTCGATCTCATCGCGAAAATTGATGCAGCCCTCAATTTTCGCGGTGTGCTTCCCCTCGGCCGCGTCGGCGGAACCCGTCAGGAAGAGCAGGCGATGCCGATCCCATTTGTCGACGATGCCGTCAAAAGAAAGGATGAGGGGGACGGTGCTCTCGAAAACGGGCTCCTTGAGCGAAAGCTTCAGACCGGTGAGCAGCGTACGGCGCCGAAACTCCGGCAGCTCGACCCTGGGAAGCTTGGCGAAAGCCGGGTGGCTCCCCGTGACGTAGGCGAACGTCATCGACAGCAGGGCGTGGAAGTTGACCAGCTCAGCGAGGAGCGAGGCGTGCAGCAGCGGCCCGTGGGGCGCACGCTCGCCGACGTCCGAGGGCATGTCCACCGCGTAGGAGCCGTGGTATCGCCCGTCGTCGCCCAGACGGGCGTCCAGCGCCTTCCAGGGCGTATCGCACCACGCTTCGGACTGTTCCCTCATCACGTCGGCGATGCTCGACGGCGGTACGGCAGCCATGCGGTATCCAACTCCCCGGGTAGTTTCCAGGGGCCGTTATTCCATGGGAATTCCGGGGTCTAACGTCCGGCTTCGCCTATCACCCCATCGGACGCCACAGGCCGCCGCTTCCGGGGCGGGGCCGCCCTCTCCCGGCCGCCGTGCGGCCGGGCTCAGCGCCCCAGCACCCGGTCCTTCAGCGCCGGGAACTCTTCCCGCGTCTTCGCCACCCGCGCCATGTCCAGCTCCACGGTCAGCACCTCTTCTCCCGCGCCCGCCTCGGCGAGGACCTCGCCCCACGGGTCGACGACGACGCTGTACCCGGCCTGCTCCACCCCGGCGTGCGTGCCGGCCGTGCCGCAGGCCAGGACGTACGCCTGGTTCTCGACGGCGCGGGCGCGGGCGAGGAGCGACCAGTGGGCGCGGCGGCGGGCCGGCCAGCCCGCCGGGACGACGAGGGTCTGCGCGCCCGCGTCCACCAGGGCCCGGAACAGCTCCGGGAAGCGCAGGTCGTAGCAGGTGGCGACGCCGACCCTGGTGTCGGGCAGGCCGACGGTGACGAGCTCGTCGCCCGCGCTCATCAGCACGGCCTCGCCCTTGTCGAAGCCGAAGCGGTGGATCTTGCGGTACGTACGGGCGAGTTCGCCGTCCGGGGAGAAGATCAGGGAGGTGTTGTAGAGCGGCCCGTCCGGGTCCCGCTCGACGATCGAGCCGGCGTGCAGCCAGACCCCCGCGTCCAGCGCGGCCGTCGACATGGCCTCGGCCGTGGGGCCGTCCAGCGGCTCGGCCTCGGCCGCGAACGAATCGAAGGCGAAGGCCCCCACCGGCCAGAGCTCGGGGAGCACCACCAGGTCGCTGCCGCGCTGCTCTCGTACGAGTGAACCGGCGCGCACCCGGCGGGATTCAACCGTTTCGTCCGGGTCTACCTCGATCTGGATGAGAGAGGCGCGCACACTACCACCGCCTAATAATTCGAGCCGTCGATCCGGGCCTACGATCAGAGACGAAAGCACTGCCGGGGTGCTCTTGCGCAGCGTAACTTAACTGCACAACAGCACCCAGACCGCGTACGAACCGCCCGAGGGGTTCCGTGACCGTCCACCCAAGCCTTCAGACCTCCATCGACGCCTGGACCCATTCGATCGAAGCGATATCGGAGTTGGTGACACCGCTCGTCGAGAGCGAGTGGAACCGGGCCACCGAGTGCCCCGGCTGGTCCGTGCGCGACATCGTCTCGCACGTCATCGGGATCGAGTGCGAGATGCTCGGCGACCCGCGCCCCATCCATACGCTGCCGCGCGATCTCTACCACGTCACCGACGAGTTCTCGCGCTACATCGAGGTCCAGGTGGACGTGCGGCGCTGCCACACCTCGCCGGAGATGACCTCCGAGCTGGAGTACACGCTCATCCGCCGCTCACGGCAGCTGCGCAACGAGACCCGCGACCCGCAGACGCCGATCCGCTGGCCGCTCGGCAGCTCCACCGAGCAGACCCTCGAACGGGCCCTGAAGGTCCGTGCCTTCGACGTCTGGGTGCACGAGCAGGACCTGCGCCGCGCGCTGGGCGTACCGGGCAATCTCGACTCCGCGGGCGCCCAGCTCACCCGCGACTTCCTGCTCCGCGCCCTCCCCAAGGTCGTCGCGAACGACGCGGGCGCGCCGCCCGGTTCGGCGGTGGTCTTCGATGTGCACGGCCCGTTGGAGTTCATGCGGACGGTGCGGGTCGACGCGGAGGGCAAGGGCACCATCGACGGCAGCGTGTCGCTGGGGCCGACGGCGACGCTGGTCCTGGACTGGGAGACGTATCTGCGGCTGGCGTGCGGGCGGGTCCGGCCGGAGGCGGTGGGCGACCAGGTCAAGATCGAGGGCGACCGGCCGCTGGCGGAGGCGATCCTGCGGGAGTTCGCGGTCACTCCGTAGCTCGGTATCGTTCCATTTCTGCACCCGTACGAACACGGCTGTACGTCCGTCCGTACGCCAACCCGCCTGCCCGATCACGCCGGTACGTGCACCGTCTCCACCCTCGACGCCAGTACCCGCTCCTTCTCGCGGCGGTGGGCGCGGGCCCGTAGCCGCAGGATCTGGGAGAGTCCCAACGCCTCCAGGACGAAGACCGACGCGAACGCGATCCGGTAGCTGTGGCCGGACGCGTCCAGCAGCACGCCCACGGCGAGCAGGGTCGTCATCGACGCGATGAAGCCGCCCATGTTCACGATGCCGGAGGCCGTCCCCTGCCGCTCCGGCGGATTGGCCGGGCGCGCGAAGTCGAAGCCGATCATCGACGCGGGTCCGCACGCGCCGAGTACGACGCTCAACACGACGAGCAGCCACATCGGAGCGGGGCCGGGGGCGGGCCAGAAGATCGTCAGGGCCCAGAGCGTGGCGGTGGCCGCGACCGTGCCGAGGGCGAGCGGCAGCCTGGCGCCGTGGTGGCGGCCGATGAGCTGCCCGTAGATGAGGCCGACGGCCATGTTGGAGAGGACGATCAGCGTCAGCAGTTCGCCCGCCGCGCCGCGTGAGAGCCCCTGCGACTCGACCAGGAACGGCATCCCCCACAGCAGCAGGAAGACCATCGCCGGGAACTGCGTCGTGAAGTGCACCCACATCCCGAGCCGGGTGCCGGGTTCCCGCCAGGCCAGGGCGATCTGGCGGCGTACGAAGCCCTTGCCGAGGTGGGGGTGGGGCGCGGGCTCGTACCCCTCGGGGTGGTCCTTGAGGAAGATCAGCAGCAGGGCGAGGACGGCGACGCCCGCCAGCGCGCTGCCCGCGAACGTCCGCTCCCAGCCGGCGCTGTGCAGCAGCCGGGCCAGCACCATCGTCGAGACGAGGTTGCCGGCCATCCCGAAGAGCGCGGCGACCTGCGCGATCATCGGGCCGCGGCGGGCGGGGAACCAGCGGGAGCCGAGCCGCAGCACGCTGATGAAGGTCATCGCGTCGCCGGAGCCGAGCAGGGCGCGGGAGGCCAGCGCCATCCCGTACGAGTGCGAGAACGCGAACCCGAACTGCCCCACGGTGAACAGCACCACCCCCAGCGCCAGGACCTTCTTGGTCCCGAGCCGGTCGACCATCAGCCCCACGGGTATCTGCATGCCCGCGTAGACCAGGAGTTGCAGGATCGAGAACGTGGAGAGGGCGGACGCGTTGATGTGGAACCGCTCGGCGGCGTCGATGCCCGCGACGCCCAGGCTCGTACGGAAGATGATCGCGACGAAGTAGACGCCGACGCCGAGTCCCCAGATGCCCAGTGCCCGCCGACCGCCCGGCGGGTCACCGGGCAGTCCTATGGACCCGCCGCCGGCGCCGGTACTCGCACCGCTCATCGCACATCCCCCTGTGCCAGGTTCCGCACCCAGCTCACGTGCTGGTGCACGGCCTCGGTGGCCGCCGCCTCGTCCCCGGCGCGCAGGGCGTCGAGGATCTCCGTGTGCTCGGTGATGTTCTTCGCGATCCGGTCCGGATGGGCGTGCATCAGGGCGACGCCCATCCGCAGCTGCCGGTCGCGGAGCTGGTCGTAGAGGCGCGAGAGGATCTGGTTGCCCGCGCTGCGCACGATCTCGGCGTGGAAGGCCCGGTCGCTGACGGAGAGCGCCGCCAGGTCCCCGGCCTCGGTCTGCCGCCGCATGTCGGCCAGCAGCTCCGTCAGCCGGTCGATGAGCCCGGCGGGCGCGGGCACGGCCTTGGCCACCGCGAACTTCTCGACGAGCAGCCGCGTCTCCACCACGTCGGAGATCTCCTGCGCGGATACGGCCAGGACCAGCGCGCCCTTCTTCGGATAGAGCTTGATCAGCCCCTCGACCTCCAGCCGCAGCAGCGCTTCGCGTACGGGCGTACGCGACACCCCGACGGCCTCGGCCAGGTCCCCTTCGGTCAGCAGGGTCCCGCCCTCGTAACGACGGTCCAGTACCGCCTCCTTGACGTGCGCGTAGACGCGCTCGGCGGCGGGGGGCGGCTTGGGGGCGGAGGCGGGGGCGGCCGGTGTTGCTGATGCGGGTGATGTTGCTGATGCGGGGGCGTGAGCTGGCGCGGGGGCCGGGGCGGGTGACATGCGCACAGCATAGATACATCAGGTATGCGTAAAGGAGCCCCTGTCCACTATCCGGACACACCGCGCTCTTCGCCGACACCGACCCGAGCCGCCGACGCGCGCCGCCCCGGACACCCGCACAGGGCCGGGATACGCACCCCCAACGCTTGCTTCCCCCAATGCGCCGATTTCGACGGCCCAGGAGCCTCACCGAGATTCCTGAATGCCCAAACGATTCAGCACGCGGAAAACAGGGACCTTCATTGCATTACCCCGCCATCGATTCCACCAATCCAAGTTCACTCGATAGGCGATGTTTACGCGCAACAGCCATCGGCTACTCTCGCCCACGGCGACGAGATTCCGCCACCCATCCATCCATATCCTCTGCCGCGCGGGACGGCAGATGCCTTTCCCCTGTTCATGTGAACATGCGCATCACCCTCCTATGAGCGAAGAAGAGAGTCCTATGTCACATTCTCCCTATGGTCCACCGAAGGAACTCCTTCAGGCGAGCACCGGTTCGTACGGCATGGTGTGCGAGGCGCGGCCGCGCGTCCCCGTATACGTCAGCGGGCTTCTCAAGTTCCCCTTGGCGGACGAGGACTTCACGGGTACCTACGGAAAGATCGAGGACACCGTGGAGCACAAGAAACTCGTGTCGGCGGTCAAGGACGCACAGAAAATTCTCACCGCCTACGGCGATCCCATCACGGTGAACAAGAAGCTCGGGGACGACGGCGATTACCTGACGAAATCGAATGCGCCGTCCGAGTTCTACGCCCAGGAGCTATGGTCGGCCCATGGGGCAAAGTCCGCCGCGAGCACTTTCTCCTCCAGGGCTCAAAAACTGTGGAGCCTACTCGAAAAATCCCCGAAGGACATCAAGAAGAACGCCGCCCTTGTCCGGGACGTGTTCACCGGTTCCGGCGGCCTGACGTCACTGTGCGCGGAGCAGAAGAAGCGCTGCGACGTGCTGCGGTCCACGGCCGAGAAGACGGCTGCGGCCTTCGAGGGCGTCAAGGAATCGCTCACGGAGTGCATGGGGAAGGACTCCAAGACGTACGCGAGCGCCAAGGCGACGCGCAAGGCGTATGAGAGTCAGGCCACCGCCTTCGACGGCGCGGCCGCGGCGGCGTGGACGGAATGGCTGGAGTACCGCGGGGCCCAGGCCGCCCAGCCCCTGGACGTGGCTGTCGTGAACTGCGGCGTTCCCGCGGGGGTCGCCGAGCTCGGCGGGCAGGCTCCCGAGACCCAGGCGGTCACGGCACGCAAGGCGTACAAAGCGCTGTTGGACGCCGTGAACGAGGCGGACGAAGAAGTGCAGCACAAGGCGTGCCTGGCGAGCGACCTCGCCGGCTTCGACCGCCAGCTCAAGGCGTTGCCCGCCGCACTGACCGAGATGCGTGAACGCGCGGCCAACATGTCCGCGGCGTGGGAAGCGGTATCGGCCGGGCTCACCAGCGCCGCCGCGCTCTCCGACGACGTCCTCGGCGATCCCACGAAGCTGAACGACACGCTCGACTTCAACGCCGGCGCGCAGAAGTGGAGCAAACTCGCCACTGCGGCCGAACAATTCACCGCCAAAGCGCTCGTCGCACCGACATTCACGCCGTGGGGACTGCCTCTCGACATCACGTGAGTGCCCGGCCCCGTGCCCGGCGCCGGGCACGATCGCCCCTCTGAACGGCGCTTACAACGGTCCGCCGAGGCGAGTCTTCGGCGCACGGCCCCGACCCGCGCCCCCATCTCGCAACCCGCAACCCGCAACCCGCCGTAGCTTCCCGAAAACTTTCGCTCCCGAATGGAGACGCCCCATGACGCTCAACCTGCTGCCCCCGCCGGAACTCCTCCTCAGGGCGACGAACAAGGCATACCCGAAGAACCAGCCGGACTTCACCTACGCCATGTTCGGCGAGGACTGGATGCACATCCAGGTGTTCGTCAACGCCATCCTCAAGATGCCCATCGCAACGGCCGACTTCACCCAGCGCTACGGAGACATCGACCCCGGCGACAAGAAGGAGATCCAGAACTTCCTCGGGGCCACGAAGGAAATGCAGAAGCTGGGGGTGCGCTTCGGCGACCCGGTCACCATCATTCAGAAGGTCAAGGACAACGCTACGTACGTAACGGGCGCCAACCCGCCGTCCGAGCTGTACGCACACAACATCTGGATGGCCTACCAGGTCCAGAACACCGCGAAGAAGTTCACCAACCGCTGCGGCAAAATCAAGGGTCATCTGACCGACGGCAAGGGCGCGACCAAGCCGAATGCGGCCCTCGTGCGAGAGTTCCTGACCGGCGACAAGGGGCTCAAAGACCTGGTCGTCACCATGGAGGGGCATCTCGACAAGCTCATCAAGAGCCTCGCGTCGTTCTCCACGGACTTCCGCGGACAGAACGACCAGATGAAGCTCTACATCGCCAAGGAAGGCAACATCTACAAGCACGCGGTCGCCGCGCGGAAGAACTGCGAGGAAGAGGCCAAGGAGCTCCAGAAGGAGGCCGATGCCGCGTACGCCAAATGGAAGAAGGTGACGACCGCGGCCTGCTGCGTCGCTCCCTTCGGCTTCCTCGGAGCTCTCGTCGCGATCGGACTGGGCATCTGGGCGGCAACCCTCCGCAAGAAGTGGAAGGCCCTCCTCGACAAGGTCCAGAAGGAACAGGACAAGGTCCAGAAGAAGATCCAGCTGGTGACCGACCTCGAAGGCATGCAGACCCAGGTGACGCCGCTCCCGAAGTACACCAACGCCTTTCAGCAGAAGCTCGAACTCATCCTCGGGAAGTGGCAGAACACGAACCAAACGATCACGCAGCTCGCCGCATTGGACGACAGCCAGCTCGGCAACAAGGAGAACATCAACGACGTACTCGACCTGGAAGGGGCGACGACGGAGTGGCAGAAGGTCTCCGACGCCACGGAGTGGTTCACGCAGAACGCCCTGGTGATGCCCACGGACACGCCGTTCGGCACTGAGCTCCAGCTCCAGGACAGCTGGGACCGCGACCGCTAGAGCCTCAACGGCCCAAGGGATCTGCCCGCCCAGGACCGACGGGAACCGTCCGGACCCGGGCGGGCAGGCCCCCACCTCCCGAATTAAGGAACGGCATGGCACCGGACACCACCGCCTACTCCTGGAACCTCGACGCGGCGAAGTCGGCGGTGTTGGCCGCCGGGGCGTTCACGGACCAGTCCCAGCAGATGAAGGCCACCCTGCTGGGTACCGCGGATCGTCCTGATATCGAATGCTTCATCGGCTGTTGGAATAAGGACGGAGGGCTCTACGAAGCGCATCCATGGTTCCAGCTGAAGACCCACCTCAGGCAACTGCGACTGCAGTTCGAGGAAATCACGGACTCGGACGCGGACAATGCCAACGACATGCGCACGGTCATCAAGACCGCGGCGGACGCCATCCCGCCCGTCACCACCCAATACAAGGCCGTCGCCGACGTGCTCGCCACCGCCGTGGAAGAGGTCAAGCAGAAGAAGCTCACCCAGCAGACCCGCTTCTGCCTCACCGAGGCGTTCCGCTCCTTGCACGACCGCCTCGCGCCCCCGCGAGTATGGACCGACATCACAGAAATTCTTGCCCAACGGGCCATCAGCACCCGGGAGTGCGAGACCAGAATCATCCAAGGCCAGAAGTACCTCCGCGAGCACGGGGAAACGGAGGTGAAGAACTACGAGCGCAGCGCCCAGCTGCCGGAGCACGAATGCGGCCGGCAGAAGCTGCTGAACTACGCCGACGAAGTCCGCAAGACCGTGCCGCTGGTGCTTGCCGAGCAGGCGCCGGCGGTCAACGCCGTCCTGAACCACGCGACGGGCGCCGCCGACGTGCTCTCCCGCCTCATCGGCTCACTGGGCACTTTCGCGAACGACTACAAGGCGGCTGCCGAGGAGCTTGAGGACGCGAGTACGGAGAAGGCAGGAAGCGTTATCCAGCAGATCGACTTCGAATCGTCCTGGGCGATCTGGAACGAGTACGCGGAGACGGTCAGGAAGCTGCCCGCTCAGTGACTACCCCACGGCAGCCTGACCCGCCGCCTTTTCACGCCCGGTGGGAGGCGAGGACCTCTGGGGGGGGTGGATGTGGTCGGTGATGAGGGCGTCGATCTCGGAGCGGTCGAGGAGGGCGCGCAGGGCCTGCGCGGTGGTGTTCGCGGTGTCCATGGAGTTCATGGTGTTCACGGGAAGAGCGTCCAACTTAAACATTGGTTCAAGTCAAGGAGTGCGCGTGCGCCGCTGCGAGAGCGGACCCCGGCGCGAACGACAAGGCCCCGGCCCCCTTCCTCTTTCGGGGCGGCGCGGGAAACGCTGGAGGGGAAGGACCTTGGAGGGAGCCACTTCATGACGACCGACCCGATCACCGAGCCGACAGCGGCTACAGGGGCTACAGCGGCTACAGGGGCCGATGACGGCTGGTACGTGGACGACCGCTGCACGAACTGCGACGTAGTACGGCAGGTGGCCCCCGACCTGTTCATCGAGGTCGGCGGCCGCTCGGAACTCCACCACCAGCCGCGCGACGAGCGCGAGTTGGCCCAGCTGCACGCCGCCGCGTACGCCTGCCACACCCGTTCCGTCCGCCACCCGTCACTGCGACTGGACCCGGCCCTGGACCCGTACCCGATGGAGCTGGACGACGGCCTCTACTTCTGCGGCCACAACTCCACGCACACGGCCGCCGCCAACGCCTACCTGCTGAAACGGCCGTCCGGCCAGGTCCTGATGATCGACACCCCGCGCTGGAACGCCGAACTGGCCACCCGTTACGAGTCCTTGGGCCCCATCACCGACGTCCTCCTCACCCACCGCGACCACGTCGCCCACGGCCGCCGCTACGCCGACCGGTACGGCGCCCGCCTCTGGATCCACGAGGGCGACCTCGACGCCGCGCCGGACGCCGACCAGGTCCTACGGGGCCTCGACCCGGTCGAGGTCGCCGACGGCGTGATCGCCCACCCCCTGCCGGGCCACACCGAGGGCAGCGTCCTGTACGTGGCCGACGACCGCTACTGCTTCAGCGGCGACAGCTTCTACTGGTGCCGCACCACGGACGACATCGAGGTCGCCGAGCACGTCACCTGGTACTCCATCGAGGTACTGGCCGCCTCCCTCGCCCGCACCGCCGGCCGCCTCCGCTTCGAATGGCTCCTCGCCGGCCACGGCGACCGCCGCCGCCTCCCGGCCGACGAAATGTCCCGCCGCATGCGCGACTTGGCCGTACGCACCCAGAAACTGCGCCCGCAGCCGGTGGACTTCACGGTTCACCGCTGGTGAATTGCGACGGGAGCCGGCGTCCTCGCTCAGGTGCGGGGCTCGCCTTGTCGCGTGCGACCAACGCCCCGTTCCGCGTCCGGGCGAGAGCAGGCAGGGCCGCCGGCCCGCTGCCGCCGGTCAGCGGGTGCGCCGCCCCCGGAGGAGTACCCGCCTGGGCAGGACGAGGAGCAGCAGGCTGTAGTACTGGAGCACGGGTACGGCGAGGGCGACGACAAGGGCGAGGACCAGAAGGAGGACGTTGAGGTAGCTCTCGGTGTAGGTCTCCTGGAGCTTGCCCGGTTCCTGGTCGTTCTCGTCGAGCAGCCCCGGTGTGGTTTTCACGATCCTCAGCATCGCCAGCCGGCACACCATGCTCACCAGGAGAACCGTGTAGTAGAACCCCGCCACGAACCGGTCACGGCCGTAGGCGCCGATCATCTCCGTCGGCAGGGGGAGCACGACGACGGACAGCAGCCACCCCATGTTCCACGCCGTCAAGGAGCGGGTGACCCTCGTGACCGACGAGAAGGTCCGGTGGTGCTCCCGCCAGATGTTCGCGATGACCGCGAAGCTGAGCAGGAAGCTCCAGATCTGGTCGAGGTGACCGGCGAAGACCTTGCTGGCCGGCTCGTGGGCGGACGCGGCCTCCGGGACGAGATCGACCAGCGGCAGGACCAGCAGAGTGATCGAGATCGCGGTGACCGCGTCGGTGAACAGCACCAGCCGTTCCCCCGAGGCGCCCCCTTCGCCTTTGCCCTGCGCGGGAACCGGCGGCTGAGCCGGGTCATTTCCTCCCGTGCCGGTTCCGTCGACGGCGTTGCTGGCACTCATGCGTGTTGCACCTTTCTTCTGTCCGGTAGTCCGGTTGTCCGGTTGTCCGGTAGTCCGGTAGTCCGGTCCGTCGGGCCGGGGGCTGCCGGCTGCGGCGGCGCCCACGACCGGGGCGGACCCCGATGTCTGGCTGTAGCTGTACAAGCTGTAGCTGTACAAGGGTGATTGGGTAAACGGCTACTGGCGGCGCACGTCGCGCCGCCCCCCTCCGCGACCTCGGGCGGGCCGGGGCTCAGCGCTGCCCGGAGGCGCGCACCATCAGCGCTCCCGAGCGGGTGAGCAGCGCGGCGATCGCCATGAACACCAGCCCGTTGGCGACGATCGAGGGGATGTCCTGGGGCATGGCGCCGTGCCGGAAGAAGAAGCGGCCCAGCTCGGACTCGTACCAGTAGGTGGCGCCGATGGAGAACACCGAGCGGGCGACGACCAGGCCGATCCACAGCGCCGCGTAGCTGCGGCCGGCCCGGGAGACGACCCCGCCCTCCGGCTCCCGGAAGACCTGGACCTGGCTGACCGCGATCAGCCCGAACAGTACCCCGGCCGCGAGGCCGCAGATCTCGATGGCCAGGCCGATTCCGCTGCCGAAGAAGGTGTGGACGAACACGGGGACGATGATCACCGCGACGATCAGCGGGCGGAGCAGGCGTCCGCGGTTCACCGCCTTGGTGCCGAGGTCGGCGTACAGGGTCGTGATCAGCACGACGAGGTTGATGAGGAGAGCGCTCTGCAGAGTGGACATGGATTCCGCCCGGAGGTGAAGGGGGTTCGTGTCCATACAGCGTCGAATCCGAGCCACGGTCCGGGCGTCGGCCGAGGAACCGAGGAGGGTGGAGCGCGGGCCGCCTCCACCCTCCTCCACCCTCCTCCACCTGCCGCCGGGCCCCGGCCCGGACCGCGGGGAAGAGGTGCGTGCCAAGCTGAATCCATGGTCGTCACCACCGAAGACAAGCCGTCGTCGGCGCACCCCGTGCCACCGCGGCCGCCCCTGCCGCGCCCCGACCTCTGGCAGCACGCGCTGCCCCGAGTGCTCGGGCTGGCTCTGGTGCTGGTCGGCCTGCCGTTCTCGAACGAGATCGTCTGGTCCGCCACCACCTGGGTGCTGGTGGCGCTGATGAGCGGCGCCTGGGCGCTGTGGTGCGCGGCCGGCTTCCGTTCGGGGGCTCCGGTGTCCGAGGCGTGGGCCGTGCCGATCCTGAGCGTCGCGATGATCAGCGGGAACCTCCTGATCACCCTCGAACCCAAGGCCATGCTGGCCACGGCGATCGTCGGCATGGCGGCGGTGTCGTCCGGAGTGTTCCTGTCCACGCTGGTCAGCGCGGCCGTGCTGGCGGCCGGCATCCTGGCGCTGGCGATCGGCGGAATCGTGGCCGGCCTCCCCGGGCCGGCCTGGGCGAGCGTCGCCGCCTGGATCGCCGCCCTGCTGGCCTGCCAGCTCGCCGGCGCGACCCGGCGCAACATCGGGACTCAGCACGCGCAGGCGGAGGAACTGCTGCTCCAGACCCGGCGGGTGCGCGAGGAGGAGCAGCGGGCCGCGGCGCTGGCCGAACGGACCCGGATCGCCCGCGAGATCCACGACGTCCTGGCGCAGTCGCTGGGCGCCCTGGCAGTGCAGTTGGACGTGACCGACTCGCTGCTCACCGCGGACCCCCCGCGCACCGGAGAGGCGGTGGAACGGGTCCACAACGCCCGCCGCATCGCCGTCGACGGACTGACCGAGACCCGCCGCGCGATCGCGGTCCTGCGTGCGGACACCCCGCCCCTGCCGGAGGCCCTCGCCGCGCTGGTCCACGACCACCGCACCGCCTCCGGCGCGCCCGCGACCTTCACCCCGGTCGGCACCCCGCGCGCGCTCGAACCGGACGTCGGGCTAGCGTTGCTGAGAGTCGCCCAGGAGTCCCTGGCGAACGCCGCCAAGCACGCCCGCGGACAGGAGCTGACCGCCACTTTGGACTACGAAGAGGACCAGGTGAGGCTGACCGTGCTGTCCGGGCCCGCCGGCTCCGGCGACTCCGGCAGCTCCGACGGCTCTGGCGACTCCGACGGCTCCGGCGGCTCCGGCGACTCCGACGGCTCCGGCGGCTCCGGCGACTCCGGCAGCTCCGGCGACGGCGAGACCGGCCCGCGGCCCCGAGTGGCGGGGATGAGCGGCGGCTACGGTCTGGCCGGCATGCGTGAGCGGCTGCTGCTGGTCGGCGGCGACCTGACGGTCGGCCCCACCCCGGAGGGGTGGCGCGTACAGGCGGAGGTGCCCGCGTGAGTGCTCGGGTCGTGGTCGTCGACGACCAGGCGGTGGTCCGCGAAGGTCTGATGACCCTGCTGGACATGATGCCCGGCATCGACGTCGTCGCCGGTGGCGCGAACGGCGAGGAGGGCGTCGCCGCGGTCGCCGAAACGCTCCCCGACGCGGTGCTGATGGACCTGAGCATGCCGGGGATGGGCGGCGTGGAGGCCACCCGCCGGATCGTGGCGGCGCACCCGGACGTGGCCGTCGTGGTGCTGACGACCATGGCGGACGATCAGCTGATCCTCGACGCATTGCAGGCCGGCGCCCGCGCCTACCTGACCAAGGACGCCGGCAAGACCGAGATCGTCCGCGCGATCGAGGCCGCGCTCGCCCGGCACACCACCTTGGACCCGATCGTCCAGGAACGGCTGCTGGCCGCCGCCATGCGCGGCGCCGAAACCGACCATACGACCGAACGGCAGCGGACCGAACAGCGGCAGACCGAATCGTCGCGGGCCAAACCGTCCCGGACCGAACCGTCCCAGTCCGAACCGTCGCAGGACCTGCTGACCCCGCGCGAGTCCGACGTCCTGCGGCTGCTCGCCCGAGGGCTGTCGAACAGCGCGATCGGCCGGCGCCTGCTGGTGGGGGAGTCCACCGTCAAGACCCACATCAACCACCTGTTCGCCAAGCTCCAGGTCCGCTCCCGCGCGGAGGCCGTCGCCTGGGCCCATGCCCACGGCTACGGACCCGATACGGACGGCGGCCGGGCCGGGCAGGCCGGGCGGCCCGCTGGGTGAGCGGGGCGGCGGGTCAGCGGGCGCGCCGACGATTGGTCCACACCCGGCGGACGGGTGTGGTTGACCGTGCGTACGGCTGACGACGTGGCCGCTGACGGCGGGTGCCGTTGACGGCGTGTACGGGCAACCAGTCCGTGCCGGTACCGGTACGGGCGTGCCTCGCTGGTAGGCGGTTCAACCGGAGGCGGTCAGGGCCCGCAGCCGGGCCAGGGTCTCGCGGATGACATCACGCAAGTCGTGGTCCTCGTCGGCGGCGACCCATCGTGAGAATGCGACGCGGAACACGGCGATGCTGGTCTCGGCGGCCAGGTTGGCGTCGATATCGCCGATGCCCCGCTGCCGAAGCCCGTCGGCGAGGGCGGCCGACATGGATGCGAGCTTGATCAGTTCTCGTTCGCGGAGTTCGGCGTTGGCCAGGATCACCGTTTGCCGGGCCCGTGCGAGCTCGCGGTCGCCGCCCACCATCTCGGCCACGGCGTCGAGTACCGCCGCGACGGCATCGAGCGCCGACGCCGTGGCCGGCACCGTCTCCAGGGCGGCCAGCGGCTTCGTCGCCAGGTCGGACGAGCCGTCGAAGAGAACTTCGCGCTTGTCGGCGAAGTACCGGAAGAAGGTACGGGCGGTGACCCCGGCGCGTTCGGCTATGTCGGCCACCATCGTCTGCTCGAAGCCGCGCTCCAGATACAGCGACAGTGCCGCCTCGCGCAGTCGGTCACCGGCCCCAGGCTCCCACCGTCCCATGCCGCGAGTGTAGGTGATGTCACCCGATGACACACCCTGCCGGCCACCCTGCCACCCACCCCGTCGCCCGTTCTGCCCCCACCCTGATGTCATCAGGTGACATCAGGGTGTACGGTGATTGATGTCATCAGATGACATCGCCTGTGGAGGCCATCATGAAGCGCATCCAGTACCACCAGTACGGCGGCCCCGAGGTCATGCGGCTGGAGGACTTCGAACCGGCGCGGCCCGGCCCCGGCCAGGTCCTGGTCCGCGTACGGGCCGCGGCGGCGAACCCGATGGACTGGGGGATCCGCGGCGGCGCCATGAAGATGGTGACCGGACGGAGCTTCCCGCGCGGGCTGGGAAACGACCTCTCGGGCGTCGTCGAGGCGGTAGGTGCGAACGTCACCCGCCTGACCGTCGGCGACGAAGTGCTCGGCGGACCGACGATCAAAGGGTCCGGAGCCATCGCCGAGATGGTCCTCGCCGAGGAGAAGGGCCTCGTGATGAAGCCGTCGAACCTCTCCTACGAACAAGCCGCCGCGATCCCCACCGTAGGGATAACCGCCCTCCAGGCCATGACCAAGAAGGGGAAGCTCCAGCCCCGGCAGAGCGTGTTCGTCCACGGGTGCCTCGGCGGAGTAGGCCGAGCCGCCGCCCAGATCGCCCTGGCCCGCGGGGCCTCGGTGGGGGGCAGCTGCCGCGCCACCGCCGCGCAGGAGGCACGCGGCCTCGGCATCGATCCGATCGTCGAATTCGACTTCGACCCGGCGTCGCTCAGCGGACGCGGACGATTCGACCTCGTACTCGACACCGCCGGCACACTCGCGGTCAAGGACGCGCAGAAGATGCTGAAGCCCGGCGGACGCGTCGTCAGCATCCACCCCACCCCCGCGCGGCTCGCGAAAGCCGCTCTCCCGGGCCCCTTCCAGGTCTTGATCGCCCGGCCGGTCACGGAGGATCTGGAGGAGGTCGCCCGCGCCGCCGAACAGGGCACGCTTCAGGTGCCGATCGCCCGTACGGTGCCGCTCACGGAGGCGATCGCGGCGCTCACGGAACTCGAACTCAAGGGCACACCCAAGGGCGGCAAGCTCGTCATCACGACCTGATGCCCGACGACGCCTCATCAGCATCCGCATCACGAGTACGGGCCGGGGCTGCCGTCACGGGGGGCCGTCGCCACGGGAGGCTGCCGCTACTGAAGGCAGCCATCACTGAAGGCTGCCGTCACGGGCGGCGTGCGTGAGCGCGCGGCCCTGCGCCGTGGCTACGTGCAGGGTCCGCCCCGCCTCCCGCACCGTCACGAGCAGGCCCGCCCCGCGCAGCACCGCGATGTGCTGGCTCACGGCCGGATGCGACACCCCCAGCCGCCGGGCCACGTCACCGGTACCGCAACCCGTCAGCGCCGCGACGAGCACCGCCGCCCGCGTGGACCCCATCAGCGACCCCAGCGCCGCGTCCCGCGCGGTACGGGCGTCATCGGCCCCGGAAACGCGCAGCGCCTCATGCCGTACGGGGTAGACCAGGACCGGCGGCAGATCGTCGTCGGCCAGGCTCACCGGGGTCGGCCAGCAGAAGAACGACGGTTGCAGGACCAGCCCCCGGCCCTCCAGGCGCAGCGTCCGCCGCACCGGGTACGCGACCTCCAACACCGGTGCCCGCCAGCGTATTTGTGGCCCCAGGCTCGCGAGCAGCCCGTCCACGCCGCCGTCGAGCATGGCGCGCAGGCGACTGACCCGGTCCGCCTCCACATGCGCGTGAACCCGCGGCCAGTACGGTGCGACCGCCTCCTCCTGGTACGTGCGTATGGCCGCCCCCAGGCCGCGTAACGCCTCCGCCTCCCCACGCGCCAACCGCCCCACCCACCCCGGCGCTTCCCTGCCGGCCGCGAGCCGCGTCACTTCCGCCGCCAGTCGGGGGCGGGGCGTGCTCAGTACGGTGTCGATCTCCGCATCGAGCGTGCCGAACCCGTACGAGTCCCCCGCCGCCCCCGGTGCCGGTAACTCCGTCGGCGTCAGGAAATCCGGCGAATAGCCGCGCGGCGGCAACAACGAAGCCAGCCGCCTGCCCTCCCGCGAAATCCTGCCCCGCACCGCCCGCCGCCAGTCCCCGAACGCCGATGCCCCGTCCCGGCGTTGGAGCGTCTGCACACTGTTGGCTATCTCCCACATATGGTCCGGCCCCATCGCCACCCGAACCCGCGCGAGATCCTCCGAACCGAACACCACTCGCAACACAACGCCCCCCGCGCAATGTCAACGAACTACATCCCCACGATTACCTGTCGCCGCACCCCCGCCAGCCCCCCGGCTGGGGTTTTAAGCCGTGCCTTTCCCCCGTTGTCCAACCAGCACCGCGGCGCTCACTCTTACACGGTCACAACGATCGTCCCAGTACTACAGGAGGCACGTTTTGCTGCTCCAGAAGCGCACGAAATTCGCCCTCGCCATCTCCTCGACCCTCCTGCTCTCCGGAGCCATGGCCGCACCGGCCATGGCCACCACCTCCGCGCCGTCGCCCAAGATCACCGACGCGGTCCAGACATTCGGCAACATGGCTACCGGCTCTTGTCTTGACGACAGCAACTACGGTCTGCGCGGATTCGGTTGCAACGGGCTGGACTTCCAGAAGTGGAGCATCCACGTCTGGAACGACGGCACCCGCCAGATCAAGAACGTGAACACCAACCGCTGCCTCTATGACGACGGCGTCACCCTCGCCACCCGCCCCTGCAACTCGACCCCCCAGCAGAGCTGGTGGATCACCCACCACCGCGCCGACTCCATCTCCTTCCAGAGCCAGGCCACCAACAAGTGCCTTGACGACAGCTCATACGGCCTCCGCACGATCGGCTGCGCCGGCGGCTCCAACGACCACCAGCTCTGGCGCTAGGCCCTGCGCGGGCGGCGTCACGCACGTTCCTTGACCATAGGCGGTCAGCCAGTGGCTGACCGCCTGTGATCTCTTAGGTTGCGCTCCCGTGGGCTATGACTTCCTGAAAGGCCGCCCAGGCGGCGGGCGATACGTGGATGGTGGGGCCGAAGGGGGATTTCGAGTCGCGGATCGCGACGGTTCCGGGGACGTTGATAGCTACCTCGACGCACTCCAGCTTTGAAGAGCTGTAGCTGGACTTCACGAAGTCGCATACGGTCACCTGTCACACCTCCAGGTGTGATCAATCCGAGCAGAATCCGCCTCCGACAACAGCTTGCCGAAAGGATGCCCACGCGGCAGGCTCGAAGCGCAGGACCGGTCCCGCCGCGTCCTTGGAGTCACGAACAGCCACGGTATGGGACAGGTTCGTGGCCACCTCGACGCACTCGCCATTCACCGTGCTATAGCTTGATTTCACGAACTCAAACAGTGCCATGGTTACATTTCCTTGCAGATGCTGCTGATAAGGGAAAGGGAGTCATGCGGCGATAGACTCAGCCGAGTGGCGCTGTCGAAATACGTTCTGCACGCGGCGCTTTCATCCTCGTTTTCAACCCACACGGTAGCCGTCATGGTATCCACGTGGACCACGTCCACCGCCTCGTCCTCGGCAAACGAAACGATGTTGAAAGCTCCCGCCATGCAGGGGTGCCCACCAGCCCGGAACGGCAGCACCTGAAGCCGTACGTTCGGGAACTGAGCCACTTCCAACACGCGCTCCAGCTGCTCGCGCATCACTTCACGCCCACCGACAACTTGACGCAGCGCAGCTTCCCAAATCACCACGTACACCTCTAGTGGCTTTTCGCCGATCAGTCGGGCTTGCCTCTTCGTACGGACCTCAACGATGCGCTCGATTTCACCCGGGTCCTCCGACGGCCCGGAGGCCACACACAACGCGCGGGTGTATGAAGCGGTTTGGAACAAGCCGGGCACCAACGCCTGCTGCCATGAACGTACTCGTGTCGCGACGTCTTCGATGGCGATGTACTCAGCCATTCCCCCCACTCGCGGCGAATGCTGCCACCAGCCCTTGGCCTTGCGGCGTTCGCGGTCGAGTTTGGCCAGCTGCAGAAGGCCGTCGACTGCTTCCGGGTCCTCCAGCCCATACAGCGTTGCGAGCGCCAGAACGTCCGGATCCCGGAACGGCACCCAACCCCGTTCCATCTTCGCGACCTTCGCGGCAGTGGCGCTCAGCGCCTCTGCCGCTTGCGGCTGCGTGAGCCCGGCCGAGTCGCGCAGCCGTAGCAGTTCAGCACCCAACCTCCGTGCCAGCACCGTCGATACACGGTTGCCGAGACCCACTTGGCCCCTCGCCATCTCGCCGCACCTCCCTGGTCCCGCTCAGTCTGCAGCCGATCACGGAGCGGCACAAGCAAAACGTGGAGATATATATCCCCAAGACCGCTTGCACCGATTGCCACCACATCGCTACCGTCAGTACCCAATCGCTCGCACAGCGGCGCAGCCACTGGCGGAAGTGCACCGGCCTGCCCCGCGCAGGTGTGGCATCGACACTGCCGAGGCCAAGCGCTCCATGTACGGGCTCCTGCGACCGCACTTGGAGGTGCGCGTCCATGGCTGTAGAGACCAAAGAGCCAGACGATCACTACGACGTCGTCGACTACACCCCGTACCCGTACAACGTGCCCGCAGCACGCCGCCGCGTGGCCCAACTCGCCGCCGACTGGGGGTGCCCAGCGGTGGCCGGGGACGCGGCGTTGCTGGCGAGTGAGCTGATCACGAACGCGCTGCTGCACGGCTGTCTGCGGGAGCGGCTGTTCCGGGTGGAGCTGTTTCTCAGCGGGTCCGTGCTGCGGGTGGCCGTGACCGATCCGAAGGGGGAACGCCGGCCGCGCCCGCGAGCAGCCGATCCGTACTCCGACCAGTTCGGCCGCGGCCTGCTCATCGTCCGTTCGCTGGCGAACCGCTGGGGCGTGGAGGGCCGTACGGTCGGCAAAACCGTCTGGGCGGAACTCAACACCGGGGCCCCCGAGCAGGCGCGGTAGGCAGGAGAACGGGCGGCAGCGCCGGAGAGGTCGCCGTTCGGCTTCTCCGGCGCCGGGGCCGGGGCCGGCCGCCCGTCAGGGCTACGGCGAGGACACGTCACCGGCCGTAGTGGATTCACCGGATTCACCGGACTCGGTGGATTCGGCACACTCCTGGAACTCCGCCACGGCCCCGCCGTACTCATGGGCCCACTCCGTCAGTACGGCGATCGGCCGCGTCAGCGTCCGGCCCAAGTCCGTCAGCACGTACTCGACCCTGCCACCCTCGGCATGGCGGGCGACCAGGCCGTAACCCTGCAAACGCCGGAGCGTCTGCGTCAGCACCTTCCGGGAGATGCCGCCGATCTGGTCGACCAACTCACCGTGGCGACACGGCTTCCGGCTCAGGGCGAACAGCACGACCACCGCCCACTTGTCGGCGATGATCTCGATCGCCAACCGGGCCGGGCAGTCGGCGAGGAAGACGCTGCCGGGGTACTCACGCACGCCCGCGATGCTAGTCCGTCGCCGGGAACCTGGAGGTAACCGCCGCCTCCATAGCGTCCACAGCGGAAGCTCCCGGAGGCCCGGGACCCAGGTTTCGGGACCAGGGCCCAGGGCCCGGGACCTGAAGGCCGACGCAGGGGAAACGCATGAGGACAGAGATCGAGTGGCCGGGCGGGCGGAAGGTCGCCATGCTGGTCACCGTCGCGTTGGAGCTGTGGTCACCGGGGCGGAGCCCCGCGTACGCGCCGATGGCGGCGGCCTGGCCGCTGCCGCCCGGCGTCGAGGACACGCACAGCGCCTCCTGGACGGAGTACGGCGTCACCACCGGCATCTGGCGGCTGCTCGACGTTCTCGGGGACCTGCCCGTGACCGTCGGCGTCAACGGGCTCGTCGCCGAGCGGTACCCCGACACCGTGGTGGCCGTGCACGAGGCGGGGCACGAGGTCGCCGGGCACTCCTGGGCCCAGGACGTCGTACCGGCGCTGCTCGACGCGGACGCCGAGCGGGGGAACATCCGGCGCTGTACCGACATCCTCCAGCAGGTCACCGGGGTGCGGCCGACCGGTTGGATGAGCCCGCGCGCCACGGGTTCGCGGCGCACCGGCGAGTTGCTCGCCGAGGCCGGTTACCGCTGGACCGGCGACCACAGCGACCACGACCTCCCGCAGGTCCTGCCCACCGCTCACGGGCCGCTGGTCTCCCTCATGCACAGCGAACACTCCGACGTACGCGACGCCGCGGGCGGCCCGTACGCCTACCGCGACCTGCTCCGCGCGCTGCTGGACCAACTGCTCGCCCAGCCCGGCCCCGGTGTCTTCCACCTGACCGTCCACGCCCACGTCGGGGGCCGGCCGCTGCTGGCCGGCATGGTCGGCCAGATCCTCGACCACGTCCGTACGTCCGGTGACGTCTGGGTCGCCACCCATGCCCAGGCGGCCGAACACGTCCTCGTACACCTC
The DNA here is from genome assembly GCF_040654795.1 of Streptomyces sp. NPDC050617. Lineage (NCBI taxonomy): Bacteria > Bacillati > Actinomycetota > Actinomycetes > Kitasatosporales > Streptomycetaceae > Streptomyces > Streptomyces sp. NPDC050617. The sequence goes on along the minus strand of NZ_JBFAIS010000002.1, from coordinate 472,180 downwards.
ACAGAACAAGGAAAGACGCCATGACCCACGTCCTCGTCGTCGGAGGCACCGGAGCGATGGGCCGGCACGTGGTCCGGCACCTGCTCACCACCACCGACGCCACCGTCACCGTCCCCACCCGCCGCCCGGAGTCCGCTCACGCCGCCGCGCTCGCCGCCGGCGTCGCCGACACCGCGCCCGGCCGCTTGCGCCTGGTCCGCTACGACCCGGCGGCAGCGGAGACTCACGGCTCGGCGAACCCGGAGGCTAACGGCTCGGCGGCTCTGGACGAGCTGATGGGGTCGGCCGACCGCGTGTTCGCCAACACCGACTTCTTCTCCACGGGCAGCGCCGTGGGCGAGTACCGGCAGGGCCTGGATCTCCTGGCCGCCGCGGAACGGGCCGGTGTGGACCGTTTCATCTGGTCCTCCCTGGACAGCGCGGTGACGCTGACCGGCCATCCCGTACCGCACTTCGACAGCAAGGCCGCCGTCGCCGCCCACATCAACTTGATGCGATCGGAGGAAATGCTCCGCGGGGAGAGCGACGGCTGGTACACGAACCACGTCTCGGTACTGACGACGGCCCCGTACTTCGAGAACCTCCGCGACCGGCTCACCCCCCGGCCGGACGGCCGCGGCGGGCTGGCCTTCAAGCTCCCCCTCGGCGACGCCCGCTACCCGCTCGTCGCCCTCGGCGACATCGCCTGGTTCGCGGGTCACATCTTCGAGAACTGGCAGTCCTGGGGCGCCCGCGACCTCGCGGTGATCGGCGACAGCCTCACCGGCGATGAGATCGCCGCCGCCTTCACCCGGGTCACGGGCGTCCCCAGTACGTACACCCCGATGCCGCACGCCGAACTGCGCGCCGCCGTACCCCGCTTCGCCCACGACTACGCGGCGATGTTCCAGTTCTTCGCCGACCGCGATCTCTACGGGCGGGACCGGGACATCACCCTGCTGCGCGGCCTGCACCCGGCCTTGATGACCTTCGAGGGCTGGCTGCGCCACACGGGGTGGACGGGGCGGACGGGGCGGACGGGGTCGGCGCGGTGGGCGGGCTGGACGGGGTGAACGGGATGACGACCGCCCGCCCTACGGACTGGCCTTCCGGACTTGCCTACGGACTGGTCCTACGGAGTGTCGTAATCCCCGTTCGCCCACGCGGTGCGCAGCGCCTTCTTGTCCACCTTGCCGACCTTGGTCATCGGCAGCTTGTCGAGCAGCACCGTCTTGCGCGGCGTGTACAGCTCTCCCAACGCGTCGGTCACCGCGACGCCGACCGACGCCGGATCGACGTCCGCGCCCTCGGCCGTGGCCAGGAAGATCTGAACGGCTTCCCCGAACTCCTCGTCCGGCACGCCCAATGCAGCCGCGTTGAGCACGCCGGGCAGCGTGAGCAGGAAGTCCTCCAGGACCCTGGAGTAGACGTTGTCGCTGGTGCTGCCGGTGACGATGATGTCCTTGGCCCGGTCGACGAGGTAGAGGTACCCCTCGGCGTCGAGGTAGCCCATGTCACCGGTGCGCAGCCAGCCGTCCTGGATGGCTGCGGCCGTACGCTCCGGGTCCTCGTAGTAGCCGAGCATCACCGTCTCGCCGCGGACGCACACCTCGCCGACCTGCATGGCCGACAGCGCCTCCGTGCTGTCCTCGGGGCGGATCTCGACCTCGACGTCGGGTATCGGGCGGCCGGTGCTGCGCAAGAGCTCGGGGCGCCGGTCGCTCTCCTCGGCGAGGTCCGCCGCGCCGAACACGGCGATGCCGAGCGCCTCCGACTGCCCGTACCCCTGGCCGACCACGGGCCCGAACACCTTGATCGCCTGCTGTAGACGGCTCGGCGAGGTGGCCGCGCCGCCGACGAAGATCCGGCGCAGCGCGGGCAGGGCGCCCGGCACGCAATCCGGGTGGTCGAGCACCGCGTACATCATGGGCGGTACGAACATGGTGCCGGTGATCCGCTCCTCGCGCATCACCTTCAGCGCCTCGCCCGGCTCGAACTCGGGCAGAACGACGACGACGGACCCGGTCGCCACGGCCTGAACCGAGGTCATGTGGCCGCTGCCGTGCGTGAGCAGCGTGGAGACGAGCACCCGGTCCGTGCCGTCGTACATGTTCGAGAACCCCTGCGGGGCGGGTTCCCGCGGAGCCTCATCCGCCCGGTTCACCAGCACTTGGTAGAGGTGGTGGGTGTGCGCGGCGAGCTTGGGGCGGCCAAGGGTTCCGCCGGTGTAGAAGACGGTGGCGACGTCGTCCGCCGCCGGGGCGGGCACGCCCTCGGGGCGCGTGTCCGGGCACTCGGCGGCCAGGGCCAGCAGGTCGGCGGCCTGCTGCTCGCAGGGGCCGAGGCTGAGCAGTACGGGCGCGTGGGCGCTGCGGCCGGCCGCGTCGGCGGCGCGGTCCGCGAAGAGCGGATCGGTGACGACGGCGCGGGCACGGGACTGCTCGACCAGTGCGGCGAGCTCGCCGGGGCCGGGCTCGGGCGGCAGGAAGACGACGCGGCAGCCGATGAGGTGGACGGCGAGCTGCGCCAGGACGGATTCCACACGGTTGGCCAGGAACAGTCCCACGCTGTCGCCGGGCTCAAGTCCCTGCCCGCGCAGCGCGTGCCCCAGTCTGAACAGTTGCTGCCGAGCCTCGCCCCTGGTCAGCCGCTGCGTCCCCTGGACGAGCGCCTCGGCGTCCTCGTCCTTGCACCAGCGCTCCACGATGCGGTCCACGTACGTCTGCGGCTGCGGCTCGGTTGTCTCTTGTACGTTAACGATCACCAACACATACAAACATGTCGCTGCGTTGCCGGTACCTGACGGGGCTTCCCTTCGGCCATTTTCGACCATCTTCAAACAACGGGGGGCGGAGGGGGTGGCTGTTTTTTGGTGAAGTCTTGGTATTGGTGGGGGAATTGGGGGACGGGTGGCGGGCGTTGCTGAGCTGGGTGGGTCGGTATTGCTGGTGGGTGGGTGCGGGGTTCGTCTCGGACCCTGCGGGTCCAAAGCGCCGGCAGCGGCAGGGAAGGGGGCGGGTCAGGGCCGGTTCACTGCCTGCGGGCGGGTTCGTGGCTGAGGTTAGAGAGGCTCGCTGCGCATAGCGCTGGCCGCTGCCGCGAAGTGGTTGCGGTGGGGACTTCGGGTGCGGGGGCGCGGTGGCGCGGGCCTGTGATCACAAGCAGGGGCAGTGGCGCGCGGCGCTGCACCCGGGAGTACCGGCCGGGGAGGGTTCCCGCCCGTAGAAGAGCGGCCCGGGGCTGGGGAAATCCCACTCCGGCGGCCAGTGTGCCCGGTATGCCCGATAGGCCAGGCCCGCCGTTCAACAGAGTGCGCCTACCGCCCGGTTCTGGGTCCGGTATGGCGCTTTTGCCGGGTGGCAACTCAACCCTACCTATGAGTAGCCGACGAGCCGCCCCCGGGCCACCCCCTCCTCTGCCGCCGCTGGCCGCTACCGCGAGGTGGTCGTGGTGAGTTGGTGGGGTGCGGGGGTGGCGGGGAGGGGCCTGGGGTCCGTTCGCTGTCCGTCGCCCGGCCCGAGGCCGGGCTGCAAGAAGCTGCGCTGCGCTCCGCAGGGGTACTCGTGGGCAGAGTGGAGTTACCGCCCGACAAAAGCGCCTTACCGGACACGAAAGTGGACGGCAACCCCACCCCGTTGCCCCATCAACTTCACAGGCTGGGCATATCAGGCACGCCAGCCGTCAGATGGGGGTTTCCCCACCTCAAGGCCCCGCCCAGCGGGCGGAAACTACCCCCGGGCTCCAAGCCCCGCCCCACGCGCAGCGAGCCGCGCCCCGCCGCCCCTGCTTGTGATCACAGGCCCGAGCCACCCCGCACCCGCACCCGAAGCCCCACCACCGCCACTTCGCGGCAGCGGCCAGCGCTATGCGCAGCGAGCCTCCCTAACCCCGGCCACGAACCCGCCCGCAGGCAGTGAACCGACCCCGGCCCGCCCCCTCCCCTGCCGCTGCTGGCGCTTTGGACCCGAAGGGTCCGAGACGATGCCCGCACCCAACCGAGCGCAATGCCGCCCCACGCGGCAGCCATCCGTGACCCCAACTCGCACCGGGCGACTGGTAGCCAACCGACCCCCGCCCCACCACCGCTGATCCCTTGAATCACAGGCCCAAGGCCACCCGCACCCACGCTCGACGACCCCACCACGACCACTTCGCGGCAGCGGCCAGCGCTATGCGCAGCGAGCCTCTCTAACCCCGGCCGCGCACCCACCCGCAGGCAGTGAACCGGCCCCAGGCCGCCCCCTCCCCTGCCGCTGCTGGCGCTCTGGACCCGCAGGGTCCGAGACGAAACCCGCACCCACCCGGGCGCAATGCCGCCCCACCCGACAGCCATCCGTGACCCCAACCCCACACCGGGCAGCACGTAGCGAACCAACCCCAACCCCACCGCCGCTGATCCCTTGGGCCACAGGCCCGCGCCCCCCCGCCCGCACCCAAAGCCCCCACCACGACCACTTCGCGGCAGCGGCCAGCGCTATGCGCAGCGAGCCTCCCTAACCCCAGCCGCGAACCCACCCGCAGGCAGCGAACCGACCCCGGCCCGCCCCCTCCCCTGCCGCTGCTGGCGCTCTGGACCCGCAGGGTCCGAGACGAAACCCGCACCCACCCACCGGCAATACCGCCCCACCCGCGGACGCCCAGCCCAGCCCTAAGCAGGCAGCGTCAGCGGCTTGGTCTCGTCGCCCGGGTCGGGGGCGGGGCGGTCCGGGTGGACCGCTACCAGTCTGGCGTCGCCCTGTGCGTAGCCGCTCTCACGGCCGTAGAAGCGGTAGCCGGCCTCGATGAGCTGGAGGATCTCGTGTCCCAGCATCGCCTGGGGGCCGCCGTTCTCGTCCGACTTGCTGCTGTCCCAGAGCGCGCTGTTGCCCAGGCTCTCGATCGTCTTCCAGAAGTTGCCCGCGTGCAGTTTCCCGGCGACCAGCATGCCTTCGATCTGCGAACCGAGGCTGGTGACCAGCTTGAACTCCGCGCGCTCCACGATGCCGCCGTCCATGAAGGCGTAGTTGACGAACGGACCACTTGGCGGTGTTCAGCCGCCGGCCCATGCGCGCGTCCCCGGACAGCCGGTCCCCGGTCTGGGGCTTGCTCTGCTGGTACTCGGCCCACTTGCCGGTGTCGCTCGTGCGGCCGAGTACGAGCTTGTGCTTGGCGATGTTCGCCGCGGCCCGGGTGTTCGCCACCGTCTCCGCCGAAGTGGCCGTCACCTCGGCGCGGATGGCCGCCTCCAGCGCGGCCAGCAGCTCCGCCTCGCTGCGCCCGGCGGGCTCGCCCACCAGGTTCTCCAGGTACTCGCACGCGTCGTTGAGCTCGGCGTTCTTCTCCATCCACTTAAAGTCGCCGGCGCTCACCTTCGCCTGCCAGGTGTCGTAACCGGCGACGAACTTGGCGATGTCGCCCTCCGCCTGATCGACCAGCCTGCGCACCTCGCCGTCGAACTTGGCCGGGTGGTCCAGGCACTGCACGGCGGGCAGAACCGCGCGCTGCACCGCCTGCTGCTGCTTCCCGTGCCCGCAGCCGGCCCCGTGTACGTGCTGGTCCTGAGCGGGCGCACGCATCATCTGGGCCACGGCGGCGTTGCCGGCCGTGGCGTTGAGGGCGGCCAGCGGGGCGGCCGACGGCGTCCTCCTGGCCGGGGAGGTGCGTCCCTGCGACGCTTCCCGCCCCTTCGGCGCCTACCTGCTCACTCGCTCGTACATCGCAGTTCCTTCCGGCGCCGATCTTCAGCCTTCCGGTATACCCGACCGGACTTACGAGCCGCCAGGTATACCGGGGCAGGCCACCGGGCCACCTGGACACGGGCGAGTGCCCGAATGTCCTGAGGCCCGCACCGGGTCAGCCCCGTCAGCCCTGCCTCATCAGCTCATGATGCCGCCGCGGGCTCGGCGCACCGCCCATCCGCGGGCGCGGCCCCTCCCCGTACGCCCCTCTACGCCCCTACGCCCCCGGACCCGCCTCACGCCCCGCCCCCGCCCCCGTCTCCTCCACCGGTGTGATGAATACGAACCGCAGGTCCGGCCGCTGTATCGGGAGGAGCACATGGCTCGCCACCCTGATCTCCCGGTCGTGGTGGTACGGCAGGCGCAGGCGGAAGACGTGTCCGTCCCGGTGCTCGACCACCTCGCTTCCCTGTGCCCAGATGCGGCGGCAGTCCGCGTCGGCGTCCAGCACCTCGCGGACCAGGGCGCGCAGCTCGGCGTTGTCCGGGTTGCTGTTGGCGGCCACGCGGAGCATGGCCAGGTACGCGCGGGCGCAGCTGTGCTCCCAGTCCAGCATCTGTTCCCGCGCCTCGGGGGAGAGCAGGGCCCAGCGGATGAGGTTGGCGCCCGGGCGTACGGACCAGGGGAACCACTCGGCCATGAGGTCGTTGACCGCGACCACGTTCCAGGCGATGTCCGAGAGGTACGCGGGGTAGCTGACCTGCTGTTCCAGGAGCGCCTTGACGCCCTCGGGCAGTCCGCGCGGGTCGCGCGGCGTCGCCTCCGGCGGGCGGCGGCCGCAGACGGCGAGGAAGAGGGTGAGGGTCTCCGCCTCGCTCAGGTCGAGCGCGCGGGCGACCCGGAGCAGGAAGCCCTCCGAGAAGTCCTGCCGCCGGCCGGATTCCAGCGCGCGGTACCAGCCCTCGCTGACGCCGGTCAGCCGGGCGACGTGGGCCTGGGAGAGGCGGCGGCCGGGCCGGGGCTCGACGCCGCGGAGCTCGCGGATCTGCCTGGCGTCCGTACGGGCGCGCCAGGCGCGGAGGAGGCGGCTGATGGATTCGCCGTCCGCTGCCTCGGTCAAAAAGTCCTCCAGATCCGACACTGCAAGTGTCGGTCAATCCTAGGTAAATTCCCCAGCACGGGCGATTCCACGCTCCTCCCCATGTGGAACCCCCAGGCCGCTCACGCCTGACAGGGGCCCGGACTATGTGGTCTCTCCTCGCTGGAGGGGGGCGAGGAGAGGGCGTCCGGGCCCTATCTTTCACAATATTTGAATTTTGCGAAGTATTTCGAGGCTGAAGTATTTCGAGGCTTCGGACAGTCTCGGGGGTCTGTCCGAAAAGCCGCGGGGGCCGGACGCGCACGACGCGCGTCCGGCCCCCGCGGTACGTACCGGCTATCCCCAGGTGATCAGGCGCTTGGGGTGCTCCAGGACCGCCGCCACGTCGGCGAGGACCTTGGAGCCCAGCTCGCCGTCGACCAGCCGGTGGTCGAAGGAGAGCGCCAGGGTGGTGACCTGGCGGGGCTTGACCTTGCCCTTGTGCACCCAGGGCTGGAGCTTGACCGTGCCGAAGGCCAGGATCGCGGACTCGCCCGGGTTGAGGATGGGCGTGCCGGTGTCGACGCCGAAGACGCCGACGTTGGTGATCGTGACCGTGCCGCCGGCCATGTCCGCCGGGCTGGTCTTCCCCTCGCGGGCGGTGGCGACCAGGTCGCCGAGCGCGGCCGACAGTTCCGGGAGGGTCTTGGCCCCCGCGTCCTTGATGTTCGGGACGATGAGGCCGCGCGGCGTGGCCGCCGCGATGCCCAGGTTCACATACTCCTTGCGCACGATCTCCTGGTTGGCCTCGTCCCAGGCCGCGTTGACCTCCGGGTGCCGCCGGATCGCGACGAGGAACGCCTTGGCGACGAGCAGCAGGGGGTTCACGCGGAGCCCGGCCATGTCCGGGTCCGACTTGAGCTCCTGTACGAGCTTCATCGTGCGGGTCACGTCGACGGTGATGAACTCCGTAACGTGCGGCGCGGTGAAGGCGCTCGCGACCATCGCCTGCGCGGTGGCCTTCCGTACGCCCTTGATGGGGATGCGGACCTCGCGCGCGGCCGGGCCCGCCGGCTGCGGGGCGGCCTCCGGGGCGGCGGCCACGGTCTCCGGTTCCGCCGGCGCGACCGCGGTGGCGGCTGCCGCGTGGACGTCCTCGCGGGTGACGGTGCCGTCCGGGCCGGTCGCGGCGACCGAGGCCAGGTCGATGCCGAGGTCCTTGGCGAGCTTGCGGACCGGCGGCTTGGCCAGCGCCCGCCCGCCCGAAGCGGGAGCCTCAGGGGCAGGCGCGGGAGCGGCGGGGGCCGCCCCGTGCCCGTTCAGCTCCGGAGCGCCCGCCCCCGGCTGCGGCTTGCGCGCCCGGCGCTTGGTGGAGGACGGCGCCGCGCCGTATCCGACGAGCACGGCCTTACGGCCCTCGCCCTCGCCCTCCCCCGGCTCCTCCTCGGCGGTCCGGTCCTTCGGCGGGTAGTACGTCTGCTGGTCCGGCACCGTCGCCGACGGCTCCGCCGGGCCCGCGCCCGGCTGGGTGTCCACCACGATGATGGCGGTGCCCACGTCCACCGTCACGCCCTCGTCGAAGCGCAGTTCGTGCACCGCTCCGTCGAAGGGGATGGGCAGTTCGACGGCGGCCTTGGCGGTCTCCACCTCGCAGACCACCTGCCCGTCGGAGACGGTGTCCCCGGCGGCCACGTACCACTTGAGGATCTCGGCCTCGGTGAGACCTTCGCCCACGTCCGGCATCTTGAACTCGCGAAAACGCTGGTCGTTCGCCGTGTTCGCGTTCGTTGTGCTCGCAGTCATCTTCTCGACTCCCCTCAAGCCCTTCAGTACGCCAACGCGCGGTCGACGGCGTCCAGTACCCGGTCCAGTCCCGGAAGGTACTCGTCCTCCAGCCGCGACGGCGGGTACGGGGCGTGGTAGCCGCCGACGCGCAGGACGGGGGCCTCCAGGTGGTAGAAGCACCGTTCGGTGATCCGCGCGGCGATCTCGGAGCCGGTGCCCAGGAAGACGGGCGCCTCGTGGACCACGACCAGGCGGCGGGTCTTCTCGACCGACGCCTGGATGGCGTCGAAGTCGATGGGCGACATGGACCGCAGGTCGAGGACCTCGATCGACTTGCCCTCCTCCTCGGCCGCCGCGGCGGCCTCCAGGCAGGTCTTGACCATCGGTCCGTAGGCGGCGAGCGTCAGGTCGGTGCCGGTACGGGCCGTACGGGCGGCGTGCAGCGCGGCCGGCACGGCGGAGCGGTCCAGCTCCGACTTGTCGTGGTAGCGGCGCTTGGGCTCGAAGAAGATGACCGGGTCATCGCTCTGTATGGCCTGCTGGAGCATCCAGTAGGCGTCGGAGGCGTTCGACGGCGATACGCACTTGAGGCCCGCGACGTGCGCGAAGAGCGCTTCGGGGGACTCGCTGTGGTGCTCGACGGCGCCGATCGCGCCGCCGTAGGGGATGCGGATGACGACCGGCAGCTTGATCTTGCCGAGCGCGCGGGCGTGCATCTTGGCGAGCTGGGTGACGATCTGGTCGTACGCGGGGAAGACGAACCCGTCGAACTGGATCTCCACGACGGGCCGGTAGCCGCGCAGCGCGAGGCCGACGGCGGTGCCGACGATGCCGGACTCGGCGAGCGGGGTGTCGATGACCCGGTCCTCGCCGAAGTCCTTGTACAGGCCGTCGGTGACGCGGAAGACGCCGCCGAGCTTGCCGACGTCCTCTCCCATGATCAGGACCTTGGGGTCGTTCTCCAGCGCGGTGCGCAGGGAGGCGTTGATCGCCTTGGAGATCGAGAGCTTCTCGGCGGCCATGTCAGTTGCCCTCCTCGGCGAACGACGCCTGGTAGGCGGCGAACTGGGCGCGCTCCTCGTCGACGAGCGCGTGCCCGTCGGCGTAGATGTGCTCGAAGATCGCCATGTTGTCGGGGTTGGGCATGTTCCGTACGGCGTCGCGCACCCGCTTGGCGAGGGCGTCGCTCTCGGTCTCCAGCGCGGCGAAGAACTCGTCGTCAGCGGCGCCGGTCTTCTCCAGATAGGTCTTCAGCCGCTGGATGGGGTCCTTGGCCTCCCACAGCTCCCGCTCCTCGTCCCGCCGGTACTTGGTCGGGTCGTCGGAGGTGGTGTGGGCGCCCATGCGGTACGTGAACGCCTCGACGAGCATCGGGCCCTGCCCCGTACGGGCGCGCTCCAGGGCGGCCTTGGTGACGGCGAGGCAGGCGAGGACGTCGTTGCCGTCGACGCGGACGCCGGGGAAGCCGTAGCCCTGCGCGCGCTGGTAGAGCGGGACGCGGGTCTGCTTCTCGGTGGGCTCGGAGATCGCCCACTGGTTGTTCTGGCAGAAGAAGACGACGGGGGCGTTGTAGACGGCGGCGAAGGTGAAGGATTCGGCCACGTCGCCCTGGCTGGACGCGCCGTCGCCGAAGTAGGCGATGACGGCCGAGTCGGCGCCGTCCTTGGCCACGCCCATCGCGTAGCCGGTGGCGTGCAGGGCCTGCGAGCCGATGACGATCGTGTAGAGGTGGAAGTTGTTCTCGTTCGGGTCCCAGCCTCCGTGGTTCACTCCGCGGAACATGCCGAGCAGGTTGGTCGGGTCCACTCCGCGGCACCAGGCGACGCCGTGCTCCCGGTAGGTCGGGAAGACGTAGTCGTCGGGGTCGGTCGCCCGTCCGGAGCCGATCTGGGCGGCTTCCTGGCCGAGCAGGGACGCCCACAGGCCCAGTTCGCCCTGGCGCTGGAGGGTGGTGGCCTCGCCGTCGAAGCGCCGGGTGAGCACCATGTCGCGGTAGAGGCCGCGCAGCTCTTCGGGGGTGAGGTCGATGGAGTAGTCCGGGTGCTCGACCCGTTCGCCTTCCGGCGTCAGCAGCTGTACCAGCTCGGGGGTCCCGGCCTGCGTCTTCTTGCCCGCGGCCGTCTTCTTCGCGCTGCCGGCGGGCTTCTTCGCGCTGGTGGTGCGCTTGCTGCTGCGGCGCGGTGTCTGCGCCGTGCTTTCCGCGGTCACGTGTGCTCCTCCGTCTGTCCGGCCCCCGGGGTCGCCGGCGGCCAGAGGGGGTCCCTCCCACCGTGAGGTGGGGGAGGCTCGCTCGGTGTCCGACGGCACACAGGGTGGGTGTGCCGAGGCCGGAACCGGGCGTGACAGGCGCCCCGGCGAATGGCCTGCAACAGGCACGTTACCCAGTGCGTCACAACTCTGCGAAACCCTATCTGACCTGCGATTTTGCTTGGATTTCCAAGTAAATCGGGAAAGCGGGGAAACGCCACTGGTCACAGCCTTGCAGGCTGCCGGAACGACGGCACGTTATCCCGAGTAACAAGAGCAGGGGAAGACTTCGTGTGTGAGACTGACGTCGTGCGCGAACATGGCAAAATCACTGTATTTCTACTCGATGACCACGAAGTCGTCCGGCGCGGAGTCCACGAGATGCTCTCCGTCGAGGAGGACATCGAGGTGGTCGGCGAGGCCGGTACGGCGGCGGACGCGCTGGTGCGCATTCCGGCCACCCGGCCTGATGTCGCGGTGCTCGACGTGCGGCTGCCGGACGGCAGCGGGGTCGAGGTGTGCCGCGAGATCCGTTCGCAGGACGAGGGCATCAAATGCCTGATGCTGACGTCTTTCGCCGACGACGAGGCCCTTTTCGACGCGATCATGGCAGGCGCCTCCGGCTATGTCCTCAAGGCGATCCGCGGCAATGAGCTGCTGTCCGCCGTCCGGGACGTGGCCGCCGGGAAATCCCTGCTCGACCCCGTCGCGACCGCCCGCGTCCTGGAAAGGCTGCGCGACGGCAATACGCCCAAGGGGGACGACCGGCTCGCGGGCCTGACCGAGCAGGAACGCAAGATCCTCGACCTGATCGGCGAGGGCATGACCAACCGCGCCATCGGCGAGCGGCTGCACCTCGCCGAGAAGACCATCAAGAACTACGTCTCCAGCCTGCTCTCGAAGCTCGGCATGGAGCGGCGGTCGCAGGCCGCCGCGTACGTCGCCCGGCTCCAGGCCGAGAAGCGCTGACCCGCGCCGCCGGGCGCCCCGCGGCACCCGTCCCAAACCGCCCCAGTACGCCGTAATCGGGACCAACGTCCCTGACCAAAAGGGCGGGTGCCCCTACTTGGCCCGTACCAAGGCGGGCAGAGTAGTCCCCATGCCCACCCACGAATACCGAGCGATCGACCTCCTCGGCCGCACCCCCTATGGCCGGGTCTCGGTGAGCATGCGCGCCCTGCCGTTCGTCACCGTCGCCCGCCACATCGTCGTGGGCGGGCACGTCATGCTGCGGCTGCACGGCGGATTCGGCTACGCGCAGGCGTGCGACGGCAGCGTCGTGGCGTACGGCGCGGACAACATCGGCGACGGCGACGCCCAGGTCTGGACCGTGCAATTCGTGGGCACCGCCAAGATCTTCACCCCCGGCACACGCGAGTTGGAGCTCTTCGGAGGGGCCCCGCGCACCGCCGACGGAGCGCCCTTCGACCCCACATATCTGTGCGTCGAACCGCAGTTCATCACCGTTCACCACCTCGGAGACGTCCCAGCGCGACAACCCGCGCACTCTGCGTGATCTAGCATCTGGCAGGTGCCACGCTCACTTGTCGCCCCCGCCGGGGCCCTTCCGCATGTCCCCGCCCGGCCTCCGGGCCGCACCGCCCCCGCCCAAGGCAGAAGCAGAACCGTTCAGGCGACGCACAGCCCCCAGGGCCGCGGCGCGGCGGCGGACCAAGGCCCCGACAGCGGCACCCTGCGCGCCCTGCTGCGCCGCTACGAGCACACCGGTGAGGCCCTGACCTGCGAACCCCTGACGCAGGGCCTGCTGAACCGCGGCTACCGCCTGGCCACCACCCACGGCCGGTACTTCCTCAAGCACCACCTCGACGCCGACGGCGCCGACGGCACCGTCGACCGCGCCGCCATCGCCCGCCAGCACCACGCGACCCTGCGGCTCCGCGCCCTCGGCCTGCCGGTCGCCCCGCCCGTGGCCGACGGCGACGGGCGCACCGTCGCCGTCATCGGCGGCCGCTGCTACGCCCTGCACCCCTGGGTCGACGGCCGGCACCACGACGGCGCCGAACTGTCGGAACCCCAGTCGCGCCGCCTGGGCACGCTGCTCGGCCGGGTGCACACCTGCCTCGAAGAGATCATGCCGGGCCCGCAGGGAGGCGCTGACGGCCCGCCGCACGGCCCTCCGGCGACGGCGCGGCCGGCCTCGGCGCCGCCCTCGGACGCGGCGGCCAGGGCCGAGGACACCTTCGCCCTCATCGAAGAGCTGCTGGAGCTCGTACGCGGCGGCCCGCGCGACGTCTTCGGCGAGCTGGCCGAACACCGCCTCGTCGAGCGCCGCGCCCTCCTGGAGCGCCACGCCCACCGGCGCCCCGCGCCGTCCGCCACGCCCGCCCGCGGCTGGGTGCACGGCGACTTCCACCCCCTCAACCTCCTCTACCGGGGCGGCGAACCGGCCGCGATCGTCGACTGGGACCGGCTCGGCGTCCAGCCCCGCGCGGAGGAGGCGGTACGCGCCGCGGCGATCTTCTTCGTACGGCCCGGAGGCACCCTGGACCTCGTGAAGGTACGCGCGTACGCGCGCGCGTACCGGGCGACGGCGGGCGCGGACAGCGCCGAACTGGCCGCCGCCGCGCACCGGGTGTGGTGGGAGCGGCTCAACGACTTCTGGATGCTGCGCTGGCGCTACCAGCTCGACGACCGCCGCGCCGACCCCGGATTCCCCGCGTCCTCCGCCCTGTCGGTGTGGTGGACGCGCGAATACGCCGCCGTACGCGGCGCGTTCTGCGACTGAGCGGACGGAAACGGGCAGGAGCAGGGTCGGTACGGGGCTGAAACGGGGGCGGATACGGAAGAGCCGGGGGCGGCGCCGTCCAGCGCAGCCCCCGGCTCTTCCGTACGGACCGGCCCGTGGTGTCAGTCGTCGTCGCTTCCGGAGCCGTCGCTCCCGCCGCCCGTCTTGCCCGGGTCCGGGTCGCCGCCCGGCGGCGGGCTCTGGCCGCCGCCGGTCGGCTTCCCCGTCGGCTTGCCGCCGTCGTCACCGCCGCCGCCGGAGTGGGTCGGCGCCGTCGTGGGGCCGCCCGTCGGATGCGTCGGGTTGGTGTTCGGCGGCGGCGTGGTCGTGTGGTGCGTCGGCCCCTTGGTGGAGTGGTACGTCGGGTAGCCGCCCTCGCTCTGGCCGTCCGACTCGCCGGTGGGGTCGTCCTCCCCGTACGTGTTCGTCGGCTCGTCCGACGGCGTCTCGGAGGGCTCGTCGCTCGGCGACTGCGTGACGGTCGGGGACGGGCTCTGCTTCGGCTTCTTGCCCGTGTCCGAGCCGTGGTCCAGCGCGAAGACCACACCGACCGCGATGGCGATCACCGCGAGGGCCGCCAGCAGCCAGATCCTGCCCCGCCCGCCGCTGTTGCGCGGCGGCCCGGAACGGCCGTCGAACCCGCCGTCGTCACCGACGCCGCCCACGCCCGGCGGCAGGATGCGCTGCTGCGAGGTGTCGCCGCCGTGCGGCGGGTGCGGCATGGCCGTGGTGCCCGCGATGCCCATGGCGGGCGTACCGGACGCCATGTGGGCGACGGGGCCGGTGTCCCACGTGCCGGTGTGGCCGCCGGCCTCCTGGAGCATCTGGAGCCCGTACTGGACCAGCCCGCGCATCTCCTCCGCGCTCTGGAACCGGTCGTCCGGGTCCTTGGCGAGCGAGCGCATCACGAGCCCGTCGAGCTCCGGCGGCACGCCCGCGGAGACCTGCGACGGCGGCACCGGGGTGTCCTGCACGTGTTGGTAGACCACCGACAGCGGCGTCTCGCCGGTGAACGGCGGGCGCAGCGCGAGGAGTTCGTAGAGCAGGCAGCCGGTGGCGTAGAGGTCGGAGCGGGCGTCCACGGTCTTGCCGAGCGCCTGCTCGGGGGAGAGGTACTGCGGGGTGCCCATGACCATGCCGGTCTGGGTCATGGTGGAGGCCGCGCCGTGCAGGGCGCGGGCGATGCCGAAGTCCATCACCTTGACCGCGCCGCTGTTCGTGATGATCACGTTGGCGGGCTTGATGTCGCGGTGCACGATGCCGTGCTGGTGGCTGTAGGCCAGGGCCTCCAGCACGCCGGAGACGATGATCAGCGCCTGCTCCGGCGGCGGGGCCTCCGCGTTGAGCAGCAGCTCCCGGATGGTGCGGCCCTCGACCAGCTCCATCACGATGTACGGCACGACGTTGGGGCCGCCGGCGCCGTAGCCGCCCTGCGTGGTGACGGTGTCCTCGCCGGAGTCGTAGACGGCGACGACGGCGTGGTGGTTCAGTCCCGCCACGGACTGGGCCTCGCGGGTGAAGCGGGCCTTGGAGACCGGGTCCTCGGCGAGGTCGGCGCGGAGCAGCTTGACCGCGACCGTGCGGCCGAGGCGCACGTCCTCCGCGGCGAAGACCTCCGCCATGCCGCCGCGGCCGAGGCGGCCGGTCAGGCGGTACCGGCCGTCGCCTACGAGCCCGCCGTTGCCCCACAGCTCCGGCGAATCAGGCATGCCCGCCCCGGTGGCGTCCGGTTCGGACGGCTCCTGGGCGTTATGCGTCTCTGCCATCAGTCCTCGCCGTCGGTATCTGCCCGCTCGCGTGGGGGGCGGTACGGTCTTTCGTTAAGGCACGCTACAGGCTTCGCGCCACCCGCCGATCCCAGAAGGGCGGGTCATCAAACCTGTCGCGGCCGGGGCGAGGCAAATCTCGTGACGGCTTCTCGCACATCCGGTCACGGAACGGGCACGTGGCTTGACGTGTCGGTGGCCTGGGGCAGACTTGGCCACGATACAGAGGATCATTACATCAGGCAGTGCGCCGAGGGGGAAGTCGACGATGAGCCAGGACGGCGCGCAGGGCCGCTATACGGGCCGCGCTATCGCGGGCGGCCGTTACATGCTGCGCGACCTGCTCGGCGAGGGCGGCATGGCCTCTGTGCACCTGGCGCACGACACGGTGCTGGACCGGGACGTCGCGATCAAGACCCTCCACACCGAGCTGGGGCGCGAGTCGTCCTTCCGCGAGCGGTTCCGCCGCGAGGCCCAGTCGGTGGCCAAGCTCACGCACACCAACATCGTCTCGGTCTTCGACACCGGCGAGGACGAACTGGCCGGTTCGACGATGCCGTACATCGTCATGGAGTACGTCGAGGGGCAGCCGCTACGCTCCGTGCTCGACGCGGACGTACGGCAGTACGGCGCGATGCCCGCCGAAAAGGCGCTCAAGATCACAGCGGATGTGCTGGCCGCCCTGGAGGTCAGCCACGAAATGGGCCTGGTCCACCGGGACATCAAGCCCGGCAACGTGATGATGAGCAAGCGCGGCGTCGTCAAGGTCATGGACTTCGGCATCGCGCGCGCCATGCAGTCCGGCGTCACCTCGATGACCCAGACCGGCATGGTCGTCGGCACCCCGCAGTACCTCTCCCCCGAGCAGGCCCTGGGCCGCGGCGTCGATGCCCGCTCCGACCTGTACTCGGTCGGCATCATGCTCTTCGAGCTGCTGACCGGGCGGCTGCCCTTCGACGCGGACTCGCCGCTGGCCATCGCGTACGCGCATGTGCAGGAGGAGGCGCCGCCGCCCTCCGCCGTCAACCGGTCGGTGCCCCCGGCCGTGGACGCGCTGGTCGCCCGCGCCCTGCGGAAGAACCCGAATGAGCGCTTCCCCAGCGCCGAGGCGATGCGCGACGAGTGCGCGCGGGTGTCGGGCGCGGCGCAGGCCGGCAACACTCCGCTGATCATCTCGGGCGGCCCGCCGGCGCGCAGCGGCGCGGGCGTCGGCTCGGCGGTATTCCCGCCGGTCGGCGGCCCGACGCCGCCCCCGCAGGGGGTGCAGACGCCGTACCAGCCCACGCCGCCCGCTCAGCACCCGCAGCACCAGCAGCCCCCTCAGCAGCAGTACGGGGGCGGGTACGGACCGGGTGCGCAGCCGCACGCACAGCCGCAGCAGGGGTACGGCTACCCCGGTCCGGCCACCCCGCCCCCGTACACGATCAGCCCGCAGCCGCCCGCGCCGGTGCCGGCGGGCGGCGGGCGGCGCGGCGGGGGCCGGGGGCTGCTCGTCGCCGTGGCCGTGGTCGCGGCGCTGGCCGTCGGCGGCGTGTTCGTCGCGATGTCGATGAACAAGGGCGACGAGGGCTCCAAGGGCGGCAACCAGGCCCAGGGCGACACCGGCAACGGCGGCGGCAGCGGCAATGGCGGCGGCGGCAACGACGGTGGCCAGGCGCACAACGGCGGTTCCGGCTCGGGCGATTCCGGAACATCCGCGAACGGAAACGGACAGGGGAACGGTCAGGGGAACGGGCAGGGGAGCGGGAGCGGTCACGGCAGCGGGGACGGGCCCGGCGGCTCCTCCGACGCGGGCCCCGACGGGGACGCCACGACACCGGTCAAGCAGGGCGACCAGACCAAGACCATCAGCAAAGAGAAGTGCACGGGCGCCTACGACTACTTCAACGACAAAAAGAAGAAGACCGCGCCCGACTTCAAGTTCGTCTACATCAACTCGGCGAAGGACTGCCTCACCGCCGCGGGCTGGCGCTACCGCGTCGAGTACACGGACGAGAACACCTGGGGCAAGGGCACGGTGATGAGCCAGACCCCCGCCAACGGCGACCCGTTCGACCCGAATTCGCCCAGCGACCAGTTCGTTCTCACGGTCTCCACGGGGAAGGCGGCCAGCGGCGAGTAAGGCGGGGACGCGACGCCGCGGCGCTTGTGGCGCCGACGGGCGAGGCGGAGACGCGGCTGCGCCTGCGTGCGGCGCCCGGCGGGCCGGGCATCACAGGCAGGCGCAGCAGTAGCAGCAGCAGTAGTAGTCGTGTCTGAAAGTTGTAGTAGTCCTACGCAATCGCCGCTGATCGCCGATCGCTGATCCCTGACCGCTGAATCACTGACCGCCGAATCACTGACCGCTGAATCACTGACCGCCGAATCGCTGGTCGAAAAGCCGGTCAGAGGTACGGGCCGGAGCGGGCGCCGCCGCTGTGCTGGATGCCGCTCTCCTCTTCCTCACCGAGGCTCACACCGGGCGGCAGCGCGCGGCGCATCTGCTCCAACTGGGCGCGCGCCGCCATCTGCTGGGCGAACAGCGCGGTCTGGATGCCGTGGAAAAGCCCCTCCAGCCAGCCGACCAGCTGGGCCTGGGCGATGCGCAGCTCGGCCTCCGTGGGGATGGTGTCCTCGGTGAACGGCAGCGAGAGCCGCTCCAGCTCCTCCACGAGCTCGGGCGCGAGCCCGTCCTCCAGCTCCTTGACCGAGCTGGCGTGAATGTCCTTGAGCCGGGCCCGGCTCGCCTCGTCCAGAGGCGCCGCCCGCACCTCCTCCAACAGCTGCTTGATCATGCTGCCGATGCGCATGACCTTCGCGGGTTGCTCCACCATTTCCGTCACCGGGACCTCGCGCGACTCGTCGTCACCCTCCCCGCCGCCGGGGTTGGCGCTGCCGAGAGCCATCCCGTCCGGGCCTACCACCAGGACCTGCGGGCTCTCCTGCGACCGTTCACTCCTCGGCATATCCATGCCGCCATTCTCTCGCACCCGAACCTCCCCACATTGGTGCCCCCGAATACGCCTGATCCACCACCGTGCGCCCCTCTGCTTCGATTTTCGTCCCTGCCGCCTCAGGGCGCACGGCGCGGCGGGCATTCCGGGCACGGCCGTCCTCGCACGTCAGGTCGCCCGCCGCGGCGCGAGGAGGCGGGAGCGCGTGCAGAGGGCCGCCAGCAGCCCCGCCAGCACCGGCACGCCCACCGCGAGGACGGCCAGCGTCGGCCAGGGCAGCTCGATGGGCGTGTACGCGGACGACATCGGGTCCTCGCGCATGTGCGCGAGGGCGTGCCGGCTTTCGGCGAGCCGCAGCGCGACGGCCGGCAGCACCCCGGTGACCATGCCGAGCACGACGCCCATTCCGGCGACGACCGCGCACTGGAAGCCCGTATAGAACCGGCGTACCCGTGGCGGCGCCCCGACCGCGCCGAGCGTCGTCAGGTCGGCCTCGGCGTCGGCCTTGGCGAGCCCGGTGGCGATGGCGGCGGCGCCGATGGTGACGATGCCGGCGAAGACGGCGAGGACGAGCAGGCCCGCGTCGTCCGTATCCGGATAGCCGCGTTCGACGTAGAGGTTGGTGGCCGCGTCGCCGTGGGCCAGTTCGGACTCGGCCCGCCGCTGCTCGGCCCTGGTCGGGGTGCGGCTGACCGGGTAGAAGGAGCCGGAGGGGGCGGTGTGCAGGCCCAGCCGGTGCGCGAGGACGGCGGGCAGCACGAGCCGGATGCCTGGCGTGTCCGCGTAGGAGGCGGGGGCCGTGTACGTGGCCAGGGAGACGTGCGTGGCCTTCTGGTCCTCACGGGGGCCGGTGGGGCCGCTGTGCAGCCCGGTGATCTTCAGCGTGAGGCGGCCGTTGTGCGCGTACGCGGGGTTGAGCAGCACCGGTCTGCCCTCCGCCAGCGCCTTCTCGGCCGCCGGGTCCCGCAGCCCGATGTAGTTGCGCAGCAGCCGCGCGTCCCCCACGACCATGCGGTCGTCGATGTCCCCGATCACCGAGGCCGGGCCCGCGGAGTCCACGCACCGCGGGGTCCGCATCAGGTCCCGGTGCTCCGCGGCGCTGAGCCCGGCGGCGATCCGCGCGCCGTCCGGGCCGAGCAGCGGGCACTCGCTGTCCTTGGGCCGGACCAGCTCGATGGAGCCGCACTCCACCGCCTCCCGCGCGTAGCAGTCGCCGCCCGCCCACACCCGGTCGACGTCGGCGCGCTCGCCGGAGACCGGAAGGGTATGTTCCAGGGTCCGCCGCAGCGCGGGCAGCGCCTTCTCCGGGTGGCCGCCCTGATCGGCGAACGCGTCCACCATCAGCGCCACCGTGCCCTGCTTGAGGGTCGGCATATAGCCGAACCGTTCCTCCGCGTTCAGGCTCACCGAGTACGTGGCCACGGCGACGGTCCCCGCCACCGCGGCCAGCACGGCGCTCACGGCGGGGGCGGTACGGCCCCGGTTGCGGGCCGCGTCGCGCAGCGCCAGCCGAGGCGTCAGCGGCAGCCTGCGGCCGAGCCGCCCGCAGGCCCCGACCAGCGCCGGTACGAGCGCCAGCACCCCCAGCTCGGCGATCACCGAGCCGGCCGCCACGACGAGCGAGTTCAGCTCGGTCAGCGCCGCGACGACCGCCAGCCCCGCGCCCAGCAGCAGCGCCGCGAGCCCCAGGACCGGGAGCGTACGGGAGGACCGGCGCACCCCGCGCCGGTCCGTCAGCGAGGTCAGCACGGACTGCCGGGCCGCGACGAGGGCGGGCGCCAGGGCCGCGAGCACGCCCGTGAGCAGCCCGGTCGCGCCGATGGCGAGGAGCTCCAGCGGGCGGATGTCGATCGTCCCGAAGCGCCGCCCCGCCTCCTGCTCGATCAGCGACCGGCCCAGCGCGGTCAGCCCGAGCCCGCCGGCCACCCCGAGCGCGGCCCCCACCGCGCCCAGCACCACGCCGCCGGCCAGCACCACGGCCCGTACCTGCGCGCGGTCCCCGCCGCACACCCCGACCAGCCCGAGCTGACGGCGGGAGCGGCGCGCGCCGACCGCGAAGGCCGGGCCCGCGAGCAGCACGATCTCCAGCAGGGCCAGCCCGCCGACCGCGGCCACGGACGCGTTGCGCCAGTTCACGATGGACGAGTCCGTCTCCCCGTACGCACCGTCGTAACCGGACCCGGGGCCGCCGCCCATGATCCGCGACGCCGGAACCTCGGCGACCGGCGGCGGGTCCAGGGCGACCTGGCGGGAGTAGACGACCACGCCGCGCCGATTGGCGGCCAGCACGTCGCTCCACGCCACGCTGTGCCCCTTGGCCGTGACGTAGTACTCCTTGTCCGACGGGTGCGGCGGCGCGGCGACCGCGTCGCGCTTCGCCTGCGCCCGCCAGGGGGCGATGACGGCGCCGGGGTCGGCGAAGAGCACCTCGTCGCCCAGCTCGCCCGGCAGCTCCAGCTCACCGGTGATCCGGAAGACCCGGTTCAGCCCCTTGACCTTCGTCCGCGAGCCCACGTGCAGCCCCGAGGCCTCAAGATAGGCGCCGGTCGCCGCCATCTCGCCGGGCCCAGAGGGGAAGGCGCCGCGGTTGAGCCGCACCTTGCCGCGCATCATCGGGTCGGCGACGCGCAGCTCCCGGATGGTGGAGCGCCGGAGCCCGTGGGCGCTGTGGACCATGGCGTCGACGTCCTGCGAGGTGAGGACGCGGGCGCCGGGCGGCAGGGCGGCGCGGAGATCGACGGGGCGGGGGTCTACGGGGACGACGGTGCTGTCGTCCGCGTCGTCGTCCCCGTCGTCGTCCGCGTCTCCGCTGTTGCTGTTGCTGTCGCTGTTGCTGTCGCTGTCGTCATCGTCGTGGTGGTAGTCCGACGGTCTGCCGTACCGCTGCGCGTTCGGCGTCTGGATCAGGGGGACCGGCCCGAAGCCGCCGTCGGTGAACCGCGCGTCGGCGGCCCCCAGCGTCCGGTCCACCGCCTCCGCGCGGGACGGGGTGCCACTGCGGTAGATGACGTCGGCCGCGGTGACGGCGAGCACGGGCAGCGCGATCATCGCCACGACGAGGGCGCTACGGGCCTTGGCCCGCAACGCGTCCCGGCGGGCGATACGCAGGGCGGCGCGCCAGGCGGGAAGGTTGGGGAGGCGCGGGAGAAGGCGCGGGAGCCAGCGCGGGACGGGGATACGGATCACCGGTCGGCCCTGCGGGCGTCGGCCGCGGATGGGGCGTCTGCGGGGTGGGGGTCCGTGTGCGGGGCGTCCGCTGAGCGGGGGTGGTCTGCGGACTGGTCGTCGCCATCGGCTCGATCGGCTCGATCGGCGTGGCCGGAGCCGCCGGAGCCGCCGGAACGTTCAACCTGGTCGGCGCGTTCGGCGCGTTCGGCGCGTTCGGCGCGTTCGGCGCGTTCGGCGCTATTGGCCCGTGCCGTGAGTGTCTGGTCGACCATCGTGCCGTCGCGCAGATAGACCACCCGGTCGGCCCAGGCCGCGTACCGGGGCTCGTGCGTCACCATCACCCCCGCCGCGCCCGCGTCGCAGCGGGCCCGCAGCAGCGCGAGCACGGCCTCCCCGGTCTGGGAGTCCAGAGCGCCCGTCGGCTCGTCGGCCAGGACCAGCCGGCGGTCGCCGACGAGGGCGCGCGCGATGGCCACGCGCTGCTGCTGGCCGCCGGACATCTCGTCCGGGAAGCGGTTGGCGACCGCGGTGAGGTTCAGCTCCTCCAGGGATTCCATGGCCTCTCGCCGCGCCTTGCGCAGCGGGAGCCCGTCCAGCTCCCTGGGGAGGGCGATGTTCTCGGCCGCGGTCAGCGCCGGGATGAGGTTGTAGTCCTGGAAGACATAGCCGATGGAACGGCGCCGCGTGGCGGCCAGCGCACCGCGGCTGAGCCGCGCCAGGTCGCGCCCCTCGACGAACACCTGCCCGCTGGTCGGCGCGTCCAGCCCCCCGGCGAGGGTCAGCAGCGTCGACTTGCCGGAGCCGGAGGGGCCCATGACGGCGACGAGTTCGCCGGGCATGACGCTGAGGTCCACACCGCGCAGGGCGTGGACCTCGGTCATACCGGTCCCGTGGGTCCGGGTGAGCTCCTTGAGCTCCAGAACGGCGTCGCGCGAGGAGCGCTCGTACCGCGCGCCCCGCGAACCCCGTGCGGCCCGCGCGGACTGCGGTCGCGCCGCCCGTTCCTGCCCCTCCCCCTGCCCTTGCCCCCGCCCTTTCCCCTGTTCCTGCTCGTGCCCTCTCTTCGGTCCCCCTCCGCTCCGGTCCCTCCCCTTCGGCATGGCCTTCGATATCACCCGCGATATCGCGTTCGGCTGTGGTGGCTGAGCGGACATGGTGCGGTGTTCCCCTTGGGTGGGTCGGACCCGCCGCGTCGGCCACCTGGTCAGAGCGGCCGCGGCGGGTCGGTATACCGCGTATGTATACCCGCTTTGCGCTGTTCGAGGTAGATCCGATCGACCACTCCGTCGCCGGACCCGGCGACGGCCGCCCGAGGCCGCCCCGGCGGTCGGCCCCGGTGCCGGCCCCGGTGTCGGCCCCGGTGTCGGCCCCGGTGTCGGCTCGATGGTCGCGCGGTCAGCGCCGCCGGAGCCGCAGCCCGGCGAAGGCCAGCCCGAGCCCGGTGAGCGCCAGGCCCGTGCCGAGCGGCAGTACGCGCATCACGTGGCCGGTCGGCGCGGGCGCGGCCACCGCGTCCTGCGAGGCGCCGGCGACGGCCTCGGTCTCGGGCGCGTACGGCGGGCGGACGGGCGGCGACGAGTCGGGGGCGGGCGGCCGCACCATCGCGTACTGCTCCCGCGGCGGACCGAGCGGCCGCTGAGCCGCACCGAGGTGATCTTCCCTGGTGGACGGGGGTGTGGGGGCGGGCGACGACGTGTCGGCGGTGGAGGAAGGGGCGGGCGAGGACGGGGATTCGGAAGGGGCGGAGGTGGAGGTGGGGGTGGGTGTGGGGCTGGCGGTGGGAGCGGGGGACGTGGTGGCCGTGGATGTCGGCGAGTCCGTGGGGGATGTGGTGGCCGAGG
Organism: Streptomyces sp. NPDC050617; assembly: GCF_040654795.1. NCBI lineage: Bacteria > Bacillati > Actinomycetota > Actinomycetes > Kitasatosporales > Streptomycetaceae > Streptomyces > Streptomyces sp. NPDC050617. The sequence goes on along the minus strand of NZ_JBFAIS010000002.1, from coordinate 448,980 downwards.
AGGTGGGAGCGCTCGGAGTGCCGGAAGTGTCGTCGCCGGCACCCGGTGAGGAAGGGCGCCCCGGATGCGTACGGCCCTCCCCGGCGTGCCCTCCCGCGAACCGCCCGTCGCCGGAGGTGAGCCCGGCGACGGGCGGATTGGCCGAGGAACCGGGTACGCGTCCGAGCCCGGATCCGTGTCCGTACGGGCGTATCGCCGCGTCCGGAGACGCACCCGCGCCCGGCCGTACTGCCACGCCGAACCGGTCCGCCGGGCCCGTGAGCCACGCCTCGCCCGTACGAGACGCGGGCCCCCTACGTACCGCGGGCCCCTTACGTACCGCCTCGCCCGTACGTACCGCAGGGCCTGTACGTGCCGCAGGACCCGTACGTACCGCTGCCGGGGCCGAGGACCGTTCGGGGGCGGGCGTCGCGGGTCCGGCGGGCGCGGCGTACGCGGCGGGGCCGAGGAAGAGCAGTGCGGGGCAGAGTCCGCCGACGGTCAACAGGCCGACCGCGGGGAGCGAACGAAGTGCTGGAGCCACGGCTGTGAGCCTCCCGTGCCGAGCCGTCATGTCCGGTCCCAGATTCACATGTCACAACAGAACCGGCATCTCGGACGCACCGCCCGCTCTTCGTTCCGGTCCCCGCCCCGCTATCCGCCCCGCTCTTCACCCCGCTCCCTGCCCCGCTCTTCGTCCCGCTCTTCGTCCCGCTCCCGGCCCGGTCTTCGGGCTCAGGTCGTCAGCAGCAGCTTGCCGACGTGCGCGCTGCTCTCCAGCACCTCGTGCGCCTGGGTCGCCTCGCGCATCGGAAGCGTGCGGTCCACCACCGGCTTGACGCGACCGCCGGCGATCAGCGGCCAGACGTGTTCGCGGACCGCCGCGACGATCTCCGCCTTCTCCTCGTGCGGCCGCCCGCGCAGCGACGTCGCGGTGACCGAGGCGCGCTTGGCGAGGAGCGCGCCGAGGTTCAGCTCGCCCTTGCGGCCGCCCTGGAGGCCGATGATCACGAGCCGGCCGTTGACGGCGAGGGCCTGCACGTTCCGTTCGAGGTACTTCGCGCCGACGATGTCGAGGATGACGTCCGCGCCCGCGCCGCCGGTCGCCTTCGCCAACTCCTCGACGAAATCCTGCTCGCGGTAGTCGATGAGGATGTCCGCGCCCAGTTCGCGGCAGCGCTCCAGCTTGGCCGCGCCGCCCGCCGTGACGGCGACGCGCGCGCCGACCGCCTTCGCCAGTTGGATGGCCATGGTGCCGATGCCGCTGGAGCCGCCGTGCACGAGCAGCGTCTCGCCGGGCCGCAGGTGGGCGGTGAGGAAGACGTTCGACCATACGGTGGCCGCGACCTCGGGCAGCCCGGCGGCCGTGACGGTGTCGACGCCGTCGGGCACGGGCAGCAGCTGCCCGGCCGGTACGCACACCTTCTCTGCGTACCCGCCGCCCGCCAGCAGCGCGCACACCTCGTCGCCGACCTCCCAGCCGCGCACGCCGGGCCCGAGCTCAGCGATCCGGCCCGAACACTCCAGGCCGGGGTACGGGGAGGCGCCGGGCGGCGGGTCGTAGAAGCCCTGCCGCTGCATCACATCGGCGCGGTTGACCGCGCTGGCCACGACCTCGACCAGCACTTCGCCCTCACCGGGCACGGGGTCCGGAACCTCGGCCCACACCAGGGCCTCGGGTCCACCGGGTTCAGGAATGGTGATCGCATACATGCCCGCGAGGCTACTCCGGGGCGACGGGGGCGTCCTGGGACCTGATCCACGCGCTTCCGGTGCTCCGCGCCCGTGCCCGTGGCCGTGCCCGTCCCCATGCCCGCGCCCGCGCCCGTGCCCGTGCCCGTTCGGGAGTCGGCAGTTGCTCTACCGGAGGGCCGCCGGTCGCGCCCGTACGATCGTGATCAGGCGGTCCGTCGACTTGAGCGGGCTCGCCTCCGGGTCGTCGTAGCCGAGCAGGCGGTGGCCGCGCAGCACGGACACGACGAGGTCGTCCGTGTCCCGTACGGACTTGCCGACCTCGGCCTTCACCACCGGCCGTTCCACTATGTCGAGGCCGCTGCCCTGCTGGATCAGGTCCTCCATGACCGTGCCGGCGCTCGGGCTCAGCACGGACAGCCCCAGCAGCCGCCCGGCCGCGCTCGCGCTCGTGATCACGGAGTCCGCGCCGGACTGGCGCAGCAGCGGCGCGTTCTCCTCCTCGCGGACGGCCGCGACGATGTTGGCGGCGCGGTTGAGCTGGCGCGCGGTGAGCGTGACGAGTACGGCCGTATCGTCGCGCTGCGTCGCGATGATGATCTGCCGCGCCTTCTCGATCTCGGCGCGCAGCAACACGTCGCTGCGCGTCGCATCGCCGACGACGCCCGCGTAACCCTGCCCGATCGCCGACTCGATCGCCTTCGGGCTCGGGTCGACGACCACGACCCGCTCCTTGGACAGCCCGGTCGCGCATATGGTCTGCACGGCCGACCGGCCCTTGGTGCCGAAACCGACGACGACGGTGTGATCGCGCAAGGCGGACCTCCAACGGGTAAGACGCCACTGCTCACGGGTGCGCTCGGTGAGGACCTCAAGGGTGGTGCCGACCAGAATGATCAGGAACAGGACGCGGAGCGGCGTCACGAGGAGCACGTTGGACAGCCGGGCGCTGTCGCTGTACGGGACGATGTCGCCGTATCCGGTGGTGGACAGGGTGACGGTGGAGTAGTAGACGGCGTCGAGGAAGTCGACGTCGCCGTCGGCGTTGTCGTGGTAGCCGCCGCGGTCCGCGTAGACGATGAAGACCGTCGCGACCATCACGAGCAGCGCCATGAGCAGCCGGCGTATGACCTGCCGCAGCGGCCCCACGCTCTGCCGGGGGAGCTGGACGCGGTAACCGCTGTTCTGCGGGTCGTGATGCGCGGCGGGGGGCTCGGTGGGGTCCTGCCGGGCAGCCGCGTCGTGGGCTGGCAACTTCACGAGAGGGCTCCGGAGTCGGGGCCGAACGGCAGCGGGGCGTCCAGTCGGCGCGGGGTGTTCAGCGTTTCATGTGCCATGGGCCGCCCGACCGGCCACCCCGTCCCCGTCGGTTGCCCGGTGGGGCGGGCGGTGGGACGGGCGGTGGGGCCTGCGGACGGCTGTGTTGTCGGCCGCGCGGCCGACCGCTTGGCGGGTCGTTCCTGCGGCCGTTCGGCCGACCGTTCCTGCGAGCGTTCGCGTGGCCGTTCGCCGGGCTGGGCCTGCGGTGGTTCCTGCGGCCGCTTCCGCTGTTCGGGCTCGTACGCCCAGCGCAGGTCGTCCGTGGCCGTGGAGTCCGGACGGCTCTGCCCGCCCGACCGGCCGGGTCGGCTCGTACCGCCCGGCGGGTCCTGCCTGTCGGGCCCGTCGAGAACGCCCTGCCAGCCCTGAGCGCCCAGCCCACGCGAACCGGTCGTCCCGCCCGTACCGCCCAGGTCGGCGAGATCGGCAAGGTCGATGCGGCCGGGGTTGCCGGTGTGAACGGAGCCGCTGACACCGGTGCCAGTACCGGTGCCGGTACCGGCACCGGCATTGGCACCGGCATCGGCATCCGCATTTGGGTCGCTCCCCGCCCCCCACGGCAGATCCAGCGTCTCGACGACGCCCCCGCGCCCCACCCCGCCCGGCGGGATGACCGCGAGCGCGTCGGCGGCGGCGATGCCGCGGAGCATGGCGGGGCCGTGAAACCGCAACGGCCGCACCTCGTCGTGCGCGTAGGCGACGGGGACCAGGCGCGTGTCCTCGGGATGGCCGTGGACGGCTTCGGTGAGCGGCGCGCTGTACGGGACCGGTGCCGCGCGGCCCGCGAGCGTACGCAGCAGGGGCCCGGCGAGGGTCAGCAGGCCTGAGACGGCGGCGAGCGGGTTGCCGGGGAGGCCGATGAAGTGACGGTGCGGCACGAGGCGGGCGAGGACCATGGGGTGGCCGGGGCGTACCGCGACGCCGTCGACGAGGGGTTCGGCGAAGACGCGGCGCAGCGTCGGGTGAACGTGGTCGACCGGCCCGGAGGCGGTGCCTCCGGTGGTGACGATCACGTCGGCGCCGGAGGCCGCGACGGCCTCGTACAGCGCTTCGGAGTCGTCCTTGAGGCGGCGGGTGGCGATGACCTCCGCACCGAGGGACCGCAGCCAGGGGGCGAGCATCGGGCCGAGGGCGTCGCGGATGCGGCCGTCGCGGGGCAGCCCCTCGTCCAGCAACTCGTCGCCCAGCACGAGCACCTCGGCGCGGGGGCGCGGTACGACGCGCAGCGCGTCGTAACCGGCCGCCGCCGCCATCCCCAGCACGGCCGGCGTCACGAACGTACGCGCAGGCAGGAGCCGGTCGCCGCTGCGGCACTCCTGGCCGCGCGGGCGGATGTCCTGACCGGTGGTCACGGACCGGTCCGCGTACAGCCAGGCCGCCTCCTCCGCCGCGCTCTCCGCGTTCGGCTCCGAGACGGTGCCGTGTTCGCTGCGCAGGACGGCGGTCGCGCCGGGCGGTACGCGGGCGCCGGTGGCGATACGGACCGCGCGGCCGTCTGGGAGCGGTTCGGTACGGGCGTGACCGGCGAGGATGCCGGGGCCGACGGCGGCGATGCGCCAGGGGCCGGGGCCGGCGACCGTCCAGCCGTCCATGGCGGAGGTGTCGAAGGGAGGCAGATCGGTGAGGGCGACGAGGGGTTCGGCGAGTACGTGGCCGAGCGCGTCGGCGAGGTCCTTCACCACCGGTTCCAGGACGCGCACCGAACGCGCCGCACGGGTACGGGCGTCGTCCCAGGCGAGGTTGGCGTACGGAGCGGGGGCGGGGTCGGAGTCGGAGTCCGGTTCGGGGCCGGAACCGGAACCGGTGTGCGTACAGCCGTCGGAGCCGTCAGGACCGTCGGTTCCGTCGGTTCCATGGGCTCCGTCGGGAAGTCCATGGGCACGGTCGGGCTCACGCCGCCCCTCCCCGCTCCCGCTCGTGCCCTCTCGCCCGCCCCGGCCGTCGCGCCCATCACGCACATCGCGGCAGTCGCGCACATCGCGACCGTCGCGCACATCGCGACTGCCACGGTCCTCGGACAACAGCGCCAGTGCCTCGTCCGCGGCACGGTCCAGTGCGGCGTCCGCCTCCGGGTCGTTCATTCCGGCTCTTCGGACCAGCGCGTCGCGAGCTCGGACGCCTTGCGCGTCGCCTCGGCGAGGGCTTCGGCGCCGCCGCCTTGCTGAGCGGCGGCGTAACCGACGAGGAAGGTGGTCAGCGGCGCGGCGGGGCGGGCGACGCCGTGCGCGGCATCGCGCGCGAGATCGAGGAGGGCGGCCGTGTCGACATCGAGTTCGATGCCCAGTTCGGCCTTGACTGCGGCAATCCATTCATCCAACACGTTCCCATCGTCCCTGATCCGCGCGCGTGCCGTGGTGATGTCTTCCCAGGTGTCGCAGTCGAGGGAGGCGGTGGGGTGCGGCAGCCGGGTGAGCGAGAACCCGGCGGTGAGCAGCCGCAGCGGCAGCCCGACGAGCGAACCGTGCTCCGCCGCGAGCCGCGCGAGCCCCCCGCGCAAGGGTTCGGTTCGGTAGGCGGCGACGAGCGGCTGATCGCGCCCGTCGGCGTCGGCGAGCAGTGCCCCTTCGCGTCCGTCACCCCTGTCGGCTTCGCCGTCCAGGGCGGCGAGCAGCCCCCGCACTGTGTGCGCGTCCAGGAAGGGCAGGTCGGCGGAGAGCACGACGGCGGTCCCGGCCCGTACGCGCCGCAGCCCGGCCGCGAGCGCCGCGACGGGACCGCCGCCGGGCGGGTCTTCCCGCGTCCACGTCACCGGGGTGGCGGTCGGCCGCTCGGGTCCCACGACGACGACGCTTTCGGCGTCCGCGCAGGCACTGAGCACCCGGTCGAGCAACGTCCGCCCGCCCACCCGCACCGAAGGCTTGTCGACCCCGCCCAGCCTCCGCGCCGCCCCGCCGGCCAGCACCACAGCGTCAAAACCACTCATACCCCGAGTATCACCACCCCCGCCCGTCGCCCCCGACACCCCCTGCCAGAACCGCCGCCACCACCGCACCACCAGGACCAGCCGCCCGCCAGAGCCCCCGCCTGTCAGCCCGGCAGCCCGTCAGCCCGGCAGCAGCACCGCCGACCGCCCCGCGCCCGAACGCCGCCCCAACCGCCTGTCTGCCCTCCCTCGGGCTAACGGCCCGTCAGCCGCGCCCCTCCTAACGCGTCACATCACCAGCCCACCGGCCGCCGCCCCTCCAGAACACCGAACCGTCGTCGGACGACTGATCAGCCCCCCAACGCTGGAACCCTCCGGAACCGACAGGCGACGCCCACAGAGGGCAACGCCTACGGAGGGCAGCGGAACCGGCGGTTCAGAGCGACCGCAGCAGCACCGCCGGCTGTTCCACGCAGTCGGCCACGTACCGCAGGAAGCCCCCGGCGGTGCCTCCGTCGCAGACGCGGTGGTCGAAGGTGAAGGAGAGCTGTACCACCCGCCGTACCGCCAACTCCCCGTTCACCACCCACGGCTTGGCCGCTATCCGGCCCACGCCGAGCATCGCCGCCTCGGGATGGTTGATGATCGGGGTCGAACCGTCCACCCCGAACACCCCGTAGTTGTTCAGCGTGAACGTGCCGCCCGTCAGCTCCGCCGGGCTCAGCGAACCGGCTCGGGCCGCCTCCGTCAGCCGGGCGATCTCCTCGGACAGCGACACCGCGTCGCGCGCCTGCGCGTCCCGCACGACGGGTACGACCAGCCCGCGGTCCGTCTGCGCGGCGAACCCCAGGTGGATACCGGTCAGCCGTACGATCTCCCGCGCGTCGGCGTCCACCGTGGCGTTGAGCTCGGGGTACCGCGCGAGCGCGGCCGTGCAGATCCGGGCCAGAACGGCGAGCAGCGAGACCTTCGGCCCCTCGGCCGCGTTCATCGCGGCCCGCGCCGCCAGCAGCTCGGTCGCGTCGGCATCGACCCAGCACGTCGCGTCGGGGATCTCCCGGCGGCTGCGCGCCAGCTTGTCCGCCACCGCTCCCCGCACCCCGCGAAGCGGTACGCGCTCGCCTTCCCTTTCCCTGCCGGACGCCGCTCCCGGGGCAGCCGGAACGCTCCCCACCGGCTCCGTGCTCTCCCGCGCGCTCCTCCTCCGCACCGCACCCTCGACATCCGAGCGCAGGATCAGCCCCTCCGGTCCGGACCCGGACACCTCCCGCAGGTCCACCCCGCTCTCCCGCGCGATCCGCCGCACCAACGGCGAGATCACCGCCAACGGCCCGCTCGCGGCAGCAGCGGCGGTGGCAGCGGTGGCAGTCCCGGCGGCGGAGCCCGCGCCCATCACAGAACGCTCACCCGAACCCGTACCCGTACCCGAGCCCGTATCCGTACCGGTTAGACCAACAGCCCGGTCCGGGCCGGAACCGCCGCCGTTCACCGGCAGCTGACCAGCCGGAACCGAGGCCGCAGGCACCGAAGCCGCCGAGACCGAAGCCGGGATCGAGGCCGCAGGCCGCAACCGGCGGCGACGCGCCGCCGGGGCCGCCGTGCCGTAGCCGACGAGCACATTGCCGGACCCCTCACCGCCCGCCGCGTCCCCACCGGCACCGGCACCGGCACCATCACCGCTCCCGGCCACATCCCCGACACCGCTCCCGGCCCCGCCCCCACCAGCACCGGAACCGCTCCCGCCCCCGGGCCGCTCCCCCACAGCGACCGTCAACAGGGGCGATCCCACCGGCCGTTCCGAACCCTCCTCGCCGAAGCGGGCCGTCACCACGCCCCCGTACGGGCACGGCACCTCGACCATCGCCTTGGCCGTCTCCACCTCGACCACCGGCTGGTCCACGGCGACCACGTCGCCGACCTCCACCAGCCAGCGGACGATCTCCGCCTCGGTAAGCCCCTCGCCGAGGTCCGGCAGGGTGAACTCGCGCACCACGGCCATCACCGAACACCGCCCTCGGTCCACTCGGACTCCCACTGCAACCGCGCCACGGCGTCCAGCACCCGGTCCACGCCGGGCAGATGGTGCCGCTCCAGCATCGGCGGCGGATACGGGATGTCGAACCCCGCGACCCGCAGCACCGGCGCTTCCAGGTGGTGGAAGCACCGCTCCGTGATCCGCGCGGCGATCTCCCCGCCCGGTCCGCCGAATCCGGGCGACTCATGGACGACGACGGCCCGCCCGGTGCGCCGTACGGACGCGCACACCGTCTCCTCGTCGAACGGCACCAGCGAGCGCAGATCGACGACCTCCAGGTCCCAGCCCTCGGCGGTGGCGGCCTCGGCCGCCTCCAGGCATACGGGCACGGACGGCCCGTAGGTGATCAGCGTCGCGGACGTACCGGACCGGCGCACGGCCGCCCGGCCGATCGGGTCCACCGGTTCCGGCCGGTCGGCGGACCAGTCGGCCTTGGACCAGTACAGGCGCTTCGGCTCCAGGAAGACAACCGGGTCGTCCGAGGCGATGGCTGCCCTGAGCAGCCCATACGCGTCGGCGACGGTCGCGGGGGCCACCACATGGAGGCCCGGCGTGGCCATGTAGTACGCCTCGGAGGAGTCGCTGTGGTGCTCGACTCCGCCGATCCCGCCCCCGTACGGCACCCGCACGGTGATCGGCATCGGCAGCGCGCCGCGCGTCCTGTTCCGCATCCGGGAGACATGGCTGACCAACTGCTCGAACGCCGGGTAGGCGAAGGCGTCGAACTGCATCTCCACGACGGGCCGCAGCCCGTACATCGCCATGCCCACGGCGGCCCCGAGGATGCCTGCCTCCGCCAGCGGCGTGTCCGTACAGCGGTCCTCGCCGAACTCCTTCGCCAGCCCGTCCGTGACCCGGAAGACCCCGCCGAGCGTGCCGACGTCCTCGCCGAGCACATGGACGGTTGGGTCCTCGGCCATGGCGTCCCGCAGCGCACGGGTCAGCGCCTGCCCCATCGTCGCGGGCTTGCGGGCGGTGCCGCGCGCGCTCTCCACTGCCGTCGTCGTCATCGTCGCTCCTCCCCCTCTGCCGACCGCCCGGCCACCTGCTCGGCCGTCGGCTCGGACGGCTGCTCACTCCCCGCTCCGGACGGCTGCTCGGCCGCCAGCTCGGCCCGCAACTGGTCCGCCTGTTCCCGCAATTGCGCGGTCTGCCGCGCGTAGACGTTCGCGAAGAGGTCCATCGGGTCGAGCGCGGGGTCGTCGTTCATCCGGTCGCGCAGGTCGGCGGCCATCCGCTCGGCGGCGTCCCGCTCGGCCCGTATCCCCTCGTCGTCGATCAGGCCGCGCCTGGTCAGCTCGCCCTCCAGCAGCGCGATCGGGTCATGGGCGCGCCACGCCTCGACCTCGGAATCCGAGCGGTAGCGCGTGGCGTCGTCGGCGTTGGTGTGGGCCTCCACGCGGTAGGTGACGGCCTCCACCAGGGTCGGGCCGCCGCCGCTCCGAGCCCGCTCGACGGCCTCGCCGAGCACCGCGTGGACGGCGGCCGCGTCGTTGCCGTCCACGAGCCGGCCGGGCATTCCGTAGCCGACCGCCTTGTGGGCGAGCGAGGGGGCCGCGGTCTGCTTGGCGAGTGGCACGGAGATCGCGAATCCATTGTTCTGCACGAAGAAGACGACCGGGGCCCGCCAGACCGCCGCGAAGTTCAGCGCCTCGTGGAAGTCGCCCTCGCTGGTGCCGCCGTCGCCGACCATGGCGAGCGCGACGACCTCGTCCCCCGCCAGCCGCGCGGCGTGCGCGAGCCCGACGGCGTGCGGCAACTGGGTGGCCAGCGGCGTGGACAGGGGGGCGATGCGCTGCTCGCGCGGGTCGTACCCGGTGTGCCAGTCGCCGCGCAGCAGCGTCAGCGCCGCCACGGGGTCGAGGCCGCGGGCAACGACGGCGAGGGTGTCGCGATAGCTGGGAAAGAGCCAGTCCTGGTCCTGGAGCACGAGGGCCGCCGCGACCTCGCACGCCTCCTGGCCGGTGGAGGAGGGGTAGACCGCGAGCCGGCCCTGCCGGGTGAGGACGGTCGCCTGGGTGTTGTAGCGGCGGCCGCGCACGAGCTGCCCGTACAGCCGGCGCAGCAGCTGCGGGTCCAGGCCGCCGGCGGCGTCGGTGCCCAGCAGGCGGTACGGCTCCGCGTCGGGCAGCAGCGGCGCGGGGTCAGTGCGAGGCTGCCAGGCGGGCGGCGGCGTGGGCCGGTAGGAGCCGGGCTGCTCAAGGACCGTCATGTCGAGCACCTCCTCGTATGGGCGGGCTGGGAGCACGCTGAGGGCCGGGCCGAGTAGCCGCCCCGCTCTCCCTACCGATTGTTCGGTCGCCGGCACATTTTGGCTACAGGCGGCCCGAGCCTGTGGACAAACGGTTCTCCACAGCCTGAGATGAAAGCAGTACGTCCATCAGCGGAAGGCACGACGGCATGCGGGACGAACAGATGGCCGGATCCGGCGGCAGGCCGCCCGCCCGGCCGCTCGACGACATCGACCGCGACATCCTGCACATGCTCCGGGCGGACGGCCGCGCCTCGATACGTTCGGTGGCCGAGCGGGTGCACATCTCGCGCGCCAACGCCTACGCGCGTATCAACCGGCTGATCGACGACGGGGTCATCCGGGGGTTCAGCGCCCGCGTGGACCAGGAGCGCGCCGGTCAGGGCGCGTCCGCGTACATCACCTTGAAGATCGTCCAGAACTCCTGGCGCAGCGTGCGCGAGAAGCTGCAAGCCCTGCCGGGCGCCACCCACATCGCGCTGGTCAGCGGGGATTTCGACGTGCTGCTCCTCGTCCACACCGAGGACAACCGGGCCCTGCGCGAACTGGTCCTCACCCGCCTCCAGTCGATGGAGGAGGTCCTGAGCACCCGCACGCTGCTGGTCTTCGAGGAGACCGACCTACAGGAGAACCAGGGCCTCCTGTAGGCGCACGGTGCCGTCACGCGCGGGCGCGCGCGGGACGACCGTTACTAGTTCAGCCAATCCGTCGAACTAGTTCGTCACGCGCGGGCGCGCGCGGGGCGACCGGCGAAACCGGGCCCGGACACCCGGTCCCGGCCTTAAGTCCGCAGCCCCTTGAAGGCCATCCGCACCACCGCGTCCGCCACCTGCTCGCCGTCCGTCGCCACGCCGTTGTGCGGCCGGTACCACTCGACAATCGAATTGATCATGCCGAAGAGCAGCCGGGTCGCGAGCCGGACGTCCACGTCCGCCCGCAGGTCGCCGTCGGCCGCGGCCTGCTTCAGCAGCTCCGCGACCTCCTGGTCGAACTCGCGCCGCCGCTCCATCGCCCACCGCTCGGTGTCCGTGTTGCCCCGGACGCGCAGCAGCAGCGTGACGTACGGCAGCTCGGCCATCAGCACCTCGGCGGTGCGCCGGGTCACGTATTCCAGCCGCTCGACCGCGCGCCCCTCGGCCGCGCCCGGCTCCTGGAGGATCCTGAAGAGGCCGTCCAGCGCACGGGCTATGGCGAGGCGGAGCAGCTCCTCCTTGCCCTTGACGTGGTGGTAGATCGAGGATTTGGAGATCCCGGCCGCCTTGGAGAGGTGCTCCATGGAGGTGCCGTCGTAGCCGCGCTCGTTGAACACCTGGACGGCGACCGCGAGCAGCGATTCGGGCGTGTAGGTGTCGCGCTTGGTCATGGTCATGATTAGAGCACCCGGTCCTCGTCGGACGCACGGCGGCGCAGCGCCGGGGACGGCCCGTAGCGGCCGGTCGGGTACGCGTAGTGCAGCGTGTCCAGAACGCCCTCCAGCCATGTCGCGCCGAGCCGGCCGGCCCACTCCAGCGGCCCGCCGGGGTAGTTCACGCCGAGCCGCATGGCGACGTCGACGTCCTCCGGGCCCGCCACGCCGCGTGCCACCGCGTCGAGCGCGAAGTCCGCGATCATCGCGACCGTACGGGCCACGATCATGCCGGGGACGTCGTCGATCACACTGACCTGCTTGCCGAGCGCCTGGAAGAGGCCGATCGCCTCGTCCACGTCCGCGGCCGCGGCGGAATCCGCGGGCGCGAGGACGATCCGGGTGGCGGCCCGGTAGTCGAGCGCCAGGTCGAAGTAGATGTGCGTGCCGGACGACGCGTAGCCCGAAGCCGTGCCGCCGTCGCACAGCAGCAGCCGCGCCCCGCCGGGCAGCACGACGCAGCCCGCCTGGCTCGCCGGCTCCGCCGGGTCGTCTTCCCCTACGACCTTGACTCCGGCTTCCTCGATCAGCTCGCGGAGCACCTCCGCGGGGCCCAGGGAGCCCTCGATCGTGACCTCGCGCGGGGCCGTGCGGGACTCGGCGGTGTGCGGGGCGGGGGGCGCGGCGTCCGGGCCGTGGTCGTACCAGCCGCGGCCCGACTTGCGTCCGTGCAGCCCGGACTCGACGAGGCGACGCTGGGCGAGGGAGGGCGTGAACTTCGGGTCCTGGAAGAAGGACTCCCACACGGACCGGGTGACGGCCTCGTTGACGTCCTGGCCGATGAGGTCGGTCAGTTCGAAGGGCCCCATCGTGAAGCCGCCGCTCTCGCGCAGCGCCGCGTCGATGGTGGCGGGGTCGGCGGCGCGCTCCTCGTACACGCGGAACGCCTCGGCGTAGAAGGGCCGGGCGATGCGGTTGACGATGAAGCCGGGGGTGTCCGCGCAGCGCACGGGGGTCTTGCCCCAGGCGGCAGCCGTCGCGCACGCCCGGTCGGCGGCGGCCTCGTCGGTGGCGGAGCCGCGGACCACCTCGACGAGCGGCAGCAGCGGCGCCGGGTTGAAGAAGTGCAGTCCGACGAAGCGGCCGGGCGCCCGCAGCGCCCCCGCGACGGCGGTCACGGAGAGGGAGGAGGTGTTGGTGGCGAGCAGGCAGGTGTCCGGGACGACCTCTTCGAGTTCGCCGAACAGCTTCTGCTTGACGGCCAGTTCCTCCACCACCGCCTCGATCACGAGCTCGGCGTCGGCCAGCTCGGCGAGCACCGCCGCCGGGTGGAGACGGTCGCGGGCCGCGTCGCGGTCGGCGACCGCGAGCCGGCCCTTCTCGACGAGGCGGTCGAGGCGCGCGGCGATGGACGCCGCCGCCTCCGCGGCGCGGCCGGGCGCGGCGTCGTACAGCCGGACCGGGTGGCCGGCGACCAGTGCGACCTGGGCGATTCCCTGGCCCATGGTGCCGGTCCCGACGACGGCCACGGTGCCGGTGACGGTGCTGCTGCCCTCGATTTCGGTCATGCCGCTGATCCTCCCCGATGAGTTGTCCACAGGTTCGCCAGGCCCCCTTGCCCCGACCGATCGTTCGGTTAATCTAGCGGTGTTGTCTCCGTTCCGCGCCCCCGCGCTCTTCCCGCGGGGCCGGTCCACCGCCCGCCCGTCTCCACTACCGCCCGCTGAGAGAGCGCGCCCGCGCTCCTCACCACCGGCTCGACGAGGAGTTGGTCAGTCGTGACCGCCGAGCTCACCCCCGCGCAGTTGATCGAGAAGCACCGACCCACCCTCGACCAGGCTCTGGAAGCGATCCGCAGCCGCGCCTACTGGTCGCCCCACCCCGAGCACCCGAAGGCGTACGGCGAGGGCGGCAGCCTGAGCGCCGCCGACGGTCAGGCGGCCTTCGACGCCCTGCGCGGCGCGCGCTTCGAGCTGGACCAGCCGGGCTCCGACGGCTGGGCCGGCGCCGAGGTCTCGCCGTACGGGCTGGAGTTGGGCATCGAGTATCCGCACGCGGACGCGGACGTGCTGCTGCCCGCCATGCGCGCGGGCATGGCCGCCTGGCGGGACGCGGGGCCCGAGGCGCGCGCGGCGGTCTGTCTGGAGATCATCGCGCGCATCAGCGCCCGTACGCACGAGTTCGCGCACGCGGTCATGCACACCAGCGGCCAGGCGTTCATGATGGCCTTCCAGGCGGGCGGGCCGCACGCGCAGGACCGCGGCCTGGAAGCCGTGGCGTACGCGTTCGAGGAGCAGACCCGCACGCCGCAGCGGGCCGACTGGTCCAAGCCGCAGGGCAAGCGCGACCCGCTCGACCTGCGCAAGGAGTTCACGGCCGTGCCGCGCGGCATCTCCCTGCTGGTCGGCTGCAACACCTTCCCCACCTGGAACGGCTACCCCGGCCTGTTCGCCTCCCTCGCCACCGGCAACGCGGTCCTCGTCAAGCCGCACCCGCGCGCGGTGCTGCCGCTCGCGCTCACCGTCCGCGTCGCGCGCGAGGTGCTCGCCGAGGCGGGCTTCGATCCGAACCTGGTGGCCCTGGCCGCCGAGCGGGACGGCGAGGGCATCGCCAAGTCCCTGGCCCAGCGGCCCGAGATCCGCATCATCGACTACACCGGCTCCACCGCCTTCGGGGACTGGCTGGAGGCCCACGCCCCGCAGGCCCAGGTCTTCACGGAGAAGGCCGGCGTCAACACGGTCGTCGTCGACTCCACCGACGACTACAAGGGAATGCTCGCCAACCTGGCGTTCTCCCTGTCGCTCTACAGCGGCCAGATGTGCACCACCCCGCAGAACCTGCTCATCCCCCGCCACGGCATCACGACGGACGCCGGGCCCAAGACGTACGACGAGGTGGTCACCGACCTCGCGTCCGCCGTCGACGGACTGCTGGGCGACGACGCGCGGGCGAACGCCCTGCTGGGCGCGATCGTCAACCCCCAGGTCAAGGAGCGCGTCGAGGCGGCGGCCGGGCTGGGCGAGGTCGCGCTGGCCTCGCGGACCCTCACCAACCCCGACTTCCCGGGCGCCACGGTCCGTACGCCCGTCATCGTCAAGCTCGACGGCGCCAAGCCCGACGCCGAAGCCGCCTATCTCTCCGAGCACTTCGGCCCGGTGTCCTTCGCCGTCGCCGTCGACTCGGCGGCCGACGCGGTGGAGCTGCTGCGCCGCACGGTCCGGGACCGGGGCGCGATGACGGTGGGCGCGTACACCACCTCGCCGGAGGTCGAGAGCCTGGTCGAGGAGGCGTGCCTGGAGGAGTGCGCCCAGCTGTCGCTCAACCTGACCGGCGGGGTGTACGTGAACCAGACCGCGGCGTTCTCCGACTTCCACGGCTCGGGCGGCAACCCGTCCGCCAACGCGGCGCTGTGCGACGGAGCGTTCGTCGCGTCCCGGTTCCGTACGGTCGAGGTGCGCAAGCCCGCCTGAGCCGCCCGGAGCGGGGCGCGCACCCGCTCCTGGCCCCGCTCCGGCCCCGCGGCCCGGCCGTTACGCGGCAGCGGTTTCCGGGGCCTCTTCCGGGGCCCCGGGCGAGGTGCCGCCCCAGTGGAAGAGGGCCATGGCCACACTGGTGGCGAGGTTGTAGCTGGAGACCTGCGGCCGCATGGGCAGTGCCACGAGGTGCTCGGCGCGGGCGCGCAGCTCGGGTGAGATCCCGTGCCGTTCGGAGCCGAAGGCGATGAGCGCGTCATCGGGGATGGCGAGGGACCGGATGTCCTCGCCCTCCGGGTCCAGTACGTAGAGGGGGCCGGGCGGCAGGTCGTCGAGCGGCAGCCGTTCGACGGCGGTGGCGTAGTGGAGGCCCGCCCCCGCCCGTACGGCGTTGCCGTGCCAGGGGTCGAGGTCCCCGGTGGTCACGACCCCGGTGGCACCGAAGCCCGCGGCGAGCCGGATCACCGCGCCGACGTTGCCGAGGTTGCGGGGGTTGTCCAGGACGACGACCGGCGAGGGGCGGGGCAGTTCGGCGAGCCGGTCGAGGTTGGCGCGGCGCTCGGGGCGGGCCGCGAGCGCCGCCACGCCCGTGGGGTGGAGCCTGGGCACGAGTTCGCGCAGGGTGGCGGCGGGCACCTCGACGACGGACCGGCGCAGCGCCTCGGTGAGGTCGTCGGCCAGCTCGTCCGCGAGCGCCAGGACGGAGTCCTTGTCGGCGGCGAGCGCCAGGGGCACGTCCGCGCCGAACCGCAGGGCGTGTTTGAGCGCGTGGAAGCCGTCGAGCAGCACGGCGCCGGGCGCGCTCGCCCGCCATAGCTCCGCGGCGGCCGGCGCCTCGTCTTCGATCATTCCCTCAGCCTACGGAGGAGACCTCAAGAGGCGCCGGGCGACACTGTGCCCCCGCTCGGCACACGACGCTTCCGTTCGGCGCACGACGTCCCCGCTCGGCCCACGACGCCTCCGCTCTGGACACAGCGCTGCCGCCGGCACACGGTTCAGCCCACGAGCGTCCGGGGCGATGCCTCCCCGTCGCCCGCGCGCTGGGCGGGCAGCGCCGCTCCGCGCACGGCGGGCAGCCGGGCGCGGAGGCCGCCGATCCGGCGTCCCGCCGCCCGCAGGAAGTTCGTCGGCAGGAAGACCGCGTCGGCCGTGATCATCGCGAGGGAGAAGAACGGCAGTCCCAGGAAGAACGCGATGGAGAGGTGCTCGACGATCATCAGCGCCAGCAGCACGTTCTTGATCCGCCGGTTGAACAGCGTGAACGGGAAGGCGACCTGCACGATGACCGTCCCGTAGGTCACCGCCATGGTGATGACCCCGCTGCTGGTGAGGGCGTCGGACAGCGCGGGCCACGGGGAGAAGTAGTCGAGGTGCATCGGGTAGAAGAGCGCGGTGCCGTCCTGCCAGCGGGAGCCCTGGACCTTGTACCAGCCGGCGGTCGCGTAGATCAGGCAGACCTGCACCATGATCACCAACAGGGCGCTGTTGTGCGCGAGATGAGCGAACGCGTCGAGCACGGTGCGCGGCTCCCCCGGCGCGTACCGCCGCACCAGCCACCACGCGGCGTGTACGAGCCACAGGACCCACAGCACCGTCGCCCAGCCGAGGCCGGGAAGAGGTCCGTCCGCCGTCCAGGAGAGGTGGGCGGCGCCGAGGAGCTGGGCCGTCGCCAGGGCGAGGCCCGCCGCCGCCCACAGCACGACGCCGGTCGCATCCCGGCCCGGCCGTCCCCGCTCGCCGTCGCGCCGGGCCCGCCGGGCGTCCAGCGACCACACCTGCCCGCAGCGGGTGAGGACCAGGTACATCGACATCAGGTGGATGACGTTGTCGCCGCCGTCGCCCACGAAGACGCTGCGGTTCTGCATCGACAGCACGCCCAGCATGAACAGGACGGACATCGTGCGGGTGCGCCAGCCGAGCATCAGCAGCGCGCCGGCGGCGATGGCGAGGCAGTAGACGGCCTCGAACCAGAGGCGGCCGTCCGACCACATCAGCGCCGTGAAGGAGTGGTTGTCGGCGACCAGCTGCCGGGCCATGTCCCAGTTCCACGTACCGCCCGGCCCATACAGCTCATGGCGGTGCGGCCACTCGCGGAGCAGGAAGAACAGCCAGGTGAAGGAGAAGCCGATGCGGATGACGGCGGTCTGGTACGGGCCGATGGACGTTCCGGTGACGCGCGCCAGGCCGCCGGTGAGCACACGGTCGAGGCGGACGGTGAGCGGCACGTCGGCGGAGGGCCGTACAGCAGAGGGTCGAGCGTCGGAGTGCTGGACTCCAGAGGGGCGGGCGGAGGAGGGCTGGGCGGCGGCGGACGGCTCGGAGGCCGGCGGCTCGGGGGAGTCGGTCACCGGCTCTTCGCCTCCGGAAGGTCGGCGGTGGTCACCGGCCACCAGCGCAGTTCGTGGTACGCGGTCTTGAGGTCGGTCTTCTCGTCGCTCCAGGACGGCGGAGCGACGTTGGTCGTCGCCGACCGCAGCTGAATCCGCTGCACCCTGCCGCCGTCGCGCTCGGCGCCGAAGCGGAACATCACCACGCGCCGGAGGTACTGCTCGGACAGCTCGCCCCGCAACCCGTTCGGCCGATCCTCCGCGTCGTGGTTGGCGACGTAGGAGTCCCAGGCCCGGCGGAGCTCGTTCTGCTGGGTGTGGCTGGGGAACGGGTTGTGCCGGATGGCCGCGGCGTCCTGCGCGGTGAGATCGACCCAGCCGCCGGTCGCCAGGCGGCCGTCCGCGCGGCGCACCTCGGCCCGCGCCTGCACCGCGACGTTCTGCTGGAGGGGGTTGGGCGCGAAGAGCTTCCAGTTCTGCTCGAACTCCGGATACACGTAGTCATCGACGGCCGCGCCGTGCTTCTTGGTGACCGTGTTCGGGGGTGTGACCTGCAAGAACATCATCGCGATATGGATGGTGGCGGCGACGGTCGCGACCGCGACGCCGAGGGCCACGGCGATGCGGGCGGGCAGGGAGAGCGCGGCGATTCCACGTGCTGGCTCCTGCTCGTCCGGCTCCACACCCGCCCCGATCCCGCGTAACGCCTGCGTCCCCGCGTCCCTGTCGTGTCACGGAACCGTACCCACGCCTCCGTGCAGAGCACAGCACTCCTTCAGTTATCCACAGGCTTGACACCTTACGAGGGCTCGGCACACCATTGAACCGAACGATCGGTCGGTTGGCTGGATGCCCGCGCGACTGCACCACATGCACCACCTGCACCGCCTGCACGACCGCGCGACCGCATCCCCGACCAGCGCCCAGTGACCCGATGACATAGCCAGACGACATAGCCAGTGGAGAGCCAGGGGGCACCGCATGACGACGATGGCGCCGGACACCGAAGCGGCGTACGAGCCGGCCCTGGAAGCGGCGTTCGACGCCACCGTGGCCGCGGACGAGCGCGTCGAGCCGCGCGACTGGATGCCCGACGCCTACCGCGCCTCCCTGGTGCGGCAGATCGCGCAGCACGCCCACTCCGAGATCATCGGAATGCAGCCGGAGGCCAACTGGATCACCCGCGCGCCGTCCCTGCGCCGCAAGGCGATCCTGATGGCCAAGGTCCAGGACGAGGCGGGCCACGGCCTGTATCTCTACAGCGCGGCGGAGACGCTCGGCACGAGCCGCGACGAGCTGCTCGACAAGCTCCACGCCGGCCGCCAGCGCTACTCGTCGATCTTCAACTACCCCACGCTGACCTGGGCCGACGTCGGAGCCATCGGCTGGCTCGTGGACGGCGCCGCCATCACCAACCAGGTCCCGCTGTGCCGCTGCTCGTACGGGCCGTACGCCCGCGCGATGGTGCGGATCTGCAAGGAGGAGTCCTTCCACCAGCGCCAGGGGTACGAACTGCTCCTCGCCCTGAGCCGGGGCACCCCGGCCCAGCACGCCATGGCCCAGGACGCCGTGGACCGCTGGTGGTGGCCGTCGCTGATGATGTTCGGCCCGCCGGACGACGAGTCCTCGCACTCCGCCCAGTCCATGGCCTGGAAGATCAAGCGGCACTCCAACGACGAGCTGCGCCGGCGCTTCGTGGACATCTGCGTCCCGCAGGCCGAAGCGCTCGGACTCACCCTCCCCGACCCGGACCTCGCCTGGAACGAGGAGCGAGGGGCGTACGACTTCGGGCCGATCGACTGGTCCGAGTTCCACGAGGTGCTGCGCGGCAACGGTCCGTGCAACGAACAGCGCATCGCACAGCGGCGGCGCGCCCACGACGAGGGCGGCTGGGTCCGCGAGGCAGCGAGCGCGTACGCCGCCAAGCACGGGGAGGCACGGGTATGACGACATCCGCATCGGGCTGGCCGCTGTGGGAGGTGTTCGTGCGCAGCCGCCGCGGGCTGTCCCACACCCACGCCGGCAGCCTGCACGCGCCGGACGCCGAGATGGCCCTGCGCAACGCGCGCGACCTGTACACCCGCCGCTCGGAGGGCGTCTCGATCTGGGTGGTGCCGTCCGCCGAGATCACCGCCTCCTCACCGGACGAGAAGGACCCGTTCTTCGCCCCGTCCGGCGACAAGCCCTACCGCCACCCGACGTTCTACGAGATCCCCGAGGGGGTGCGGCACCTGTGAGCAGCCCGACCACGGCGAGCGGCCCGACCACGGCGGCCGCGCTCGCCCTCGGCGACGACGCGCTCGTCCTCTCGCACCGGCTGGGCGAGTGGGCCGGACACGCGCCCGTGCTGGAGGAGGACGTGGCGCTGGCCAACATCGCGCTGGACCTGCTGGGCCAGGCGCGGCTGCTGCTCTCCCTCGTCGGCGACGAGGACGAGCTGGCCTACCTCCGCGAGGAGCGCGCCTTCCGCAACACCCAGCTGGTCGAGCAGGAGCGCGGCGACTTCGCGCACACCATCGCCCGGCAGCTGTACTTCTCCACCTACCAGGCGCTGCTGTACGGGCAGTTGGCGGACGGCGAGGGGCCGTTCGCGCCGATCGCCGCGAAGGCCGTCAAGGAGGTCGCCTACCACCGGGACCACGCCGAGCACTGGACGCTGCGGCTCGGCGACGGCACGGCCGAGAGCCACGAGCGGATGCAGCGGGGGCTGGACGCCCTGTGGCGGTTCACCGGAGAGCTCTTCGAGCCCGTCGAGGGGCTGGAGGCAGACGTCGACGCGCTCCGGGAGGACTGGCAGGCGAGCGTCGCCGGCGTCGTGGAGCGCGCCACGCTGACGGTGCCGACCGGCCCGCAGCGCGGCGGCTGGAGCGCGGGCGCCGGGCGGCAGGGCATCCACACCGAGGCGTTCGGCCGGATGCTCGCCGAGATGCAGCATCTGCACCGCAGCCACCCGGGGGCGGCATGGTGACCGACACCGCCCTCGAAGCGGAGCTGCGCGAGCTCGCCGGCTCGGTGCCGGACCCCGAGCTGCCCGTGGTCACCCTGTCCGAGCTGGGCGTGCTGCGCGATCTGCATGTGCTCGGGCCCGGCCGGGTCGAGGTGGAGCTGACGCCCACGTACAGCGGCTGCCCGGCGATAGAGACGATGTCGTCGGACATCGAGCGGGTGCTGCACGACCACGGCATACCGGAGGTCGAGGTCCGTACGGTCCTCTCGCCGCCCTGGACCACGGACGCGATCAGCGCCGAGGGCCGCCGCAAGCTCGCGGAGTTCGGCGTGGCGCCGCCGCGGCCGGTCCCGAGCGGGCCCGTAGCGCTCCGGCTGGCCATCCGGTGCCCGCACTGCGGCTCGACCGACACCACCCTGCTGAGCCGCTTCTCGTCCACGGCCTGCAAGGCGCTGCGCCGCTGCGAGTCGTGCCGCGAACCCTTCGACCACTTCAAGGAGTTGTAGATGGCCGGGGCCCGCCACGGCGCCTTCCACCCGCTGCGGGTGACGGCGGTCGACCGCCTCACCGACGACGCGGTCGCCCTCACCCTCGCCGTCCCCGAGGAGCTGCGCGCGACGTTCCGCTACACGCCGGGCCAGCATGTCGCGGTGCGGCTGTTCGTGGACGACGCGGAGATCCGGCGCACGTACTCGATCTGCGCGCCCGTGACGGACCCGGACGGGCCGCGGTCGCTGCGGGTGGGGGTGCGGCGGGTCGAGGGGGGCGAGTTCTCGACGTACGCGCTCAAGGAGCTGGCCGTCGGCCACACGGTGGACGTGATGGCGCCGGCCGGGCGCTTCGTCCTGGAGCCGCGGGCGGGCCGCTTCGCGGCGCTGGTCGGCGGCAGCGGCATCACGCCCGTGCTGTCCATCGCCGCGACCCTGCTCGCGCGCCGGACCGACGCGAGCTTCTGCCTGATCCGCAGCGACCGCACGGCCGCGTCCACGATGTTCCTGGAGGAGGTGGCGGACCTCAAGGACCGCTACCCCGACCGCTTCCACCTGGTGCACGCGCTCTCCCGCGAGGAGCAGCAGGCCGGCCTGGCGTCCGGGCGGCTGGACGAGGAGCGGCTGTCGTCGCTGCTCCCCGCGCTGCTGCCGGTCGGCGAGGTGGACGGCTGGTTCCTGTGCGGTCCGTACGGGCTGGTGCGGAGCGCCGAGCGGGCGCTGCGCGGGCTCGGGGTCGACCGGCGCCGGGTGCATCAGGAGATCTTCCACGTGGCGGACGGGACAGTCGCGGTGCCGCTGGACGCCGCGACCGGATCCACCACCGCCGGGACCGGATCCACCTCCGTGTCCGGAGCCGCCGCTGGGACCGGAGCCGCCGTCGTGTCCGGAGCCGCCGCCGAGGCCGCCGGGGCGCGGGTGCCCGCGCGCAGTTCGGTCGCCGCGACGCTGGACGGGCGCGGCGGCGAGTGGCCGGTGCGGGACGGGGAGTCGCTGCTGGACGCGGTGCTGCGCAACCGCGCCGACGCTCCGTACGCGTGCAAGGGCGGGGTGTGCGGCACCTGCCGGGCGTTCCTGGTCTCGGGCGAGGTGCGGATGGACCGGAATTTCGCGCTGGAGCCGGAGGAGGTCGAGTCGGGGTATGTGCTGGCCTGCCAGTCGCATCCGGCGACGGAGAGGGTGGAGTTGGACTTCGACCGCTGAACCCCATTCCCAATTCCTGCAACCTGTTCTACCTTGACGACCCGTCAGTTCAGTCGGGGTGTGCGGGAGGACAGGCAGTGGACTTCACCTTCACCGAGGAGCAGCAAGCGGCCGTCGAAGCGGCGGAAGCGGTCTTCTCCGGCGTCGCCCCCGACAGCGTGCCCAGCCCGGCGCTCACCCCGGGCGCCGTCGCCGACGACTTCGACCGGCCGCTGTGGCGCCGCCTGGCCGAGGCCGACCTGCTGAGCCTTCTCCTCGCCCCCGAGCGCGGCGGAGCGGGGCTCGACGCCGTCGCGCTCTGCCTCGTGCTGCGCGAGTCCGCCAAGGTGCTCGCCCGAGTGCCACTGCTGGAGACGAGCGCGGCGGCGCTCGCCCTGGAGACCTACGGCGGCGACGCGGCGCGCTCCGAGCTCCTGCCGCGGATCGGCCGCGGGGAAGCCGTCATCACCGTCGCCTCCAACGGGCGTACGGGCCACGACCCGGCCGAGCTCTCCGTGGAGGCGCGCCGGGACGACGACGGGGGCGACTGGGTCCTCGACGGCGTCCACACCGCCGTCCCCTGGGCCCAGGCAGCGGACTACGTCCTGCTGCCCGCCCACACCGGCGAGGGCCGCGCCGTCCTCGCCCTGCTCCCCCGCTCCCACGACCGCCTCACGCTCGCCGACCAGGTCTCCACCAGCGGCGAGCGGTACGCGCGACTGAGCCTCGACGCCGCACGCGTCCCGGACCAGGACATGATCACGGACGACGGCTGCTGGGAGTGGCTGCGCTGCCTCCTCGCCGCCGGCACCTGCGCGCTGGCGCTCGGCCTCGGCGAGGCCGTGCTGTCCATGACGAGCGACTACGCGGGCAAGCGCGAGCAGTTCGGCTTCCCCATCGCCACGTTCCAGGCCGTGGCCGTCCAGACCGCCGACCGCTACATCGACCTGCGCGCCATGGAAGCCACCCTCTGGCAAGCCGCCTGGCGCCTCGGCAACCCCGCGGCCGGCGGCCCGCTGCCGGCCGCCGCGGACATCGCCGTCGCCAAGATCTGGGCGGCGGACGGGGTGCGCCGTGTCGTGCAGAGCGCGCAGCACCTGCACGGCGGGTTCGGCGCGGACACCGACTACGCGCTGCACCGCTACCACGCCTGGGCCAAGCAGCTGGAACTCTCGCTCGGCCCGGCCGCCGCCCACGAGGAGGCCCTCGGCGACCTCATCGCGGCCCACCCCCTCGGGTAGCGGCAGCCGCTCCTGAACCGATGTGGGGGGGCGCGGAGAACGATGAAGGCCCCGTACTCGCTCACCGAGTACGGGGCCTTCATATGGAGCGCCCGGCAGGCCTTGCACCTGCATTTCCCGCTGGATGGCGGGCGTCTTGCCTTGGACCACAGACGCGCGACTCCCGTTCCGCGAACCGGAGTTGCGTAAATGATCTTACACGGTCTGAGGCGCTGCGGTGACCACGTGCCGCGCGCCCCGGCCGGGCAGGCAGCGGCCTAGATGACCGAGCCGGGGGCGCCCGTACCGTCCGTCACCGGGCGGCCGGCGGCCTCCCAGAGCTGCATGCCGCCGCCGACGTTCACGGCGTCCAGCCCCTGTTGCAGCAGATACTGCGCGACCTGGGCCGACCGGCCGCCGGAGCGGCAGATCACATACACCTTGCCGCCCTCCGGGGCCCGCTCGGTCAGCTCGCCGTAGCGGCCGACGAAGTCGCTCATGGGGATGTGCAGAGCGCCCTCGGCATGACCGGCCGCCCACTCGTCGTCCTCCCGGACGTCCAGCAGGAAGCCGTCGGACGGCACGGACGCCGCGTCCACCTCGGGGACCTGGGCGAAATTCATGGAAACCTCTCTCGGTTCGCGTATCGGGATCGGAGTCGGGATGGAGTCGGAGTCGGTCGAAGCCGGGTCGGCCCGGGTCGGGCCGGAAGAAACTACCCGACCAGCGAGGCCAGATACGCCTCCCGCTCGGCGACCTGGGCCTGCAACCGCTCCGCGATCTCCTCCAGCAGCCGGTCCGGGTCCTCCGGCGCCATCTTGATCATCGCGCCGATCGCGCTGTTCTCCAGCTCCGCCGCCACCGCCGCCAGCAGCTCCTTGCGCTGCGCCAGCCACTCCAGCCGCGCGTACAGCTCCTCGCTCCGGCTCGGCCGCCGCTCCTCGGCCACCGGCCCGGCCGCCCACTCCTCGGCGAGCGTGCGCAGCGCCTTCTCGTCGCCGTCCCCGTACGCGGCGTTGACCCGCACGATGAACGCCTCGCGCCGCTCCCGGTCCGCCTCGTCCCGCGCCAGGTCCGGGTGCGCCTTGCGGACCAGCTCCCGGAAGACGCGCCGCGCCTCCTCGCTCGGCCGCACCCGCTTGGGCGGCTGCACCGGCCGCTCCGTGAGCATCGAGGACGCCTCGGGCGAGAGCCCCTCGGAGTCCATCCAGCCCCCGAACAACTCGTCCACCTGCGGCATCGGCTGCACCAGCGACCGCGCCTCCCGCGCGCGGCGGATGTCCTCCGCGTCACCGGTACGGGCCGCGACGGCCTCCGCGACCAGCGCGTCCAGCTCGTCGAGGCGGGAGTACATCGGGCCGAGCCGCTGGTGGTGCAGGCGGGAGAAGTTCTCCACCTCCACCCGGAACGTCTCCACCGCGATCTCGAACTCGATCAGCGCCTGCTCGGCCGTCCGCACGGCCTGCTCCAGCCGGTCCGTCGCCCGCTCCTCGCCGCCGTCCCCCGAACCGCCGACCGCATCGCCCGAGCCGCCTTCCCCATGGCCCGAGCCGGCGTCGCCAGAAGCGTCACCAGGAGTGGCACCAGAAGTACGGTCGCCCCCCGCACCGGCCGCCCGGCCTGCGGCCGAATCTGCGGAGTGGTCTTCGGCCTCTGGCTGCGCCTGCTCGGCTTCCGGGTTCGTCACCCGTACAGCGTCTCAAACGAGCCGAGGTTTTCCGGTGCCGGGCCGAATTTCCGGACGCGAGAAACCGATGACCGGCGGCCCCGCACCCGGCCCCTACCCCCGACCGCACCCGAGCCCGTACGCACCCGCGCCCCGCCTCAGCCCGTACGCCCCCCAGCACACCCCAGGCCCGCCTACCGTCCGAAGAGCCCGTAAGCCCCCTCAAACCCCCATCTCAGCCGCGATGCGCCCGTCCCGTATCGCCTCCACCAGCTCCGCGTGGTCCGCCTCCGCCCGGTTCGCGTACGCCACCGCGAACGCGGCCACCGCCTCGTCCAGCTCCTCGTTCTTGCCGCAGTACCCGCCGATCAGCCTCGGGTCCACGCTGTGCGCGTGCGCCCGCGCCAGCAGCGCGCCCGTCATCCGCGCGTAGTCGTCGATCTGGCCGGGTTCGAGGGCGGCCGGGTCCACGCTTCCCTGGCGGTTGCGGAACTGCCGGACCTGGTACGGGCGCCCCTCGACCGTCGTCCAGCCCAGCAGCATGTCGCTGACGGTCTGCATCCGCTGCTGCCCCCGCACCACGCGCCGCCCCTCGTGCGCGGCCTCGGGTATCACGAACCCGGCCTTCTCCACATGCGGCGCCAGCGCCGACCGCCTGGCCTCCTTCACCTGGAGCACCACCGCCTCGCCCCGGTGGTCCAGGAGCAGCACCACGTACGAGCGCAGCCCGACGCTTCCCGTGCCGACCAGCCGGAACGCCACATCGTGCACCGCGTACCGGCCCAGCAGCGGCAGCCGGTCCTCCGGGAGCGACCGCAGATACCCGCCGAGCGACTGGGCCACGGCCGCCGCCTCGCCGTCCGGGACCCGCCGCAGCACCGGCGGCGCGTTCACGAACCGCAGCGTGCCGTCCGGGAGTTGCCGCGTCGACTTCTCGGCGAAGCGGGCCCCGGTGTTGCGCCGCGCCTTGTCGGCGACGCGCCGCAGCGCGCCTTGCAGGTCCCGCGCGTCGGCGTGCGAGACGAACTCCTCGTCGGCGACGGCGTTCCACGCGTCGGCGGCGGGCAGCCCGGCCAGCAGCCGCATCGTGCGCCGGTACGCGCCGACGGCGTCCCGCGCCGCGCCGCGACAGGCGTCGCCGTCCGCGCCCGTCTCCCGGCCGGCCAGCACCAGCGACGCCGCGAGCCGCTTGAGATCCCACTCCCACGGGCCGTGCACCGTGTCGTCGAAGTCGTTGAGGTCGATGACGAGCCGGCCCTGCGCGTCCCCGTACAGACCGAAGTTGGCGGCGTGCGCGTCCCCGCATATCTGCGCGCCCGCGCCGGTGACGGGCGTGGTCGACAGGTCGTACGCCATCAGCGCGGACGTGCCGCGCAGAAAGGCGAACGGGGAGACGGCCATCCGCCCGACCCGGATCGGCACCAGCTCCGGCAGCCGCCCGGCATTCGACTCTTGGACCGCCTCGACCGCGCCCGGCCGCCCGGCCCCGATCTCCAGCGCGGCGTGGTCGCGCCGCGCCACGCGCCCCCGCAGCGCCTTCCCCGCCGCCTTCGGCGATTCGGCGCCGCTTTGGCCCTTGCCTCCCAGCCGGGCGAACCCCGGTACGTACGGCAGTCGCGACATCGCGGCCACCTCCCCCTTCACCCCATGGCACAGCGTCACGCAACGTCAACTGTCCATGACCGTACCGCTCCCCACTGACAACGGTCAGACCCCGACCGCCTCCTCCATCTCCTCTTCCGCCCCTTCCTGCTCCTGCCGCTCCCGCGCCTCTCCAGCACCGTCCCGTGCCTGTCCCGAAGCCCCCTCGGCCCGGCCGTCCGCGGCCGAAGAATCCGCGACCGAAGAATCCGCGGCGGACCGCCCGGCACGCCGCGACTCCACCGCCCCCGCCGCGCCGAGCACCGCCAGCGCGGCGACGAGCCACAGCGCCAGCGTCCACACATGCCCGCCCAGCCCGGTGCCGTCGAAGTAGACGAGGCTGCGCGTGCCCTCCAGGAATCCCGCGCCGTTCCAGAAGGAGTGCAGCGCCGCGAAGAACCCGTTCTGCAGCTCGGGCCGGAACACCCCGCCGGAACTCGTGAAGTTGAGCATCACGAAGAGCGCCATCACCCCGAGCGTGGTCCACCGCTTGAGGAAGACGTGCAGGCCGGTGCCGATCAGCAGAATCCCCGCCGAATAGAGCCAGGCCATGCCCCACACCCCCCACAGCCCGCGGTCGACGAGGTGGAAGACCGGCCCCGCGAACAGCGCGCCGATGACGCTGACCACGAGCGACATGCCGGCCGCCAGCAGCGCCCGCAGCCGCATCGGCAGCGCGCCGCCCGCCCCGCCGATCACGGCGACCGAGGCGTACGAGCCGATGCTGACCGCGACCAGCAGGAAGAAGACGCCCTGCCCGGTCGGGTCGCCCTCGGACGACGGCACGACGTCCGTGACCTTGAGCGGCGCGCCCTGCGCCGCGGCGACGGGCGTGAAGACCTTCTGCACGGCGGAGGCGGTGGTGTCCGACCCGGCCGTGGCGACCAGCAGCTCCGGCGCCGCGCCCGCGGCATACGCGCCGAAGACGTCCTGCTGCTTGAGCTGCCGCACCGCCTCGCCCCGGTCGGCGACCGTACGGACCATGAGATCGCCGCCCGACTTGTCGTTGAGCGTCTGCGCCAGCACCCGCTCGGCCGGCCCGGAGCCGACGACCGCCACGGGCAGCCGGTGCGGCGCCGGGTGCGCGAAGGCGCCCAGATAGGCGAATCCCATGCCTACGCACATCAGCAGCGGGGTGATCAGATGGGTGAGGACGTGGCGCAGGGCGGCGGCGTCGCCGGAACGGCGGGCCGGACCGGCCGGAACGGCGCGGTGGGCGGAACTCATGGGCGGCCTTCTCGGACTACTTCCCGGACTTCTGCTCGGGATTTCGGATTTCTCTGACATCGGTCTTCTATGACGTCGGACTTCTCAGACGTCGGTCTTCTCTGACGTCGACGTCGGACTTCTCTAACGGCCGGCCTGGCAGCCGACCCAGTAGTTGGCTTCTACAACTCTTACTTCAGGTTGTACTATACAACCAGCTGAACGAAAGGCAGCCCCGTGACCCATCGAGACGACTCCGTAGAGACGATCCAGCGCGAGATGACCGCGTTCGCCCGACGGGCCCGCGCCACGGCCGCCCGAATGCACCCCGAGCTCTCGCTCGTCTCCTTCACGCTCCTGGCCCACCTGGAGGACCAGCGGGGATGCCGCGCGACCGACCTCGCCGCGCACTACCTGCTGGACAAGTCCACGGTCAGCCGGCAGGTCTCGGCGCTGGAGCGGCTCGGCTTCGTCGAGCGCCGCGTCGACCCCGACGACCACCGCGTACAGGTGCTGCACCTCACGGCCGCGGGCGCCGAGATGCTCGGCAACGTCACCGCCAGCCGCCGCGTCGCCTTCCACGAGCGCCTGGCCGACTGGGACGAGGCCGACCTCGACCGCTTCGCCTCCTACCTGCTGCGCTACAACGCCGCCCAGGAAGCGATGGAGTGAGCGGCTCACCGGAGGACCCCGAAGCCCCGAAAGCCCCCGAAAGTCCCTGAAAGCCCCGCGGGGCTACTGCGGCCGCCCCGGACACCCGCCCCCGTCGGCCAGGTGCTCCTCCGCCCACCGCCCCAGCTCCTTGAGCGCGGGCTCCAGCGCCTCGCCCGCGGCGGTCAGCCGGTAGGCGACGCGCAGCGGCGGCCCGGCGTCGACCTCCCGCAGCACCAGCCCGGCCCCGGCCAGCTCCGTGAGCCGGTCCGAGAGCATGCGCTCACTGATCCCCGGAATCGCCCGCCGCAACTCGGCGAAGTGCACCTCCCCCGGCATCAGCGTGGCCACGATCAGCCCCGTCCAGCGCTTGCCGAACAGCTCGAAGACACGCGTCATCCCCACATCGACGCTCTTGCACTGCTGCTCCCCACGGTCCGCCATACGGACAGGGTACTGCTTTCCCGTATGGGACTGTAGAAAAGTAAGCTGCTGTGCTATCAATAGTTACGCACGCGGAACCGGGCAAGCACCAACCGGGCAAGCACCGAACCGCACCGGCGCCGAACCGCGTCAACGCAGATCCGCGCCACCACCGACACCACCGACACCACCATCCACCCACGCCCAACCCGCTCTGGAGCCCCCATGGCCACGCTGCTGCACATCGACTCGTCCGTCTTCCCCGCCGAGTCCTCGGCCTCCCGCACCGTCACCGCCGCCTTCCGCGACGCCTGGCTGGCCGAGCACCCCGACGGCACGGTCGTCTACCGCGACCTCGACGCCGCCCCGGTGCCGCACTTCGACGCCGTCGCCGCGTCCGCCGGCTCCGTCGACCCGGCCGAGCGCACCCCCGCCCAGCAGGCCGCCGCCGCCCTGCGCACCGAGCTCGTCGAGGAGCTCGAAGCCGCCGACGCGATCCTCATAGGCGCACCCATGTACAACTTCACGATCCCCTCCACGCTCAAGTCCTGGCTGGACCAGGTGATCATCATGGGCCGCACCGCGGGGGACAAGCAGCCCATCGCGGGCACCCCGATCACCGTCGTCGCCAGCCGCGGCGGCTCGTACGCCCCCGGCACCCCGCGCGAGGGCTTCGAGTTCGTGCAGAACTACCTGGAGAAGGTGTTCACCATGTTCGGCGCCGAGGTCGACTTCATCGTCCCGGAGCTGACCCTCGCCCACGTCAACCCCGCGATGGCCGACCTCGTGCCGCTCGCGGAGAAGTCCCGCGCCGCGGCCCTCGAAGCCGCCGCCGCGAAGGGCCGGGAACTGGCCGCCCGCCACGCCGACTCCGCTGCGCAGCCGCAGAGTTGAGAATGACCGAAAACCGTCGGTCACCCCGTAGCCGCTGGTCAGCGCGGGGTGGCGGGCGGTGATCGGCGACGGTGGCGCAATCTTTAGCTGAAACTAAGCTTTTAGCCATGCCTAAAGGTGGCATCCTTCTAGAGACGAGGACGCCAGAGTCCACCTAGCTTCTTGGGGGTACGCCATGGCCTGGCGAAACAGTGCCGAGCACGGTCGTGCCGCGGAGCTGGCGGGCGCCCGTCTGGCGAGACAGGCCACGGCGTCCCTGGCCGGGCTGCTCGCGGAGCGCGGCATGACCCGCAAGGACCTGGCCGACTGTTTGGGAGTATCCCCCGGACGGGTCAGTCAGATCCTCTCCGGCGACGAGAATCTCACCCTGCGGTCACTGGCCGCGGTCGCGGAGTCCCTCAACGCCCATGTGGAGATATCGTTCTACGACCCTTCGCCGACGGATAATCCGAACGCGACGGCATCCGTGCCCGAGGCCGATCCTGCCCGGCGCTTCGTGCCGACCTACCGCTGAGCACCTGCCGCCAGCCGCAGCCGCAGCCGCAGCAATACGGGCTTACGGGCTTACGGGCTTACGGGCTTACGGGCTTACGGGCTTACGAGCATGGCCGTCCGGGCTCACCCACGTCCGGACTCGCCCACATACGGCCCGCTCAAGCCTCCCCCGCGCCGCGCCGCCGTCCGGCGGCTCAGGTCGGTCAGCGCCGGTGCCGCAGCAGGCCCGCCAGGGTGCGTCTGCGGGGTCCCGGAACGCCGGGCAGGGCCATCGGGTGCCGCATCGGCAGATGCCGCGCTCTCAGTTCGGCGATCTTCCGATCGCTGCTGCGCTTCCCATGCGTGTGCGCCAGCTCCAGCAGATGCCGGCAGTACTGCTCGGCCTCCCCGAACGCCCGCTTCGCGCGCCGCTCCTCCTCGCGGGTGCGCGGCCGGCACTGCTGGAGGCAGGTCTTGCCGATGTCCGTCTCGGCCTTGGCCCACTTCTGCGCCGCCGTCTGCACGTCCTTGTAGCGGTCGGTGATCTCGCGCCGGATGCTGCTGCGGCTCCGCTGCGTACGCCCGCGCACATCGACGCGCATCAGCAGGTGCCGCTTGACCTCGTCGGAGAAGACGTCGAGGTCCCAGCAGTCGTGGAAGCCGAGGACCAGCCGGTCGCACCAGTCGGCCCGGTCGGCCTGCAGCCGGCGCGCGAGGCTGGCGAGCAGCAGCGAGTCGCCCAGCGTGAGTACGGCCAGCAGCGCGCGCCCGCTCGTCTGCTCGCCGCGCCCCCTGGGGACCACACCGGAACCGGCCACCGCGCCCACCGCGATCGGCGGCACGCTTGACGCGTGCGGCAGCAGAAAACCGCTGGCCAGCGCCGCCACCCCGGAGGTCCACAGCACGACGGCGACCGCCAGCGCCGCCGACCGGACCGTACCGAGCAGGCGCCCGTCCTCACGGAAGCGGTAGACCAGGCCCACCCACGCCACCCCCGCGCACACCGCCGCGGGCAGGACCCATTCCGTCAGCCAAGACGCCTGGCCCAACGCCACATCGTCCCCCACTCCGGTACTCCGGTCACAGACGACGAGGCTCTCCACGCACCCGAATCGGCGAAGTCCGAACCAGCGGCGCTCCAACCGCACGCCCAACGCGACTTGACGCCTCACGCAGCGCCCCAGTGCGACTACAGGTCGATGCTCCCACCGCGGCCCCGCCGACATGCGGCGATCCGGCCATGCCCCCGCAGGAGAGAAAGATTCCCGCCAACAATGAAAGCGATACGGTCGCGGGCGCGCCCCACAGAGACCCACAGAGAACCGCAGAGACCCGCGAAGGGGGGCATCGGTCCCGGCAACGGTCCCGGACAACGAGAAACGGGCCCCATCGGTGACTTTCGCCGACCGATGAGACCCGTATCACTGATACGTGCGCGAGGGGGGAGTTGAACCCCCACGCCCTTTCGGGCACTGGAACCTGAATCCAGCGCGTCTGCCTATTCCGCCACCCGCGCATGGGTGCTGTCCTCAGACTCTCTCACAGCTTCCGAACTGGCCTGTTCGGGTCTGGTGCGAGCGCCTTCCGACATCCAGAAGATTAGCACGCCGGTGGGGGTGGATTCACATCCCTTGTCGAGCGACCGCTCCGCCGACGACCACCCCGGTTGCGGGACACTGACTTGGGGCCGCCTCTACGATCCCTAGTGGAACCTCGCGGAGACGGCCACGGAACGCGACACTCGTCACTCCTGGCTTCAAAGGGGAACCAGCCGTTTCCACGACGCGTGGATACGATCAGTAAGCAGTATCAGGACGACACTCGGCCCGACACCGAGGAAGGAGGTGCCCGGTGGGAGTTATGAAGCGCTTCGAGCAGCGTCTCGAGGGTCTCGTGAACGGCACCTTCGCCAAAGTATTCAAGTCCGAGGTGCAGCCCGTCGAGATCGCGGGCGCGCTTCAGCGTGAGTGCGACAACAACGCCACCATCTGGAACCGCGACCGCACCGTCGTGCCCAACGACTTCATCGTCGAGCTCAGCACCCCGGACTTCGACCGGCTGAGCCCGTACTCCGGCCAGCTCGGCGACGAGCTGTCCGGGATGGTGCGCGACTACGCCAAGCAGCAGCGCTACACCTTCATGGGCACCATCAGGGTGCACCTGGAGAAGGCCGACGATCTCGACACCGGCCTCTACCGGGTCCGCAGCCGCACCCTCGCCTCCAGCGAGAGCCAGCAGCCGCCGACCGACAACAATCCGTACGCGGAGCGGGCCACCGCCCCGCGCTCCGGGGCGAGCTCCGGCCACGGCGGCGGATACCCCGCGCAGCCAACCGGCGCGCCCCCCATGCCCTCGGCACCGCCCCCCTCGGCCGCCCGCCCCGTGCCCCGTACGGGCGCGCCCGGCGCCGGCCCCCTGCCGAGCGGCCAGACCCGCCGCTGGATCGAGATCAACGGCACCCGCCACCAGATCTCCCGGCCCACGCTCGTACTGGGCCGCAGCACCGAGGCGGACGTACGCATCGACGACCCGGGCGTCTCCCGCAGGCACTGCGAGATCCGGGTCGGCACCCCCGCGACAATTCAGGACCTGGGGTCCACAAACGGCATCGTGGTGGACGGGCAGCACACCACCCGCGCTACGCTCCGCGACGGCTCGCGGATCGTCGTGGGCAGTACCACCATCGTTTACCGGCAAGCCGAAGGGTGAAGCGGGGGCAATGTCAGAGCTGACCCTCACGGTCATGCGGTTGGGTTTCCTCGCCGTACTGTGGCTGTTCGTCATCGTGGCCGTCCAGGTCATCCGCAGCGATCTGTTCGGCACGCGGGTGACCCAGCGCGGTTCGCGCCGCGGCGCCCAGGACCGGCAGCCGCAGCGGGGGGCCGCGGCGCAGACCGCCGCCACGCCGCCGCAGCAGCGCCAGCAGTCCGGCGGGCGGCGGGCCAAGGGGGGCGGCCGCGGCGCCCCCAGCAAGCTCGTCGTCTCCGAAGGGACCCTGGCCGGCACCACCGTCGCGCTCCAGGGCCAGACCATCTCGCTGGGCCGCGCCCACGACTCCACGATCGTCCTCGACGACGACTACGCCTCCAGCAGGCATGCCAGGATCTATCCGGACCGGGACGGCAAGTGGATCGTCGAGGACCTCGGCTCCACCAACGGCACGTACCTGGACCGGACCCGATTGACCACCCCGACCCCGATCCCGCTCGGCGCGCCGATCCGCATCGGCAAAACCGTCATCGAGCTGCGGAAGTAGTAGGACCATGACGACCGGAGGGTGGGCAGCGTGGCAGCAAAGGGGCTGTTCCCGGAGCCGACGGGCGAGGTGCGCATGAGTCTGTCACTGCGTTTCGCCGCCGGATCGCACAAGGGCATGATCCGGGAGGGCAACGAGGACTCCGGTTACGCCGGCCCCCGGCTGCTCGCCGTCGCCGACGGCATGGGCGGCCAGGCGGCCGGCGAGGTCGCCAGCTCCGAGGTGATCTCCACCCTCGTCACGCTCGACGACGACGTGCCGGGCTCGGACATTCTCACCTCGCTCGGCACCGCCGTGCAGCGCGCCAACGACCAGCTGCGCGTCATGGTCGAGGAGGACCCCCAGCTCGAAGGCATGGGCACCACGCTCACCGCCCTGCTCTGGACCGGCCAGCGCCTCGGCCTCGTACACGTCGGCGACTCGCGCGCGTACCTGCTGCGCGACGGCGTCCTCACCCAGATCACCCAGGACCACACCTGGGTGCAGCGCCTCGTCGACGAGGGCCGCATCACCGAGGAAGAGGCCACCACCCACCCGCAGCGCTCCCTGCTGATGCGCGCGCTGGGCAGCGGCGACCACGTCGAGCCCGACCTGTCCATCAGGGAGGTGCGGGCCGGGGACCGCTACCTCATCTGCTCCGACGGTCTCTGCGGGGTCGTCAGCCACCAGACGATCGAGGAGACCCTCGCCAGCTACCAGGGCCCGCACGAGACCGTGCAGATGCTCATCGAGCTCGCCCTGCGCGGCGGCGGGCCCGACAACATCACCTGCATCGTCGCCGACGTCCTCGACGTCGACAGCGGCGAGGCGCACACGAGCCAGTTCAACGACACCCCCGTCATCGTGGGCGCGGTCGCCGAGAACCAGCTCCAGATGGGCGACGGCGGCGCCGCCATGCAGACGCCCGCCGGCCGCGCGGCCGAGCTCGGCCGCGCCAACCGGCCCGTACCGTCGCAGCCCGGCGGTTTCGGGCCGCCGGGCAGCGGCGACCAGCAGGACGGCCAGCCCTCCGACGGGGCCTACGACGACTACGCCGACGACGACTACGTCAAACCCTCCGCGGGCCGCAAATGGCTCAAGCGCTCGCTGATCACCCTGGTGGTGCTCGGCATCGTCGGCGGCGGCCTGTACGGCGGCTACCGCTGGACCCAGTCGCAGTACTACGTGGGCGCCAAGGACCAGCACCTCGCGGTCTACCAGGGCGTCAGCCAGGACCTCGCCTGGTTCAAGCTGAACAAGGTCTACCAGGACCATCCCGAGATCGAACTCAAGTACCTCCCGGTCGACCAGCGCAGCCGCGTGCAGGACACCATCACGATGGCCGACCGCGACCAGGCCGAGCAGAAGGCCAAGGAGCTCGGCCTGGTCGCCGGCGCCTGCAAGAAGCTCGACGAGCGCAAGAAGGCCGAGGCCGAGGCGAAGAAGCAGAAGGAGAAACAGGAGAAGGCCGACAAGGAGAAGTCGGAGAAGGACAAGGCGGGCGGGACCGTCGGCTCCAAGCCGCTGCACGGGACGAACCAGAGCGGCACCCGCCTCAACTCCACCCCGACGCCCACCCCCGGCCCCACTCTGAGCGAGGAAGAGCAGAAGTTGGTCCCACAGTGCAGCAGCAGCCAGCAGTAAAGGCATAGGGGGCCGTCTACCGATGAGCAGCGCCACCACCACCGCGACCACCACGATCAGCACGATCGGGCCGCCCAGCAGGCGCAACACCGAACTGGCCCTGCTGGTCTTCGCCGTCGTCATCCCGTGTTTCGCCTACGCCAACGTGGGCCTCGCGCTCAGCAACGAGATGCCCTCCGGCATGCTCGGCTACGGCGTCGGGCTCGGCCTCCTCGCGGGCGTCGGCCACCTCGTGGTCCGCAAGTTCGCCCCGTACGCCGACCCGCTGCTGCTGCCGCTGGCGACGCTGCTCAACGGGCTCGGCCTCGTACTGATCTGGCGGCTGGACCAGTCCGAGCGGCTCGCGCGCACCGCCAAGGCCCAGGGCTTCACCTTCCAGGCGTCGGCCCCCAACCAGCTGCTGTTCTCGGCCATCGCGATCGCCCTGTTCGTGGCCGTCCTGATCTTCCTCAAGGACCACCGGATCCTCCAGCGCTACACCTACATCTCCATGGTGGTCGCGCTGATCCTGCTGGTCGCCCCGATCTTCTTCCCCGGCAAGAACGGCGCCAAGATCTGGATCACGCTCCCCGGTCTCGGCTCCATCCAGCCCGGCGAGTTCGCCAAGATCATCCTGGCGGTCTTCTTCGCGGGTTACCTCATGGTCAAGCGGGACGCCCTCGCGCTGGCCAGCCGCCGCTTCATGGGCCTGTACCTGCCGCGCGGCCGCGACCTCGGACCGATCATCGTCGTCTGGGTGCTGTCGCTGCTCATCCTGGTCTTCGAGACCGACCTCGGCACCTCGCTGCTGTTCTTCGGCATGTTCGTCGTCATGCTGTACGTCGCCACCGAGCGCACCAGCTGGATCGTCTTCGGTCTGCTGATGTCCGTCGGCGGCGCCGCGGTCATCGGCACCTTCGAGCCGCACGTGCACGTCCGCGTGATGGCCTGGCTGCACCCCTTCGACGTCTTCACGACCCGCCAGGGCACCGAGCAGATCGCCCAGTCGCTCTTCGCCTTCGGCTCCGGCGGCGTCTTCGGCACCGGCTGGGGCCAGGGCCACTCCGACCTCATCAGCTTCGCCGCCAACTCCGACTTCATCTTCGCCACCGTCGGCGAGGAGCTCGGGCTGGCCGGCACGATGGCGATGCTGCTGGTCTACGGGCTGATCGTGGAGCGCGGCGTACGCACCGCACTCGCCGCCCGCGACCCCTTCGGCAAGCTGCTGTCCGTCGGCCTGTCCGCCGCCTTCGCCATCCAGGTCTTCGTCGTCGCGGGCGGCGTCATGGGCCTCATCCCGATGACCGGTATGACCATGCCGTTCCTCGCCCAGGGCGGCTCGTCCGTGATCGCCAACTGGGCCCTGATCGCCATCCTCATGAAGATCAGCGACACCGCCCGCAGACCGGCTCCGGCCCCCGCCCCGTCCCCCGACGCCGAGATGACCCAGGTGGTCCGACCGTGAACAAACCCCTGCGCCGTATCGCGATCTTCTGTGGACTGCTGGTCCTCGCGCTGCTGGTCCGTGACAACTGGGTGCAGTTCGTCCAGGCCGACGAGCTCAAGAACCACAAGCACAACCGCCGCGTCACGATCGCCACCTACAGCAAGCCGCGCGGCGACATCATCGTCGACGGCCAGCGCATCACCGGCTCCACGAAGACCGACAGCCTCGACTTCAAGTACAAGCGGACGTACAAGGACGGCCCGATGTGGGCGCCCGTCACGGGCTTCGCCTCGCAGGTCTACGACGGCCGGGGGATCGAGAAGCTGGAGGACAAGATCCTCACCGGCGAGGACGACCGGCTCTTCTTCAACCGCACCATCGACATGATCACCGGCAAGGGCAAGAAGGGCGGCGACGTCGTCACCACCCTCAACACCAAGGCGCAGGAGGCCGCGTTCAAGGGCCTCGGCAAGAACAAGGGCGCCGTCGCCGCCCTCGACCCGCGCACCGGCAAGATCCTCGCGCTGGCCTCCACCCCGTCGTTCGACCCGTCCGTGATCGCGGGCAGCGGCAAGAAGGACGAGGAGATGTGGAAGAAGCTGTCGCCGGACACGGGCGACAAGCCGATGCTCAACCGGGCGCTGCAGGAGACCTATCCGCCCGGCTCCACCTTCAAGCTGGTCACCGCGTCGGCGGCGCTGGAGAACGGTCTCTACAGCAGCATCGACGAGCCCACGAAGTCGCCGCTGCCGTACTACCTGCCCGACACGAACAAGCAGCCGCTGCCCAACGAGGGCAACATCCCGTGTGAGAACGCCACGATGAAGGTGGCGCTCCAGTATTCCTGCAACACCGTCTTCGGCAAGATCAGCGCCGACCTGGGCAACGCGACGATGAAGAAGGAAGCCGAGAAGTTCGGCTTCAACGACGACAAGGTCGACACGCCGACGCGTGCCGCCGAGTCCAAGTACCCCAAGGACAACCGGCCGCAGAACGCCATGGCCGGTATCGGCCAGGCGTCCACCACCGCGAGTCCGCTGCAAATGGCCATGGTCACGGCGGCGATCGCCAACAACGGCAAGCTCATGCAGCCGTACATGGTCGACAAGCTGCGGGCGCCGAACCTCAACGTCATCGAGCAGACGGAGCCCAAGGAGAGGAGCCGGCCGCTCTCCAGCGCCAACGCCCAGAAGCTGCAGGAGATGATGGAGAACGTCGTCGAGGAGGGCACCGGCAAAGCCGGCAAGATCCCCGGCGTCACGGTCGGCGGCAAGACCGGTACCGCCCAGCACGGCGAGAACAACAAGGCCAACCCGTACGCCTGGTTCGTCTCCTACGCCAAGACCGACAAGGGCTCCCCGGTCGCCGTCGCGTGCGTCATCGAGAGCTCCGACACCCTGCGCGACGACATCGCGGGCGGCAAGCTCGCCGCGCCCGTCGCGAAGGCGGTCATGGAGGCGGTACTCAAGACAGAGAAGTGACCCCGGTCACCCCCGCAACCGAGCGCCGCACGTGGCGGTACCGGTCTGATATCGGGTGACGGTCGCGCCCGGATCACTACAGGCGCGCCGGGTACGGTATGCCCGGACAGCACACCGCCGGACCCCACACCGGTGCGGTCAGGATTGACGGAGAGGGCTGGATCTATGGAAGAGCCGCGTCGCCTCGGCGGCCGGTACGAGCTGGGCTCGGTGCTCGGCCGCGGTGGCATGGCGGAGGTCTACCTCGCCCATGACACCCGGCTCGGCCGCACCGTGGCTGTGAAGACCCTGCGGGTGGATCTGGCCCGCGACCCGTCCTTCCAGGCCCGGTTCCGCCGAGAGGCACAGTCCGCCGCCTCGCTCAACCACCCGTCGATCGTCGCCGTCTACGACACCGGCGAGGACTATGTCGACAACGTCTCCATCCCCTACATCGTCATGGAGTACGTCGACGGCTCGACCCTGCGCGAGCTCCTGCACTCCGGCCGCAAGCTGCTGCCCGAGCGCTCCCTGGAGATGACCATCGGGGTCCTCCAGGCCCTGGAGTACTCGCACCGCGCCGGCATCGTCCACCGCGACATCAAGCCCGCCAACGTCATGCTGACGCGCACCGGGCAGGTCAAGGTCATGGACTTCGGCATCGCCCGCGCCATGGGCGACTCCGGCATGACCATGACGCAGACCGCCGCCGTCATCGGCACCGCCCAGTACCTCTCCCCCGAGCAGGCCAAGGGCGAGCAGGTCGACGCGCGCAGCGACCTCTACTCCACCGGCTGCCTGCTGTACGAGTTGCTCACCGTCCGGCCCCCGTTCGTCGGCGACTCCCCGGTGGCCGTCGCCTACCAGCACGTACGGGAGGAGCCGCAGCCGCCGAGCAACTTCGACCCCGAGATCACGCCCGAGATGGACGCGATCGTGCTGAAGGCGCTCACCAAGGACCCGGACTACCGCTACCAGTCGGCCGACGAGATGCGCGCCGACATCGAGGCGGCCCTCGACGGCCAGCCCGTCGCCGCCACCGCCGCCATGGGCGCGGTCGGCTACGGCGAGGACCAGCCGACCGCGATGCTCCGCCCCCAGGACCCGGCCATGGGCCAGACCTCCATGCTGCCGCCGCTGCGCGACGACGACGGCGGCTACGGCGGGTACGACGACCGCCCGGACCGGCGGCGCGGCAGCAGCGGCGGCAAGAAGAGCCGCGTCTCGACGATCCTGCTGATCGCCGCGGGCATCCTGGTGCTCATCGGCGCCATCTTCATCGGCAAGGCCCTCATGAGCAAGAACCACAACGACGCCCAGGTGCCGGTGCCGGCGCTCGCGGGCGAGACGCTGGCGAAGGCCAAGCAGATGGGTGAGAACGGCAGCTTCAAGGTCGTCGAGAGCGGCTCGAAGTTCTGCGAGGACCAGAAGAAGGGCACGGTCTGCACCCAGACCCCGGAAGCCGGCTCCAAGGTCGACCGGGACGGCGAGGTCAAGGTCGTCATGTCCAAGGGTGTCGAGAAGGTCTCAGTGCCGCCGGTCACCGGGCTCTCCCTGAACGACGCGACGTCCACCCTGAAGGACAAGGGCTTCAAGGTCGAGCAGAAGCAGGAGGAGTCCGAGAAGACTCCCAACACGGTCCTCAATCAGGACCCGGCCTCCGGCTCCAAGCAGGAGAAGGGCGCGACGGTCACCCTGACCATCGCCCAGGCCCCGCAGACCAAGACGGTCCCGCCGGTGGTCGGCAAGAGCTGGGAGGACGCGAGCAAGCAGCTCACCGACGTCGGCTTCACCCCGCAGAAGCAGGAGCAGGAGTCGGACCAGCCGGCGGGCACCGTCATCAAGCAGAGCCCGGACGGCAACACCCAGGCGCAGCCGAACTCGACGGTCACCCTGACCGTCGCCAAGGCCGCCGAGAAGTTCGCGATGCCCTCGCTGCTCGGCAAGAAGCTCAAGGACGTCAAGAAGGAGATCAGCGACGCGCAGCTGACCCTCGGCGGCGTCTCCGGCCCCCAGGACGACGACGCGACCGTGGCCATGTCCAACCCGCTCCCCGGCGCCCAGGTCAGCAAGGGCCAGACGGTCTCGCTGACCACCACGCCCGGTTCGGGCGACTGGGGGGACAGCGACGGCGACGGGAACGACTCCCCGCTGTGGCACGACCTCATCGGGAAGGGGAAGGGCCGCCATCACCACTAGGCGCGCCTGAGACCCGAGCCGCCCGACGCTTGAGAAAGGCCCCGGCGCCCTCCCCGAAGTTCTGGGGGAGGGCGCCGGGGCCTTTCGTCGGAGGGGCTGTTACCGCAGCTCCGCCGGGGGCGTGCGCCGGGCGTCGACCTTCTCCGTACGCTCCAGCTGCGCCCAGACGACATAGCGGTAGTCGGAGGTGTAGACGGGGGTGCAGGTCGTCAGCGTCAGGTAGCGGCCGGGCTTCTTCTTGCCGGATTCCTTGGGGACCTGGTCGATGACCTCGACGTTGTACTTCGAGGTCTGGCGCAGCTCGGCGTAGACCTTGTAGACGTACCAGACGTCGCGCGTCTCGAAGACGACCGCGTCGCCGTCCTTGAGCTTGTCGATGTTGTGGAACTTCGCGCCGTGCCCGTCGCGGTGCGCGGCCAGCGTGAAGTTGCCCTTCTTGTCCCACGGCATCGCCGACTTCACCGGAGAGGTGTAGAACCCGGCGACCCCCTCATTGAGCGTGCCGGTATTCGTCCCCTTCTTTACGAGGACCTCGCCGTTTTTCATGGCCGGTACGTGCAGGAAGCCGATGCCGTCCTTGGTGTTCAGCGCGCCCGGGCCGCCCTTGGCCCAGTTGTCGCGGACGTGGTGGCCCTGGCGGGACGCCTCGCGGTCGGCGAGCACGTT
Organism: Streptomyces sp. NPDC050617; assembly: GCF_040654795.1. Taxonomy (NCBI): domain Bacteria; kingdom Bacillati; phylum Actinomycetota; class Actinomycetes; order Kitasatosporales; family Streptomycetaceae; genus Streptomyces; species Streptomyces sp. NPDC050617. Next base: position 408,273 of record NZ_JBFAIS010000002.1, on the reverse strand, counting down.
CGTCCACCACAGCGAGTAGACAACGAACAGGGCCAGCAGCAGGCCCGCGGTGATCAGCAGTTCGCCGATGAAGCTGACGGTGGCGGCGATCCGCCCTCGGCCGCGGCGCGCTGCCGGTCGCGGCTCGTCGTGCTCGGTCCGTGCCACGGCGCTCGTACCCCTTGTTCACTGATTCGCTGGTCTGTCGGCCCCGTTGGATGTACCGCCCCGCCGAACGGCCCGTACGCCCGCCGCCGGGCCGCCGGGCCGGTGTCACTCGACGAGCGCGTCCGGCTTGCCCTTGCCGCGCGGCCGTTCGTCGACCATCTTGCCCCAGACGATCATTCGATACGTACTGGTGAACTCCGGCGTGCAGGTCGTGAGCGTGATGTACCGGCCGGGCTTCGTGAAACCGGACCCCGTGGGCACCGGGCGGATGACGCCGGTGTTGGCCGGCGAGGTCTGCGGCAGCGCGCTCGTCATCTCGTACGTGAAGTACGCGCTCTTCGTCTCCACGACGACCTTGTCGCCCGGCTTGAGCTGGTTGATGTAACGGAACGGTTCGCCATGGGTGTTGCGGTGCCCGGCGAGCGCGAAGTTGCCCTTCTTGTCCCACGGCATCGCGGTCTTCAGCGCGCCGTCGGCGTAGTGGCCGACCATGCCGCGGTCGAGGACCTTCGGCTTGCTGATGCCCTCCGCGATCGGCGCCTTCACGTCCAGCTTCGGGATGTAGATGATCGCGAACCCCTGGCCGGGCGAGAACGCGCCCGCGCTCCGGTCGTCGCCGTCGCCCTCGTCCCACTTGTGCTGGAGGCTGTTCGCGGCGCCGCCCGCCTGCTGATGGGCTATCACGTTCGTCCACCACAGCTGGTACGTCACGAAGAGCAGCATCAGCACGCCGATCGTGATGAAACCCTCGCCGAGCAGCCGGCTCACGATCACGCCGGGGCTGTCCTTGCGGGCCCGCTGCGCGCGGCGCGCCTCCAGCCTGGTGCGCGGCGCGGCCGTCGAACTCTCGGGCGCGGGGGCCGGGGAGGGCGTGGGCGTACGGCGGCCCCGGCCGGCGCGCTTGGCGGCGTCCTGGGCGGCCTTGCGCCGGGCGGCCCGGCCACCGGGCTGCGGCGTCGTCACTTCGTCCGCAGCCGCCGCCGTGAGGGGCGCGTCGGCGTCGATCCGCCGCAGCGCGACCGTCCTGTCGTCCACCGCCCCCTCATCGCCCCCGCGGCGCGGGTCGGCCGCCGCGGCGAAGTCCGGGCCGAGGTCGAGGGTCAGGGTCCCGCCGTCGGGAGGCGAGGGCGGGGCCGGCCGCGGGGCCGGCCGCGGGGCGCGGCTGTGCACGGGCGGCCTCGGCGCGGCCGGCTCCGGCTGGTCGTGGGGGCGGAACCAGGGCGAGCCCTGGGTCTCCGCGGGCCGCTCGGGCGGCAGCGGCCGCGCGGCCTGCCGCCGGGGAGGGGACGCCTGCGGGCGTACGGGCTCGTGGGCGGGTGAGGGCTCGTGGGCGGGTACGGGCTGCTGCGCGCGTATGGGTTCCTGTGCTCGTACGGGCTCCTGTGCTCGTACGGGCTCCTGCGCGCGTACGTCCCGTGCTTGCGGCTGTACGGGCTCCTGGGGCCGCTGCGGCTCCTGGGGGCGCTGGTGCCGGGGCCGGCTCTCCCGTTCCGGGGCGGGGGCGGGCGGCGGCGCCGGCCGCCCCGGCAGCGGGTCGTTCAGCGGGTCGTCGAGCAGTTCGACGGCCGCCGCGAACGCGCCGGTGTCCTCGTACGGGTCGTACGGCGGCACGGGCTCCTGGGCGCCCTGCGCGGCGCCCTCACGCTCGGGGCGGAGTGCGGTCACGCGCCGACCTTGCCCACCACCGGCGCGAGCCCCGCCGAGCGGTCCACGGCGGCCTCGTCGCCGCACATCACCAGCCAGTTGGCGAGCATCAGGTGCCCCCACTCCGTGAGCACCGACTCGGGGTGGAACTGCACGCCCTCCACCGGCAGGTCGCGGTGTCTGAGCCCCATCACGATGCCCGTGTCCGTACGGGCCGTGACCTGCAACTCGTCCGGCACCGTGCCCTGTTCGAGGGCCAGCGAGTGGTACCGGGTGGCGGTGAACGGCGACGGCAGGCCGTGGAAGACGCCGACGCCCTCGTGGGTGACGGACGAGGTCTTGCCGTGCAGCAGCTCGGGGGCGCGTCCGACGACGCCGCCGTAGGCGACCGCCATGGACTGCATGCCCAGGCACACGCCGAAGACCGGGATGCCGCCGGCCGCGCAGTGCCGGACCATGTCGACGCAGACGCCCGCGTGCTCGGGCGTGCCGGGGCCGGGGGAGAGCAGCACGCCGTCGAAGCCGTCCTCGGCGTGCGCGAGTTCGACCTCGTCGTTGCGGACCACCTCGCACTCGGCGCCGAGCTGGTAGAGGTACTGGACCAGGTTGAAGACGAAGCTGTCGTAGTTGTCCACGACCAGGATGCGAGCGCTCACCGGGCCGTACCCGCCATTCCGTTGTCGACCGTCACGTCGTTGAACGGAAGCAGTGGCTCCGCCCAGGGGAAGACGTACTGGAAGAGCACGTAGACGATCGCCAGCACCAGTACGAGCGAGATCAGCGCCCGCACCCACGCGTTGCCCGGCAGATGCCGCCAGATCCAGCCGTACATGCTGTCCCTACTTGCCGATGACGAAGACGGAATTCCCGCCGCAGCGACGGGTCGCGGCGGCACGTGCAGCACCAGGGTAAGGCCCGTGCCTGTGACGGGTGGGTCACCTGGGCAAAGCCGCGGGCTTGCCCCGCTCGACCGGCTGGGTCGCGTCCAGATGCGCCCAGTCGATCAGCCGGTGGCTGTGGCCCCACTCGGGCTCGCAGGTGGTGAGGGTGAGATAGCGGCCGGGCCCCTTGAACCCCGACTTCCGCGGCACGGGGTCGACGACGCCGACGTCGGAGGGCAGCGTCTTGTACGGCCTGCGGTCGACGCGGTACGTGAACCAGGTCGCCCCGTCCCGCACCACCACCGCGTCGCCGGGGCGCAGCTCCGGGAAGTCCTTGAACGGATCGCCGTACGTGCGGCGGTGCCCGGCCACCGCGAAGTTGCCCGTCTCGCCGAGGCGCGCGGTGCCGGAGTAGTGGCCGAGGCCCTTCTTCAGCACGGAGGCGCCGGTGCCCTCCAGGACGGGCTTGGACCAGCCGGACCCGAATCGCGGGATGTACATCACCGCGAACGACTCGCCTTCTTTATAAGAGGGCTGCGGAGGCGGGTTCGGCGTCCCTGTGGGCCGGCCCGGCTGCCCGGACGGGCCCGGCCGCGCGCTGCCGGACGACACGGAGCCGGTGGACCACTTGTCCTGGAGGTGGTCGAGCTCGCCGTTCATGGCGCTGTCGGCCCGCACCCCGGTCCAGTACAGGACATAGACGACGAACAGGACGATCAGGGTGCCGACGGTGACGCACAGCTCGCTGAAGGTCCGGACGATCACACGCGCGTTCACCTTCACTGCCGCTCCCGTCGTCGGCTGGGGCCTCGCGCCCGCCGCCCGCGGGCACGGCGGCGGCTAGGACGCGGGCTTCGCGTAGTGGAGATCCACTGTGCCCGAGTAGCCGGGAAGAGTCACCGCATCGTGCTGGTCGACTTTCCAGCCGAGCCCGTACGCGGTCACGTACTGCTTGTAGTCCTGGATCGAGGGCGTGGAGTCCAGCGCCTTGCGCAGGGCGTCGCGGTCGCCGACGGCCGTCACCTTGTACGGCGGGGAGTAGACGCGGCCCTGGAGGATGAGGGTGTTGCCCACGCAGCGCACGGCGCTGGTGGAGATCAGTCGCTGGTCCATGATCCGGATGCCCTTGGCGCCGCCCCGCCACAGGGCGTTGACGACGCCCTGGAGGTCCTGCTGGTGGATGACCAGGTCGTTGGGTTGCGGCTCCGGGACGCCGGGGATACGGGCGGTGGCGCCCTGCGGGGCGTCGGTGAGGGTCACGCTCAGGCCGCTGCCGGTGAGCGGCTTGGTGCCGGCGCTCTTCTCCAGGGCGGCGATGCGCTTGTTCTCGGCGTCCGAGCTGCCGTTGTCGCGCCGGGCCAGCGCGTCGACCTCGGCGCGCACGCCCGCGGCGCTCTCGTCGAGGGTCGCGTTCTTGTGGCTGCGCTCCTGGATGAGGTCGGAGAGGCGGAGCATCGAGTCGTCGGTGCGCAGATCGGTGCCCTGGGCGGTGTTGAAGCTCATCCAGAAGATGAGGCCGGCCAGCGCGAAGACACCGGCGGTGAGCAGCCGGACCGGCCGGAAACGCCGGGGGCCGGTGCTGGTGGAGTCGGCAGAATTGCTCAACGTACCCTTATCCTCTCCGACGCCGCGGAAGCACTACGCTAACGGACGGCCGGGGCACGGCGGCGACCCCCGCCGCCGCCCGTTCCGGCGGACAGTTTTGTACCCCGCGCGGTCACGCAGCGCATCGACAGGAGAGTTCCTCGTGCCGAAGTCACGTATCCGCAAGAAGGACGACTTCACCCCGCCGCCGGCGGCCAAGCAGCAGAACGTCAGGCTCAACAGCGGGCGCCGCTGGGTGGCCCCGCTGATGCTGGCGATGTTCGCCCTGGGCCTGGCATGGATCGTCGTCTTCTATGTGACGCGCGGAGATCTGCCGATCTCGGCCCTGCACAACTGGAACATCGTGATCGGTTTCGGCTTCATCGCCGCGGGGTTCGTGGTCTCCACCCAGTGGAAGTAGCCCGGCCGGGCCTGTACGGGGTCAGCGGGGCCAGCGGGGTCAGGCGTCGCGCCCTCGCTGGGCCATGTGCCGGGGTCTGCTGGGCCATACAGCCGACGGCTCTGCCCTGAGCCTGTCGCCGAGTTATCCACACCCTCATCCACACTGGGGAAAAACTCAGAAGATCTGTGGATAACTTCCCCGGCGTTGACGCCGGTGTGACTGGTGACCGCTCTGCGTGCGCACGATCACACCGCCGTCTTCCTGGGCAAACGCGGATCGGGGACGACGCGAACAGCAGTTCCCCACAGCGTGCACAAGATCGGTCATTCTCTGTGGACAACGCGGGGATGAGGCGCGGGGACAAGGCAGGGATGAGGGCGGGGAGGGCACGGGGAGAGGGCGGGGAGGGCAGGGGGCAAGACCGGCCGTGGTCAGCCCGCGTCAGCCGTCGTCAGACCTCGTCAGCCGTCGTCAGCCGTTGAGCTGCACGGTCCGTACGATCACCACGGCGGCGATCACGAGCAGCATCAGGGCGCAGGTGCCCCACTGCACGAGGGCCCGCTTGTCGCGGGGCGCGTGCACCATCCCGTACGCGACCACCGTGCCGACCACCAGTCCGCCGAGGTGCGCCTGCCAGGAGATGCCGGCGAAGGTGAAGGTGAAGAGCAGGTTCAGCGCGAGCAGCGCGATGACCGGCCGCATGTCGTAGTTGAGGCGCCGCATCAGCACCGCGGTGGCGCCCAGCATCCCGAAGATCGCCCCGGAGGCGCCGAGCGTCCCCATGTTCTGGGGCGAGAGCAGATAGGCCAGCGCGTTGCCGCCGAGCCCCGCCACCAGGAACAGCGCGAGGAACCGGGCGCGGCCCAGGGCGGCCTCCAGCGGCGGGCCCAGCCACCACAGGGAGAGCATGTTGAAGCCGATGTGCCAGATCTCCTGATGCGCGAACATCGAGGTCAGCAGCCGGTACCACTGGCCGTTGGCGACGCCGACCTCGCCGGGGAGGTTCGGGTCGTACGCCTTCCCGATCAAGGTGAGGGCGTCGGTGAGGGAGTCCCCCACGAAATACACCGCGATGAAGACCGCGAGGTTGACGCCCAGCAGGGCCTTGGTGACCAGGCGCGGGTCGGCGGTCACGGCGCCGCCCGCGACGGTGCGCGGGGTGTTGGCCCGCGGGGACTGCCCGGTGCCCGAGCCGGTGCTCACGCACTCGGGGCACTGGAAGCCCACCGAGGCGCTGACCATGCAATCGGGGCAGATCGGCCGTTCGCAGCGCACGCAGCGCACGCCCGTCTCCCGGTCCGGATGCCGGTAGCAGCAGACCGCCTGGTCCTCCATCGTCTCCCCTTGCCCCTTGCCCCCTGCCGGTCGGCTTCCGGCCTTCGCGTACGTACGCAGGCCCCGCCCCTCTCTACGGACGGGCGGGGCGCTGGGTTCCCGTACGGATTCCGCCGCGGATTCCGATACGCATTCCGCCGCGGCTTCCGCTACGGATCCGCCGCGGCTTCCGCTACGGCTATCGCTGAGGGCTCAGCCCTCGCGGCGCTCGACCACGACGGACTCGATCACGACGTCGTTGACCGGGCGGTCCGTGCGCGGGTTGGTGTCCGTGGCCGCGATGGCGTCGATGACCTTCTGGCTCGCCGGGTCGACGACCTCGCCGAAGATGGTGTGCTTGCCGGTCAGCCACGTGGTCGGGGAGACCGTGAGGAAGAACTGCGAGCCGTTGGTGCCCGGGCCCGCGTTGGCCATGGCCAGCAGGTACGGCTTGTTGAACGAGAGGTCGGGGTGGAACTCGTCCGCGAACTTGTAGCCGGGGCCGCCGGTGCCGTTGCCCAGGGGGTCACCGCCCTGGATCATGAACCCGCTGATGACACGGTGGAAGATCGTGCCGTCGTACAGCTTGTCCGTGGACTTCTGGCCGGTCTCCGGGTTGGTCCACTCGCGAGTGCCCTCGGCGAGCTCGACGAAGTTCTTGACCGTCTTGGGCGCGTGGTCCGGCAGCAGCCGGATCACGATGTCACCGTTGTTGGTCTTCAGGGTGGCGTAGAGCTGCTCGGCCACGATCTACCTTCCATAGACTTCACTGACGTTCCCCGATCCTCGCACGGACGCGCGCGGACGTCGCCCGACCGCCGCCTAAGGGCGTCTTCGGACACCTCCTCGGCGCTTATCCGTCGCTTCCCACCGCGAGTAGTCGCCGAAGGGGCGCGCCCGGCCGCCAACCGTGGCATCGTCAGCCGAAGCTCCTTATGCCCCGGATGCCCGCCCGCACATGCCGTCAGGCCGCCGGACAGGCATGATCTTCATTCGCGGGGACAGGCGACAGATACTGCATTCATTGGGGACAAACGCCAAGCCCCCGGACACGCCACCGAGGAGGAGGAACCGTGACCCGCAAGGACAGCGTGCGAGCCGCGACCGGCACGGCCAAGGACAGCGTGCGGCACGCCGCGGATGTGGTGGCGCCCTACGCCGGCACGGCCAAGGACACCGCCGCGCACTTTGCGCACGAGGCGCGCGCACGGCTCGCGCCCAAGGTGTCGACCGCCGCGCACCAGGCCCGCTCCACCGCCGGCGAGCAGTACCGCGCCCACCTCGCCCCCCGGATCGAGCACGCCCGCGAGGCCCTGCCGCCCAAGGTCGACCAGGCGGCGCTGCGGGCCCGCGCCGCCGCCGAACCCGTACGGGACGAGGCCGTGGCCCGCGGCAGCGCGGCCATCGCGGCGCTCCGCGGCCAGGTCTCGGCCGCCGACATCGACAAGCTCGCCAAGAAGCGCGCCCGCCGCGCCCGTACCGGCAAGTTCGCGAAGCGGCTGCTGGTACTCGGAGTGCTGGCGGGCGGCGCCGCGGCCGTCTGGAAGTGGTGGGACAAGCAGGCCAACCCGGACTGGCTCGTGGAGCCCCCGGCCCCCACCGAGGTCTCCGACCGCACCCCGCTCACCGCCGTCGACGGCAGCGCGGGCGCCACCCTCGACCCCGAGGTCCAGGCCAAGCAGGCCGAGGCGGAGGCCGACACCAAGGGCCCCGACGACAAGCGCTGACGGCTTTACGGCCGTACGGCTGTGCATCCGTTACAGCTGTACATCCGCTACGTCCGTACGCCCGTTTCGGTGCACGTGCGGGGCGGGCCCCGGCGACTACGGGGCCCGCCGCGCAGGCCGGTCCGCCCGCATTCGGCCGGGGCGCGTGAGGCCGGGGCGCGTGAGGCCGGGGCGCGCGGCGCGGCGCGTCAGTTGGGTCCTGACCAGTAGGAGTCCTCCCACTCTCCCGCGTCGGGGGTGAACTCGACCTCGACCTTGTCGGCGGCGTCGGGCGGAAGGGAGAAGGCGTACTTACCCACGGCTTCCCTGCCGGGGAGTACGTAGCCGCTGAGAACCTTCTGGCGGCCGCTTCCGTCGATCACCATCTCCGTGGAGGCCCCGTCGGCGTCGTTGACTCTGGGCAGCCCCGACTCGATCGAGAGCCGCTCCTTGCCCGTGTTGACGACCGTGATCGTCACCTGGATCGCCTTGTTCCCCTTCGTGTGGCCGAACGCGAACTCGTCCGGTACGAAGGGCTCGGGCTTGGCCACCGTGACCTTGAGGCCGTTCTTGAACGTGTACGCCTCGCCGAAGGCCAGGTGCCTGGCCCGCTCCTCGCGCTCCTCGCGCTCCTTCTCCCGCGCCTGCCGGTCCTTCTCCTCGGCCACCGCCGCCCTGTCCGCCGCCTTCTTCGCGCGAGCGTCGTCGGCCTCCATCTTCAGCCCCACCACGGCGAGCGTCCCGAGGCCGGCCGCGATCAGCAGACCGGCCCCGCCCAGGATCACGCCGGCCAGCGCCATCCCCTTGTTGGTCGCCAGCCCCTTGCGCGCGTGGCTCAGCCCGATGAAGCCGAAGATCACGGCGAGCAGGGCCGGCAGCCACGACATCCAGAACAGGACGACGGCCAGACCGAGAGCGACACCGGCCAGACCGAGCACCAGGGAGGCCACGCCCATGGCGTTACGGTCCGGCGGTGGCGGCACCGGGTAGGGGTACGGGTGCGCGTACGGGGAGGAGGATGGGGACGGGGGCGGTGGCGGGTACTGCGGCCAGGGCGCGGGCGCCGATCCGGGAGGCGGGGGACCCCAGGGGGCTTGGCCGGCCTGCTCCTGGGCGGCGGGCTCCTGGCCGGCCTGCTCCTGGGCGACGGGCTCCTGACTCGCCGGGTCCTGAGCGGTCTGATCTTGTGCGGCCTGGCCCTGAGCGAGGGGCTCTTGGCCGGTCGGCTCCTGGCTCTCCGGCTCCTTGCTCGCCGGCTCCTTGCTCTCCGGCTCCTGGCTCTTCGGGTCCTGGGCGGGGGGCTCCTGCCCGGCAGGTATCTGGTCGCCGGGTCTTGGGTCGCCGGGTCTCTGATCGCCGGGTCTCTGATCGCCGGGAGGTGCGGGAATGGTCACGAAAAATCCTTCATGCAGGGCGAATTGGCGGGTCGATGACCTTACCAGTAGCTTTTACCGTTTCCTGACTGCCCGGTGACTCCTCGGCGGAGGCCGCTTCCGGGCCGGTCGACGCCCGCGGCCGTGTCCGGGATGCCCATGTCCGGCGATGTCCGGTGCGGCGAGCCGAAGTCTCCGAACAAGGGCTCAACTTGATCTCTCATGGCGGTCGGTGACGGGAACACGCGAGTAGCTGTGCGTTTCAAGGATTCGGCGGGCTCCGGCCGTACGCGCGGACTACGGTACGGACGCGCCGCGCCACCCTCCGCGGTCGCCTGAGGAGGAACCCTGTGTCATCGCCCTGCGACCCCCAGCACGCTCCCGCCGGCGATGTGGGCGCGGCGCTCATGATGATCGACTCGCGGCTCAAGGTCGTACACGAAGGCAAGTCGGAGATCGCCCCCGAACAGCGGGCGCTGATGGACCAGTTCACCGCGTCGCTGGGGCCTCGGGGCGCCGATGCCGTGCTGAACGGCGCGTGCACGCTCATCTTCATGTTCATGAAGTGGCTGCGGATGGCCTACGAGGACCACGACCGGGACGTCATCGAGTATGTGGTGCCCAACCTGGTGGCCACGATGCGCATGATGCCCAGGAGCGTACGCCCCGAGGTCATCCCCACCATGACCGGGCTGGTCGTCGCCGCGGGCACCGGGCTGAGCCCCAACTTGTGGCGCAAGCAATACGGTTACTGGACGAAGGACGAGATGACTCCGCTGGAAGTCACCGCCTTCCTGCTCGCGGAGCACATCAACCGCATCACCGAGGACCCCGACTTCGCCGTCCGCATGATCGCGGAAGTCCTGCCGGAGGCGGACGAGGAAGACGACGAGGACGAGGACGAGTACGAGCACTGACGCGGTCGTCGCGCACCCGTCGCCGCGCCGGGTCAGCGGTGTGCCAGGCCGTCGATCATCAAGGCGAGGGTGAAGTCGAAGCGGTCGTGGCCCTCGCCCGCGGTGAGTTCGGCGGCATGCCGAGTGGTGTGGGGAAAGGTCTCGGCGGGCAGGGCGGCGAACCGGCGCAGCAGTTCTCCCCGGTCGCGTACCCAGGCGATGTCGTCGTCCGCCGCCCGCTGGCGCGCGATGGACAGCTCCAGGCAGTAGGCGGCCACGTACAGGAAGAGGGCGTCGATGGCCCACGCGGCGGTCTGCGGGGCGACGCCGCCGGCGAGCAGGATCGCCAGCATCCCCTCGCTGACCCGCACGATCTCCAGGTCGGTGGGGGCCATGGCCAGCGCGGCGCGGGAGATCCCGGGGTATTTCAAGTATTGATCGCGCATCTGGACGCACACGCCGCGGATCTGCTCCCGCCAGGCCGCGGGGTCGGGTGCCGGCAGTGCGAGCCCGGCGCACAGCCGCCCGATGAGCAGTTCGTCGAGGTCGGCCTTGTTGACCACGTGGGCGTAGAGCGAGGCGGGCCCGGTGTCGAGCGCGCCGGCGAGTCGGCGCATGGTCAGCGCCTCGTAACCCTCGGTGGCGATGACGTTCAACGCGGTATCGACGACCTGCTCCACCGTGATCGGGACCTTGCGGCGCCGGGGCTTGGGGGCGGATTCGGCCTCGGGGTTCGGCGGCTGGTGGCGGGCCGCGCGTCGCTCTCTCGGGTTCACGCGTCCATCATAACTTGACACGAACGCCGTTCGTACGTAGAACGGTGTTCATGACGAACGACGCACATCTGGACACGGACGTGACCGTGGTCGGAGCCGGGCCGGTGGGCCTCATGCTCGCCGCGGAACTGGCGCTCTCCGGGGCGACGGTGCAAGTACTGGAGCGGCTGGCCGAACCGGCCGTCGAGATGAAGGCGGGCGGGATCAACGTGTCGACGGCGGAGGCGCTCGACCGCCGCGGCCTGCTGCCCGCCGTCGAGATGAAGGCGGGCGGGATCAACGTGTCGACGGCGGAGGCGCTCGACCGCCGCGGCCTGCTGCCCGCCGCCGAGAAGGTGCAGCGGGAGCTGCTGGAGCGGCTGGGGCCGCCCGCTCCCGTGCCCGGCAAGCGGCGGTCCGAAGGCGATGGGCCCGACGGCGGTCGGCGGGGCGAAGACGACCAGCAGCCCGGCGGCAGGCGGCTGACCGGGCATTTCGCGGGGATCGTCCTGGACGCCGACCTCGTGAACTGGACCGATCCCGACCTCGCCGCGCACGCCTCGGTCGACGGCGCGCGGATGGTCCCGCAGCGTGAGCTGGAGGCGCTGCTGGCCGAGCACCTCGCGGCGCTGGGCGTGCCGGTGCGGCGCGGGGTGGAGGTCACCTCGTTCGAGGACACCGGCGACGGCGTGCTCATCGACACGAGCACCGCCGGGGCCTCGGGCACGGTACGCACCGGGTGGCTGGTCGGGTGCGACGGCGGGCACAGCACCGTACGCCGCCTCGCGGGCATCGACTTCCCCGGCACCGACCCCGAACTCACCGGCTACAGGGCGCTCGCCGACATCGCCGACCCCTCGGTGCTCGCGGAAGGGTGGGGATGGTCGCCGCACGGCGTGTACCGCTACGGCCCCCAGCCCGGACTGGTGGTCGCCGTGGAGTTCGTCCCCCCGCCCGCCGACCGTTCGGCGCCCGTCACCCTGGAGGAGCTCCAGGCCAGCCTGCGGCGGGTCTCGGGCACCGACGTCACGCTGACGGGACTGCGCGGCGACGCGACGCGCTGGAGCGACAACGCCCGCCAGGCGGCGACCTACCGTTCGGGCCGGGTGCTGCTGGCCGGCGACTCCGCACACGTGCACTCGCCGTTCGGCGGCCAGGGGCTCAACCTCGGTTTCGGCGACGCCATGAACCTCGGCTGGAAACTCGGCGCCGTCGTCGCCGGCCGGGCGCCGGAAGAGCTGCTCGACACGTACGACGCCGAGCGCCGCCCCGTCGGCGCCTGGGTGCTGGACTGGACGCGCGCCCAGATCGGGGTGTTGCGCGGGGACGCCAAGTCGGCCGCGCTGCGGGAGCTCCTGATCGACCTGCTGCACACGCGGGACGGCGCGACCCACGCGGTCAAGAAGATCCTCGGCGTCACACAGCGCGTCGACCTCCCCGGCGACCACCGTCTGACCGGCCGGTACGCCCCCGACCTGTGGCTGAGCGACGGCTCCCGCCTCACCGACCACGGCCACGGCGGCGGATTCCTCCTCCTCGACCGCACCCCGGACGGCTCCTTCACCCGCCTCGCGAAGCCCTGGGACGACCGGGTCAACACCGTGCCCGACGACACCCACGCGACACCGGCGGCGGTGCTCGTACGCCCGGACGGCGTGGTCGCCTGGGCCACCGACTCCGCCGACTCCACCGACGCCACTGCTGCCGACGGCCTGGAAGCCGCCTTGCGGCGGTGGGCCGGGCCGCCTTCGTCGTGACCGTGACCGTCGCGGTCGACAGCGGGATGACCGCTGGGGCAGCGCCGCTCACCTGGTACTGAGAGAGCCAGACGCCGACGGGGCGCGGCCCCGGAGACCGCGGTCAGTGGCTGAAGAGCGCTCGGAGCCATCCTGCGGGCCCTACCGGCGCTGCCTTCCGCGCTCCATCCGTGACGTGGCGAACTCAAGACGGTTTCTCCAGGGCCCACTCACCCGCGGCCAGAGCTCACTCACCCGCCGGCCAGAGCTCACTCACCCGCCGACCAGGTCTCACTCCCCCGCCCGCCAGGTCTCACTCCCCCGCGATGCGATGATCCCGCCGACGACGCCTGATGGACGCCGCAAAGGTCACCAGCGACACGCTGATGATGACGACGGTGGCCCAGAGCATCAAGGTGTCGGTGTCCGTCACCCGGGTCAGCGCGTAAGCGATGCCCGCGAGCACCGCGCAGACCCCCAGGCCCTTGAGGGAGTTCATTGCTCTCCTTGGTTCTTCTCTGCAGTCGACTATGCGGTCGCTGCGGTAGCTGCGGTTAACGCGGTCGCTGAGGCTGCCGCGGTTGAGATTGGCGCCGCGGTCGCTGAAGCCGCCGCGGTCGCTGGAATTCGTGCCGCGGCTACCGAAGCCGCCGCGGTTGCTGAGATGGCTGCCGCGGTTACTGAGATCGCCGCGGTTGCTGAGAGCCCTGCCGCGGTCATTTCCACGCGGAGACCCGGGTCAAGTACGACTTCACGATGGAAGAGACGAGCCAGTACGTCCGCACCACCGTGTAGACCAGTTCGGGAAGCAGCAGCGCCTCGACGAGCATCGCCTTCCAGCCGAGGTTCCGCACGCGGAGGGCCGGATAGACGATCCAGAAGCCGAGCATCAGCAGGAGGAACACCGGGTAGTTGTCGAAGCCGCGCTGCGCGGTCCGTACGAGCTGGGACGAGCCCCAGCCCAGGATGTAGGCGGCCCCGAAGAGGCCCAGGAACATGGTGCTGATCGAGTGCCAGGTGAACTTGGTCCAGCCGCGGCGGCGCAGCGTGTCCACCGTGCCGCGGCTCCACCGTTCACGCTGCTGGATCAGCTCGCGCAGGGTGGGCATGAGGTCGGTGTAGGCGATGCACAGCTGGTTGGCCGTGATCTTCCAGCCGGATTCCTTGAGCGCCAGCGTGGTCTCGTAGTCCTCGACCAGGTTGCGGTGGTCCTCCCAGAAGACCTGCCCGCGCCAGTCGAGGAGCCCTTGGAGCGCTTCGCTCCGATAGAAGGAGCCGGCGCCCGACATGGTGTGCACGTCCTGGCGGTAGCGGATGTTGGCCGCCCTGCCGTACTCGATGATCTGCATGCCGAGCAGGAACCGCTGCCAGGGGTTGCGCCACAGTCCGGTGCGGCCGAGGCATGCGGCGCTGACGCCTCCCAGCTCCGGGTCGGAGGCGAGGACGTTGCGGGCGCGTTCGATGAACCTCGGGTGCAGTTCGGTGTCGGCGTCCATGACCAGGACGTGCCGCACCTTGCTGGTGAGCCGCCCCCCGACGGACTCCCTCAGCCATTGCAGGCCGTAATTGAGAGCACCGGCCTTTTTATGCGGGTTGTTCGGCAGATTCAGTACGACCGTGAGCGGCGTGGACTCATCGTCCGCGAATTGCTGCGCGAACTCCTCGGTGCGGTCGGTCGAGTTGTTGACCACCACGACGATCAGGTCGGGGCGTCGACTCTGAGCGGCCAGGGTCTTCAGGGAGGTGAAGACTCCGACTTCCTCGTTACGCGCCGGAACAAGGATGACGGTGTCGTATACGGCCGTATCACCTTGCTCGGCGAACGATCCGCGCCCCCTGCGATGCCGGCTGCCGGCCGCTTCGGCACGCTGGTCCGTGACACGGCCCTTGCGGCGCCCGCCGCCGGCCGTTTCAACGCGCTGGTCCGGGACACGCCCCTTGCGGCGCTGGCCGCGCGACGAACGCGCGGCTTTGTCCCGTGCGCGGCGCGCAGTAGTGCCCGACAAGGTTCCCCCCACTCAACTCAACTCACACGACCCGCATCTTGTGATGATCCTGTGAAAGCACAGCGAGAAGATAACCCAGGTATTTGAACGCCTACTTCCCGTTCGGGGCAGGTCGGCAGCGCCCCGCAGGTGCACACTCGGCGAATTACGACATCTTAGCCCGGATAAAAGTCCCAAAACGCACATACCGCCGCCACAAGGAGGCGCGGAGGGGTGATCAAGATCACTCAGCATCGCGCGTTCTCGACCCAGTTGACGCCGAGATGTACTACCAAGGTGAAATAAACAGGCTATACAAGCTTAATACGGCATGAAGCGGACATAAGCCTATGCAGCCTTGTTGCCTAAATACTCCCGTAGATCGCGGTTACGATGACGCGGAATGTGAGTCAGTAGTGAATGCGATGTGAAGGCCCGCAGGCGGCGCCGCTCCTCGCAGCACATCAAGGAGCTTCAATGGGTCGCCCTCGTCGTAGCCCCCGCCGCCGAGGCGGGGGCGGCGCGATCAAAATAGTGCTTGTCATGGCCATACTCATAGCCGCCGGCGCAGCGGCCTATGTCAAATGGGGCCCTGGCGGAAGCGACGATTCGGGGACCGGTGAACTCACGGTCCGATATCGCACCGACGGACCGACTGTCGCGGCAGCGGCCAAGCCCTGGCTGGAAGTCGTCAACAATTCCAAGAAGACCATCCCGCTCAGCGATGTGACCCTCCGCTACTACTTCGCCGGGGACGACTCCGCCTACGGATTCAATTGCGTCCAGACGAGCCGGGGATGCGGCAACGTCACCCAGAAGCTGGGCACGCTCAGCGGTGGCGACGACGCCGGCGCCACCCACTACGTCGAGGTCGGATTCGGCGCGGGCGCCGGGGAATTGAAACCCGGGGGAACCAGCGAGGCGATCGGCCTCCAGCGCTACCGCCTGGACCACAAGAAGCTGAACCAGGCGAACGACCGCTCGTTCAACGCCAAGGTGACCCACTACGCGCCGTCGAAGCTGGTCACGGGCTACGTCCGGGGCGCCCTGGCCTGGGGCGACGAACCGAGCGGCACGGCCGACGCGGCCAAGAACCCGCCCTCGTCCCCCGCCGCACCGCCGGCAGGAGTCGTCTTCGACAACTTCCACTACACCGGCCCCGACGACCCCGCCTTCACCGCCAACGGCTGGCAGGCCCGAAGCGACGCGGGCGGCCCCGGCATCCACAACACCTGGTCGGCCGACGGCGTCACCTTCCCGGCCGAGTCGTCCGCCAAGGGCGGCCAGGTGCTCCAGCTCCGGGCCGCCACCGACGGCACGAAGAAGGGCACCCGGCAGTCCGAACTCCGGAGCGTCAAACCCGACTTCTTCACCGGCACCCTCGCCGCCCGGGTCTACTTCAGCGACAAGCCCGTAAAGGGCCCCAACGGCGATCACCTCAACGAGTCCTTCTTCACGATCTCCCCCGCGGAGAAGTCGAAGAAGTACAGCGAGCTCGACTACGAGTACATGCCGCACGGCGGATGGGGAGCGCCCGGCCCCCGCATCGACACCACAAGCTGGATCAGCGGCAGCGGCAAGCCGCAAGACCGCACCACGAAGACCCAGATCAAGGACCTCACGGGCTGGCACACCATGATGGTCACCGCCATGGACGGAAAGGTCACCTACTCCGTGGACGGCCAGAAGCTGTTCACCCACAAGGGCAAGTTCTTCCCGCGGGAACGCATGAACGTCCACTTCAACGCCTGGTTCATCGACCTCCCCTTCAAGGGCCCGCGAACCTGGGACATGCGCGTCAACTGGCTCTACTACCAGGCCGACCGCACCCTCTCCCTCCCCGAGGTCGACAAGGCCGTCGACGGCTTCTACGCCGCCGGCACCAACCACGTGAACACGGTGCGCAAGCACTGAGCCGACACGAGGAAATGGCCTGGAACCGCCTTCCCGGAGCTCGCGGGGGAGCGGGGGGCACTGCGGGCCCCATCGGTGATCGTGTGCGCTTCGCCCACCTCTCCCCGAAAGGAATGGGCGGAACGCACGTATCCGCCGCCGGGAAACCGCCATAGCGTCGAATGCATGAACACCACCAAGAACTCCCCCAAGGGGGACGTGAACCAGGAATCCATCGAGAACCGGGGCAAGTTCGGCGAGGTGAACGTCTTCCTTCCCGGTGCGGACATCCCCGCCCCGGCACAGGACCTGTCGATCGAGGAGGAGCGGCAGCTGCGCAAGCGTGAACTGGCCGCGTCCTTCCGGCTGTTCGCCCGGTTCGGCTTCTCCGAGGGCGTGGCCGGTCACATGACCGCCCGCGACCCGGAGCGGCACGACCACTTCTGGGTCAACCCGTTCGCGATGAGCTTCAGCCGGATCAAGGCGTCCGACCTGATCCTCGTCAACGAGCAGGGCGAGGTCGTCGAGGGCAAGGGCGCGGTCAACCTGGCCGGCTTCTACATCCACTCGGCCGTGCACGAGGCCCGCCCCGACGTCGTCGCGGCCGCACACACCCACTCGCTGTACGGCAAGACCCTCGCCTCGCTCGGCATGAAGCTCCTGCCCATCACCCAGGACGCCGCGTCGTTCTACAACGACCACGGTCTGTACGCCGGTTACGGCGGCCCGGCCGGCTACCACGAGGAGGGCCAGCGCATCGCGCAGGCGGTCGGCCCGCACAAGGCCGCCGTGCTGCAGAACCACGGTCTGATCACCGTCGGCCACAGCGTCGGCGAGGCCGCCTGGTGGTTCATCACCATGGAGCGGTCCTGCCAGGCGCAGCTGACGGCGATGGCGGCCGGTCACCCCATCTGCATGGACGAGGAGACCGCCGAGTTCACCGCCAAGGAGGTCGGCGGCCACTACGCGGGCTGGCTGAACTTCCGCCCGCTGTGGGACCAGATCGTGGCCGAGCAGCCCGATCTGTGCGAGTGATCCGATCTGCGCGATTTTGATCCGATCGCTAGCCGCGCTCGGAGTGGACCCGCAGCAGCAGTTGCAGGTCCACCGAGCGCGGCGGCTCACGCCAGTCGGGTCCCAGAAGCTCGTCCAGGACGGCGAGCCGCTGGTAGAGCGTGTTGACGTGGATATGGAGGGCACGGGCGGCAGGGGTGGCCCGGCAGCCGTGGTCGAGACAGGCCTGGAGGGTTTCGACGAGGGGAAGCCCACGTCGGCGCTGCTCGCGCAGGACGGGGCCGAGCAGCTGCTCGTACTGGGCCCGCAGCTCCCGGCGTCCGGTGTGGCTGAGCAGCACCCGGTAGAGGCCGAGCCGGTCGGCGGAGGCTGCTTGGCCCCGGCGCCCCAGGGTGAGCAGGGCGCCCAGGGTCAGCTCCGCGTCGTGGTGGCAGCGGGCGAGGTGTTCGGGGGCGGTCGCGGGACCGGCGACGCCGATGGTCGCGGCGGGAACGCCGCGGCCTTCCCAATGCTCCAGGAGGTCGTCGGGGGTTGTGCCGGGCACCAGCGCGACCAGGCGCGTACCGCCCTGTGCGAGAACGGTGCCCGGCGGAAGTCCGCAGGCGGCGAACTCCCGCCGTGCCTGCCGAGGATCACCGTCCGGTTCGGCGACCAGTACGCAGTACGAGGCGGACGGGTCCAGGCCCGCGTTGCGCATGCGCTGACGCGGGGTGAGGGGGCCGGAGGCGGGCCGCGTCAGCAGATCGAGCAGGAGCGCGTCCCGGGGGAGCCGGGTCGCGTCGGCCACGGCCGTCTCCGCGGTGACGGCGAGCGCGACGAACGGGGCGGCCCGCTCCAGCAGGGCCGCGTCCGCGCGGACGTCCCGGCTGCCGAGGGCCACGAGGGCGCCGCATACGGAGCCGGCCGCGGAGACGGCCCGGACGCACGCGGCCCGTTCGACGAGCTCCGCGTCACCGGCGTCCGCGAACAGCACCTGCCCGGAGGCATCCTGGCCGATCTCCCGCAGGAGAGCGTCGAGGCCGCCGCCGCTCAGCAGCGCCTGGGTCAGCCGCTCGTTCCGGCGTACGGCCAGCTCCAGCTCGGCGTGGTCGAGCGCGGCGGCCGCGTGTGCCGCGAGGGCCGACAGCAGCCCCACTTCCCGGTCCGTGAACCGGTGCTCCCGCCGCCTGCTGACGAAGAGCGCGCCGAGCATGCGGCCGTGCCGGGCCAGCGGCACGCCGAGCAGGGCGTGGATGTCCTCCTCCATGGCCGCGGTGTCGGCGGCGGGATGATGGGGGAAGCCGTCCTCCGTCGCGTAACTGCGCAGGCCGACAGGGTGCCCCCCGGCGACGACGGTGCCGGTGAACCCGGCCGCGGCGGGCAGCCGCAGTCCCTGAAGCCGACCGGTGCGCGCGCCCTGGGCGGCCGCCATCACGAACCCGCCGTCGTGCGCGAGCCCCACATACGCCAGGTCGGCGTCCAGCAGCCGCCGCGCCCATCCGGTCACCGCGGGCAGCAGCTCATCCGTGCTCCGCGCGCCCGCGAGCCCCTCGGCGGCGTCGTTCAGAAGGGCCTGCTCGGCCGCCCGCCGACGCCCCTCGTCGAGAAGCACCTTGACCCGCAGAGCGGCCCCCGCCTCCCGCTCCACGTCCTCGGGTGACGTGCCCACGCCGAGCAACTCGTCGCGATACCGATCGAGGTCCGTCAACGACGCCCCGGCGAGCAGCAGCTCAACCCATGATCCACCCATGCATTCATGATAGATACAACACAAGATGCAGATAGCGGCACCATGGCCCCCTGCGCACCGCACAGCCTCCGCCCGCCGCACCCTCTCGCCACCACCATCACGCCGAGGCGTCGGCACCAGCACGCGGAGGCGCCAGCACCATCACGCCAGGCGCCAACACCGTCGCGCTGACACGCCAGCACGCGAAAAATCCCCTCCGAACCACGTTTCCGCAGTTCAAAGGGGATCTATGACGTGGAGCCCAGGGGAGTCGAACCCGAAATTATTACCCTCTTGGCCTGCGGTTTCACCGGGAAGCCGGGGCAGACACCACCGTTTCCATCCCTCTGAATCCCGCTCGATCCTCCTCGCCCCAGTCCCGTGCTGACACGTCAGCACGGCTGCCAGGGTCGTTGCGAACGCACTTCAGGCAGGTCAGCGACGTGCTATCGGCTCACTTTGGTGACGAAGAATTTCGTCCCCGCGAGTGGAGCTCCTACCTCCGTCTCAGCCCACTGGGGAAGCAGCCCAGGCTCTGCGGCGAGCCGGGAGAGCAGGTCGGTGATGTCATCAGGACGCGGCGCGTTGGTGAGCCTGCACTCCAGGACGGGTTCTCCTGTGGCACTGCTGTACTCGTCTTCTCCCTCCTCAGCCGGGTCGTCGGGCTCCCAACGGCAGATCTCGATGCTCCAGGCTCCCGCGTCCTCCCCGTCCGGCTCCGGAACACGGATGGTCAGGAAGAGGTGGTTCGCGTCATGCGGCTCAGCGAAGATCTCCGGGTACTCGACTGAGAAGAACCCCGAGCCGGCCTCCGCGGTTGAGCTCTGTTCGAAGGCAGTGACCAGTACCCGCAGATTCGCCACGGCATCCGCGCGCTGCTCAGCGGTGAGGCCCTCCTCTTCGCGGTCCAGCTGCTCGCGTGCCGTGGTGCTCAGCAGCGGCGATCCGCCTCCATAGGGAACGAACGGCTGCTCGTGGTCCCAGCTGCGCCGGTTTCCTTCCGGTGCAGGGATTGCCTCCGTGGATTCGGCAAGTGTGTCGCGCAGCTCGCGCGCTTCCGTCTCGAGCTCCGCCTCGACCGCGACCCGGACCGGCTGCGGTACGGCGGCAAGTGCATCATCCAGATCAGCCAGCGCCTGATGAAGTTCCAGGCAGACCGACTCGTACCACAGGCTGTGCGCTCCCCCGAGGAGATCAGCACGTGCACTCCGATCGGTGAGCGCCGCCAGATGTTCCGTGGGGTAACTGGCTACACGCCGCTCACGCATATCGAAGATGCTTACCGGGACGGTGGCGAGAGCAGAGATCCGGTTGAGCGCCTCAACGACCGGAGCCGCGAGGTCGATGCTGTCGAGGCTTGTCACCGTCGACGACTCGACACCGCAGCCGTTCCGGTATACGGCCAGGATCTGCGTCTTCCCGCGGTTGGCGTGCTGACAGTAGATGGTCATGCGGCCACCTTCCGGCCACCGGGACACAGCGATCCCGGCAACCAAGGAGTTGGATACGGAAGGAAGCGGTGGCGACGGCCCGTGCCGACGCTCCGTGCCTCGAAGAGATCAGCGGTGGCTCAGGTCCTATCCCGAGCTCCCTGCCTACGCTCAGGCTAGCCACCAGCCACTTGCCACGACAACCCACAATCCCGGCGAGGTGAACCAACTCCCCTCTTCTGCACGAGGCTTCGCCCGCCGGTGCGGGCGGGATAGAGCCGCTCGGCGAATGTGAGGGGTTTCAGCCGATGGCATCAGCGCCTACGGGGACTGCCCTCACCCGACGTGCCTGCCCCGCCGTCCGCATCCACGAGGGATTGGCCGGGCCCGGCGAGGCGGCCTTGTAGCGGTGCATGTCCCAGTCGGACTGGCTGCCCGCGGCGGAGTACGCGACGAAGACGGCCCTGTCCGCCGTCTCCGCACCAAGCGCCTGCGCCTGACGGCGATGAGCCGCACATGCGGAACACAGCGCCCCGCCATCAGCCAGAGGACCCGCGCACACCGCACAGATGCCGCGGGCAGCGCGGACAGGTGCCAGGAAATGATCGGTGAATCGAGTACGGGCGATGATCTCGGCAGACCGAGCAGCCCTGCCGTCTCCCGAATGCCGCGTCACGGCAGGTCGACGAGGTCCCGCAGCAGCCGGTCCATGTCCGCCGGGCGACGCACGATCTCATCCAGTACCGCCAGGGCCTCATCGACCCCGTCAGCGACGTGGACATCGGGCCGGTCCAGCAGCTCATGCGCCCAGTCGTTCCCCTCAAGCGCCGAACGCAGCAAAATCACCGGGCGGCCGTGCTCGACCGCCTTACGCGCCTGGATACGCGTACCGCTGCGCGGCCCCGCCGCCATGATGACCGTGGCCAGGCAATACGCCGACATCGTGCCGTTCCGCCGTGGAAACGTCGTCTTCGACGGCGGAGTCTCCGGCCAGAACGGCGACAACACCAATCCCGAAGACACAACCCTGCGGTGCAGGGCAAGATTCTCCGGCGGATAGGCGTGATACACGCCAGTACCGATCACACCGACCGCCCGCCCACCCGCATCCAGCGCAGTCTCGGTCGCAGCCGTATCGATCCCCGCCGCCAACCCGGACACCACACTCAGTCCGCGCGCAACGAGACCACCGGCAAGAGCGGCCGCCCGAGCAAGATCACGCTGCGCGGCGCTGCGCGAGCCGACCACGGCCACCCCGGCATCCCCGGAACGCGCTTCTCCACGAGTGAAGACGAGCCCAGGGGCGTCGAAAGCACTGCTCAGCTGGTGCGGATAGTCCGCCTCGGTCAGCGCACGCACCCCGATCCCCTGCGCCGCCCAACGCTCCAACTCGGCCCGCGCAGCGGGCAGCTCCTCCTGAACAGGACCGCCGAAGAGCGACTGCTGCTCCTCATCGAGGAGTCGAGAGGCGCTACCGGCCTCCATCACCCGCGCCACGGCCTCGCGCTCCTGCCGCTCCGTATGGGCGCGCCGAAGCAGCACGACCATCGCCGCCCGCTCGTCCTCCCAGCGCTCCTGCATACGCCCGACGATACCGCCCACCCACGACAGCAACCCCGAAACGGACCGCAGCCCTCTCAGGCCGCCCCTTGCCACCCTGCGCAAAGACGGGGGCCCGACAGGGGAGAAACAACCGCCCCGGGCCCCATGAACAAAGGCCACACATACCGCGTGTCAGCACCACCGTGCTGACACATCAGCGCGGGAAATCGGGACAAAAACACCCCCCTAATCGCGTTTCCGCAGATCAGAGGGGTGCATATATGTGGAGCCTAGGGGAGTCGAACCCCTGACATCTGCCATGCAAAGACAGCGCTCTACCAACTGAGCTAAGGCCCCGTTCCCGACCAGGGTACCGGGTACCGGACGTCATCCCCGACCGGGTATCGCTCGCGCGTACCGCGCTCCGTAGGATGCACCGCAAGATTCGCGGCAGCGAAGCGAAGGGGAGAGCGAGATGGACGCAGCACAGCAGGAAGCCACCGCCCGCGCACGAGAGCTACAGCGAAGCTGGTACGGGGAGCCGCTCGGGGCGCTCTTCCGCCGTCTCATCGACGATCTCGGTCTCAACCAGGCCCGCCTCGCGTCCGTACTCGGCCTCTCCGCCCCGATGCTGTCCCAGCTCATGAGCGGCCAGCGCGCGAAGATCGGCAACCCGGCTGTGGTCCAACGCGTGCAGGCGCTCCAGGAGTTGTCGAGCCAGGTCGCGGACGGCAGCGTCAGCGCCGCCGAGGCCGCGGACCGCATGGAGGAGGTCAAGAAGACCTCGGGCGGCTCCGTGCTCAACACCACCCAGACCACCGCGAGCAGCGGCGCCCCGACCGTACGGCGCGTGGTGCGGGAGATCCAGTCGCTGCTGCGCTCCGTGGCCGCGGCCGGCGACATCATCGATGCGGCGGACACCCTGAGCGCCTCCCACCCCGAACTGGCCGAGTTCCTGCGGGTGTACGGCGCGGGGCGGACCGCGGAGGCGGTCGCACACTACGAGGCGCACCAGAGCTGACGACCGGAAGCCGGCCGGGAGCTGACCGGGCCGACGTGGGGGTGGGCACAGCGCGATGGGTGAGGTCTTCGCCGGCCGGTACGAGCTGGTCGACCCGATCGGGCGCGGCGGCGTCGGCGCCGTCTGGCGCGCCTGGGACCAGCGGCGACGGCGTTATGTGGCAGCGAAGGTACTGCAGCAGAGCGACGCGCACACCCTGCTGAGATTCGTACGGGAACAGGCGCTGCGGATCGATCATCCGCATGTGCTCGCGCCGATGAGCTGGGCGGCCGACGACGACAAGGTGCTGTTCACCATGGACGTGGTGCGCGGCGGCTCGCTGTCCCATCTCATCGGGGACTACGGCCCGTTGCCGCCGTCCTTCGTGTGCACGCTGCTCGACCAGCTGCTGTCGGGGCTGACGGCCGTCCACGACGAGGGTGTCGTGCACCGCGACATCAAGCCCGCCAACATCCTGCTGGAGGCGACCGGCACCGGCCGCCCGCACCTGCGGCTCTCCGACTTCGGCATCGCGATGCGCAAGGGCGAACCGCGCCTCACGGACACCAACTTCGTCATGGGCACGCCCGGTTATTTCGCGCCGGAGCAGATGATGGGCGAGGAACCGGACTTCCCCGCCGACCTCTTCGCCGTCGGCCTCGTCGCCCTCTACCTGCTCACCGGCCGCAAACCGGACGCGGAGGCCCTCGTCCAGCTCTTCCTCGACCACGGCATACCCAACGCCCCGGAAGAGGTGCCGGAACCGCTGTGGCAGGTCATAGCCAATCTGCTGCAGCCGGACCCGTACATCCGGTTCCGTACGGCCACGGGCGCGCGGAAGGCGCTGACCGCGGCGGTGGAACTGCTGCCGGAACCCGGCTTCGACGAGGAAGTGATCGAGGTCTTCGACCAGCTCGGGCCGCTGCCCGAGGGGTTCGGACCGAACGGGCCGGAGCGGCCGGCGGCGAAAGGCGGGGCAGCGGCGAGGCCGGCGGGCGGCGCCGCGCCGTCACCGCAGACGCCCCCTTCCCCACAGCGCCTGCCCCACATCCCCCAGGCTCCCCACACTCCCCAAGCCCCCCTGCCGCCCGCCTATCCCCCCACGCCCCCGTACCCCTCGTCGCGCCCCGCCGCCGCCCCGTACCGCCACGCGGCCGCCCCGTACCGCCACGCGGCCGCCCGCACACGCCAACCGGGACCGCCCCCGAAGGTCGCGATCCCGGTGGTGATCGTGGCGCTGATCTGTTTGGCCGTGGGCATCTACGCGCTCTCCGTCAGCTGATTCACACCAGCAACGATTCAATTCGCGAGAGCAAACACTCTGGGGTGAGCACCCCACGGAACGGCCTCCCCCGACAACGGAAACGGGGCCCCGACCGCCTCAGCGATCAGGGCCCCGTCCGGGGTAGTCGTCTCACACACCCGAACCTGCGGGCACGGAGTCGGTCGCCTCCGTCCACAGATCCTGCTCGGCGCGATCCGCCTGGATCTGGCGGTACACGAGGAGACCGCCGATGGCGGCCAGGGCGACCAGGAGAAGCTTCTTCACCGCGCGACCTCGTCTTTCATTGACGTAGGGGACCTTCTGGTGGCCGATGATACACACCACCCGATATCGATCGGTGACCTGCGTCCTTCGTCAACTGCGCACCCGCGCGAAATGAATCGGCCGGGCCGGGGAATTCCCGTACGGGCCGGTCAGGGCGGTTGGGGGCCGGCGGGCCGCGAGCCCGCTCCCGCCCGCTCCCCAAGCGAGTGCAATTGAAAATGCGCATGCCAAATCGACCCGCGTCCCGCATGTGTCGACGCTCACCATAGCCAATCACTTTCCACGATGGAAAATAGATGTCATGCTGGAAAAAGCCGACCGGCGGAGACTCCGCCGGCGGACTCGGGAGCACGTGATGGAGCAGCACACCACCGGCGAAGAGCGCGACGGCACGGCTCCGCCGCCCGCGCCGCCCCTGTCACCCGAGGCCGCGACGCGCGCCCTGCGCGATGTCGAGGACGCCCAAGCGCGAGCGCGATTCCAGGCCCGTACCGTGCCCGGCTGGTACGGGCCGGCAGCCGGCGCCGTGCTCGCGATCTACGTCATCGTCGCGCAGCGGTTTCTGGAATCCGGCAACGCGGCCGTCCAGCTGTGGGTCGCCTTGCCGCTGGCCGGGCTGGCGGCCCTCGCGCTCAGGCGGATCGCACGGCGAAGGAGGGGCGTGGTGCCGCCCGACTCCGAAGCCGCCAGGGCCGAGCGCACGAAACGGACGCTCACCATCCTGTTCCCCGCCCTCCTCGTCGCCTGCCTGGCGGGAGGCGCGTGCGCGGCCCTCGGCGGCAGCGCGCACGTCGCCGTCACCGTCCTGGCCGTCGCCCTGGGGCTCGGTTTCTGGGCCGGATTCGCCCGGCACAACACCGCGATCGACCGCCGGCTGCGGGACATGCGGGGTTCGGCATGACCGCCGACCCGCCGAGAGCTCGGAGACCGCAGGCGGCCGGCCTCGACGAGACGCTGCACAACCCCACGCGGCTGGCCGTGGCGGCGTTCCTGTCCGCTTGCGCCGAAGCCGAGTTCGCGGTGGTACGCGACCACTGCCAGGTGTCCGACTCGGTGCTGAGCAAGGCCGCTTCGGTGCTGGAAGCCGCCGGGTACGCGGAGATCCGCAAAGGCTACGTCGGCAAGCGACCGCGCACCTGGCTCTCCCTCACCGCTGACGGACACCGCTCACTGACGCGGCACGTCACGGCCCTCCAGGAGATCGTCTCCGCCGCCCAGGAGGCCAGCGCGACCGTACGAACGCCACCGGCCGAGCCGCAACCACAGCCGTAGCCACAGCCACAGCCACAGCCACAGCCACACAACCGCTGACCCGGCATCGCGGTACTCGTCCAGCACACGACGCGGCGAACCCGCCAGACCGCCGATGCCGTGCCGTGCCGGGTCGTGCCTGCCGTCCTCCAGCAACGGCGGAAAACAAGCTTGCATGTTCAACCACTGGATGGCGTCATATCTACGTCGGAATATCCACATCGGAGGACGCGACAGCGTCCGCTGCCCGATCAGCAGAAGGAGCATCCGGTGAACTCGAAAGCCAGACGAAGAGCGGTCTTAGCCTTCGCGGCAACGGCCCTCGCCCTCGGCGCGACCGCCACCAGCGCCCCGGCCGCGACGGCCGCCAGCGGCTACGACCGCTGCCCGAGCGGTTCTTCGTGTTACTTCTCCAATGCCAACGGCAACGGCGACATGTGGCGAGCGCCCAGCTCCGCGTGTTTCAACCTCGGCACCATGAACCCCCCGTTCAACGACCGCATCAGCTCGGTGTGGAACCGGGGCGGCAACGTGGTCCACATGTACAACTGGACCGGCACCTGGACCTGGCTGGACGACGTACAGGTCGGTCAGAAGTGGTCGGTCGGCTCCGGGGACCACCGCAATGACAAGGTCGACATGGTCTGCATCGGACGAACTCCCTGACAGCCATCGGACGGACTCCCTGACAGCCGCCGCCTGACTCCGGTGCGGGCGAAGCCGCCGCCGAAACCCCGCGCCCCAGCCGAAGCCCGACCCGCCGCGAGCAAGTCAAAGGGCCCCAGCCATCTCTGGCTGGGGCCCTTTCACGCGGTGGGGCTAACAGGACTTGAACCTGTGGCCTCTTCCTTATCAGGGAAGCGCTCTAACCGTCTGAGCTATAGCCCCGCGCTGCACCGAAAGATTAGCGCACCCAGGGCCAAGTCCCAAAATCGATAACCGCCGGCCCGCCCGCGGCCGGCCGTCGGCCCTATTCGTCCTCGGCGAGCGTGAGCTCCACGCCCCCGACGAACCCGGCCGACAGGTTGTAGATGAAGGCTCCGAGCGTCGCCAGCGCCGTCGCCAGCACCACGTCGATCACCGCGATGATCGACGTGAACAGCAGCACTCGCGGCAGCGACAGGAACGACTGGAGGTCGAATCCGCCGCCGTTGTTGGCGTCCGTCGCCTCACTGATCGTTCCGCCGACCGTGGAGAAGACGCCCATGGCGTCCATCACCATCCACAGCACCGACGCCGCCACGATCGTGCACACGCCCAGCGCGATCGACAGCAGGAAACTGACCTTCATCACCGACCACGGGTCGGCTTTCGCCACCCGCAGCCGGGCCTTGCGCGTACGCGGTTCCGTATGAATACCGGTCCTCGGCTTCCGTACGCCGTGCTGTTCCGATCCGCCCGCGGCGCCACCGCCCGTACCCCCTCCGGCACCACCGCCCGTACGCTCCGCCGGCGGCGCGTACGCCTGCGGCGGGTGGTACGGCTGCGCGGGCTGCTGCTGCCCCCGACGCTCGCCGGGCAGCGGCCCCGACGCGTACGCGTCGTACGGCTGCGACCCTCGGGTGTCCGTCACGGTTCCCCCCTGGGAGTCTGCGGCAGCACCCCGGGCGCCGGCCGTATCGGTCGCGGGCCCGCCAGGCTTTCGCCCCTTGGCACCCGCGCCGCCCGCCGCGGCGCCCGTGGCTCCACTCAAGACTTACTCCTCGGTCTCCTCGGCCGAAGGCGCTTCGCCCTCGGCCGCCTCGGGCCCGTCATCCGCGGCTGCGTCGGCCAACTCAACGACCTCTTCAGCCTCGCGACCGGCCTCGGCGTTCCTGGCGATGCCCACAACGGCATCGCGCTTACCCAGGTTGATCAGTTGGACGCCCATGGTGTCACGGCCCGTCTCCCTGACCTCGCTGACCCGCGTACGGATCACACCGCCGCTCAGCGTGATGGCGAGGATCTCATCGCTCTCCTCCACCACCAGTGCGCCGACCAGCGAGCCGCGGTCCTCCACGATCTTGGCGGCCTTGATGCCCAGCCCGCCCCGACCCTGGACGCGGTACTCATCGACATTCGTGCGCTTCGCGTACCCACCATCCGTAGCAGTGAAGACGAACGTACCGGCACGCACGACATTCATCGAGAGGAGCTCGTCCCCCTCCCTGAAACTCATCCCCTTGACGCCCGAGGTGGCGCGCCCCATGGGACGCAGAGCTTCGTCCGTGGCGGTGAACCGGATCGATTGCGCCTTCTTGCTGATCAGAAGTAGATCATCTTCGGAGGAGACCAACTCCGCACCGATCAGCTCGTCCTCGGTCCCGTCCTCCGCCTCACGGAGGTTGATCGCGATGACACCACCCGAACGCGGGGAATCGTAGTCCTTGAGCGAAGTCTTCTTCACCAGGCCCGACTTCGTCGCCAGGACCAGGTACGGAACCGCCTCGTAGTCCCGGATCGCCAGGATCTGCGCGATCTGCTCGTCCGGCTGGAAAGCGAGCAGGTTGGCCACGTGCTGGCCCCGCGCGTCCCGGCCGGCGTCCGGCAGCTCGTACGCCTTCGCCCGGTACACCCGGCCCTTGTTGGTGAAGAACAGCAGCCAGTGGTGGGTCGTGGAGACGAAGAAGTGGTCGACGATGTCGTCCTGCTTCAGCTTCGTGCCCCGCACGCCCTTGCCGCCGCGCTTCTGCGAGCGGTAGTCCTCGCTCTTGGTCCGCTTGACATAGCCGCCCTTGGTGATGGTGACGACGATGTCCTCCTCGGCGATCAGGTCCTCGATGGACATGTCGCCGTCGAAGGGCACCAGCTTCGAGCGCCGGTCGTCGCCGAACTTGTCGACGATCGCCTGCAGCTCCTCGCTGATGATCTGCCGCTGCCGCTCCGGCGAGGCGAGGATCGCGTTGTACTCGTTGATCTTCGCCTGGAGTTCGTCGTGCTCGGCGGTGATCTTCCGGTGCTCCAGCGCGGCGAGGCGCCGCAGCTGCATCTCCAGGATCGCGTTCGCCTGGATCTCGTCGATCGTCAGCAGCCCCATCAGGCCCTCACGCGCGACGTCGACGGTCTCACTGCGCCGGATCAGCGCGATGACCTCGTCGATGGCGTCCAGGGCCTTCAGCAGGCCGCGCAGGATGTGCGCGCGCTCCTCGGCCTTGCGCAGCCGGAACCGCGTCCGCCGGACGATGACCTCGACCTGGTGCGTGACCCAGTTGCGGATGAACGCGTCGATCGACAGCGTGCGCGGCACCCCGTCGACCAGCGCCAGCATGTTCGCGCCGAAGTTCGTCTGCAGGTCGGTGTGCTTGTACAGGTTGTTCAGCACGACCTTGGCGACGGCGTCCCGCTTGAGGACGACCACCAGCCGCTGGCCCGTGCGCGAGGAGGTCTCGTCCCGTACGTCCGCGATGCCGCCGACCCTGCCGTCCTTCACCAGGTCGGCGATCTTCTGGGCGAGGTTGTCGGGGTTCACCTGGTACGGCAGCTCGGTGACCACCAGGCACTGCCGGTTCTGGATCTCCTCGACCGCCACCACCGCGCGCATCGTGATCGAGCCGCGACCCGTGCGGTACGCCTCCTCGATGCCCTTGCGGCCGACGACCAGCGCGCCGGTCGGGAAGTCCGGGCCCTTGATGCGGTCGATGAGCGCCTCGAGCAGTTCCTCCGGGGTCGCCTCCGGATTCGCCAGATACCACTGGGCGCCCTCCGCGACCTCGCGGAGATTGTGCGGCGGGATATTGGTCGCCATACCGACCGCGATGCCCGCCGAGCCGTTGATCAGCAGATTCGGGAACCGCGCCGGAAGTACGGTCGGCTCCTGATTGCGGCCGTCGTAGTTGTCCTGGAATTCGACGGTCTCCTCGTCGATGTCCCGGAGCATCTCCATGGCCAGCGGCATCATCTTGCACTCGGTGTACCGCATGGCGGCGGCCGGGTCATTGCCCGGGGAACCGAAGTTGCCGTTGGAATCCACCAGCGGCATCCGCATCGACCAGTGCTGCGCCAGGCGGACCAGCGCGTCGTAGATCGAGGAGTCGCCGTGCGGGTGGTACGTGCCCATCACGTCGCCGACGACGCGGGCGCACTTGTAGAAGCCCTTCTCGGGCCGGTAACCGCCGTCGTACATCGCGTACAGAACGCGCCGGTGCACGGGCTTGAGGCCATCGCGCACATCGGGCAGCGCACGCGAGACGATCACGCTCATCGCGTAGTCGAGATACGAGCGCTGCATCTCCGTCTCGAGCCCGACGGGCTCGACGCGCATTCCCACGCCTTCCACCGCGGCAGGCTCGCCTTCCGGGGTCACGGAACCCACGGGAATGTCAGGTGTCTCGTCGGCCATTGCTGTTCAAAGTCCTTTCGAGCTGCGGCTGGAAAACCCCGCGGCGAATCGCCGGGGAGCTGCCGGCAGGGCTCAGATGTCGAGGAAACGGACGTCCTTGGCATTGCGCTGGATGAACGAGCGCCGAGCCTCGACGTCCTCGCCCATCAGCACCGAGAACAGGTCGTCCGCCTGCGCCGCGTCGTCCAGGGAGACCTGGCCCAGCACGCGGTGGTCGACGTCCATGGTGGTGATACGCAGCTCCTCGGCGTTCATCTCGCCGAGGCCCTTGAAGCGCTGGACCGAATCGTCCTTGATCCGCTTCCCGTTCTCCCGGCCGAGCTGGATCAGCGCGTCCCGCTCGCGGTCCGAATACGCGTACTCGAAGTCGTCCCGACCCCACTTGATCTTGTAGAGCGGGGGGCGCGAGAGATAGACGTGACCCGCCTCGACCAGCGGCCGCATAAAGCGGAAGAGGAAGGTGAGCAGCAGGGTGTTGATGTGCTGGCCGTCGACGTCGGCGTCTGCCATCAGAATGATCTTGTGATAGCGGAGCTTCTCGATCTCGAAGTCCTCGTGCACACCCGTGCCGAACGCCGAGATCAGCGCCTGCACCTCGGT
Organism: Streptomyces sp. NPDC050617; assembly: GCF_040654795.1. NCBI lineage: Bacteria > Bacillati > Actinomycetota > Actinomycetes > Kitasatosporales > Streptomycetaceae > Streptomyces > Streptomyces sp. NPDC050617. The sequence goes on along the minus strand of NZ_JBFAIS010000002.1, from coordinate 377,544 downwards.
GTTCTGAAGGATCTTGTCGATCCGGGCCTTCTCCACATTGAGGATCTTGCCTCGAATCGGGAGAATCGCCTGGTACTGCGGATTACGGCCCGACTTCGCGGAGCCGCCGGCCGAGTCGCCCTCGACGATGAAGATCTCGCACTTCGTCGGGTCGTTCGACTGGCAGTCGCTCAGCTTTCCGGGCAGAGAGGCGCTCTCCAGCAGCCCCTTGCGCCGCGTGAGATCCCGCGCCTTTCGCGCCGCGACCCGCGCCGTGGCCGCCGTGATCGCCTTGCGGATGATGTCCGCGGCCTCATTGGGATTACGGTCGAACCAGTCCGTCAGGTGCTCGTGCACCACCCGCTGCACAAAGGTCTTCGCCTCCGTGTTGCCCAGCTTCGTCTTCGTCTGGCCCTCGAACTGCGGCTCGCCGAGTTTGATCGAGATGATCGCCGTCAGACCCTCGCGGATGTCCTCGCCGGTGAGGTTGTCGTCCTTCTCCCGGAGGAACTTCTTCTCCCGCGCGTAACGGTTGACCAGCCCGGTCATCGCCGCACGGAAACCCTCTTCGTGCGTACCGCCCTCATGCGTGTGGATCGTGTTCGCGAAGCTGTATACACCCTCGCTGAACTGGCTGTTCCACTGCATCGCGACCTCAAGGGAGAGCATCCGCTCCTTGTCCTCGGCCTCGATGTCGATCACCGTCGGGTGAATCAGCTCACCCTTGCGGGAATTCAGGTACTTCACGAAGTCGACGATGCCGCCCTCGTAGTGGTACCGGACCGCGAGCGGTTTGCCCTCCTCGTCGACGTGATCGGCGCGCTCGTCCGTCAGCGAGATGTTCAGTCCCTTGTTCAGGAACGCCATCTCCTGGAAACGCCGCGCCAGCGTCTCGAAGGAGTACTCCGTGGTCTCGAAGATGTCGCCGTCGGCCCAGAAGGTGACGGTCGTGCCCGTCTCCTCCGTCTCCTCGTTGCGCTGCAGCGGAGCCGTCGGCGTGCCGAGCTTGTAGTCCTGGGTCCAGCGGTAGCCGTCCGTCTTCACCTCGACCGCCACCTTGGTCGACAGCGCGTTGACGACCGACACGCCGACGCCGTGCAGACCGCCGGAGACGGCGTAGCCGCCGCCGCCGAACTTGCCGCCCGCGTGCAGCACCGTCAGCACGACCTCGACGGCCGGCTTGCCCTCGGAGGGGACGATGCCCACCGGGATGCCGCGGCCGTTGTCGATCACGCGCACGCCGCCGTCCGGCAGGATCGTGACGTCGATCTTGTCCGCGTGGCCGGCCATGGCCTCGTCGACGGAGTTGTCGACGACCTCCTGCACCAGGTGGTGCAGGCCCCGCTCACCGGTCGAGCCGATGTACATACCGGGACGCTTGCGGACCGCGTCCAGACCCTCAAGGACCGTGATCGCACTGGCGTCGTATGACGGCTCGCCGTCGACGGCGCCCGAAGGAGCCCCTTCTGTCTGGGGAGCGGTGATGTTCTCGTTGGGGTTGCCGGAATCGGCCACGAAGCGCCCTTTCTGGCACAGCACAAGCCGTCGTTCCCTGCTTGCGGCGGGGAATCCCCGTTCCGGGGCAGGCAGGAGCGGCTGCGTCGTTCGACATGTTCCGCGAGTCGGCGGGATTGCTACCAGTCTACCGGTAGCGCTGACATGAATGGGGGTTTGGCGGTACCTGAGTCCTCATGTGCCGCCCTGAGCCGCCAACCGCCGACTCCCTATATGTGACCCAGGCCCTCAAGAGGCTCACGGCGGCACTCAGCGCTTCGAGCTGTCAACCGCCCGCTACCGAGAGCGGGGGCTCAGCCCCCACCCCGGTCTCACCCGTACGTATCGCCCGGACCGCGGCTCCCCGGCGCCCGCAGCGGCCCGTACCGCCGACCAGGACCGCCGGGCCCCGACACCTTGATCAGACGGACCGTGCCCTGCCCCAGATCCGCGTTCAGCCGGGCCACCAACTGCGGTGCCAGCAAACGGAGTTGAGTCGCCCAGGCGGTCGAGTCGCACAGCACCGTCAGCACCCGCGCGTCCTCGTCGTACCGCTGCGGCTCACAGTGCTGCGCCACCTCCGGCCCCACCATCTGCGACCAGCGCCCCATCACACCGCCCACCGCCGCCGGCGCCTCCCAGCCACGCTCAGTGATCAGACGGTTGATCGCCGCACCCAGCGGCAGCGGATCACGCCCGTCCGCACGCGCTCCGGAGCGCACGCCCCCACGCCGGGCCTGCCGCTTCTGCTGCGCCGCGTTGCCCCGCGCCCGCGCCTGCTCCTTCGCCGCGCGCAGCGCCACCCGCGCCAGATCCACCCCGGACGGCTCCGGCGCCCCCGAAGGCTGCTCGGCGGCCGACGGCTGCCCCGAAGAGGGGGACGACGGATCCGACGGCGTACGGGGCTGCGAAGACGAACCCCGCGGCTGCTCGCTCATACGCGCTCGACCACGCCCTCCGACACCGCGAACCGCGCCCCCGTCAGCACACCCGGCACATCGTCGCCCACCGCCGCCGTCACCAGCACCTGCTCACCCGGCGCGACCAGCTCCGCCAGCCGCTCCCGCCGACGCACGTCCAGCTCCGCGAAGACATCGTCCAGCACCAGCACCGGCTCGCCGCCCTCGGCCCGCAGCAGCTCGTACGAGGCCAGCCGCAGCGCCAGCGCGTACGACCAGGACTCGCCGTGGCTCGCATACCCCTTCGCGGGCAGCCGGCCCAGATTCAGCAGCAGATCGTCCCGGTGCGGGCCCACCAGCGTCACGCCGCGCTCGATCTCCTGCTTGCGCGCCCCCTCCAGCGCCGCGAGCACCAGAGCGAACAACTCCTCCCGGCCCGGCGCCCCCGCGGGCGTCTCGGGGAGCGCCTCGCCCACCGAACCCCGGTACCCCAGCCCCACCGGACCGCCGCCCGGCGCCAGCTGCTCGTACGCCTTGTCCGCCAGCGGCTGCAACGTCGCCACCAGGTCCAACCGCGCCGCCAGCAGCTCCGCCGCCGCCCGCGCCAGATGCTGGTCCCACACGTCCAGCGTCGACAGATCCAGCTGCCGCCCGCCGTGCCGCCGCGCCATCGCCGCGGTCTTCAGCAACGTATTGCGCTGCTTGAGCACCCGGTCGTAATCCGAGCGCACCCCCGCCATCCGCGGCGACCGGGCCGTGATCAGCTCGTCCAGGAAGCGGCGCCGCTCGCCCGGATCGCCCTTGACCAGCGCCAGATCCTCCGGCGCGAACAGCACCGTCCGCACGATGCCCAGCACATCCCGCGGCCTGACCTGCGACGACCGGTTGATACGAGCGCGGTTCGCGCGCCCCGGATTCAGCTCCAGCTCCACCAGCTGCTGCCGCTCGCCCTGCACCACCTGGGCCCGGACGATCGCCCGCTCCGCCCCCATCCGCACCAGCGGCGCGTCGGAGGAGACCCGGTGGCTGCCGAGGGTCGCCAGATAGCCGACCGCCTCGACGAGATTGGTCTTTCCCTGCCCATTGGGCCCCACGAAAGCCGTCACGCCCGGATCGAGCGGAACCTCGACCCGGGCGTACGAGCGGAAGTCGGCCAGCGACAAATGCGATACGTGCATGGGTGCGCGCCGACCTCCCCCGGCTGCTTACTGCGGAGCTGAGCTGCTTACTTCTTGTTCTCGACCGCGTGGCCACCGAACTGGTTGCGCAGCGCGGCGATCATCTTCATCTGCGGGGAGTCGTCCTGCCGGGACGCGAACCGCGCGAACAACGACGCGGTGATCGCCGGCAGCGGCACCGCGTTGTCGATCGCGGCCTCCACCGTCCAACGGCCCTCGCCCGAGTCCGCCGCGAACCCGCGCAGCTTCTCCAGGTGCTCGTCGTCGTCGAGCGCGTTGACGGCCAGGTCGAGCAGCCAGGAACGGATGACCGTGCCCTCCTGCCAGCTGCGGAAGACCTCGCGGACGTCGGTGACGGAGTCGACCTTCTCCAGGAGCTCCCAGCCCTCGGCGTACGCCTGCATCATCGCGTACTCGATGCCGTTGTGGACCATCTTGGCGAAGTGACCGGCCCCGACCTTGCCCGCGTGGACCGAGCCGTACTCGCCCTCCGGCTTGAGCGCGTCGAAGATCGGCTGCACCTTCGCGACGTCCTCGGTCGCGCCGCCGTACATCAGCGCGTAGCCGTTCTCCAGCCCCCAGACGCCGCCCGAGACGCCGCAGTCGACGAAGCCGATGCCCTTGGCGGCCAGCTCCTCCGCGTGCTTCTCGTCGTCCGTCCAGCGGGAGTTGCCGCCGTCCACGAGGACGTCGCCGGGCGAGAGCAGCTCGGAGAGCTCGTCGACGGTGGACTGGGTCGCCGCGCCCGCGGGAACCATGACCCACACCACGCGCGGACCCTTGAGCGAGTCCACGAGCTCATTGAGGCTCTGGACATCCGCGAGGTCCGGATTGCGGTCGTATCCGATGACGGTGTGGCCTGCGCGGCGGATGCGCTCGCGCATGTTGCCGCCCATCTTGCCGAGACCGACGAGACCGAGCTCCATCAGTGATCCTCTATGCCGTAGTCGTTGCGATTCGTACCTGAGGCCGAGCCTACGCCCGTGGGTGCGTGCACACCTGTGGGCTCAGCCGCTCATCGGCCGACCGGCGGCGGGGGCGGCCGGAGCAGGGGCGCAACCCCCGTCTCCGACCCGCCCACCCGTTGTCATGAGCGTCAGCCGGACAGCCGCACCGGCATGATCAGGTACTTGTACGCCTCGTCCGCCTCGGCGTCCACGGCCGGCCGGCCGCTGAGCAGCGCGGGCTTCGTGGAGGTCGTGAAGGAGAGCTGGGCGACGGGCGAGTCGATCGCCGACAGCCCCTCCAGCAGGAAGCCCGGATTGAAGGCGATCGAGATGTCGTCGCCGTCGAGCTGGGCGTCGACGCGCTCCACAGCCTGTGCGTCGTCGCTGGAGCCGGCCTCCAGGATCAGCACGCCCTGCTCGAAGCTGAGCCGCACCGGGGTGTTCCGCTCGGCCACCAGCGCCACACGCTTGACGGCCTCGACGAACGGCGCGGTCTCGATCACGGCGATGGAGTTGAACTCCGTCGGGAAGAGCGTGCGGTACTTCGGCAGGTCGCCTTCGAGCAGCCGGGTCGTCGTACGGCGGCCGGCGCCCTCGAAGCCGATCAGCCCCTCTCCGGCGCCGGAGCCGGACAGCGCCAGCGACACCGTGTCGCCGCCGCTGAGCGACTTGGCGGTGTCCAGGAGCGTCTTGGCGGGCACCAGGGCGACCGCGGAGATGTCCGGGGTCTCCGGCTTCCACATGAATTCGCGGACGGCGAAGCGGTAGCGGTCGGTGGAGGCGAGGGTGACGGTGTCGCCCTCGATCTCGATCCGCACACCGGTCAGTACGGGCAGCGTGTCGTCGCGGCCGGCGGCGATGGCGACCTGGGCGGCGGCCGCGGCGAAGACCTCACCGGGGACAGTGCCGGTGGCGGTCGGCATCTGCGGCAGCGCCGGGTACTCCTCCACAGGGAGTGTGTGGAGCGTGAACCGGGACGAGCCGCAGACGACGGTCACTCGTACACCGTCGGTGGAAATCTCCACGGGGCGGTTGGGCAGCGCCCGGCAGATGTCGGCCAGCAGCCTGCCGGAGACGAGAACCGTGCCGCCCTCTTCCACGTCCGCCTCGACGGAGACGCGGGCCGAGACCTCGTAGTCGAAGCCCGACAGGCTCAGTGCGCCCTCTTCTGCCTTCAGCAGCAGGCCCGCGAGGACGGGCACCGGCGGACGGGCCGGGAGGCTCTTGGCCGCCCAGGCCACTGCCTCCGCGAGTACATCGCGCTCCACCCGGATCTTCACCGGAAACCGCCTCCTGCTGTTGCTGGCTCGCCCTGCTGGCCTTCGTCGTCGGCTGATTTGCCGGAGACCAGTCTGACGCACGGCACCGACAGTCGGTGCGGCTCGGGGTCAAGTCGGGGCGGGAGGTGTCGGGCGGTCCGGTGCCGAGTTGTGCACAGGGCCCACTTCCAAGCGAGTTCCCAGCTACATCTAAGTGGTCGTAGTAGTAGGTCCTGTGGAAACCGTGGACAACCTGTTTTGCGCAGGTCAGAGCGCGTTTTTTGTCCACCGGTCCTGTGGGCGGCACCCGTGGATAAACCGGTGTCTCTGTGGACTGCCGAAAGTTCTGCACACCCGATGCACAGGGAGGGGGTACTTCTCCCCAGCGCCGTCCCCAGAAATACCCACGTTCCCCACAGCCCAACCAACCTCCTTGGTGTGACGCCTTTCACTCGCCACGGTGACCACGGGTGTTGCGTTGCCGAACAGTGGACAGACGTGTGGAAAGGCTGTGCACAAGGCGGGCATCCCTGTGGGCGGCCGGTGGACGACGGACCGGCCCTCTTGTGTGCCGATCTTTCATCCACACCCTGTGGATGAGCGTTAGTCACAAATCCCCAAGCCGCTGACCTCCCCTGATACTGCATCAGCGGCATGCCTTGTGGACGCAGTCTGGACAACTTCGCGGTCCCCAGGGTGTGGACGGGAGATTGTCCCCTCATCTGTGGAGAAGCGGACCCGGCCGACCCGAAATCGAACAGCCCCGGCGACCGTGCACAGCCTGTGCAGCCCCTCCGGCGCCTCCCGCCGCGCCCTCCACAGCCTCTGGAACGACGAAAAGGCGCTCCAGGAGTGCTCCTGGAGCGCCTGGGCGCCGCGGGTCAGCTGTTCTTGATGCGGTTCGTCAGCTCGGTCACCTGGTTGTAGATGGACCGGCGCTCGGCCATCAGCGCCCGGATCTTGCGGTCGGCGTGCATCACCGTCGTATGGTCCCGGTTGCCGAACTGCGCGCCGATCTTCGGCAGCGACAGGTCCGTCAGCTCCCGGCACAGATACATCGCGATCTGGCGCGCCGTGACCAGCACCCGGCTGCGCGAGGCCCCGCAGAGGTCCTCGACGGTGTGCCCGAAGTAGTCCGCGGTCGCCGCCATGATGGCGGGCGCGGTGATCTCCGGCGAGGCGTCCTCGCCGCCGGGGATCAGGTCCTTGAGCACGATCTCGGTCAGCCCGAGATCCACGGGCTGCCGGTTCAGGCTCGCGAACGCCGTCACCCTGATCAGCGCGCCCTCCAGCTCGCGGATATTGCGCGAGATGCGGGAGGCGATGAATTCCAGCACCTCGGGGGGCGCGTTCAGCTGCTCCTGGACCGCCTTCTTACGGAGGATCGCGATCCGCGTCTCCAGCTCCGGCGGCTGCACATCGGTGGTCAGCCCCCACTCGAAGCGGTTGCGGAGCCGGTCCTCCAGGGTCACGAGCTGCTTGGGCGGCCGGTCCGAGGACAGCACGATCTGCTTGTTGGCGTTGTGCAGCGTATTGAACGTGTGGAAGAACTCCTCCTGCGTCGACTCCTTGCTCGCGAGGAACTGGATGTCGTCGACCAGCAGGATGTCCACATCCCGGTACCGCTTGCGGAAGGTGTCGCCCTTGCCGTCGCGGATCGAGTTGATGAACTCGTTGGTGAACTCCTCCGAGCTCACATAGCGCACCCGGGTGCCGGGGTAGAGGCTCCGCGCGTAGTGCCCGATGGCGTGCAGCAGGTGGGTCTTGCCGAGCCCCGACTCCCCGTAGATGAAGAGGGGGTTGTACGCCTTGGCCGGCGCCTCGGCGACCGCGACAGCCGCCGCGTGGGCGAAGCGGTTGGACGCCCCGATGACGAAGGTGTCGAAGAGGTACTTCGGGTTGAGGCGGGCGTGGGGCTCGCCGGGGGCGGGCGCCGGGGCCGGCTGCGCCGCGAGCGGGCCGGGCGCGCCGGTGGGCGCGGGCAGAGCGCTCCCATTGCCGCCGCCGTGGCTCCCCTGACCGACGCCCTGGCCGCCGCCGCGCAGGTGTCCGGGCGGGCCGTCGTGGAGGTCGCGGCGCTGCTGCTGGTCGTACGGCAGGCGCTCGGGCGCCGCGGACCGGTAGTCCGAGGACGGCTGCTGGTGCTCGTACTGCGACTGCTCGTACGGGGACGGCTCGTACTGCGACTGGTCGTATTGCTGCTCGTACTGCTGGGGCGGGTGCTGCTGGCCGTGCTGACCGTGCTGCGCGTACGGGTCGTTCTCCGGGAATCCGCCCAGGCGCGGCTGCTGCCAGCCGTAGTTGTCGTGCGGACGCGGCCAGGCGCCGGGGTCGGGGCGCTGCTGGTACTCGGGGTACGCGGGGCGCGCGGTCGGGAGCTGGTCGTCGGCGGGGGCCGGGCGTCCGTAGCTGTCGCGGTTGTCGTAGCCGTCGTACGCGTCGCGGGGCGGTTCCTCGTAGTGCTGCTGCTGAGGCCGCTCCTGGTGCTGCTGCTGGTGCGGGGGGGCCGGGGGCTGGGGCGCGGGCGGCTCGCCGGCGGAGGAGTCGACGGTGATCGCGATCCGGATGGGGCGGCCGCACTCGCGGCTGAGGGTCTCGCTGACGATCGGCGCCAGGCGGCCTTCGAGTACGCCCTTGGCGAATTCGTTGGGCACGGCGAGCAGCGCGGTGTCGGCGACCAGCGCCAGGGGCTGGCAGCGGGTGATCCAGCGCTCGTCCTTGGCCTCGACTCCTTGGCCCCTCCCTTCGCCGAGGAGCTGCTCCAGTACGCGTGGCCACACTGCGGCAAGATCGGCGGGCAGGTCGGCCACAGGGCACGCTCTCTCAGTCACTGGGGGCACCCGGGTGTCCCACGAATGTGTGGTTCTCGGGACGGGCGGGAAGGATGCGGAGTTCAGCCAAGGTAGTCAGGCCGAGGTGCGGGGTTCAAGTCGTTGTCCACAGGGGTGTGCACAAATGTGCCACGGGGGACGGCCGGGCGTCGCGGTGGGCTCGCGTAGGGTTACGGTTCTTCATGGTGCGCCGCCGGTTTGACCGGATGGCGTAGCCGTGCGTACCGTGAGCAGGTCGAGTTGTCGATGGCTGCTGCCGCCTGCCTCCGATGGGCAAAGATCACGGTCTCTGGACCGTGGTTCTGAAGCGGTGCACTCGGGCGTATTGCGAGCTTCTCGTGGGCGCACGGTGACAGCCAGGCGATGTCCCGCCATCACACGATTCATTTCTGGAGCCCCCGAGTGAGCAAGCGCACCTTCCAGCCGAACAACCGCCGCCGCGCGAAGACCCACGGCTTCCGGCTGCGTATGCGCACCCGTGCCGGCCGCGCGATTCTCGCGTCCCGCCGTGGCAAGGGTCGCGCCCGCCTTTCCGCCTGATCTCGCATAGGTCATGACGTGCTGCCTACCGAGTCTCGGCTGAGGCGGCGCGAGGACTTTGCGACCGCGGTACGCCGAGGACGCAGGGCCGGGCGCCCGCTCCTCGTCGTCCACTTCCGCAGTGGTCCAACGGACCCGCACCCACCTGGGGAGACCGCTCCTCCGGTGCGTGCGGGTTTCGTCGTCAGCAAGGCCGTGGGTGGTGCTGTCGTACGCAACCTGGTGAAGCGGAGACTGCGTCACCTCATGCGCGACCGGCTGGAGTTTTTTCCCGCCGGTAGCCTGGTTGTCGTACGGGCGCTGCCCGGCGCGGGCGAGGCCGACCACGGTCAGCTGGCCCGTGATCTCGACGCCGCGATCCAGCGGCTGATGAACGGCGCGCCGCGACGCTGCAATCCCCCGGGAGGCGACCCCCGGAGCCCCGGCCGAGACCCGGGAGGGAGCGCACAGTGAAGTATCCGCTGCTCTGGTTGATCAAGCTGTATCAGTGGACCATCAGCCCTCTCCTTGGGCCGGTCTGCAAGTACTACCCGTCCTGCTCGCACTATGGCTACACGGCTATCAACGTGCACGGCGCGGTCAAAGGAACGGTGCTGACGGCGTGGCGCATCCTGCGCTGCAATCCGTGGTCGCTCGGCGGCGTCGACCACGTACCTCCCCGGAAGCATCCGGTCTGGCATCAGCGGCTGAGGAGCCGCCTGGGTGGGAGTTCTGCCGAGCCCGCCGCACAGCCCGAGACTCAGCCCAACGCCCAAGGAGCCTGATTCGTGGACACGATCCTCGGTCCTCTTTATAAAGCAGTTTCCTGGATCATCGTCCAGTTCCACTCGTTCTACAGCTTGATCTTCGACAAGAACAGTGGCTGGGCCTGGGGTCTGTCCATCGTCTCGCTGGTGGTCCTGATCCGTATCTGCCTGATCCCGCTTTTTGTGAAGCAGATCAAGGCGACGCGGAACATGCAGGTGCTCCAGCCGAAGATGAAGGCGATCCAGGAGCGTTACAAGAGCGACAAGCAGCGCCAGTCCGAAGAGATGATGAAGCTCTACAAGGAGTCGGGCACCAACCCGCTCTCGAGCTGCCTCCCGATTCTGGCGCAGTCCCCGTTCTTCATCTCGCTGTACCAGGTCCTGAACCACATCGCGCAGGGCAGGGTCGTCGGCGTCATCGACAAGCCGCTGCTGGAGAGCGCCCGTGAGGCGCACATCTTCGGCGCCCCGCTGTCCGTGAAGTTCATGGACAGCGCGTCCAAGGTCGAGGCGCTCGGCGCCACGCTGACCGATGTGCGCGTCGTGACGATCATCATGATCGTGCTGATGTCGGCGTCGCAGTTCTACACGCAGCGCCAGCTGATGACGAAGAACGTCGACCTCACGGTGAAGACGCCGTTCATGCAGCAGCAGAAGATGCTGATGTACGTCTTCCCGATCATGTTCGCCGTGTTCGGCATCAACTTCCCCGTCGGTGTTCTCGTCTACTGGCTGACCACCAACGTGTGGACCATGGGTCAGCAGATGTTCGTCATCCGCCGTAACCCGACCCCCGGCAGCCTCGCCTTCAAGCAGCGCCAGGAGCGGCTGCGGGCGAAGGGCAAGCTGAAGGAGGACCCGGAGGAGGTCGAGGCGAAGAAGGCGGTCGAGGCCGCTCGCGCGAACCGGCAGCAGCCCAAGCGGCAGCCGAAGGCGAAGCGCCAGGCCGGTACGACCGCTGTCCAGGGCGGGGCCAAGGCCACGGGTTCCGAGAATGCCGCGCCGACGGGTGAGCGCAGCAAGGCCGGCAAGACGGGCGGCACGACGGATGCCAAGCCGTCGCTCGACAAGAAGCAGCCGGAGGACGACAAGCCCAAGTCGGCCGGTGGCTCTTCTTCCCGTAATGCCAAGTCCGGGCAGCGCAAGGGCCCGCAGCGTCCCAAGCACCCGTCCAAGAAGTAGAAGGAGTCCACAGTGACGGACACACAGAGTCAGTCGGCTGGGGCCGCCGCCGAGGGAACCGACACCCTCTCCCGCCTTGAGCAGGAAGGCGAGATCGCGGCCGACTACCTCGAGGGGCTGCTGGACATCGCCGACCTCGACGGCGACATCGATATGGATGTGGAGGCCGACCGGGCCGCCGTATCGATCATCAGCGACTCGACCAGCCGGGACCTGCAGAAGCTGGTGGGGCGTGACGGTGAGGTGCTGGAGGCGCTCCAGGAGCTGACGCGGCTGGCGGTGCACCGTGAGACGGGCGACCGCAGCCGGCTGATGCTGGACATCGGCGGGTTCCGTGCGCGCAAGCGCGAGGAGCTGGCGGTGCTGGGCGCCAAGGCGGCCGAGGAGGCGAAGGGCAGCGGTGAGCCGGTGAAGCTGAAGCCGATGACGCCCTTCGAGCGGAAGGTCGTCCATGACGCGGTGGCGGCCGCGGGGCTGCGCAGCGAGTCCGAGGGCGAGGAGCCCGAGCGCCGCGTGGTCGTACTCCCGGCCTGACGACCCGGACTTCACCGTGTGCACGGCCCCGTCTGCTCGCAGGCGGGGCCGAATCTTGTCAGCCTGACTCAACGTTCGACATCGTGGTATCGACAACGTGGTACGGAAGGACGGTCCCCCGTGACGGAGGCAGGAGAGCTTCCCCCGGCGCCGGAGGCGGCGCGCGAGGTATTCGGCGAGCGCTTTCCGGAGGCTGTCCGGTACGCGGAGCTGCTCGCGGATGCGGGCGTGCGGCGGGGACTGATCGGTCCGCGTGAGGTCCCCCGGCTGTGGGAGCGGCACCTGCTGAACTGCGCGGTGCTCTCGGAGGCTGTCCCCGAGGGCGTGTCCGTGTGCGACGTGGGGTCCGGCGCGGGGCTGCCGGGCATCCCGCTGGCGCTGGTGCGGGAGGACCTCCACATCACGCTGCTGGAGCCGCTGCTGCGCCGTACGACGTTCCTCCAGGAGGTCGTCGAGCTGTTGGGCCTGGACCACGTCACGGTGGTGCGGGGGCGCGCAGAGGAGGTCCTGGGGACCCTTCAGCCGGTGCACGTGGTGACGGCCCGCGCGGTGGCTCCGCTGGATCGGCTGGCCGGCTGGGGCGTTCCGCTGCTGCGTCCGTACGGAGAGATGCTGGCCCTCAAGGGCGATACCGCCGAGGAGGAGCTGAAGGGCGCCCGTGCGGCGCTGAGCAAGCTCGGCGTGGTGAAGACCTCGGTGCTTCAGGTGGGCGAGGGAGTGGTGGACCCGCTCTCGACGGTGGTCCGCGCCGAGGTCGGGGAGAGTCCCGGCGGCGTGAGGTTCGCCGCCAAGCGGGCGAAGGCGGCACGGGTCAGCCGGTCGCGTCGCCGTCGCTGAATCGGGTTTCGTAGGGGCAATGCTCCATACAAGCTGCCAAAACTACGCATTACGGAGTGTCGTGGACGCGTAGCGCGGTCGGCCATGCATCGTGTTTCACGTGAAACGACGTTCCTTGCTGCATGGAATCATCAGCCGCGGTCGCGCGGCTGCCGCGCCGCGTGGTCGTAGGCCCGTTAGTGGCATGGAGTTGTCCACAGGCAGCCATTCATCCACAGGAGAGCGGGCCCCGCTGGTTCATGACCCCGAAGGCATGGCAGGCTCTGTTCATTGCGAGCCTGATGTCGAGGAGAGTGAATCCTTGCGGTCCGACGCCAACATCGCGGGGCCGATGGCCGACCCGGTCCCCGGTCCCCGTTCTGCTGAGTCCGAGCTGGGGGCTGTTCCGGGGCCTCCGAACGGGGAGGACGTTTCACGTGAAACGCCGCCTCCCATGGATGACACCCCCATCGGTCGAGCCGCCCAGCTGGCGGTGGAAGCGCTGGGCCGTGCGGGAGAGGCCCTGCCCAGGCCGGACCAGACCCGCGTCATGGTGGTCGCCAACCAGAAGGGCGGGGTGGGCAAGACCACGACGACCGTGAACCTGGCAGCCTCCCTCGCGCTTCATGGCGCTCGGGTGCTGGTCGTCGACCTCGACCCGCAGGGCAACGCCTCCACTGCTCTGGGGATCGACCATCACGCCGAGGTCCCGTCCATCTACGACGTGCTCGTCGACAGCAGGCCGCTGTCCGAGGTGGTCCAGCCGGTCGTCGATGTGGAAGGGCTCTTCTGCGCCCCGGCCACCATCGACCTGGCCGGCGCGGAGATCGAACTGGTCTCTCTGGTGGCACGGGAGAGCCGCCTGGACCGCGCGATCCAGGCGTACGAGCAGCCCCTGGACTACATCCTCATCGACTGCCCGCCCTCGCTCGGGCTGCTGACCGTCAACGCACTGGTCGCGGGTGCTGAAGTGCTCATCCCGATTCAGTGCGAGTACTACGCACTGGAGGGGCTTGGGCAGCTGCTGCGCAATGTCGACCTGGTGCGCGGCCACCTCAACCCCAAGCTTCACGTTTCGACGATTCTGCTCACCATGTACGACGGCCGGACGCGACTGGCCTCGCAGGTTGCTGACGAGGTCCGTACGCACTTCGGCAATGAGGTGCTGCGAACCAGCATTCCGCGCTCGGTGCGCATCTCCGAGGCACCCAGCTACGGGCAGACGGTATTGACTTACGACCCGGGGTCCAGCGGTTCGCTCTCCTATCTGGAGGCGGCGCGCGAGATCGCTTTGCGGGGCGTCGGCGTGTATTACGACAGCAGTAAGGCCCATGCCAAGGGCCGTCACCATCAGCAAGACCAGCAAAGTGTGTCGGAGGGGTTCAGTGAGTGATCGACGTAGGGGACTGGGCCGCGGGCTCGGTGCACTGATCCCGCCGGCGCCCACGGCGTCGGACAGCCCGGCGGTGGGGGCCGGAGCGACGTCACCGTCGGCGGTGCCGATTCTGACGCAGGAGCGGGGAGTGGCCGCGGCCAAGGTGGCGAAGCTCGCCAAGCGCAGCGTTTCACGTGAAACGGAAGAGCCACCGCCCGTGGAGAAGACGCCTGCCGTGCCTACGGCCGGGGAGGTCGCGGGAGCGACCTTCGCCGAGCTGCCGCTGGAGGACATCGCCCCGAACCCGCGGCAGCCGCGGAGCGATTTCAATGAGGAGGCCCTCGCCGAGCTGGTCACCTCCGTGCGCGAGGTGGGGCTGCTCCAGCCCGTCGTGGTCCGGCAGGTGTCGCCGGGCAAGTATGAGCTCATCATGGGCGAGCGCCGGTACAAGGCGTGCAGTGAGGCCGGGATGGAGAAGATCCCTGCCATCATCCGGGCGACCGACGACGAGAAGCTGCTGCTCGACGCACTGCTGGAGAACCTGCACCGCGCCCAGCTGAATCCGCTCGAAGAGGCCGCCGCGTACGACCAGTTGCTGAAGGACTTCAGCTGCACCCACGACGAACTGGCCGACCGGATCGGGCGCTCCCGCCCTCAGGTCTCCAACACGCTGCGGCTGCTGAAGCTGCCGCCGTCCGTGCAGAGCCGAGTCGCCGCGGGGGTGCTCTCCTCGGGGCACGCTCGGGCGCTGCTGGCCGTGGAGGACCCGGAGGAGCAGCAGCGCCTCGCGAAGCGCATCGTGGCCGAGGGGCTTTCGGTGCGGTCGATCGAGGAGATCGTGAAGGACTTGGGCTCGCGGCCGTCGAGCTCGACCAAGGCCAAGGGGCCTCGGGCGGGCACCCGGGTCTCCCCCGCTCTGACCGACCTGGCCACGCGGCTGTCGGACCGCTTCGAGACACGGGTGAAGGTGGACCTGGGCCAGAAGAAGGGAAAGATCGTCGTTGAGTTCGCCTCGATAGACGATCTCGAACGGATTCTGGGCGAGCTGGCTCCGGGGGAGGGCCGGGTGCTGGAGCAGAAGCTGTCCGAGGAGAAGACGGAAGAGTCCTAGTCGAGGGCTTGCCGCCGAGGGCGGTCCGTGTCGCCGGTCAACGGGACACGGGCCGCCCTTTGCCTTGCCGCGCTACCCGTCCCAACGCGGCGCGGATACGATGCGAAAGGGTATGGCACATCCACGTTGGACGCAGTTCACGGAGGGGCGGGGCCATGCGATCGGTGAGCCGGACCGGGCTGGTGGCGACAGGACTGAGCCTGGGGGCAGTCGGCGGTTTCGTCGGCAGCCTCATCAGGGAGCGGAGCGCCCTGAGCGCCGCTCGCGGTGTGGCACGCGACGGAAGTGAGGAACTGGCTTCATGGGGCGTCGGCTTGTACCGCTCACACTCGACAACCTCCCGGACCTTCCCAAGCGCTGCCGCGCCTGTGTCTTCTGGGAGCTGGACCCCGTCAGCGGCGAAGCCGCGGTAAAGGCCGGCCGTCCGGAGCTGGAGAAGGAAGCATGGATCTCCGCTGTCCTGCTGGAGTGGGGTTCGTGCGGGCGGGTCGTCTACGTCGATGACGTGCCGGTCGGCTTTGTGCTCTACGCTCCACCGGCGTACGTGCCGCGCTCCACCGCCTTTCCCACCAGTCCCGTGTCCGCCGATGCCGTGCAGCTGATGACGGCGTGGCTGATGCCGGGCTACCAGAGTCAGGGGCTGGGCCGAGTGATGGTGCAGACCGTCGCCAAGGACCTGATCCGACGCGGGGTGAAGGCGATCGAGGCGTTCGGCGACGCGAGCTGGAAGGAACCGGCCTGTGTGCTGCCTGCCGACCATCTGCTCGCGGTCGGCTTCAAGACCGTACGCCCGCACCCGCGTTATCCACGGCTGAGGCTGGAGCTGCGGACGACGATCTCCTGGAAGGAAGACGTCGAGATGGCTCTGGACCGTCTGCTCGGTGCGGTCCAGAAGGAACCGGCGCTGCGGCCACTGTAGAGGTGCACATGCGCGTGGGCCCGCCCCTAAACAGGGGCGGGCCCACGCGCATGTGCTGCTGTTTCACGTGAAACAGCGAGGGGTGTCAGGCGATGAACTCGGACAGGTCGCGCTCGATCGCGGCCTTCGGCTTGGCGCCGACGATGGTCTTGGCGACCTCGCCGCCCTGGTAGACGTTCAGGGTCGGGATCGACATGACGCCGTACTTGGCGGCCGTGCCGGGGTTCTCGTCGATGTTCAGCTTGACGATCTCGATCTTGTCGCCGTGCTCGGCCGCGATCGCCTCAAGGGAGGGGGCGATCTGGCGGCACGGGCCGCACCAGGCTGCCCAGAAGTCGACGAGCACGGGCTTGTCGTTCTTCAGGACGTCCTCTTCGAAGGTGGCATCGGTTACGGACTTGAGGGCGCCGGCCATGGCGATCTCCTTAGGTGGTGAGGCAGTGGGGTCTGAGGGCTGGACGGTGTCAGGCGGTCTTCTCGGGCTCCGGCACGCTCTCGCTGTCGCTCAGGGCGGCGAGGTGGCGCTCGGCGTCCAGTGCAGCGGAGCAGCCGGTGCCGGCGGCGGTGATGGCCTGGCGGTACGTGTGGTCCACAACGTCGCCCGCGGCGAAGACACCGGTGAGGTTCGTGTGCGTGGAGGGCGCGTCCACCATGAGGTACCCCTCGTCGTCCAGCTTGAGCTGGCCCTTGAAGAGCTCGGTGCGCGGGTCGTGGCCGATGGCGATGAACAGGCCGGTCACGGGGAGCTCGGAGGTCTCGCCGGACTTGAGGTTGCGCAGGGTCAGGTGAGAGAGCTTGTTCTCACCGTGGATCTCGGCGACCTCGCTGTCCCAGACGAACTTGATCTTCGGGTCGGCGAAGGCGCGCTCCTGCATGGCCTTGCTGGCGCGCAGCGTGTCACGGCGGTGCACGATGGTGACGGACTTGGCGAAGCGCGAGAGGAAGGTTGCCTCCTCCATCGCGGTGTCGCCGCCGCCGATCACGGCGATGTCCTGGTCCTTGAAGAAGAACCCGTCGCAGGTGGCGCACCAGGAGACGCCGCGGCCGGACAGCTCGTCCTCACGGGGCAGTCCCAGCTTGCGGTGCTGGGAGCCGGTGGTGACGATGACGGTCTTGGCACGGTGCACGGTGCCCGCGGAGTCGGTGACCGTCTTGATCTCATCGCTGAGGTCGACGGCGATCACGTCGTCCGGGACCAGCTCGGCACCGAACCGCTCGGCCTGGGCGCGCATGTTGTCCATGAGGTCCGGGCCCATGATCCCGTCGCGGAAGCCGGGGAAGTTCTCCACGTCGGTGGTGTTCATCAGCGCACCGCCGGCGGTCACGGCGCCCTCGAAGACCAGCGGCTTCAGAGAGGCGCGGGCGGTGTAGAGCGCGGCCGTATAGCCCGCAGGCCCGGAGCCGATGATGATCACGTTGCGGACGTCGCTCACGGGTGTCTTCCTTGTCTCTGCCGACTGCTGTCTGGGGCCCTGTTGGGTCTCACCCCACCCAACGGATACTACGGCGCGAGCATTCCCTGGAGACGACAGCGCACGATGGTGTGCTCAGCCGCGAGCGTATGTGCGGTTCAGCAGGACCTCTCCCGGTGTCGGGGAGGGGGCTCCAGTACAGGAGGACGCGACGATGTAGGCGTCGACGCGCTGATCGTCGCCCTCATGCGGCAGCACGATGAGATAGACGTCCTGGCCCTCGTAAGTCTCCTGGTGTGCCGCGAGCGGCGCGTCGGAACGGCCGGTCCCCTCCCGTACGCAGGACGGCGCGGTGGTGCCGTTGTCCTGCAGAGTGGTCTGGGGAGAGCTCTGAGCGCTCATGCTGCGAGACTCGGCAGGCTTCCGGGACGCCAGCAGATCCTGCACGCGCGACTCAAGAGTGGCGGAGGAGAGACCGGAGCTGTCGCCCTGGCCCTTCTTCACGGAGTTATGGGCCTGACCGCCCGTGTCGTCGCTGAGCCCGGACTGAATCAGCAGACCGCCCACGGTGAGGACGGCCGCAGCGCACGCGGTGCCGAGAAGCGCCTTCGGCCAGCGCCGCCTGCGCGTGCGACGGTCGGTACCGGCCTTCTGGCCCTGCCGCCCGGGGCCGGTCGCTCCCCGGGAGTGACCGGCCGGGCGGCCCGTGGCCACCGACGGAGCGTGCACGGTTTCACGTGAAACATGGTCGGCAGCCGACGAGGCGGAAGGCGTGATTTCACACGCCGATGTGGTTTCACGTGAAACAGAGGGGCTCTCGGAGGGGGCCCTGGCGTCGAGGAGCGCCTCGGCGGCGAGCGCCGCATCGATGCGGCCGGCGACGTCATCGGGCATGCGCACCGGGCCGGGCAAGGTGCCGAGCAGGTTGCGGATTTCGTCCAGAGAGGCCCGGACGTCTTCGCACAGTTCGCAGTCCGCGAGGTGCTGCCGTACGTCGGCCGTGCGGTCCGGTGGCAGGATTCCTTCGCTGAGCGCGGAGATCTCAGCGACCTCCGGGTGCTCGTCCGTGTCGGTCGTGGATGTCACGCTCGCCCACCTCCGCCCTTCACGGGATCAGCATCGTTCGGCCCTGCCGGTGGTGGGACGGCTGTCCCCTGCGTCCGGTTCCTTCCCCCACCCGGGGGCGCGCTATCCCTGCTACTCGGGTGCAGATGGGTGACCATCGGGAGCAGGCGTGCGCGTCCCCGCGCGCACCGGCTCTTCACCGTGCCGACCGGCACGTCCAGCACTTCGGCGGCCTCAGCCACGGGGTATCCCTGCATGTCGACGAGGACGAGGGCGGCGCGCTGATCGGGGGGAAGAGTGGCGAGTGCCCCGAGGAGTTCGCGGTGGAGGTCGCTGCGCTCCGCGGGCACGGCGGCCGACTCCTCGGGCTCCAGCAGTTGCTCCAGCCGCTCGGTGTCGGCCACCGGCGAGGTGCGGCGGGAGGCCGCTTTGCGGGCCCGGTCGAGGCACGCGTTGACGGTGATGCGGTGCAGCCATGTGGTGACGGCTGACTGGCCGCGGAAGCTGTGCGCGGCCCGGTAGGCGGAGACCAAGGCGTCCTGGACGGCGTCTGCTGCCTCTTCCCGGTCGCCCAGGGTGCGCAGGGCCACCGCCCAGAGTCTGTCGCGATGGCGTCTGACGATCTCGCCGAAGGCGTCGGGGTCACCCTTGATATGCAAGGCGAGGAGCTCGGCGTCGCTTGTGGCGTCGCGTCTGACGTCGTCCAACGTCGAGCCCCTCCCCTTGGTGCCGACCGCTTCGGTCAGCTGCCCTTCACTTTGATCTCCGCGATTCCGCCGCGGTAACCCGTCTGATTTCCCGAACCCGTCCCGTCGGGCGGAAGCTCGGTGACGTGGATCAGCAGGTACCGGGTGCGGACCGGCTTCTTGAGCGTCACGTCCAGCGAGGATCCCGCCTTCTCCGACTTGCTGACGCGCTGGGGGAAGCCGGAGAGCGTGCTGGGACTGCTCGACGTGGACGGGTCGGCCGCCAGGATCTCTGATGTCTGGCCCGGGCGGTACATGTCGACGTGGACATCGGAGACGTTCTTCACGCTCCCGAGATCCACGACGATGCCGCTGCCGTCCTCGCGAGTCGAGTAGTTGCCGAACTTCGGATACCCGAGGAATTGCCCTGTGATCCAGGCTGTGCCGGGGTCTCCGTCGACGGCGTTCTGTGGGTTCTTGCCTGTGGGGCCGGTCAACGGAGAGAACTCCGTGGCACCGCTGATGGGCAGCGGTTTGACGACGGGCTTCTTGTCGGTGTTGTTGTGCTCCGACTGGGAGCTGGGCGGGTTGTCCTTGTCGTGCTCCTTCTTGAGGAGCGTGTCGGCGAGCTGCCAGCTGCCCAGGCCCAGTGCTGCGATGAGCAGCGCCGAGACGGCCCACTTGAGGGTCTTGCCGGTGCGGCCCTGGAGCGGCGGTGGCGGGGGCGGCGGCGTCGGTGCGGGGCGTGCCGCGGGCTGGCCGGCACGGGGCGGCTGGCCGTACGCACCCTGCTGGTAGGTGGTCCGCTGGTACGACGGAGGGGTGGCGAAGCTGGGCTCCGGCGGCCGGATGCGGGGCATCGCGGCGACCGCCTTGGCGAGCTCCTCCGGGGTGGTGCAGGGCTGTTCCTGGCGCGAGGCGGTGGCGCCGTCGTTGACCAGGGCGCGCATCGTGAGCTCGGACAGGCCGCGGTGGATGCCCGCGCGGACCTGGTCGGGGGCGATGAGGCCGACGCCCTTGGGGAGCCCGGAGAGCCCATGGGCGTCGTTCTCGTAGGGCCAGCGCTGGGTGAGAGCGGCGTAGAGGAGCGCGCCGATCGCCTCGGTGTCCGTGCGCTGGGGGTCTTCGGAGGTGATGCCGCGCAGGGCGGCCATGACCGCGAGTCCGCGGATGCGGTACTGGCCGGACTCGGTGCGCAGCACGGAGCCGGGGTGCAGGCGCAGGTGTGCCAGGCCCTCGCGGTGGGCGGCGGTCATCGCCTGGGAGACCTGGCTGACGAGCTGGTAGGCGTCGTGCGGTTCCAGGGGCCGGGCGGCCAGGAGGGCTGTGAGCTCGGTGGCGTCCGGCAGCCACTCGTGGACGACGTAGACGAGGTCGTTCTCCTCGACGGCGTCGAGGACCTGGACGAAGCGCGGGTCGCCGAGGAGGGCGGCCGAGCGTGCGGCGGCGAGGACCGGACGGGCTCTCGGGTGGTCTGCGGGCAGCAGGTGCACGCCGACGGCGCGGCGCAGTTTCTCGTCGACCGCACGCCAGCTGCTGAATCCGTCCAGACGGGTGACGCACTCCTCGAGGCGGTAGCGTCTGGCGAGTTTATGGCCGCTGTGCAGCTCGGGGGATTGTGCTTCGGGCGCGGCGTCCTTGTTCTCTGCGCGCTCTGTGTCTTTGTGCGCGTCGGCCTTGTTCTTGGCCTTCGCCCCGTCGGCCGTGACCTTGTCCGCCTTGGCGGTCAGCGACTTTTCGCCGCTGTCTTTGGTCACGTCGACGGCAGCCGTGCTCCGTTCAGCCACCGTCGTTCCTGCCTCCCCATCCGTTGCACGCTCTCCACAGCCAGGACAATTGTGCCCACAGTCCGGTGCTATGCACGACACGCGGTAGTGGGTGATGGTTGTGTTCGGGTCATCGGCCCAGCCGGCCGCGGACCATGCCGACCATCGCGGTCAGTTCTTGGATGCGCATCCGCTTCGCGGCGGCGTAGAAGACGGCGATGAGTACGAGTCCGCCGCCCAGCAAGGCTACGAGTGATCCGAGGGCGCCGCCGCCCAGTGTCTGAGTGATTCCGTATCCGGCGCCGCCCGCGAGGAGGGCGGCGGGAATGCTGGCGCCTGCCAGGCGTGCGTACGTACGGATGACGTGTGCTCCGTCCAAGTCGCCGCCCAGCCGGTTGCGCAGGCGGTTCCAGGCGACCCCGACGCCGATGGCGTAGGCCAGGCCGTAGGAGGCCGCCATGCCGACGACGGCCCAGCGGGAGGGGAGGACGAGGAAGCAGATGCCCGAAGCCAGGGCGTTGGACGAGGCGACGATCACCGTGTTGTAGAAGGGCGTGCGGGTGTCTTCGTAGGCGTAGAAGCCGCGAAGGACGACGTACTGCACGGAGAACGGGATGAGGCCGAGTCCGAAGGCCATGAGGATGAACCCCATGGACCGGGCGCCATCCGCGCCGGACGACGAGAACATCAGCGTGCACATGGGCACGCCGAGGGCGAGGAAGCCGAAGGCGATCGGCACGATGGCCACGGCGGAGGTGCGCAGGCCCTGCGAGATGTCGTCGCGGACGGCGCCGGGGTCGCCGTCGTGGGCGGAGCGGGAGATGCGGGGCAGCAGGGCGGCCATGACGGAGACCGTGATGATGGCCTGCGGCATCTGCCAGATGAGCAGGGCGTTGTTGTAGCCGAGGATGCCGGTGCCGGGGAAGCCGGCCTTGGCGGCGTCGTCGCCCGCCCAGGTGGCGAGCTGGGTGACGACGAGGAGCCCGGCCTGGTTGGCGAGGACGAAGAGGAACGTCCACTTGGCGAGCTTGGCGGCCTTGCCGAGACCGTGGCCGCGCCAGTCGAAGCGCGGGCGGAACTTGAATCCGGCATCGCGCAGGTAGGGGAGCATCGCCAGGGACTGGACGGTGAGTCCGAGGAGCGTGCCGATGCCGAGGAGGCGCAGGCCCTCCGGCGTGATCGTCGATTCCGTCAGGTGGGAGCTGCTGTGGGTGCCGTACACCCAGATGAACATGCCGAAGGTGAAGATGACGACGACGTTGTTCAGGACGGGGGTCCACATCATGGCGCCGAATCGGCCGCGTGCGTTGAGGATCTGGCCCATGACGACGTGGACGCCCATGAAGAAGATGGTGGGCAGGCAGTAGCGGGCGAAGGTGACCGCTACGCCGTTGGCCGCCGGGTCGTCGGCGATCTTCACGGACATGACGCGGATCAGCAGCGGCGCCGCGAAGACGCAGATGACGACGAGGGCGCCGAGGATGACCATGACGAGGGTCAGGAGGCGGTTGGCGTATGCCTCTCCTCCGTCGTCGTCCTCCTTCATCGCGCGGACGAGCTGCGGGACGAAGACGGAGTTGAGTCCGCCGCCGATGGTGAGGATGTAGATCATCGTCGGCAGGGTCATGGCGATGGCGTAGGTGTCGCCGAGGAGCGCCGCGCCGAGCGCCGCGGTGATCACCAGCTGGCGGACGAAGCCGGTCAGCCGGGAGACGAGGGTGCCGGCGGCCATGACGGCGCTGGACTTCATGATGCTGCCGACCTTGCCGCCGCCGGAGGAAGCCTTGGCCGGGGTCTCCGGGGCCTCCTCCGTCTCCGTGCTCTGCGGGGCTTGCGGGGTCTGCTGCGGCACTGGTGAGGGCGCGGTGTCCAGCGCCGGGTCCGGTGTCGGCCCGGACGGCGGGGGCACGGGCGGGGCCTGGTGCCGGGGGTCGTGATGTGGCGGGTTCTGGCGCCGCGGGTCGGGGTATCGCGGGTCGTGCGGCTGCTCCGGCGGGTACTGGTAGGCCGGCTGGTAGGGCTGCTGCTGTTGCGGGCTCGGTTCGTACGACTGCTGTTGTTGCTGGGGGCGCGGTTCGTACGGCTGCTGGTCCCGGAAGAGGTGCGCGAAGGCGTCCTGCTGGGGGCCTTCATCCGCGGCCTGGGCGGAGCGGTCGTCGACGCCGACGAACTGCTGGGTGGCGTCGTCGCCGTAAGGGAGGTGACGGGAGGGGGTCTCGGGCCGGGGCGGCGGGGCCGGCGCCCACAGATTCGGGTCGGGGGTGTCGTACTGGGGGGCGGCCGGCTGCGGGTAGAGCGGCTGCTGGTGCTGGTAGGAACCGGCCGGCGGCGGGGGGTGCGCGGCGCGGTCGTAGAGCGCCTCGGTCACCGGGTCCTGCGCGGCGGGGTCCTGCGAGGGGTACGGGTTCGCGGTGTAGGCGTCCTGGAGGTACGGGTCCGGGGCAGGCGGGGGCGTCGGCGGGTACTGGTGTTCCGGATCGCCGCCGTTGCCTCGGTCGCGGTCACCGTCGTACGGCGCGTTCATCGCTACCCCACCTCATCGTCCGCGGCCGACCGGCCCTACTGCTCCTCAACGGTCCACTTTCTCACCCGATCCGGATGGGTCTGTGCTTTGTGATCCGGTGTCCGGTGCCGGGTCACCCGGCTGCTCGGGTTCCTCGTTGTCCGCGCCGTTGTCCTCGTCGCCGTCGTGGTGTTCTCCGTCCGCCGCGTCGCGGGCGCGCCGCTTGCGCTTGAGGTAGATCCGGAGTCCTGCCAGGACGAGGAGGAGCACGCCGACGGCGATGACCAGCAGCACCATCGGGGTGATGGAGGTGACCTGCACGGTGAAGTGCATCGGGCCGCCGTACGGCTGCCCGTCTTCGGTGAGGAGTTGTGCTGTCACCTTAACGGGACCGTTCGCGTTGGCGCGGGTCTCGAACTTTACGGACTGGCTGTGCCCGCCTTCGACCGTGATGGGCTTCGAGTCACCGACGTCGAGGCGGTTCGGCTGCTGGGAGGTGAGGACGAGCCGCAGGCCGTCGACGCCCTGGAGCAGGCCGTTCTTCACGGTCACCGGGACCGTGGCGCTGCGTCCGGAGAGGGTGGCGTCCGATTTCTGGATGAGGTGGACCTGCCCCCGCAGATTGTTCAGATACTGCTCGGCGGAGTTCCGGAAGTTCTCGGCGGCCTGGCGGTCGCCCCGCCACGAGGTGGACATCTCCCGCATGATCGCGTTGCCGAACGGGGTGACGACGCGGTCCTTGGCGGTGAGGATGACCTTGAAGCCGTCCAGGGTGGTCTGGGTCTTCTTTATGTCCTGGAAGGCGCTGTTCCGAAGTTCCTGCTTGCGCAGCGAGCCGCTGTACGAGCCGCTTCCGGGGATGTGCTGGTTGGCGTCCGGGTCGGGCTTGGCCTTGGCGGCGTCGCCCAGGTCCACCGCCTGGGTCCAGCGGTTGTCCGACAGCGCGCCGAGGGCCGCGGCCATGGCCTGGGCCTGGCTGGCGGTGGGGGTGCGCTGGGGGGCCACGACGACGCTGCGCTGGTTCTGCGGCTCCTGCATGGTGACCATCAGGGTCTGGGCGAGGAACTGCTGGACGGCGAGCGTGGCGTTTCCGGCCTTCGCCATGTCGCCCTCGAAGGCGGTCGAGAGCCGGGCGTCGGAGACGATCGCCGTGTTGCCGCTGCCGATCTTCCGGGCCGCGGTGGGGGCGTAGGGGAGGTCGCTGTCGCGGAGGCTGTCGCTGCGGGTGATGACGTTGCGGGCGCCGGCGGAGGTGGCGACGTCGACGATGGAGGAGTCGATCGCGCCGTCCACGGGCCAGGCGAAGTCGGTGCGCGGCTTCACGCCGATGATCGTGTCGACGGTGGTCGCGGCGAGCTCGGTGGCCGACTGGAGGTGGCTGAGCGAGCCGGTGACGTCCTTGCCGCGGTGGGCGAGCGAGGCGAGGTCGGGGTCGGCGAAGGGCAGCGCCACCACCTGGTCCCCGGGGACCGCGTCCTGGAGGTCGTGGAGCCACTGCTTGGCGACGGCCTGGCCCTTGCCCGGCGCGGTCGTCCCGTCGGGCTGCTCGACCGTGTAGTTCTTCGTCATGGCCTCGACGGAGGCGAGCAGGTCGGGGTCGATGACCCAGGTGACGGGGAGGTTCTTGCCGAGGGCGACGAGCTGCTGCAGCCGTCCGCCCGGTGCGATCTCGGCCGCGAGGTCGTCATTGCGGAAGACCGGCGTCTGCTGCGGGTCGGACGCCGAGCGGGCGGTGAGATGGGTCGTGGAGACGAGCGGCCACATGACGGTGAGCTTGGTCTTCTTGCCGCTGACGGCGGACGGCTGCCAGGGCAGCAGCGTCCGCTTGATGCCCAGCACCTGGTCGTACGACTGGCTGGAGGTGTGACCGGTGAGGGCGACCCCGAGCTGGTAGATGCCGTCCGAGCCGAGGTTCAGGTCCTTTGCCGGGATCTTGATGCTGAAGTCGCGGCTGATGCCGGCCGGCAGCTTGTCGATCTTCTTCGCGTACTTGCCGCCGATCTCGGTGCCGTCGGCGCCGAGCGAGTACCCGGTGCGCTTGGCGACGTCGTCGATGGCGCTGCGGCCGCTGATCTGGGGGCCGACCCGCAGGGCGACGTGGGCGCCGGAGACCGTGGATTTTCCGTCGTTGGTGACGGTTCCGGTGACGGTCAGGGTGTCGCTCTTCTTCGGCGTGGTGGGGGTCAGGGAGTCGATCGAGACGGAGACGGTGCGGGAGCCGGTGGCGGCCGCGTGGGCGGCGGGGGCGGAGGGCAGCTGCAGCAGGGCTACGAACAGGAGGATTCCGGTGAGCAGTGCCGCGGTTCGTCGGGGCCGCCGACGGGCAGGAGTCGAAGTAGTCCCCTGGAACTCTGCCGCATCGGCCACGCGCTCGCCCGTCCCTCGTCGTCGTCAGTGGTCGTCGGATGTGCGTCCACGAATGGTAACGAGCCCTGCCGGGGCGAAGTGCTGCGGACTGCTCCACAAGATCGTTACGCTGGTCGGTGCCCCTTTTATGGGGAAGCTCCGAGCCGTGCGGCCACGTACCCTCTTCTGTTGTGCCGAACGCCAACAATGACAGCCACCACCCGCAGTCGACCAATGAGCTCAGCCAGGTGCAGCGCCGTGCCGTGAGTGAGCTCTTGCGGGTGTCGCCCGTAGCCGATGATCTTGCCCGACGTTTTCAGGAGGCCGGGTTCACCCTTGCCCTGGTCGGGGGATCGGTCCGGGACGCGCTGCTGGGACGGCTCGGCAACGACCTGGACTTCACGACGGACGCCCGCCCCGACGACGTGCTGAAGATCGTCCGGCCCTGGGCGGACTCGGTGTGGGAGGTCGGGATCGCCTTCGGCACGGTCGGCTGCAACAAGCGGGGCGGAAGCGACAATCAGGTATTCCAGATCGAGGTCACGACTTATCGGTCGGAAGCCTATGACCGCACCTCCCGCAAGCCCGAGGTCTCCTACGGCGACTCCATCGAGCAGGATCTCGTCCGCCGGGACTTCACCGTGAACGCGATGGCGGTGGCACTCCCGCAGAAGGAGTTCATCGACCCGCACAACGGCCTGGAGGACCTCGCCGCGCGCGTGCTGCGGACGCCCGGCACGCCGCAGGAGTCCTTCTCCGACGACCCGCTGCGCATGATGCGGGCAGCACGGTTCGCCGCGCAGCTCGACTTCGAGGTCGCGCCCGAGGTCGTCACGGCGATGACGGAGATGGCCGACCGGATCGACATCGTCTCCGCGGAGCGGGTCCGGGACGAGTTCAACAAGCTGCTGCTCTCCCCCAAGCCGCGCAAGGGCCTCAAGCTCCTCGTCGACACGGGGCTTGCCGACCGCGTGATCCCGGAGCTGCCGGCGCTGCGGCTGGAGAGCGACGAGCACCACCGGCACAAGGACGTGTACGAGCACTCCCTGACCGTGCTGGAGCAGGCCATCGACCTTGAGGAGGACGGGCCGGATCTCGTGCTGCGGCTCGCGGCGCTGCTGCACGACATCGGGAAGCCGAAGACGCGACGGTTCGAGAAGGACGGCCGGGTCTCCTTCCACCATCACGAGGTGGTGGGGGCGAAGCTGACCAAGTCGCGGATGACGAAGCTCAAGTACTCCAACGACCTGGTCCGGGACGTCACGAAGCTGGTGGAGCTGCATCTGCGCTTCCACGGCTATGGCACGGGCGAGTGGACCGACTCGGCGGTGCGCAGGTACGTACGGGACGCGGGCCCGATGCTGAGCCGGCTGCACAAGCTGACGCGCTCCGACTGCACGACGCGCAACAAGCGGAAGGCGAACGCGCTGTCGCGCGCGTACGACGGGCTTGAGGAGCGCATCGCGAAGTTGCAGGAGCAGGAGGAGCTGGACGCGATCCGGCCGGATCTGGACGGCAACGAGATCATGGAGATCCTCGGCGTGGGACCGGGCCCCCAGATCGGCCGCGCGTACAAGCACTTGCTGGAGCTCCGCCTGGAGAATGGGCCGATGGAGCACGGCGCGGCGGTCGCGGCGCTCAAGGAATGGTGGGCGGCGCAGAGCTGAGAGCGCGGCTGCTCTGTTTCACGTGAAACCACGTGAAACCACGTGAAACAGAGCCGAGAGCCACGGGGCCCGGTGGCGTTTCACGTGAAACATGGATCGTGAAACGCCACCGGGCCTTACTGTCGCCGGGAGTGCCGCTGGGACGCCGCCATCGCGAGGGCAGTCGCCGCGTAGATCGCTGCGACGGTGAGGACCAGCATGGCCGACCGTCCGTCCGACGGCAGTATCAGGGCGGCCACGGCCGCGGCCCCCACGAAGGCGATGTTGAAGAGGACGTCGTAGAGGGAGAAGATCCGGCCTCGGAAGGCGTCGTCGACCGAGGACTGGATCACGGTGTCGGTGGCGATCTTCGCTCCCTGGGTGATGAGGCCGAGGACGAAGGCGGCGATCAGCATCGGTAGGGGCTCGAAGGTGAGGCCGAGTGCCGGTTCGAGTACGGCCGCGGAGGCGGCGCATACGGCCATCCAGCCCAACCGGCCGAACCGGCTCGCCGCCCAGGGAGTGAATACGGCCGCCACGAAGAAGCCGGCGCCGGAGACGCCCACGGCGAGGCCGAGCAGGGCGAGCCCGTCCGACTCGCTCTTCGCCCATGCGTACCGGCACAGCATCAGGACCATGACGGTCAGGGCCCCGTAGCAGAACCGCATGAGCGTCATGGACGCCAGCGCACGGGCGGCGACGCGGCGCTCCATGAGATGGCGCAGGCCCGCGGCGAGGCCCTCGAACGTCTCCGACAGGGCCGTGCGGACGCGGGTGCGGAGTTCGGCTGGGTCGGGGCCGAGGAGATCGGCCGGCATGCGGAGCGCGGCGAGCCCCGCGCACAGGTACAGGGCCGCACCCAGGAGGACGACGACGGCGTCGGAGGACGCGCCCTCGGGAACCGCGAGCCGCACGATGAAGGAGAGTCCGCCGCCCGCCGTGGCCGCGAGCGTACCGGCGGTCGGGGACAGGGAGTTGGCCATCACCAGCCGCTCCCGGCTGTCGACGACGCGCGGCAGGGCGGCCGAGAGCCCGGCGAGGACGAAGCGGTTGACGGCGGTGACCGACAGCGCGGAGGCGTAGAAGAGCCAGTCGGGTACCGAGGCGATGATCAGTACCGCGGTGCCGATCGCGAGGACGGTCCGCAGGAGGTTGCCGTAGAGCAGCACCTGGCGGCGGCGCCAGCGGTCCAGCAGGACGCCGGCGAAGGGGCCCAGCAGCGAGTACGGGAGCAGCAGTACGGCCATGGCGGAGGCGATGGCCGCGGGTGTGGTCTGCTTCTCGGGGGAGAAGACCACGTATGTGGCGAGCGCTACCTGATAGACGCCGTCGGCGGACTGGGAGAGCAGGCGTACCGTGAGCAGGCGGCGGAAGTCGCGCAGTTGAAGCAGTACGCGCAGGTCACGCACAACGGGCATGGTGCACAGCCTCACACAATGCGCTGGTCCCCGGGCGCATTGCCCGGGGACCAGCGGATCAAGCGACGGCCGATCGGCGATCGGCGGTCAGGGACCGGTTCAGCGGTCGACCTCGCCGTTGATGAACTTCTCGACGTTGGCGTGGGCCTCGTCGTCGAAGTACTGGACCGGCGGCGACTTCATGAAGTACGAGGACGCGGAGAGGATGGGGCCGCCGATGCCGCGGTCCTTGGCGATCTTCGCGGCGCGCACGGCGTCGATGATGACGCCGGCCGAGTTCGGGGAGTCCCAGACCTCGAGCTTGTACTCCAGGTTCAGCGGGACGTCGCCGAACGCGCGGCCCTCCAGGCGGACGTACGCCCACTTGCGGTCGTCGAGCCAGGCCACGTAGTCCGAGGGGCCGATGTGGACGTTGTCCTCGCCCAGCTCGCGGTCGCGGATCTGCGAGGTGACGGCCTGCGTCTTGGAGATCTTCTTGGACTCCAGGCGCTCACGCTCCAGCATGTTCTTGAAGTCCATGTTGCCGCCGACGTTCAGCTGCATCGTGCGGTCCAGGATGACGCCCCGGTCCTCGAAGAGCTTGGCCATCACGCGGTGCGTGATGGTGGCGCCGACCTGCGACTTGATGTCGTCGCCGACGATCGCGACGCCCGCCTCGGTGAACTTGTCCGCCCACTCCTTGGTGCCGGCGATGAAGACCGGGAGGGCGTTGACGAAGGCGACCTTGGCGTCGATGGCGCACTGGGCGTAGTACTTCGCGGCGTCCTCGGAGCCGACGGGGAGGTAGCAGACGAGGACGTCGACCTGCTGGTCCTTGAGGACCTGGACGACGTCGACGGGGGCCGCCTCGGACTCCTCGATGGTCTGGCGGTAGTACTTGCCCAGACCGTCGTGGGTGTGGCCGCGCTGCACGGTGACGCCGGAGGGCGGCACGTCGCAGATCTTGATGGTGTTGTTCTCGCTGGCGCCGATGGCGTCCGAGAGGTCGAGGCCGACCTTCTTGGCGTCGACGTCGAAGGCCGCGACGAACTCGATGTCCGAGACGTGGTAGTCGCCGAACTGCACGTGCATCAGACCCGGCACGCGGCTCTTCGGGTCGGCGTCCTTGTAGTACTCGACGCCCTGGACCAGCGAGGCGGCGCAGTTGCCCACGCCGACGATGGCTACGCGAACCGAACCCATTCCGGTTGCTCCCTGTTAGTACTCGACGAAGCCCAGCGGTCTGCTGGGCCTACTTTGCGGTGTCGTCGGACGGGTCCGGCCGGGAACCACCCCGATGCCGGGGCAGGCCGCCCGGATCTCCTGATGTGCCCTGTTCGGAGCGGCCGGAGCCGGAGCGCTGGTCGCGCCCGGTCCGCTCGCTCTCGATCAATTCGTTCAGCCAGCGGACCTCGCGCTCCACCGATTCCATGCCGTGGCGCTGGAGTTCGAGGGTGTAGCCGTCCAGCCGCTCGCGGCTGCGGGCCAGTGAGGCGCGCATCTTCTCCAGGCGTTCCTCCAGGCGGCTGCGGCGGCCTTCCAGCACCCGCATCCTGACGTCCCGTGAGGTCTGTCCGAAGAAGGCGAAGCGGGCGGCGAAGTGCTCGTCCTCCCATGCGTCCGGGCCGGACTGCCCGAGCAACTCCTCGAAGTGCTCTTTGCCTTGGGCCGTCAAGCGGTAGACGATCTTGGCCCGGCGGCCGGCGAGCGACGCCGCGAGGGCGTCCTCCATGGCGCTGCCGGGCTCCTCGATCAACCATCCGTTGGCGACCAGGGTCTTGAGGCACGGGTAGAGGCTGCCGTAGCTGAACGCGCGGAACACCCCGAGCGAGGTGTTGAGGCGCTTCCGCAGTTCATAGCCGTGCATAGGGGACTCGCGGAGCAGGCCGAGGACGGCGAACTCGAGGATGCCGGAGCGTCTGCTCATCCGTCGCCTCCCTGGTCCGCCGAGTCCTTTATGCCGAGCTGATGTATCGACTCGATACATCCAGACGATAGAACGGCCATGCGCGTGCGACAAGGGGGATCACGGTGAACGAGGTCACATCATGGATTCACAGGTGACCCGCTGCCGGAATTGGATTGAAGATCCGCAGTGGGAGGGTTTTGGCCGTGCGTAGTCTGTGCGCCATGCAAAACACCGGGAACCAAGTGACGCCGTGGGGCGTCATCGTGCTGAATGCAGTGCGCCCGGCCGCTCAAGGGGGCCGGCCCGCACTTCTGGGGGACCGGAAGCCACCTGCCGCTTTCAGGCGATCGCGCCTGCCCGAGGAGTAGTCGTTCCATGAGCGAGCACCGTCGCAAGCCGCCGCAGCCGCAAGGCGGCGGACGAGCCGCGGCTCGGCGCGGGGCCGGACAGTCGTCCGGCCGTCGCGCCGCACCACCACGCAACACTTCCACCGGTTCCGACGCCGTATCGAGCAACGCGTCGGCCGGTGCATCGAGCGGCGACGCTCCTGCATACGGCGGGCGCGCCGCCGCCCGGCGCGCGGCACAGCGCGGCGGCGGCCGCAGACGATCGGGTTCGGAGTCCGCGGGCGCCGGCGGTTCCGGTCGCGGCGGCGGCCGGCGGGGCGGTGGCGCGGCCGGCGGCGGCCGGGGGCGCGGTCGCGGCGGCGACAGCGGGCCCGTCAAGAAGCGCTTCATCGACTACCCGCGCGCGGGCAAATACGGATTCAGGCGTTGGGTGCCGTCCTGGAAGCTGGTCACGGCCACGTGCCTGGGCTTCATGGGCCTCATGGTGGGCGCGGTGGGCATAGCGCTGCTGATGGTGGACATCCCGACGGCGCAGGCCGCGTCGAAGGTCCAGAAGAACGTCTACTACTGGGCCGACGGCAAGACGATGGTGGTCGCGGGCGGCGGTGAGCTCAACCGGCAGATCGTGCCGCTCTCGCAGATCCCCCACTCGATGCAGAACGCCGTGATCGCCGCGGAGAACGCCTCGTTCGAGACCGACGCGGGCGTCGACCCGATGGGCATCGCGCGCGCGGTCGTGAAGATGGCGCAGGGCGGCGAGACGCAGAGCGGATCGACCATCACCCAGCAGTTCGTGAAGAACACGTTCCTGAACCAGGAGCAGACGCTCCAGCGCAAGGCCACCGAGCTGCTGATCTCCATCAAGGTGGGGATCAAGACGAGCAAGGACGACATCCTCGCCGGGTACCTGAACACCGCCTACTACGGGCGCGGCGCGTACGGCATCCAGGCCGCGGCGCGCGCGTACTACAACAAGGACTGCTCCGACCTGTCGCCGACCGAGAGCGCGTTTCTCGCCGCGACGCTGAACGGCCCGAACCTGTACGACCCGTGGGGCGGCCAGGGGCCGGCGGCGACACCCGAGAAGAACACCAAGCGGGCCACGGAACGCTGGCAGTTCGCGCTCAAGCGCGAGGTCGAGACCAAGCGGATGAAGCCCGAGGAACGCCAGAAGTGGCTGGCGAAGGGCTTCCCGAAGCCGCAGAAGCCGAAGCCGGCGACGAACCGGGCCGGTCAGATCGGCTATCTCACGGACCTCGCCGACGCCTACATCGTCGCGCACAGCAAGGGCAAGATCACCAAGGCCCAGCTGGACAAGGGCGGTTATCAGATCCACACGACGTTCCAGAAGGACAAGGTGGATACGCTGGCGGCGTCCGTCGAGGCGGTCCGGAAGGCGAACATCAAGCCGAAGGAACGCAAGGTCGACGAGCACGTGCAGTTCGGCGGGGCGTCGGTGGAGCCGGGCTCAGGCAAGATCATCGCGATCTACGGCGGTGAGAGCGCGCTGAAGCACTTCACCAACAACGCCGACGAAACCGGCGTCCAGGTCGGTTCGACCTTCAAGCCGTTCGTTCTGGCGGCGGCCATGGAGCACGGCAAGCGCAATCCGGGCCTCTCCGCGGACCAGGGCGACGACGATCGCACCCCGGTCTCGCCGGAGAGCATGTACGACGGCGACAACGAGGTGACGCTCCGCGACTTCAACGGCCAGGTCTGGCACGACAAGGACGGCTCGGAGTGGCACCAGAAGAACGACGCCGGTGAGAACAGGGGGCCCATCAGTCTCAGAACCGCGATGCAGTTCTCGGTGAACACGCCGTACATCCAGCTCGGCATGGACGTGGGCACCGACGTCGTCCAGCAGGAGGCGATCAAGGCGGGGCTCGCCAAGAGCCAGATGGCCTCGCTCTCCCCCACCTTCTCCCTCGGCACGTCGGCGCCGAGCGCGATCCGGCTGGCCGGCGCGTACGGGACCTTCGCGGCCAAGGGCAAGCAGGCCGATCCGTACTCGGTCGAGAAGGTCGAGAAGGACGGCACGGCCGTGTACGAGCACGAGGACGAAACGAAGCAGGCGTTCGACGCCAACATCGCGAACAACGTCACCGATGTGCTGCGGAACGTGGTCGAGCACGGCACCGGTACCTCGGCGAAGCTCTCGGGAGGCCGGCCGGCGGCGGGCAAGACCGGTACGACCGATGAGAACCGCTCGGCCTGGTTCGCGGGCTACACCCCGCAGCTGTCCACGGCCATCGGCATGTTCCGCGTCGACCCCAACGCGAAGCAGCAGGAGTTCCTGTCCATGCGCGGCGTGGGCGGTGAGAAGACGATCCACGGCGCCTCGTACCCCGCGGAGATCTGGGCCGACTACATGAACAAGGCGCTCAAGGGCAAGGAGGCCGAGGACTTCGACAAGCCGCAGCCGATCGGCAAGAAGATCTTCGGTGACGGCGCCAGCCCGACTCCGTCGCACACCCCGACGCAGACGCCGACGGCGCCGACCCACACGCCCAGCCACACGCCGTCGGCGCCGACCCATACCTGCGGTCCGCTCGACTGGAAGTGCAAGGGCGACGGTGACGGCGACGGCGATACATCGGGGCCCGGCGGTCATCCCACCGGTGGTCCCAGTCCGACGATCACGCCGTCCAAACCGGGCAGCATCTGGGACGGGACCTACGAGTAGCCTCCCGCCCCCGGCCGCCGTTCCGGCAGCCATGACCGATGAGGGCCGTCACGCAGCGCGCGTGGCGGCCCTCGCCGCTGTCCACAGGCCCGTACGGCAGGATGGCCCGCATGACGAGCGCGCGAGAGGACCAGCCCGTACGCCCCACCGCCGAGGACACGGTGGCCGCCGCGGGCAGCGAGGTCATCGGCGGCCCGGCCGGCCGTCGCGCGGTGTCCGGCGGAGGCTGGTGGACCGCGGTGCGGATCATCACGCTGGTGGCCATCGGGATGTTCGCGCTCGGCATGGTGCAGAAGCTGCCGTGCTACGACTCCGGCTGGTTCTACGGCGCGACCTCGCAGTACACGCACGCCTGCTACTCCGATATCCCGCACCTCTTCAACGGGCGCGGCTTCGACATGGGCGTCGTCCCCTACTTCGACCGCGTCCCCGACGCGGTCTCCGGCGGCATGCCGTATCTGGAGTACCCGGTCCTGACGGGGCTGTTCATGGAGGTCGCCTCCTGGCTGACGCCGGGCGGCGGCACGACGCAGCACCGCGAGCAGCTGTACTGGCTCGTCAACGCGGGCATGCTGATGGTCTGCGCCGCCGTCGTGGTGATCTGTGTGGCCCGTACGCACCGCCGCCGCCCCTGGGACGCCCTCCTGGTGGCCCTCTCACCGGCCCTGGCGCTGACCGCCACCGTAAACTGGGACCTGTTCGCGGCGGCCCTGCTGGCCGCCGCGATGCTGAAGTGGTCCCGCGGCCGTTCGCTCGCCGCCGGCGTCCTGATCGGCCTGGCGACCGCCGCGAAGCTCTATCCGCTGCTGGTGCTCGGACCGCTGTTCATCCTGTGCTGGCGGGCGGGCCGCTGGCGGGACTTCGGGCGGGCGGCGGCCGGCGCGGTGGTGGCGTGGCTGGTGGTGAACCTGCCGGTGATGCTCACGCACGACGCGTCCGGCTTCCACATCCGCGAGGGCTGGGCGCAGTTCTACACCTTCAGCCAGGACCGGCCCGTCGACTTCGGGTCCATCTGGCTGCTCATCTCGCAGCGCACCGGCGACACGCTGGAGAACGCCAATACGTACGGGACGCTGCTGATGGTCATCGGCTGCCTCGCGATAGGGGCGCTCGGCCTGTACGCGCCGCGCAGGCCGCGCCTGGCCCAGCTCGCGTTCCTCGTCGTGGCGCTGTTCGTGGTCACCAACAAGGTCTACTCGCCGCAGTACGTGCTGTGGCTGATCCCGCTCGCCGCCCTGGCCCGCCCGAAGTGGCGGGACTTCCTGATCTGGCAGGGCTGCGAGGTCCTGTATTTCGTGGCGATCTGGATGTACCTGGCGTACACGAGCGGCGGGGACAAGCACCAGGGGCTGCCGGTGGAGGGGTACCAGCTGGCGGTGGTGCTGCATCTGCTGGGGACGCTGTACCTGTGCGCGGTGGTGGTCCGCGACGTGCTGCTGCCGGAGCGGGACGTGGTGCGGCGGGACGGATCGGACGACCCGTCGGGGGGCGTCCTGGACGAGGCCCCCGATGTGTTCGTGCTCGGCAACGCGGCCCGTCCCCACGAGCCCGCGCGGTTCGAGGGTCCCTACGTGCGATGGGGCACCGGACGGGCGGATTCCGGGCAGGTTTCCCCCATCGAGTGAGGGCCCGCCCGTGCGGACGGCGCACGGGGCGTGAACGCGAAAGGGGCCCGAGGACGCGGCGCGTGGCTGCGGCTTCGGGCCCCTTTCGCGGTGCGGTCAGCGGTCGACGAGCCGGTCGAACTGGGTGGTGGTGTGCCGCAGATGGGCCACCAACTCGTCGCCGACCTGCGGGGCCGCGACATCGCCGGGGACGAAGAGGATGGACACCTGCATGTGCGGCGGCTCCGCGAACCAGCGCTGCTTGCCCGCCCAGACGAAGGGCGAGAGATTGCGGTTCATGGTCGCCAGGCCCGCCCGCGCGACCCCCTTGGCGCGCGGCATCATGCCGTGCATCGCCTTCGGCGCCTCAAGGCCGACGCCGTGCGAGGTGCCGCCCGCGACGACGACCAGATAGCCGTCGGCGGCGGTCTTCTGCTGGCGGTAGCCGAAACGTTCGCCCTTGGAGACGTGCGTGACGTCGAGGACCGCGCCGCGGTACTGCGTCGCCTCGTGGTCGCCGAGCCACAGCCGGGTGCCGATGCGGGCGCGGAAGCGCGTCTGCGGGAACTGCTGCTGGAGCCGGGCGAGCTCCTCGGCCTTGAGGTGGCTGACGAACATCGTGTGCAGCGGAAGCCGGGCGTTGCGCAGCCGGTCCATCCAGCCGATGACCTCTTCGACGGCGTCGGAGCCGTCCGTACGGTCCAGCGGCAGGTGGATCGCGAAGCCCTCCAGCCGTACGTCCTCGATGGCGGCGTGCAGCTTGGGCAGGTCCTCCTCGCTGATGCCGTGCCGCTTCATGCTGCTCATGACCTCGATGACGACGCGGGCGCCGACGAGGCCGCGCACGCCCTCGACCGAGGAGACGGAGCGGATGGCCCGGTCCGGCAGCGGCACCGGCTCCTCGCCGAGCCGGAAGGGGGTGAGCACCAGCAGGTCGCCGCTGAAGAAGTCCTTGATCCGGGCCGCCTCGTACGTCGTGCCGACGGCGAGGATGTCGGAGCCGAACGCCGCGGCCTCGTCGGCCAGCCGCTCGTGGCCGAAGCCGTAGCCGTTGCCCTTGCAGACCGGGACGATGCCCGGGAACTGCTGGAGAACGGTCTGCTGGTGTGCCCGCCAACGCGCGGTGTCGACGTAGAGCGTGAGCGCCATGGCCGGTCCCGGAACCTTTCCTGTGCCTGATCGGAGTGTGAGGCCGTGCGGACGCATGCGGTCCGCACGGGGGCGTACGGGTGTACAGGGTGTACGGGTGAAAACGGTCAGCGCCGCGACATGTACATGTCGAGCGCCTTGTGCAGCAGCTTGTTGAGCGGGAAGTCCCACTCGCCGAGGTACTCGGCAGCCTGCCCGCCCGTGCCGACCTTGAACTGGATCAGGCCGAAGAGATGGTCCGTCTCGTCCAGCGAGTCGCTGATGCCGCGCAGGTCGTACACGCTGGCGCCGAGTGCGTACGCGTCGCGCAGCATCCGCCACTGCATCGCGTTCGACGGCCGGACCTCGCGCTTGTGGTTGGCGGACGCGCCGTAGGAGTACCAGACGTGGCCGCCGACGATCAGCATCGTCGCGGCGGCGACGGCCTCCCCCTCGTGCACGGCGAAGTACAGCCGCATCCGGTTGGGGTCCTCGGTGTTGAGGGCGGTCCACATGCGCTGGAAGTAGCCGATGGGGCGCGGACGGAAGTGGTCGCGCTCGGCGGTGATCTCGTAGAGGTGCTGCCAGGTGGCCAGGTCTTCGTAGCCGCCCTGGACGACCTCGACGCCGGCCTTCTCGGCCTTCTTGATGTTGCGCCGCC
Organism: Streptomyces sp. NPDC050617; assembly: GCF_040654795.1. NCBI lineage: Bacteria > Bacillati > Actinomycetota > Actinomycetes > Kitasatosporales > Streptomycetaceae > Streptomyces > Streptomyces sp. NPDC050617. Next base: position 340,578 of record NZ_JBFAIS010000002.1, on the reverse strand, counting down.
ACAGCTGGTTGAAGCCCTTGTGCACGTCTTCGAGGGAGCGGCCCTCCAGCGGCACCTGGTAGACATACCGCGGCTGGACGTCGCCGAAGCCCGCGCCGCCGTCCTCGCCCTGCTGCCAGCCCATGCGGCGCAGCTTGTCGGCGACCTCGAAGGCGCGCGGCTCGATGAAGCTGGCCTCGATGTCGCGCAGCCGCTTGACGTCGGGGTCGGCGATGCCCGCCTTGATGGCGGTGGCGTTCCAGCGGCGGATGATGACGGGCGGGCCCATCTTCACCGAGAAGGCGCCCTTCCCCTTGAGGTGCGCCAGCATCGGCCGCAGCCAGTCCTCCAGGTGCGGCGAGTACCAGTTGATGACCGGGCCCTCGGGGAGGTAGGCCAGATACCGCTTGATCTTGGGCAGCTGCCGGTAGAGGACGAGGCCGACGCCGACGAGCTCGCCCGTCTTGTCGAACCAGCCCAGGCTCTCCGAGCGCCACTCCGACTTGACGTCCGCCCATGCCGGGACCTGCATGTGGCTGGCCGAGGGCAGACTCTGGATGTACGCCAGATGCTGTTCTCGGCTGATGGTCCTCAGGGTCAGGCTCATGCGGGGCGCTCCTCGGCAGGTTTGTCCCCAGGGGCGGGGCTCCGGCTCTCGCGCCGAAGCCTACTGGCACAGGGGAGCGCCCTGTTTGGGCGTATGCGGGCAGTGGCCCGGCTCACGGTCGTACGGGCCGCCGGGGCCCGTCGGCCGTTACCTGTACGGGCCGGGGACGCCGGGCCCGTACAAGGCCGCTCGTACGGGCCTGACCTGGGGAGCCCGTACGAGCGCCGGCCGGAGGTGCGCCGGGCCGCGGCTAGCCGACCACGCCGCCGAACAGCCCGCCGTGCGCCATGCCGATGAAGAATCCCACAGCGGCCGCGCCCATCCCGATGATCAGCAGGAACCGTTCTCCGGTGGTGGCCGAGATGAACTGTCCCCAGGCCCCGGTGAGGATGCCGACCAGGCCCGACCAGGAGCTGAGCAGGTGCAGGCCGTGGAAGGCCGAGGAGATCACGGCGATCGCGCCGAGGATCACCGTGGCCGCGGCGAGGCTGTTCTCGACGGGATGCGCCTTGCCGTCGCTGTTGATGGCGGTGTTGATGAGGGCGAGGGGTCCGTGGTGTTGCCGTGCTGCCTGTGCCATGAGGCACCTCCTGTAGGCAAAGCGGCGCACTGTAGCGCCGGTCACACCCGATGCGTCCAGAGTGCGGGTGCCTGCGGGCGGATTTCAACCGGAAGGCGGGGTGCGGGTACGCTGGTCGGTCTGCACCGGTGTCGGCCGGGCATGTCATGGCTCTCCGGGGTTTCCCGGTCGAGACCGGCCGCACCGTCCGCGCTGCCAGCGCTTTTGCGCTGTTGTCAGTGGTCGCCGATACCGTTGCTCACGCATCACGACCCTCCTGCCACGGAACGACCGTGGCCGCTGAGTCCAAAGGAGGTGGGTTCCACATGCGTCACTACGAGGTGATGGTCATCCTCGACCCCGATCTGGAGGAGCGCGCTGTCTCTCCCCTGATCGAGAACTTCCTCTCCGTCGTCCGTGAGGGCAACGGAAAGGTCGAGAAGGTCGACACCTGGGGCCGTCGTCGTCTCTCGTACGAGATCAACAAGAAGCCCGAGGGCATCTACTCGGTCATCGACCTCCAGGCCGAGCCTGCGGTCGTCAAGGAACTCGACCGCCAGATGAACCTGAACGAGTCGGTTCTCCGGACCAAGGTCCTTCGTCCCGAGACCCACTGAATCCCAGCGATTCAGCGGTAATCGGGCTGCGTCACCACGAGTAGCAAGCAGCCAGCAGCACACCCGCCGAGAGGTTCACCCATGGCAGGCGAGACCGTCATCACGGTCGTCGGCAATCTCGTCGACGACCCCGAGCTGCGCTTCACCCCGTCCGGTGCGGCGGTCGCGAAGTTCCGCGTCGCGTCCACTCCCCGCACCTTCGACCGCCAGACCAACGAGTGGAAGGACGGCGAGAGCCTCTTCCTCACGTGCTCGGTGTGGCGTCAGGCGGCGGAGAACGTCGCCGAGTCGCTTCAGCGCGGCATGCGTGTCGTCGTGCAGGGGCGGCTGAAGCAGCGGTCCTACGAGGACCGTGAGGGCGTCAAGCGCACGGTCTACGAGCTCGACGTCGAAGAGGTCGGCCCGAGCCTGAAGAACGCGACGGCCAAGGTCACCAAGACCACCGGCCGTGGCGGCCAGGGTGGCTACGGCGGCGGTGGCCAGCAGGGCGGCGGCTGGGGCGGCGGCCCCGGCGGCGGCCAGCAGCAGGGCGGCGGCGGTGCTCCCGCCGACGACCCCTGGGCGACCAGCGCTCCGTCCGGCGGCCAGCAGGGCGGCGGCGGTGGCGGCTGGGGCGGCGGCTCCGGCAACGCCGGCGGCTCCGGCGGCGGCTACTCGGACGAGCCGCCCTTCTAGGGCGGCGGCAGAAAACTTCTTGATCACACAGGAGAGAGACAATGGCGAAGCCGCCTCCGCGCAAGCCTAAGAAAAAGGTCTGCGCGTTCTGCAAGGACAAGACCGCTTACGTGGACTACAAGGACACGAACATGCTGCGGAAGTTCATTTCCGACCGCGGCAAGATCCGTGCCCGTCGCGTGACCGGCAACTGCACTCAGCACCAGCGTGACGTCGCCACGGCCGTGAAGAACAGCCGTGAGATGGCGCTGCTGCCCTACACCTCGTCCGCGCGATAAGGGAAGGATGACCGACCAATGAAGATCATCCTCACCCACGAGGTGTCCGGCCTCGGCGCCGCCGGCGACGTCGTCGACGTCAAGGACGGCTACGCCCGCAACTACCTGGTCCCGCGCGGTTTCGCGATCCGCTGGACCAAGGGTGGCGAGCAGGACGTCGCTCAGATCCGCCGCGGTCGCAAGATCCGCGAGATCGCCACGATCGAGCAGGCCAATGTGGTCAAGGCTCAGCTCGAGGGCGTGAACGTGCGCCTGGCCACCCGTTCGGGTGACGCCGGTCGCCTGTTCGGCTCCGTCACCCCGGCCGACATCGCCACGGCGATCAAGTCGGCCGGCGGCCCGGACGTCGACAAGCGCCGCATCGAGCTGGGCTCGCCGATCAAGACCCTGGGCTCGCACCAGGTGTCCGTGCGTCTGCACGCCGAGGTCGCCGCCAAGGTGGCCGTCGAGGTCGTCGCCGCCTGATTCACGGCGCTCGCGCCTGAGTCATGGCGCTCGGCTCACGCTGAAGCGCGACTGAAGGGCCGTACCCCGCGGGGTACGGCCCTTCGGCGTTCTCGGGGGCGGGGCGGGGCGGGGTGGGGGTGGCCGGTCCGGGCTCGTACGTGGTGCCGGGGTCGTACCGGCCTCGTGTCCGTAAGGGCGCCGGGGCCCGTGCCGTCAGCGGGTCGCGCCCGTCACGAGCCAGCGGCCGGAGCGGGTGCGCAGCCACAGGGTCGCCATCCGGACGGCCATCATCAGGGCCATGGCCCACCACAGGGCGGTCAGGCCGCCGCCGAGGGTGGGGACGAGCAGCGCGACGGGCGCGAAGACGGCGAGTACGAGCAGCATCGCCCAGGCGAGGTACGGGCCGTCGCCGGCGCCCATGAGCACGCCGTCGAGGATGAAGACGACGCCGGCCACGGGCTGGGTCAGCGCCACCACGAGGAGCGCGGGCAGCAGCGCGCCGTGTACGGCCGGGTCGGTGGTGAACAGCGGGATGAACAGCGGGCGGGCGGCCACGACGAGCACGCCGAGCACCACCCCGGAGGCGATGCCCCACTGCACCATGCGGCGGCAGGCGGCACGGGCGCCGTCGGTGTCGGCGGCGCCGAGGTAGCGGCCGATGATGGCCTGGCCGGCGATGGCGATGGCGTCCAGGGCGAAGGAGAGCAGGCTCCACAGCGTGAGCACGATCTGGTGGGCGGCGATGTCGGCGTCGCCGAGCCGGGCGGCGACGCCGGTCGCGATCATCAGGACGGCGCGCAGCGAGAGCGTACGGACCAGGAGGGGCGCACCGGCCTGGGCGCACGCCCGTATGCCGGCGGCGTCGGGGCGCAGGGACGCGCCGTGCCGGCGGGCGCCGCGGATGACGACGGCGAGGTAGACGGCGGCCATGGCGCACTGGGCGATGACGGTGCCCCAGGCGGAGCCGGCGATGCCGAGTCCGGCGCCGTAGACGAGGGTGATGTTGAGGGCGGCGTTGGCCGCGAAGCCGCCGACGGCCACGTAGAGCGGGGTGCGGGTGTCCTGGAGGCCGCGGAGGACGCCGGTGGCGGCGAGGACGATGAGCATCGCGGGGATGCCGAGGGCGCTGATGCGCAAGTAGGTGACGGCGTAGGGGGCGGCGGTGGACGAGGCGCCGAAGAGGTCGATGAGGGCGGGGGCGGTGGGCAGCACGACGGCGATGACGGCGGCGCCGAGGAGGAGCGCGAGCCAGATGCCGTCCATGCCCTGGCGGATGGCGGCCGGGAGGTCGCCCGCGCCGACGCGGCGGGCGACGGCCGCGGTGGTGGCGTAGGCGAGAAAGACGAAGATCGAGACGGCGGTGGTGAGGAGGGCGGCGGCGACGCCGAGGCCGGCGAGCTGGGGGGTGCCGAGGTGGCCGATGACGGCGCTGTCGACCATGACGAAGAGGGGCTCCGCGACGAGCGCGCCGAAGGCGGGCACGGCGAGCGCGATGATCTCGCGGTCGTGGCGGCGGGCGCTGCGCTGCTCGCGCGTGGGGGCCTGGGGCATGTGGCCAATCTAATCTTCCACAGGTAAGTGCTGCAAGGTGATAGGGGCCCTTACGGCATGTGGTGTCGGGCGCTCGCCGGTGCGCCGTTTGTCGTGATCTTGAGCCGGGTGGGGAAGTTTTTCTTCTCAACAGGCCCTGGATGAAGAAACCGCAGGTCGGGGCGGTGAGATTGAAGCGATTGTGTGTTTGTCCACAGAGATTTCCCCCATCCCGTGCACAGGTATCGGCGACTTCTCCACAGGATGGGGCCCGTCATCCACATGGTCTGTGGATAACAAGATTGGCGCACGGTCTCCACGGGCCTACCGTGGTCCGGCGCCCGCCGCATGTTCCGGCCCCCGCGACTCGTGAACTCGACGCGCCGTAACCGGAGTCGGGTGTCCTATTTGTCAGAGCCGTGCCGTAAGAAAGAAGGGCATGGCGAGGTCCGCGTCGCGGACGGGAGGAGGTGGCGGGGTGAGCATGCCTATGCCTGAGCCGCCCATGGAAGACCCCTGGACGGACGCCGGTCCCAGCGACCGGCTCCCGGTCTCCCGGCCCCGGCGCGGCGAGGGCAGGAGCCGCGGCGAGCAGCACGACCGCGGCGACGAGGGCTCCTCCTGGCAGGGCGGCGGCTTCGAGCGCGTACCGCCGCAGGACCTCGACGCCGAGCAGTCCGTGCTCGGCGGCATGCTGCTCTCCAAGGACGCGATCGCGGAGGTCGTCGAGGTCCTCAAGGGCCATGACTTCTACCGCCCCGCGCACGAGACCGTCTACCAGGCGATTCTCGACCTCTACGCCAAGGGCGAGCCGGCCGACCCCATCACGATCGGGGCGGAGCTCACCAAGCGCGGCGAGATCACCAAGGTCGGCGGAGCCGCGTATCTGCACACCCTGGTGCAGTCCGTCCCGACGGCCGCCAACGCCGCGTACTACGCCGAGATCGTCCACGAGCGGGCGGTGCTGCGGCGCCTGGTCGAGGCCGGCACCCGCATCACCCAGATGGGATACGCGGCCGACGGCGACGTCGACGACATCGTCAACAGCGCCCAGGCCGAGATCTACGCCGTCACCGAGCAGCGCACCAGCGAGGACTACCTCCCGCTCGGCGACATCATGGAGGGCGCGCTCGACGAGATCGAGGCGATCGGCTCCCGCAGCGGCGAGATGACGGGCGTCCCGACGGGCTTCACGGACCTGGACGCCCTGACGAACGGCCTGCACCCCGGCCAGATGATCGTCATCGCGGCCCGCCCCGCCATGGGCAAGTCGACCCTGGCACTGGACTTCGCCCGCGCCTGCTCCATCAAGTCCAACCTGCCCAGCGTGATCTTCTCCCTCGAAATGGGCCGCAACGAGATCGCGATGCGCCTCCTCTCCGCCGAGGCGCGGGTGGCCCTGCACCACATGCGCTCCGGCTCCATGACGGACGAGGACTGGACGCGCCTCGCCCGCCGCATGCCGGACGTATCGGCCGCCCCCCTCTACATCGACGACTCCCCGAACCTGTCGATGATGGAGATCCGCGCCAAGTGCCGCCGCCTCAAGCAGCGCAACGAGCTCAAGCTCGTCGTCATCGACTACCTCCAGCTGATGCAGTCCGGCGGCTCGAAGCGCGCCGAGAGCCGCCAGCAGGAGGTCTCGGACATGTCCCGAAACCTCAAGCTCCTGGCCAAGGAGCTGGAGCTGCCGGTCATCGCCCTCTCCCAGCTCAACCGCGGCCCCGAGCAGCGCACGGACAAGAAGCCGATGGTCTCCGACCTGCGTGAATCGGGTTCGATCGAGCAGGACGCGGACATGGTCATCCTGCTGCACCGCGAGGACGCGTACGAGAAGGAGTCGCCCCGCGCGGGCGAGGCGGACCTGATCGTGGCCAAGCACCGAAACGGCCCCACGGCCACGATCACGGTCGCTTTCCAGGGGCACTACTCGCGGTTCGTGGATATGGCGCAGACCTGATTCGGGCGTGCGGGTCTCAGATTTCCCAGCCAAGCCGCCAGCCAGCGGGAAGCTGCTCAGCGCCTCGGCTCGTACCTGGTCAGGACCACGCCGCCGGGGAACATCCGCGTCTCGACCAGGTTCAGGTTCACCCAGCTGTCCAGGGCGGTGAAGAACGGCGTGCCGCCGCCCACCAGGACCGGATGGGCGGCGATCACGTACTCGTCGATCAGCCCGGCGCGCATGGCCGCTCCGGCGAGCGTCGCGCCGCCGATGTTCATCGGGCCGCCGTCCTCGGCCTTGAGCCGGGTGATCTCGGCGAGCGCGTCGCCGGTGACCAGGCGGGTGTTCCAGTCGACCTTGTCGACCGTCGAGGAGAACACCACCTTCGGCGTGGACCGCCAGTTCCGCGCGAACTCGATCTCCGCCGGGGTGGCGCCCGGCTGCTGGTCGCCGGTCGGCCAGTAGGAGGTCATCGTCTCCCACAGCTTGCGCCCGTATAGCGACAGGCCGCTCGCCTGCTCGTGGTCGAGCCACCACTGGAACAGCTCGTCGCTCGGCGGTCCGCTCCAGCCGATGTCGTCGCCGGGCGCGGCGATGTAGCCGTCCAGGGTCAGGTTCATGCCGTAGATCAGTTTCCGCATGGCGCGGCCTTCCGTCCGTGGGTGGCCGGCGTATGGACCAGCGGGGCGCGGAAAACTCAGCGGTGCGCGGTCTGGGCTCGCCGGTAGTCCTCGTGTTCGGGCTCAGCGTGGTGTACCCGGCCGACACGGGCAAGTTGCCTGATCTCGGCCTCGACCCCGTGTCCTCGACCCCGCCCCCTCCACGCGCGATCCCAAGCTGCTGCGCCGACTCGGACGCGTACAGGCGCCTCCTCACTGACCGGCCTCCAGTGGGGAATCGCAGCCGGCCGCTGTCACCTTGGGCCGCCTTGGGCCCCTTGGGCAGCAGCCGTCACCGTCAATGTCGGACGGTGATCGGGAGTTCGCGGCCTTCGCGCAGCTTCCGCCGTCGCAGGGGCGCCGTTTTTCGAGGGCCCGATCGCCCGATCGCCCGATTGCCTGGTTGCCCGATCGCCTGATCGCCGACAGGGGACGGCCGCTGCCGGATTCGGATGAGGCGGAGGGGCGGCGCGGCCTACGGTGTGGGGAAATCAACGCTCTGGAGAGCTCTGGAGGCGCATATGGACAGCTATCGCGGTGTGCGGACGGCCTTGATCGTGGGTGCGGGGATGGCCGGGCTGACAGCGGCGATCGCTCTGGCACGCGACGGGTGGCAGGTCGAGGTCGCCGAGGCCGCCCCGACGCGGGCGGCTGCGGGATGGGGGTTGTGCCTCACCGGTCCTTCGCTGCGCGCCCTGGACGAGCTGGGGCTCGCGGACACGTGCCTGGCCGAGGGGTACGGCATGAGCACGATCACGCACGTGTACGTGGACGGCGAACCCGCGGGCGAGACCCAGTTGCCGCGGCTGATCGGTGCGGGGCGGCCGGCGGCGGCCGGCATCGCGCGGCCCGTACTGCACCGCATCCTGTACGAGGAGGCCGAGCGGTGCGGTGTGGTGATTCGCCACCAAGTGACCGCTGCCGCGGTGGAGCAGGACCAGGAGGGGGAGCTGGTCCGCGTGCGGTTGTCGGACGGGACGGTTCGGCAGGTCGCGCTGCTGGTGGGCGCGGACGGGGTCAAGTCGTCGGTGCGGGGCCTGCTGGGGTTCGAGACCTCGCTCGACTACCACGGGCTGATGATCTGGCGGGCCCTGGTGCCCCGCCCGCCGTGGGCCTCCGGGATCCATCAGTTCGCGGGGAAGGCCGACACGGCGGGCATCGTGCCCATCTCGGACAGTCAGGCGTACGTGTTCCTGACGGAGAACGGGGCGGAGCGCAGCGCCCTGCCCGACGCCGAACTCGCCCCGCGCATGCGGCGGCTTCTGGAGAGCTTCTCCGGCCGGGTGCAGGAGATGCGCTCCCTGGTCTCCGCGTCGGAATCGGTGGTGCGCCGCCCGATGCTGACGACGTTCCTGGAGGGCGGCTGGAACCGGGGCAACGGCGTGGTCATCGGCGACGCCGCGCACGCGCCCGCACCGCATATGGCCAGCGGCGCCGCCCTGGCCATCGAGGACGGGCTCGTACTCGCCCGTGAACTCGGGCGACACGGGTCTGTCGGCGCGGGGCTCCAGGCGTTCGTCGACCGGCGTACGCAGCGGTGCCGAACGCTCGTGGAGACCTCGGTCGCGATCGTCGGCCTGGAGCAGGCGCAGCAGTACCGCGAGATGTATCCGCTGGTCGATTCCTGTCACCGGCTCATGGCCGAGCCGGTCTAGCGACCAAGGGAGCGCGTAGCGATTAAGGGAGCGCGTAGCAATCAAGGGAGCGCGTCATGAGCGACAGCGGTCTGATCACCCGCCCGCCGCGGCACTTCGATATCGCCGGCGTCCCGGCCCCCGGGGAGGTGCCCCCGCCCTCGTGACCACCGTGCCGACGCCGCTGCGCAACCACCTCATCACCAGATCCCGGAACCCCGCCGACCTGCTCAACGCCGCCACCCGCCTGTTCGGCGGCTCGATCGCCACATCGCCGCTGGACGAGTGGTGCGGCGGCGAACACGAACTGCGCGGCGTCGCCGGACACGGCTTCGCGGTGGGCTGTTTCGCTTCGCCGCTGGATGTGCGCGTCGCCTCCTCGGCCGGGGGCCGCGACCGCGGCTCCTACTTCGTCAACATCGGCGTCACCGGCGCCATCTCGGCATCGTGCGGCCGCCTGCGGGCGACCCTCGACGGTGGGACGGCGGGGGTCGCAAACCCCGGGGACACCCAGGAACTGCGGCCCCTGCGCAGCCGGCGGACGCGGTTCCTGGGGCTGCGGATCGACGCCGCCCTGGTTGAGCAGGAGTTCGCGGCGCTGGCCGGGCGTCCGCCGGTGTCCCCCGTACGCTTCGATTTCGCCCTCGACCTGGCCGGGTCCGAGGGCCGGGCGGTCCGGCTGCTGGTGGATTCCCTCCTGGCACAGCTGGATTCGGGAGACCCGCTGTTCCAGCGCGCGGAGTTGCAGCGCGGCCAACTGCGCTGCCTCGTCAGCGCCCTGCTCCTGGCCCAGCCCCACTCGCACACCGGCGAACTGCGCGACGGCCCGCGGCCCGGTCTTCCGCGCTCCTTGCGGGCAGCCCTCGCGTTCATCGACGCGAACCTCGCCGGACACATCGCCGTCGGCGACATCGCCGACGCCGCGGGGTGCAGCCCGCGGACCCTCAGTTCCGCTTTCCGCGCCCGGCTCGGCCTCTCGCCCATGACCTACGTCCGTCACCTGCGACTCGACCGTATTCGCGAGGACATCCTCGCCTCCACCGACTCCGTCGGCACGATCGCCTACCGGTGGGGCCTCTCACACCTCGGCCGCTTCGCCGCCGACTACCGCGCCCGGTTCGCCGAACTCCCCTCGGAGACCGCGGCCCGCAGGTAGTCCGACACCTTGCCCCTGCCCCCGCTGTCCCCCGTTGACGCGTCCGCCCGTCTGCCTGTCATCGCGTCAGCCCCGGCGCTCCTGGTCACTCCGCCACGGGCAGGCACTCGGTGAGCAGGTCGATGACGTCACGCCAGGCGCGTTGCGCGTGTCGCGGGTGGTGGCCGACGCCCGGGCGGACGGTGTGGGCGACGTTGGGATGGTGGAAGGCGTGCTGGGCGCCGCCGTAGACCGTGAGGCGCCAGTCGACGCCCGCGTCCTGCATTTCGGCGGCGAAGGCGGCGCGTTGCTCGGCGGGCATGATCGGGTCTTCCGAGCCGACGCCGGCCCATACGGGGCAGCGGATGCGCGCGGCCTCGCCGGGCCGGCCCGTGGTCAGCGCGTTGACCGTGCCGATCGCGCGCAGGTCGACGCCGTCGCGGCCCAGCTCCAAGAGGATCGCGCCCCCGGTGCCGTAGCCGATGCCGGCGATCCGGTCGGGGTCGGTCCGGGGTTCGGCGCGGAGTACGTCGAGGGCCGCGTGGCCGATGTCCCGCATCCGCTCGGGGTCGGCGAGCAGCGGGGTCACGTGCGCCATCATCTCCTGCGGGTCGGTGAACCAGCGCCCGCCGTTGATGTCGAAGGCCAGCGCCGCGTAGCCCAGTTCGGCCAGGGCGTCGGCCCGGCGGCGCTGGAAGTCGTTCAGGCCGGGGCCCTCGGGCCCTATCAGCACCCCGGGCCGACGGTCGGAACCGGCGGGCAGCGCGAGGTGCCCGACCATCGTCAGGCCGTCGGCCGGGTATTCGACCGTACGCGTTGTGATCGTCGTCATGGGACCGGACCTTAATGAGCGTCGGGTTTGATCGGACCGGTCTTCACCGTCGGCAGAAAGCATCAGAGGGCTTAAAGGGCTTCAAATGGCTATAAAGTCCCCCAAAGAGCTCCAAAGGGCTTCAAGAAGCGTAAAAGGTGCGCGAGGGGAGTCAGGGGGGAGGCAGGGGCCCCGCAACGCCGGTGAGCGCGCGGTAGGGACGTCCTAAGGTGCGGGCATGACCGCTTCCTTCGCAGACGCAGAGTTCCATGATGTGCTGCCCGCCACCCGCCGGGCCCTCGCGCACCGCATCGCCGTCGCCCAGTCCGAGGGCCGTTCGCCCTCCCTGGTGGGGGCGGTGGTTCGGGAGGGGGAGATGGTGTGGTCCGGGGCGTGCGGGACGGTCGACGGGCGGGTCCCCGACGCCGACACGCAGTACCGGATCGGCTCGATCACCAAGACGTTCATCGCCGTCCTGGTGCTGCGGCTGCGCGACGAGGGGCTGCTCGACCTCGCCGACCCGCTGCGCAAGCACCTGGACCTGGCCGGCGCCCCGACCGGGGCGGCGGAGGCGACGGTCGCCCAGCTCCTCTCGCACACCGCGGGGCTGGCCGCCGAGGCGCGCGGGCCCTGGTGGGAGCGGACGGACGGCGCGCTGCGGCCCGCGCTGGCGGATGTGTTCGGCGAGGGGCCGCAGCCCCACCCGGCCGGACGGCGGCACCACTACTCCAACCCCGGCTTCGCGCTGCTGGGCGCGCTCGTCGAGCGGCTGCGCGGCGGCGCGCCGTGGCACGAGGTGCTGCGGCGCGAGGTGCTGGAACCGCTGGGCATGCGCCGTACGACGCCGCTGCCCGCCGCGCCGCACGCGGACGGCTGGGCGGTCCACCCGTGGGCCGACGTGATGCAGCCGGAGAACGTGGTCGACACGGGGCTGATGGCGCCCGCGGGACAGTTGTGGTCCACGGCCGGTGACCTCGCGCGCTTCGCCGCGTTCCTGCTGCGCGGCGACGAGCGGGTGCTGAGCGCGGACACGCTGGCGCAGATGCGTGAGCCCGCGGCCGGGCCGGAGGGCGAGCACTGGGACGGCGGCTACGGGCTCGGTGTGCAGCTGACCCGCGCGCAGGGCCGGCTGCTTTTCGGGCACACCGGTTCCATGCCCGGCTTCGTCGCCGCGCTGTGGGTGAACGCGGCGGAGGCCGTCGGCGGGATCGCGCTCGCCAACGTCACCTCCGGGCCGCCGACCGGGGCCGTCGCCGCCGACCTCGTACGGATCGTCGCCGAGTACGAACCGCGCTTCCCGCGGCCGTGGCAGCCGCTGCCCGCCGCCGACCCGGAGCTGCTGGCCCTGACCGGGCCCTGGTACTGGGGCGCCACCCCGCTCGCGCTCCGCCTCCGAGCGGACCGCGGGCTGGAGCTCCGGCCCCTCGCCGCGCAGGGCCGCGCGTCGCGCTTCCGGGCGGAGGCGGACGGCACCTGGACCGGCCTGGACGGCTACTACGCGGGCGAGGTGCTGCGGGTGGTCCGTACCGAGACGGGCGAGGTCGGCCACCTCGACATCGGTACGTTCGTCTTCACCCGGCAGCCGTACGAGCCGGGGGACGCGGCGGTTCCGGGGGGCGTCCACCCCGAGGGCTGGCGGTAGGAAGCGGGCCGGGGCGGGCCTCGGTGTACAGCGGGCAGCGGACGTACGCTCGATTCCGGAAGACCGGAACCCGGAACAACGAGATATCGGGCCGCCGTGCGCGGCGTATCACCTGGAAGGCCACCGTGACCACTGCGAACCCCGTCCCGGCCCTGCTCGACCTGCCACCGCTCACCGCCGGCCACTTCGCGCGCATCGAGGACAAGATCGCCTCGCTGCTGCGTACGCGCGCCGACGTCGTCGCCATGCAGGGCGAGGCGCTGCTTCCGCTGGAGGCGTGCATCCGCTCGGCCGTGCGCCCCGGCTCCACGGCGCTGAACGTGGTCACCGGCCCGTACGGTGAGACGTTCGGCGGCTGGCTGCGTTCCTGCGGGGCGGAGGTGGTCACCGTCACCGCGCCGTTCAGCGGCGCGGTCTCTCCGGAGCAGGTGGCCGACGCGCTGCGCGGGCGGCCCGAGATCGACTTCGTGTGCCTGGTGCACGCCGAGGCCGCGACCGGCAACACCAACCCCGTCGCCGAGATCGGGGCCGTGGTGCGCGAGCACGGCGCGCTGCTGATGCTCGACGCCGTCGCCTCCGTGGCCGCCGAGCCGCTGCTGACCGACGAGTGGGGCGTGGACCTGTGCGTGATCGGCGGCCAGAAGGCGATGGCGGGGCCCGCCGGGGTGTCCGCCGTGGCCGTCAGCGACCGCGCCTGGGCGCGGATCGCCGCGAACCCGCAGGCCCCGCGCCGTTCGTACCTCTCGCTCCTGGACTGGAAGGAGCGCTGGATCGACGGCGGCCGGGCCGCGCTGCCGCACGCGCCGGCCCAGATGGAGATGCTCGCCCTGGAACAGGCCGCTGACCGCGTCGAGTCGGCGGGCCTGGACGCCGTCATCGCCCGCCACCGGGGAGCGGCCGCGGCCACCCGCGCAGGTGTACGGACACTGGGCGCCCTTGCCCCGTACGTCACCCGTGACGAGGATGCCGCCCCGGTCGCCACGACGGTGCGGGCCCCCGAGGGAATGGACGCGCGCGAACTGGTCGCTGCCGCCTTGGCCGCCGACCCGGCCGTACCGGTGCAGGCGGCGGCGGGCGAGCTCGCCACGGAGATGATCCGCGTCAACCACTACGGGCGCGCCGCCGACCGGTCCGTCGTGCTCGCCTCGCTGGCGGCGCTGGCCGAGGGGCTGCGTGTGCTGGGAGCGGACGCGTCGGGGGCCGACGCCGCGGCGGAGGCGGCGGGGGCCGCTTGGTCCGAGGTGGCGGGCTGAGGGGTTGAGGGAGGGGTGGGGGGGGCGGCCCCCACCCCTCCCCCTTTTTTTGGCCTGCGAATCGAACACCAGTTCCCTGTGTGCGGATGCGCGACGCGCCTCCGAGGCGGATCGTTGAACTGGAGAGCGCTGGGTCGCGATCATGTTCTACGGCCTGGCTATAATCGGAACGCCCCACCCGCTTGCCTCGCGGGGCGGTCACCCCGGTTTTCGCCCGCGCCCTCAGGAGCCCCGACAGATGACGGAACCCGTCGCCGCACCCTCCCGCGCCGACGCGCGGCGCAACAGGGCGCTCGTGCTGACGGCGGCCCGATCGGCTTTCGCGGAACGGGGGATGGACGTTCCGCTTGGGGAGATCGCGCGGCGCGCGGGGGTCGGCGCGGGCACGGTCTACCGCCATTTCCCGTCAAAGGAAGCGCTGTTCGAGGCGGCCGTCGTGGATCGGATACGGCTGTTCGTCGATACGGCACGGGAGTTGGCGGACGTGCCGGACCCTGGTCCGGTCTTCTTCCGCTTCCTGGCGTCGGTGGTGCGGCTGACCGCGCGGAACAAGGCGCTGTGCGACGCGCTGGAGGCGGGCGGGGAGGAGCGGTTCGGCGCGTCCGCCGGCCTGATCCGGGAGTTCGCGCAGGCCCTGGACGTACTCCTGACGCGGGCTCAGGAAGCGGACGACGTACGGCGGGACGTGGATATCGCCGACGTGCGGGCGCTGCTGCTGGCGTGTCTGTCGATGGAGCGCCGGAGGGGCGCGGGCGCTGTTCCGGGGCGTGGTGTGGCGCTGCTGTCCGACAGCCTGCGGCCGGGGCCGCATGTAACGAAACTTCCGGTGGCCGAGCAGCAAAAGGTCCAGAAGGACCGTAATAGGCGTCATGTGCGTAACGAAACCGGCTGCGCGGCATGCGGCACGCCCGTGTCCGCCGCTCGTACGGGCCGGCCCGCCCGCTACTGCGGCGGCGCCTGCCGTCAGAAGGCCCACCGCGAGCGGGCACGGGGCCGGGGCGCCTCGGAGGCGGGCCGGAGACCGAGCGGCGACGGCTGACCGGTACCAAATGGGTGAGTCGTGTGCGTAGGCCCCCGGTCGCGGGGGCCCGCGCCTAGAGCTGGTACTTGAAGCCGAGGTGCGATGCCTCGAAGCCGAGCCGCTCGTAGAACCGGTGCGCGTCCACGCGCACCGCGTCCGACGTGAGCTGCACCAGCCGGCACCCCTCGGCGCGCGAGGTGGCGATGGCCCACTCGATGAGCTCGGTGCCGAGGCCGCTGCCGCGCGCGTCCGCGTGTATGCGCACGCTCTCGATGATCGAGCGCGTTGCGCCCTGCCGCGACAGGCCCGGAATGATGGTGAGTTGGAGGGTGCCGATGATCTGGCCCTCGCGGACCGCCACGGCCACGTACTGGTGGGGATCGTCGGCCAGCCGGGCGAAAGCGGCGCGGTAGGGAGTGAGGTCGTCGGGGGTTTCGCGCAGCGCGCCGAGCTCGTCGTCGGCGAGCAGGGCCACGATGGCCGGGATGTCGTCGGCGGTCGCCCGCCGGATCTCGATGTCACTCATGCCCGGACCTTACGCGGGCGGCCCGCGAAATGATCAAGTGCCCGGTCGGGCTCCGGTCAGGAAACGGGCGCGAGGGAACGTACCGCGGCGACGAGCGGGGCCAGTTCGGGGTGGTTCGCGGCCTCTTCGAGTGATTCGTTCAGCGCGGCGTCGTGCGTCGGCCGAGCCGCGTCGAGGAGCGCGCGGCCGGCGTCGGTGACGTCCGTGTAGATGCCGCGGCGGTCGGTGCGGCAGAGGTAGCGGGACAGCAGGCCGCGGTCCTCCAGCCGGCTGACCAGGCGCGTGGTCGCGCTCTGGCTGAGGACGACGGACTCGGCGACCTGGTTCATGCGCAGATGGCCGCCCTCGCCGTCGTGCTGGTCGCCGAGCACGCTCAGCACGGAGAACTCGCGCACGCTCAGCTCGTGCCCGGCCTGGAGCGCGCGCTCGATGTGCGCCTCGATCCGGCCGTGGAGGGAGGAGAGGGCGCACCAGCTCTGGGCGAGTCCCGGCGCGAGGGGGGCGCGGGCCTCGTCCGCCGGAGCCGGTGCGACCGGTGTGACCTGCTGAGACATGAGGGGCTCCCCCTTCGGCTTCGTCCGCTTCTCCGTCGGCTTTCGCGGCGCGTCCCGGTCAGGGTACCTCGATACCACAATATTCTGCGCCTGCAATTATTGTGGGCGCTCGTGACGCCGTGCGCAATGCCTCTGTCGGCTTCCGGTTCCGCGTTCCCGCGCCCGCACTCGTGTCCGCACCCGCGCCCGCACTCGTGTCCGCGCCCGCGCCCGCGCCCGCGTTAGCGTCCGCCCCCTCCTCCTGGGCCCCTCGCCGAGCCTCGTTCCCGCGTCCGTACAAGATCTAGGCTCGGTTCCATGACCAGACTGCACTTGTTCGATATGGACGGCACGCTGCTGTACGGCACGGCTGCCGCGATCGAGATATCGCGGCAGCTCGGGGTGGAGCGGGAGATCGCCGAGTTGGAGGGCGCGTTCCTGGCCGGCGGCATGACGCCGCCGGAGTTCGCGGTGCGCGCCTGCGAGCTGTGGGGCGAGCTGCGCGAGGAGCAGGTCGCGGCGGCCTTCGCGAACGCGCCGTGGCTGGCGGGCATCCGGGAGGTCTGGGCCGCGATCCGGGCGCGCGGCGAGCGGTGCGCGGTGATCTCGCTCTCGCCGTCGTTCTTCGTGGAACGGCTGCTGGACTGGGGCGTGGACGAGGCGCACGGCTCGCGCTGGCCCTCGGTTCCGTTCCGGGAACCGGTCGACCCCGCGGGCATCCTCGACGTGGCGGCGAAAGTGAGGATTGCGGATGAACTTTGTGAGAAGTTCGGTCTGAACCGTACGGACTGCGTAGCGTACGGGGACTCGATGTCGGACGTGGCGTTGTTCGCCGCATTGCCGGTGTCGGTCGCGGTGAACGCGGATCATCATGTGCGGGATGCCGCCACGCATGCCTATACCGGGCGTGATCTCCGGGAGGCATACGAATTGGTCGGTGACCCACGGTAATTGGCCGTACCGCGCGCGGAACGCGACAAGAAGTCGTCGCCGCCGACGGTCGAAGGGTTGTGTATTCAACGACGCCCGGTATGGTCGTGCCCGGTTGGCCGCGATGCACAATCGTGACCCGGCGTGGGCTGCTCGCGGGCCGCGCCGGATGGTCTCACCATAGAGGAACACGGCTGCTGTTACCCGGACTTCCTGATGATTGTCCGGAGGCGGGAAGGAAGGTGGCATGCTGCGCGGCAGAGAACTGCGTTCAATGTCACATGACTTCGGGCGTTGTCCGTTCTGTGGCGAACTGTGAGGCTGGTCGGACGTAGTTGGGAATTCTGCTCCGGAAGCGGATACCGAAGCGGACCTGAAACGGGGAATTGCGGGCACCTTCCGGCTTCGGAAGTGCGAAGACCGACTGAAAGATGTTCGAGGCGAGGCAACTATGGACGCTCCGACCACCATGTCGGCCGAAGGCGGCAGTTCCGGCGGCGACGACGGCAATGGCGGTGGCGAGTGGGGCTGGTTCAGCCCGAGCAGGAAGCCTTCCCGCCCGCCGCAGCCCCAGCCGCGCAGCCCCCACGGGGATGACGGCGACCGCGACGAGGACGAGCGTGACGACGGCGTGCGCGACGCGGAGCGGATACCGAGCCGCCCGAGCCGCCCGAGTCGCTCGGTCAGTCCGATACGGCCGGTTGGAAGGGGCAATGAGCGCGGCGGACCGGGTGCGCCCGACGGCCCCGGCGGGCCCGGCGCCTCGACACCGCCGTCCCCCGCGCCGGCCTCCAAGCACACCCCCTCATGGGCCGCCACACCGTCGTCCCCCGAACCGGACGAGCTGGACGAGCTGGATGAACCGGACGAGCACCAGCGCGCCGCCGAGCGCGTACCCGTCCAGGGAACGCGCCCCGAGGCCGACCGAGCCCCGGTCCCGGCCCCCGCCGCAGCCCCGGCCCCCGCCACTGCCCCGACCTCCTCCGCAGCCCCGGCCGCCTCCGCAGCGCCCCCCACACGCGCACCCGAGCCCGCACGCGCATCCACGCCCACACCCGCCCCCTTCTCCGCGCCCACCCCCGCACCCACAACCACCCCCACCCCCTCGGTGTTCGAGTCGGCGGACGCCGTTCCCGCCTCGCCCGACGCCGTGCTCATCCGGCGCACGCTGACCGAGATCGAGCCCATCGCGGACAAGGTCACCTCGTACTTCTACGCGCTCCTCTTCGTCCAGCACCCCGACCTGCGGGCCCTCTTCCCCGCGGCCATGGACACCCAGCGCGACCGGCTCTTTCGGGCGCTGCTCACCGCCGCCAAGCTCGTCGACGACCCGGATATCCTCACCGAGTACCTCTCCCACCTGGGCCGCGGGCACCGGAAGTACGGCACCCTGCCCGAGCACTACCCCGCCGTCGGCGAGTGCCTGCTCGCCGCCCTCACCCGGTACGCGCCGGAGACCTGGAGCGAGGCCGCCGAGGCCGCGTGGGTGCGCGCGTACACGGCGATCTCGCAGATCATGATCGACGCGGCGGCCGAGAACGAGCGCCACGCCCCCGCCTGGTGGCAGGCCGAAGTCGTCTCCCACGAACGCCGGACGCCGGACATCGCCGTCGTGACCGTACGGCCCGACCAGCCCTACGCCTTCCTCGCGGGCCAGTACACGAGCCTGGAAACCCCCTGGTGGCCGCGCGTATGGCGGCACTACTCCTTCTCGTCCGCGCCCCGCCCGGACGGACTGCTCTCCTTCCACGTCAAAGCCGTGCCGGCGGGCTGGGTGTCCAGCGCCCTGGTGCACCGCGCCCGCCCCGGCGACGTCATCCGGCTCGGGCCCCCCGCCGGTTCCATGATTGTGGACCACACCACTGACAACGGGCTGCTGTGCCTGGGCGGCGGCACCGGAATAGCCCCGATCAAGGCCCTGGTCGAGGACGTCGCCGAACACGGCCGGCGCCGCCCGATGGACGTCTTCTACGGCGCGCGTCACGACGACGACCTGTACGACATCGACACCATGCTGCGGCTCCAGCGGACGCACCCTTGGCTCTCGGTGCACCCGGTGGTCTCCGACGGGCCCACCGCCGGCGGCATCGCGGGACCGCTCCCGGACGCCGTCCGGGAGTACGGGCCGTGGAACGCCTACGACGCTTACCTCTCCGGCCCGCCCGGCATGATCCGCAGCGGGGTGGACACACTGAAGGGCATTGGTATTCCGTCCCATCGAATACGGCACGACTCCCTCGAAGAGCTTGTGGCGGCAGGGGGTTGAGGTCTTTGTACGGAGTCGGACCCGAGCAGCTGACTGCCCTACCGGCGGCGAAAGCGCCCTTGCCGGGAAGCGACGGCGAGCACGAGATGCAGCGGCGCATGGGAACGGTGCGGCGGGCCGAGAAGTTCTACGGCGATCAAGTGCTGGACCATCTCAATGCGCGCATGCGGGATTTCGTGGCCCGGCAGGAGATGTTCTTCCTGGCCACCGCCGATCGGCGCGGCGAATGCGACAACAGTTTCCGGGCGGGCCCGCCCGGCTTTCTGCGGGTCCTGGACGAACGCACGCTGATCTACCCCGAATACCGGGGCAACGGAGTCCATGCCAGCCTGGGCAATCTTTCCGAAAACCCCCATCTCGGCATTCTCATGGTCGACTTCACGCATGACCGGATAGGGCTGCACATCAATGGCAGGGCCCGCACCGTTTCCGACGCCGAACTGCGCGTGAGCCACCCCGGCCTTCCCGTGGACCCCGTTCCGGGCCGCCGCGCCCGGCTGTGGGTGGAGGTCGGCGTCGAGGAGGCGTACATCCACTGCCGCAAGCACATCCCGCACCTGGTGAAGGCGGACCCCCGGCAACGGGAAGCCGAGCGGCGTGAGCGCGGCGACGGCGAGCGGAGCGAGGGGGATTGGGGCACGGACGACTCGCGGCGCAAGGGCGGCGATTTCTTCGGCGCGGCCGCCCAGGCGGCGGAGCGAGAGGCCGAGCGAGAGACCGAACGACAGGCCGTACACGCCGCCGACCAGGGGGCCTACGAGTCCTACCAGCGCCACGAGTCCTACCAGCGCCACGAGCCCTACGAGCACGAGTCACGCGGGCGTGCGGAGGCTCAGGAGTGGCAGCGCCAGGCCGAACGGGTGCTGGAACAGGCCCGCCGCTGGCAGCCGTTGGAGCCCCAGGAGCAGCGCGAGCCGTTCAGAGGCTGGTTCGGGTAAGGCCCGCAGGGGCCAGAGGCGCGAGGCCGCCCCGCCTCAGCTCAGGTCCGCCGCGAGCAGCGACCGTACGCCCTCGATGTTCGCGTCCAGGTAGGCGCGCAGCGACGGCGGCACCACCTCCACCGAGGCGACGCCCGCGCGTGTGAAGGGGACGCGCACCACGTCGTACGTGCCGCAGGGCTCGTCGACCTCCGGGCCGTGGCGCTGGGAGAGGTCCATCGACGCGAGGCGGCAGACGAAGAAGTGCTGCACCTTCACGCCTCGGTCGTCGGCGCCGTCCGGGTGCGTGACGGTGTCGACAAAGGCCGGGACCACGTCGGTCACCTTCGCGCCGAGCTCCTCGTCGACCTCCCGGTGGAGGGCGTCGACCACGGTCCCGTCCTCGGGCTCGACGCCGCCGCCGGGGGTGATCCAGTACGGGGCCTCGCCGGGTTTCGTGCGCTTGATGAGGATCATTTCGAGGGCGTCGTCCGCACCGCTTCCGGCACCGGAGCCGGTTTCGGCGGCGCTGTCGAGCAGGATGGCGCGGGCGGTGCGCTTGACCACTGGACGTTCGGTCATAGGTGACAGATGCCGCGCGGGACGGCCCTCGAAACCCATCGCCACCAGGGAACGGCAGCAGCCCCGTACCGCGGGCCGCCCCTGCGGGCGCGTGTCCGTCACCAGCCGTCGGCGGCCCGCAGCAGCCATTCGTGCGCCCGCGCGAGATGGGGGTGGCCGAGCGTCCCGGCGCGTACGACCAGGTAGTAGGTGCGCAGCGGCGGCACCGGCGGGTCGAGGAGGGCGACGACCTCGCCCCTGTCGAGGGCCTCGGCGCACAGGTAGCGGGGCAGTACGCCGATGCCGGCGCCGGCGGTGACGCAGGCCAGTACGGACCGCAGGTCGGGGGCGATGACGGCGCCGGGGGCGGTGGGTTCGGCGTCGAAGACGGACGACCAGTAGCGGGCTACCAGGGGCAGGCACTCGTGCACCTCCACGACGGGGAGGTGATCGAGGAGCGGCGCGCCTTTGGCGTGCAGGACGGCCGGTCCGCCGAGCCGGGCGGCCCAGCGGGGCGCGGCGACCAGGACGTGTTCCTCGTCGCACAGGGGGGTGGGGGTCAGCAGCCGGCCGCGCGGGCGGGCGGTGGTGATGACGAGGTCGTGGTGGCCGGCTGCGAGGCCGGTGAGGAGTTCCTCGGTGGTGCCGTGGGCGGCGCGTACGGCGAGGCCCTGGTCGACGAGCGGGGTGAGGGCGGGCAGCGCGCGCAGGGCGGTGAACTCGGGCGGGCCGGCCAGGTGCAGGGTGCGGGCGGGCGACTGCTCGTCGATCCCGGCCTCGGTGATCTTCAGCAGGGCGTCGAGGTGGGGTGCGACCTTGTGGGCGAGTTCGTCGCCCGAGGTGGTGGGGGAGACGCCGCGCGCCTGGCGGAGGAAGAGGGGGCGGCCGAGCTGTCGCTCCAGGGTGCGGATCTGGCCGGTGACGGCGGGCTGCGAGAGGCCGAGGAGGGCGGCGGCGCGGGTGAAGGACCCGGCTCGGTGCACGGTGACGAAGGTGCGTAAGAGGGCTAAATCCATGCATTCTCCCCTAGGGGCGATGTCGCTCGCCGCTTGTTGCTTACCGCTCGCCGTCCGTCGTCCGCGACCCGCGTCCCGCTGTCCAGCTCGGCGGAACTATAAATAAGTCGATAGGACGGTGGTGCTAGCGTGATTGGACACTGACGCAGAGTCAACTAGCCTTGTTCGCGCGGTTCATCATGCGTTGAACCGGGGCGGCTCAAGCCACGAGGGGGGAGGCTTGAGCCGTCCGCCATGCGTAGGACGCACTAGTAGGGAGCGCTAGTAGGGCGCGCTGGTGGGCCGTGCCAGTCGGGCGAGCTTGCCGGTACCGCCCCGCTGACCCCGCTAGTAGGTCTCGTGGGTCCCGGCCCCCGGTCGGCCGGCGGCCTCGTCCAGGGCCCGCAGCACGTCGGCGACCAGGTCGGCGGAGTCCTCCACGCCGACGGAGAAGCGGATGAATCCCTCCGGCACCGCGTCGCCGCCCCACCGCGCCCGCCGCTCGGCGCTCGACCGTACGCTGCCGAAGCTCGTCGCATCGTCGACCAGCCGCAGGGCGGCCAGGAAGCGGTCCGCGTGCGCCTTGTCGGGCAGCGCGAAGGAGACCACGCACCCGAACCGTCCCCCGAGCATCTGCGCGCTCGCGATCTCGTGCGCGGGGTCCGAGGGCAGTCCGGGGTGGCGTACCCCGCTGATCTCGTCCCTGGTCAGCAGCGCCTTGGCGAGTGCGAGCGCGTTCTGGGCCTGGCGGTCGACGCGCAGTTGGAGGGTGGCCAGCGAGCGGTGCGCGAGCCAGGTCTCCATCGGGCCGGGGATGGCGCCGATGGTCTTGCGCCAGGCGCGCACTCCGGCCGCGAGGTGCGGGTCGCGGGTGGTGACGCAGCCGAGCAGGACGTCGCCGTGGCCGGTGAGCGCCTTGGTCGCGCTGGCGACCGAGAAGTCCGCGCCGAGGTCGAGGGGGCGCTGGCCGAGCGGGGTGGCGAGGGTGTTGTCGACGGCGACGAGCGCGCCGCGCGCGTGCGCGGCGTCGGCGAGGCGGCGGATGTCGCACACGTCGAGGCCGGGGTTGGACGGGGTTTCGATCCACAGCAGCGCGGCCCCGTCGAGTTCGGCGAGCTGCCCGTTGTTGCAGGTGGGGGCCGTACGGACCTCGACGCCGATCCCCGCCAGCCGTTCGCGGGTGGGGATGAGGAGGTTGTAGCCGTCGTCGGGGAGCACGACCGCGTCGCCGGGCCGCAGTTGGGACATGAGCACGGCGGAGATGGCGCCCATGCCGGAGGCGAAGGCGACGGTCTCGGCGGGCGGCGCCTCGGCGCCGGGCGACTCCAGCTCCGCGATGGCCCGCTCCAGCAGCGTCCAGGTGGGGTTGGTGTCGCGGCCGTAGGTGTACGGGCCGCCGCCGTCGCCGGGCAGGTGGTAGTGGGCGGCGAAGACCGGGCCGGGCAGGGTCGGTTCGTTCGCCGCCGCCTCGGGCAGTCCCGCTCGTACGGCCCGCGTGCCGTCGCCTGTCATGCGCTCTCCTTGCTCGGGGAAGTGGGGCCGGCCCGCTCGCTCCGGGAAGCGGGGCCCGCCCGGGGCCCGAAGTCGACGGGACACCCCTGTGCCCCATCGGCTCCGGCCCGCCGTGCGGGTACCGCCGTCAGTCGTTGTCGTCCGGCAGGATCATGTGCATCGCCCAGGCCACAATCGAGATGATCACCCCGCCGACCAGGGCCGACCAGAACCCCTCGACGTGGAAGGACAGGTCGAGCTTGCCCGCCAGCCACGAGGTGAGCAGCAGCATCAGGGCGTTGATCACCAAAGTGAACAGCCCCAGCGTGAGGATGAACAGCGGGAACGACAGCACCTTCACGATCGGTTTGACGACGAAGTTGACCACGCCGAAGACCAGCGCCACGAGAATCAGCGTGAACGCCTTGCGGGTGGTGTTCTCACCGGACAGGGTGATGCCTTTGAGCAGCCAGATGGCGACCGCCAGTGCGGCCGCGTTGGCGATCGTCTTGACTACGAAATTCTTCATGGTGAGATCGTTGCAGACGGGATCGGCCCGGGAAGGGTCGGCACAGCAAGGGGTGGACGAGCATGAAGGCGTTCCGGCTGGATGAGCTGGAGGCGGAGCGGGCCGCGAACGACGGCGCGTATCTGCAGTTTCTTCGCGAGCGGAACATGTCGGTCGGGCTCTACGCCCTGGCCGCGGGCGAGGCCGACCCGCAGAGCCCGCACGCCCAGGACGAGGTGTATCTGGTGCTGAGCGGGCGGGCGTCGATCACGGTGGGCGCCGAGACGACGCAGGTCGCGCGGGGCAGCGTGGTCTATGTGCCGGCCGGGGTGACGCACCGGTTCCACCACATCGCCGAGGACCTGAGGGTCATGGTGGTCTTCTCTCCCCCTGAGAGCTGACCTGCGCTCCTGGCTCCCCGTAGGGGTCCGGTCAGGGGAGGACGGGGGCCGCGGGGCCCCCGTCGGCGCGCCCCGCCGCCTAGCATCGAAGGTGCGAGGGAGACCTGGCGAGAACGCGACTGACGCGACTGGCGCAGTCGATGCGATCGAAGCGACAGACGCGCCCGACGCGGCTGATGCGACCGAAGCGAATGGAAAGCAGGGGACGAAATGGCTGAGAAGGGGATATTCGGGGGC
This sequence comes from Streptomyces sp. NPDC050617, assembly GCF_040654795.1. Lineage (NCBI taxonomy): Bacteria > Bacillati > Actinomycetota > Actinomycetes > Kitasatosporales > Streptomycetaceae > Streptomyces > Streptomyces sp. NPDC050617. The sequence continues at coordinate 316,424 of NZ_JBFAIS010000002.1, read as the reverse complement.
CTGCCGGGATGGGTGAAGTGGATCGCGGTGCCGCTCCTCGTCCTACTGGTGTTCGGCAGTCTGATCATGAGCGTGCTCGGCTTCGTCGTCAGCCTGCTCTTCAAGGCCCTGCTGCTGGTCGCGCTCGTCGGCGGACTCATCTACGTGGTAAGGAAGTTCACCTCCTCGTCCTCGTCGCACAGCGACTGGTAGCCGCCCGCCGGACGCTCCGAGGCGGCCCGCCCCGCCGCCTTCCGGGGTAGCCCGGCTGAGGGACACCCCACGTCAAACATCAACTTGAAGGCGTTACTCCGGTTAGAGTGCGAATCGCTGACGCCTCCTTGTGGCGGTGGCTCGGGCGGGCCGGTCGACCCTCGGCCCGGCCGCGACGCCGACATCGCTCGTGAATTCTTACGGCCCCTGGGCGGCGCAGTAGTGGCGGGGGCGGCCCCCGCAGACGGGTACGACACCCGTCGGCACGCCTGGGGGTGAACGTTGGCGACTGCGAATATCGGGGCTTCCTCCCAGCCGACTCTGATCGGATCGGTGCAGCGTGCGCTGCGTCTTCTGGAAGCCGTGGGAGCGCACCGGGACGGTGCGCCTGCCAAGCAGCTCGCCCGTGAGGCGGGTCTGCCGCTGCCCACCGCCTACCACCTGCTCCGCACGCTGACCCACGAGGGGTATCTGCGCCGGGAGAACGGCGTCTTCCTCTACGGCGACGCCGCGATGAGCCTCGGCGGTGTGGACGGCCGCGAGGAGCGGCGCGCCGGAATAACCGGCACGCTGGCCGGGATCGGCGAAGAACTGGGTGTTCCCCTCTACTTCGCGGCGTACCGCGAGGGAGAGGTCGACGTCCTCGCCGTCGCGGACGGCCCCGAGTTCCCGGCCGTACAGGAATGGGCGGATTTCCGCGAGACCGCGCACGCCCACGCGCTGGGCCAGTGCCTCCTCGCCCAGCTCGGCGACGAGGAGCGCGACGACTACCTCGCCCGCCACCCCGTACGGCCCCTCACCCCGTACTCCGCGCGCGACCGCGCCGACCTGCTGCGCAGGCTGGAGAACCGGCACCGCCTCCAACCGGTGTTCGAACAGCAGGAGTACGCGCTCGGGACGGTCTGCGCGGCCTTCCCCATAGTCGCGGGGACCGCCGTGGCGACCATGGCGGTCTCGCTTCCGTCGAATCGGGTGGAACAACTCCGTCCTGTGGTCGAGTCGTTACGCTCCAGAGTCGGTGAGCTCGTAAGCTCACTCTCGTTCTCTATCAGTATCTGAAAAATCACTCCTTGTGATCCGTTAGTCGTTGTCAGACGATGGCGTCAATAGGGCCATGAGGATTCAATCCCGGCCAAATCCGACGAACGCGGGGCATAGGGCTATGCGCGACACGGTTCAGGCAGAAGTAACCATGACCTTTCTCGTCTCCGAGGAGCTTGCTTTCCGTATCCCGGTGGAACTCACGTACGACAGCAACGACCCGTACGCGATCACGTTCACCTTCCATCTCCCCGGCGACGCGCCCGTAACGTGGGCGTTCGCCAGAGAACTACTGCTCGACGGGCTGAGCCAGCCCTCCGGCGAGGGCGACGTGCACATCGCGCCGGCCTCCTCCGAACACCTCTCCGACGTCTTCATCCGGCTGCAAGTCGGCGGCGAAAGGGCCCTGTTCCGGGCCGGCGCCGCCCCCCTCGTGGCCTTCCTCGACCGCACCGACCGCATCGCCCCGCTCGGCGAGGAGCGATCGGTCGCCGACCTGGAGTGCGACCTCACCACCGCGCTCGACCGCATCCTCGCCGGCAACACCGAGGGGCAGAACGCCGGTTAGCGGCTGGATGCCCCGCCCTCCTCCCGGATCGGCACACGCTCGGTACGCGGGGACGCGCCGTAAGGCGCGGCCGCCGACTCCCCGCCCTCCGAGCGGGCCGCCGCGCCGTCCGCGGCGGGAGAACGGCCGGCCGCGGCGCCGTCGGCGCCCTCGGCGCCCCCCTGCGCCGAGCCCATCGACGCGAGCAGCTGGCGGGCCAGCCCCAGGCCCGTACCGCCCATGGTGAGCGCCTTCGCGAACATGTCGGACATCCCGTCCGCCCCGTTGAGCAGCACCATGTGATCGACGCTCCCGAACGCCCCGGCGCCCGCCCGGACGATCTCGGGCCACTTCTCGGCGAGTTGCTGCGCGACGACCGCCTCCTGGTTCTCCGCGAGGGCGGCCGCCCGCGCCTTGATGGCCTCCGCCTCGGCCAGGCCCCGCGCCCGCGCCGACTCGGCCGCCGCAAGCCCCTTGGCCTGCGCCGCGGCGGCCTCCGCCTCACCGGTCGCCCGCGTCGCCGCCGCCGTGGCGCTGCCGCGCGCCTTCGTGGCCTCGGCCTCCGCCACCGCCGCCGTCTTCACGCGGTTCGCCTCGGCCACCGCCGCCAGCTCCGTCTCCCGCGCCTTCGCCTCCGCACCCGAGATACGGGCGTCCCGCTCCGCCTCGGCCAGCGTCCGCTTCTCGTACGCGGAGGCGTCCGCCGGCTTGCGCACATCGGCCTGGAGCATCTGCTCGCGGCGCTGCGCCTCCAGCTCCGCCACTCGCGTCTCCTGGACCACGACCTCCTGCTGGGCCGCGGCCTCCGCCAGCGGGCCCGCCTGCCGGGCCTTGGCGGCGGCGCTGTCCCGCTCCGCCTGATAGCCGGCCTGGAGGATCTCGCTGTCACGGGTCGCCTGCGCCATCCGGGCCGACGCCTGCTGCTCGGCCTCCGTGGCCAGCCGGTCCGCCTCCGCCTGGGCGATCCGCGCGTCCCGGTGCACGGCCGCCGCGTGCGGCGCGGAGAGGTTCTTGATGTACCCGGTCGGGTCCTGGATCTCGTGGATCTGCAACGAGTCGATGATCAGACCGAGCTTCTCCATCTCGGTGCCCGAAGCGGCCCGCGTCTCGCCCGTCAGCCGCTCCCGGTCCCGGATCATGTTCTCGACCGTCAACCCGCCGACGATCGACCGCAGATGGCCGGCGAAGACGTTGTGCACCCGCTCGCCCATGAACTTCTGCTGGTCCAGGAAGCGGCGCGCCGCGTTGGCGATCGACACGAAGTCGTCGCCCACCTTGAAGATCACCACGCCGTGCACCCGCAGCGGAATGCCCTGCTGGGTCACGCAGTCCACATTCAGCTCGGCCTCGTTGAGGTCGAGCGACAGCTTCCGCACCACCTGGACCCCGGGCATCACCAGCGTCCCGCGCCCGGTGACGATCCGGAAACCCATGCCCTCCTCAAGGCCCTCCGTGCGGTGTTTGGAGCCGGAGATGACGAGCGCCTCGTTCGGCTCGGCGACCCGCCACATGAGTTTGAAGAGACCGATCAGGATGACCACTGCGGCGACGACGATCCCCGCCACGATGCCGATCAGCATGCGCTCACGCCCCCTTTGCCGGGTCCCTGAAGGGACCCGCGATCACAAAAGTCTGCTCCCGCCCGGCGCCCCGGTGCAGGCGCATCCGCATCCTTGGTGCGCTTTTGATACATCACCCATAAGCGGCCATGACGTAGACCGTGCGCGGTGGTTGATACTCCACGACCAGCACCACCGTGCCCCGCTCCAGCCGCTCGCCCGGCTCCACCGCGTACGCGAGAAAGGCTTCGGAGCCGCCCCGCACCCGCACCATCACCTCGCCGACCAGCCCCGGCCCGACCGTCCCCGTCACCCTGCCCTGCTCGCCGACCACCGGCAGCCCCCCGATCGCTTGGTGCGGCGGCCACGCCCGCTCCCCTGGCCAAACCGCTGTCCCCGCCGTCCCCGCTGTCCCCGTCCCCACGGTCACTTGGCGCGGCGTCGCCTGCCGCCCCGCGTCGCGGACCTTGCCCCTGTCCTCGCCCCGGCCCTCACCCCAGTACTCGTATTGTGCCGGTCGGCACTGACAACGAGGGCGGCCAGCGCGGTGGTGACGGGAACCGAGGCCACCAGCCCGATGGAGCCCACCAGGGTCCGTACGATCTCCTCCGAGACGATCTCGCTGGTCGCGACCGTTCCCACCCCGCTGTCCGCGATCGAGAACAGCAGCAGCAACGGCAGCGAGGCGCCCGCGTAGGCCAGTACGAGCGTGTTGACGACGGACGCGATGTGGTCCCGCCCGATGCGCATCCCGGCCCCGTACAGCTTGCGCCAACTCGCCGCCGGGTCCGCCTCCTTCAGCTCCCACACCGCGGAGGTCTGAGTGACCGTCACATCGTCGAGCACGCCCAGCGAGCCGATGATGACCCCGGCCAGCAGCAGCCCGCGGATCTCGATGTGCGGATAGAGGCCGTGCACCAGCCCCGTCTGGTCGTCGGTGTCCCCCGTCAGCTGCGCCCAGTCGATGAAGACCGAGCCGAGCAGGCCGATGACCATCAGGGACAGCAGGGTGCCGAGGACCGCCACGGACGTACGGGCCGTCAGGCCGTGGCACAGGTAGAGCGCGATCAGCATGATCGCGCTGCCGCCGACCACCGCGACGAGCAGCGGGTTCGACCCTTGCAGAATCGCGGGCAGGATGAACAGCGTCAGCACACCGAAGCTGATGGCCAGCGCCACGAGCGCGAAGAGGCCGCGGAGCCGTCCGACGACCACGACGGCGAGCGCGAAGACGGCGCCGAGCAGCGCCATCGGCAGGGTGCGGTCCACGTCGGTGACGGAGTACTGGAGATCCTTCGGGGCCTTCGGCGCGTACGCGAGGACGACCTCCTGGCCGACCGAGTAGCGGCGCGAGGCGCTCGGCTGGACGATCTCGGTGAAGGGGCGGCCCTTGTCCTTGCCGGAGGTGACTTCGAGGGTGGCCTTCTCGCACTTCTTCCCGGATGCGGCCCCGCTGCCAGCCGCCTCCGGCCCCGTCTCCGGTCCCGTCCCCGGAGGCGGCTGTCCGTTTCCGCCGCCGGGCGGCGGCGCCTGCGCCTGCGCGCCCACATCCGCGCAGCTCACCTCCTCGATCTTCACCACGCGGCCCGATTCCGTCTGCTGGTCGAACCCCAGCCCGCTGTGCTGGTGCGGCGGGGTCCCGCCGGGCCACAGCACCACGAGCCCGGCCACGACGGCGACGGCGAAGGGGATGAGCACGGCGGCGATGACCTTGCGCAGCCGGCCGGAGACGGGAGCGGCCGGCCCGTGGCCGTGCGAGTGCCCGTGGCTGTGGCTGTGGCTGTGGGGCTGCGGGTGCCCCTGGGCTTGCTGAGGCGCGGGGACCTGCGGGTGTGCGGGATCCTGAGGATGCGCCGGATCCTGCGGGTGCGCCGGGGGATCGGGCTGGGTGCGTGTCACCGCCCGATCATCGCAAGGCCCCCTGGCCGCCGGGGGCGGCGAACCGTTAGCGTAGTGACACCTTTGCAATCGCGGGAGCTCGGAGCACCGGGCTGAGAGGGCGCTGAACTCCGTACGGGACGTACGGAAGCCGCTGCGTCGACCGCCGAACCTGTTACCGGGTAATGCCGGCGTAGGGAGTTGGGTCTTATGACCTCGCAGCAGGATGCACGCACGCCTGAAACCAGCGGCTCCGAGGGGAGCGGCGGCTCCGCCGAGCTCGGCTGGCACAAGGACCACGTGACCGGATCGCGCCCGGACCTGCGGGTTCCGGTGCGCCGGGTGCACCTCACCAATGGCCGGGACGTGCGGCTGTACGACACGTCCGGCCCGTACACCGACCCGGCCGTCGAGACGGACGTCCGGCGCGGCCTCGCGCCGCTCCGGGAGAACTGGATCATCGGCCGCGGCGACACCGAGGAGTACGCCGGGCGCCCGCTGCGCCCGGAGGACGACGGCCTCAAGCACACCACCCCGCGCGGTGGCCTCAAGAACCTCGACGCGGTCTTCCCCGGCCGCCCGCGCCAGCCCCGTCGGGGCCACGGCGGACGGGCCGTCACGCAGCTCGCGTACGCCCGGCGCGGCGAGATCACGGCGGAGATGGAGTACGTCGCGATCCGCGAGAACGTCGACCCCGAGACCGTACGGGAGGAGATCGCGGCGGGCCGGGCCGTACTGCCGGCCAACGTGAACCACCCGGAGATCGAGCCGATGATCATCGGCAAGAAGTTCCTGGTCAAGGTCAACGCCAACATCGGCAACTCCGCCGTCACCTCCTCCATCGAGGAGGAGGTGGAGAAGATGACCTGGGCGACCCGCTGGGGCGCCGACACGGTCATGGACCTCTCCACCGGCCGCAACATCCACACCACCCGCGAGTGGGTGCTGCGCAACTCCCCCGTGCCGATCGGCACCGTGCCGCTCTACCAGGCGCTGGAGAAGGTCGACGGCAAGGCCGAGGAGCTGACCTGGGAGATCTACAAGGACACGGTCATCGAACAGGCCGAGCAGGGCGTGGACTACATGACCGTCCACGCGGGCGTGCTGCTGCGGTACGTGCCGCTGACCGCGCGCCGCAAGACCGGCATCGTCTCGCGCGGCGGCTCGATCATGGCCGCGTGGTGCCTGGCGCACCACAAGGAGTCGTTCCTGTACGAGAACTTCGAGGAACTGTGCTCGATCCTCGCCTCGTACGACGTCACGTACTCGCTCGGGGACGGGCTGCGCCCCGGCTGCATCGCGGACGCCAACGACGAGGCGCAGTTCGCGGAGTTGCGTACGCTCGGCGAGCTGAACTCCATCGCCAAGCGGCACGGCGTGCAGACCATGATCGAGGGCCCGGGGCACGTCCCGATGCACAAGATCAAGGAGAACATCGACCTCCAGCAGGAGATCTGCGAGGAGGCCCCGTTCTACACGCTCGGCCCGCTGACCACGGACGTCGCCCCCGCCTACGACCACATCACCTCGGGCATCGGCGCGGCGATGATTGCCTGGTGGGGCACCGCGATGCTCTGCTACGTGACCCCCAAGGAGCACCTCGGCCTCCCGGACCGGGACGACGTGAAGACCGGCGTGATCACGTACAAGATCGCTGCCCATGCGGCGGACCTGGCCAAGGGGCACCCCGGCGCCCAGGAATGGGACGACGCGCTCTCCGACGCGCGCTTCGAGTTCCGCTGGGAGGACCAGTTCAACCTGGCCCTCGACCCGGTCACCGCGCGGGAGTTCCACGACCAGACCCTCCCGGCCGAGCCGGCGAAGACCGCGCACTTCTGCTCCATGTGCGGTCCCAAGTTCTGCTCGATGAAGATCTCCCAGGACATCCGCCGTGAACACGGTGGGGAGCTGGCCCTCGACGCCGAGGCCGAGGCGGGGATGGCGGAGAAGTCACGGGAGTTCGCGGCGGCGGGCAACCGCGTGTACCTGCCGATCGCGGACTGACGCACCGTACGGCCACGGCCGTACGTTCCTTGCCGTACGTCCATCGCTGTACGTCCGCTTCCATACGGAATACGGACGTACGTACAGCCGGGCCCGTAGCCGCGACCTTCTCTCGCGGCTGCGGGCCCTTCGGCCGTGCCCGCCCCCTCCCGGCCGTGCCCGCCCCCTCCCCGTCGGGTCACGCCCCTCAGAGGCGGAGCAGCAAGTGGTCGACCAGTTCGTCGACGTATTCCGGGTCGTAGGGGGAGACCCCGAAGAGGACGCGGACGTATATGGGGGCCAGGATGTGGTCGACGACGTCCATGAACTCCGGCGCGCGTTCGCCGCGGGCTCGGGCCCGCTCGAGCATGGTGTCCATCTGGCGCTTGCGCTCCAGGAGGAAGTCGTCGCGGGCCCGCTCGCCGCTCTGGCCGCCCACGGAGAGGGAGACGACCAGGCGCAGGACCGCCAGGCCGTCGGGGCCGGTGACGTCGCGCGCGACGTGGGCCGCGTAGGTGCGCAGGTCGTCCCTGAGGTTGCCGGTGTCGGGGATCGGTGACTGGGCGGTCAGCCAGGAGATCGCCACGTCCGTGGTCAGGGCTTCGAGATTGCCCCAGCGGCGGTAGACGCTCGTGTCGGCCACGCCCGCGCGGGCCGCGACCTCGCCGACGGTGAAGTTGCCGTAGCCGCGCTCGGCGACCAGGGCGATGACGGCCTGGTGCACTGCCGCGCGGACGCGGGCGCTGCGGCCGCCCGGTCGGCGGGCCCGCTCCTGTTCTTCCTCTTCCTTCATGGTCCCCATTCTAGCCCTTAAGGCAGCTGAGACTTGCGTTTGTCATCCGCATGGGTCTAACGTCGTCGTTAACGCAGTCACCAACCACTTTTAGGAGGGGTCATGAAGCCCGTCTTCTTCCCGGAGAACAGCCAGTTCTGGTTCGAGACGCTGCGAGTCTTCGGGCACAGCGCCTACGGAGGCGGCGACTTCGGCGAGGCGGCGGTCGTCGCCGAGCGCATCACCCCCGGTGACTACGACAGCTGGCACGACGAGTGGTTCGCCATGGGCGAGCGCGTGGCGGCCGTCGCACGCAAGGCCAAGGCCGGCGGGCACCGGATCAGCGCCCGCGACGCCTTCCTGCGGGCCTCGAACTACTACCGCAGCGCCGAGTTCTTCCTGCACGGCAACCCCGACGACCCCCGCATCCTGGCCGCGTACGACGCCTCGGTCGCCTGCTTCCGCGAGGCCGCCGCCCTGTTCACCCCGCCCATCGAACTGGTCGAGATCCCGTACGAGGACACCGTCCTGCCCGGCTACTTCTACCGGCCCGACGACTCGGGCGCCGTCCGGCCGACCGTGCTCATGTTCAACGGGTTCGACGGCACGGCCGAGGAGATGCACTTCGGCGGTGCCGCCGCGGCCGTCGAGCGCGGCTACAACGTGCTGACCTTCGACGGGCCGGGGCAGCCGGGCACCCGCCACCGCCACGGCATGGTCTTCCGCCCCGACTGGGAAGCGGTCGTCACCCCCGTCATCGACTACGCCCTCACCCGCACCGAGGTGGACCCGGACCGGATCGCCCTGTTCGGCAACAGCATGGGCGGGCTGCTCGCGCCGCGCGCCGCCGCCTTCGAACACCGCATCGCCGCCGTCATCGCCTTCGACGGCGTCTACGACATGGCCGCCGCAGTGCTCGAGGCATTCCCCGGCGACCGCGAGGAGATCGCACGGCGGCTCCGCGCCGACGAGGACCCCGAGGTCGACGCCGGGCTGGCGCAGGCCATGGCAGTCAGCCCCAAGATGCGCTGGGCCATGGAACAGGGCATGTACGTCATGGGCGCCGACACCCCGCGCAAGTTCGCCGCCACCTTCCTCGACTACAACCTGGGCGACGGCGTCGCCGAGAAGATCACCTCCCCCGCCCTGATCTGCTCCGGAGCCACCGACGTGTTCTTCAAGGGCCAGCCGGAGGAGCTCTTCGAGCACCTGACCGGCCCGAAGACCTTCCTCGAGTTCACCGCCGACATGGGCGCCGACGGCCACTGCCAGGCCGGCGGCCAGCGGTTCGCCTACGCCGAGGTCTACGACTGGCTGGACGACACCCTGGGGCACAGCAACTGAGCAGCGCCGGGCGCCGAGCCTGTCGGTACGTGCGTACGTACCCGTTCACGAGCGGCGCCGTCCGGCACGGGCGGTGTGCCGGACGGCGCCGAGTGCTCGCGACCGGTGAGGGCCGGCCCCGTCGGGGCCGGCCTTCCGGCGCTACTCGGGCCGGTGGTCCGGGCCTCCGTAGTCCGGGCTGGTGAAGTCCGGGCTGGAGAACCGGGGCCGGGAGGCGTGCTCATTGTTGGCGTCCGGGCTGGAGAAGCCCGGACGGGAGTAGCCGAGGTGGGGTGTCCGGTGGACCCCCGAAGCCCTCGGCACGGACGTCGGCTGCGGTGCCGGCGGACCCGCGGTGGCGAGCGCTTCGCGCAGGAAGGGCAGTACGCCCTGGTGCAGCAGCGCCTGCCGCCAGGCTTCCCTGGCCTGTGCCACCACCTCGACCTGCTTGTTCGCCGCACGTCCCGTGCGGCCCGCGGGGCCGTTGTTGCGCAGTGCGGTCAGCAGCATGGCGCCCATGGCGACGAGGATTCCCGCGGCGGTGAGACCGCCGAACCACCAGCCGATGGTGATCATCGGGTCGGCGACCGAGGCGTCGGAGCTGACGGTGCGCAGTACATATCCGATCACGAGGAAGAGCAGAGCCGCGATGCCCGCGAGGACCGGGGCGAGCACGGCGAGCACCGCTCCCGCACCCGCTCCGGCCTCGGCGGCCTCGCTCATGGCGGTGGCGATCCCGACGGCGGCCGAATGGTCGTCGCCCTGATCACCGCCGCCGCTTCCGCCGCCGACCGGCTGCGGCCGGGCGACGTTCGCGGGCGCGCGCAGTTCGTCGCGCGCCTGTACGTAGGTGCGGTACTCGGCTGCCGCGCATGCCGTGATGGCGGCCACGGCGCCCAACGCCATGGTGCGCAGCTGTTCAGTGTTGAGCCGCCGGCCTAGGGCGGCCAGTTCCGGGTCATGGTCTGCGGTACGCAGCGCCTCATCGAGGACTCGCTCGAATTCCGGGCGATCCTCGGTCAGCAGGTGCGGAGCGCTGTTCATGTGCATCCCCCGATGCTCCGTAGGGCCTTGTAGCCGGCCTACACCGGGCAGTTGGGCGGAAACGGAGGAGAGCCTGCTACGGATAAGGCCGATGGTAGAGCCGTTCTGGCACGGGGTGACAGTCTGTTTCCCGAATTCCCCCCGCGCGGTGGAATTTCCTACCTGCCCCTACCCCTGCCCAATGAATCGTCAGACAGACAGAGGAAGTTGAACCACCAGTAGCTTTCCGGCCATCGTGACGCCGCCGTCCATCGCGACCGCCAGGCCGTCGGCGTACACATGCGGACCGTCCACGGCCGCCGCGCCGTTGTCCTCGCCGTCCTCGGACCCCACCTCCCCGAGGAGGTACGGAATGGGGCTGTGGCCGTGGACGACACGGGAGCCGCCGAAGGCGGTCAGCAGTTCCCGGGCGGCCGTCGGGCCGGCTTCGTCGCGGAACGCGAAGCGCTTGGTGAATTTCCGGAACAGATCCCAGCACTCGTCGGCATCGCTGCGCTGCAACGCCTCGGTGATGGCGTCGTTGACCGCCTCGATCGAGTCGCCGTAGTCGAGATAGGCGGTGGTGTCGGAGTGCACCAGCAGATGGCCGTCCTCCTCCGCCATCGCGTCGAGCCGGGCCATCCACTGCAGGTGGTGGTCCTGGAGGCGCTCCATGTCGGTGCGCTGGCCGCCGTTGATGAGCCAGGCGGCCTGGAAGGAGGCGGTGCCCGCGCCGGAGTTGACGGGGGTGTCGTAGAACCGCTTGGCGCCGAGGAGGAGGAGCTCGTGGTTGCCCATGAGCGCCTTGCAGTAGCCGCCGGCCGCCGCGGCCTCGGCGGAGAGCCGCATCACGAGGTCGATCACGCCGATGCCGTCCGGGCCGCGGTCGGTGAAGTCGCCGAGGAACCAGAGGCGGGCGTTGCCGGCGGCCCAGTGGCCGTCGGCGTCGATCAGCCCCTGGGCGGCCAGGGCCTCGTGGAGTTCGTCGAGGTAGCCGTGGACGTCGCCGACGACGTACAGGGGGCCCGGCCCGTTCGTGGGGACGGGGGCCTCGGGGTCGGCGAGCGGGGTGAGCTCGACGGTGGGCACGTCCGGGTCCGCGACGATGACCGGCAGGTCCCGCTCGGTGGGCGTGTAGCCGGGGGTCATCGCGTCTCCCGGTACGGGTGGTGCGGGGGGATTCTCGTGCGGCGCGGGCTGCGCGTACGCAGGGAAGGGCGACAGTGCCGCCGTGGTCCGTGCCGTGGGTCCCAGACCGGCCCCCTGAGTCATCGACCCCTCCACCATCGCGCCGCCGTGCACCTTGTGGACCTTGCCTGGTCGATGGCGGTCCGTGGTGTCGTGCGCCCATCATAGGAATGACCGTCGCGGCGTGCGACGCACCAGGGGGCTGTCAATCGGGGACGGCAGGACTTCTCCGTGCTTTTCTCCCCAATTGAACCGTTCGCTCCCTCCCCTTAATTCTGCCCCAGCCCGGTTGTTGCCTGCGTCAGGGGCTTCATGCACAGGGGCGGGGAGCGCGCGGAAGGGCCGGGCGGCGCACGGAAGCCCGGACCGGACCTTCCGCTTCTCCCGCTCCGCGGCCCTTTTTACGGGGCCGCGGGTCGTCGGGTCGACGGGGCCATGGGTTTTACGGGGGCTGCGCCGGGCTGCCGCTACGCCGGGCCGCTGCTGCGGGGGCTGCGGGGAGGGCTGACCGTGGTGCGCGGCGGGCGGCGCTGTGACGACGTGCGCACGATCAGTTCGGTTGGTATGACCTGTTCCACAGGGCGTCCCGTGTCGAGCCCCTCGATGGCGTCGATGAGGAGCTGGACCACCGCGGTGCCGATGCGGCGGGGTTTGAGGGAGAGCGTGGTGATGGGCGGCTCGGTGGTGGCGTAGACCATGGACTCGCTGCAGCACACCAGGAGCAGGTCGTCGGGGACCCGCAGCCCGTAGCGGCGGGCGGCGGCGAGCAGGTCGGTGCCGTTGGGGTCGAAGAGCCCGTAGACGGCGTCGGGCCGGTCGGGTCGGGCGAGCAGCCGGTCGGCGGCCACGGCGCCCGCGCACGGGTCGTGGGCGGGGTACTCCTCGTACACCGGGTCCTGGCCGACCCGCTCGCACCAGTGCAGATAGGCGGTGGTGGACAGGCGGGTGTACGTGTCGGTGGTGGTGCCGGTGAGCAGGCCGATGCGGCGGGCGCCGGCGGCGGCGAGGTGGTCGAGGATGTCGAGGACGGCGGCCTCGTGGTCGTTGTCGACCCAGGCGGTCACGGGCAGCGCGCCCGCGGGGCGGCCGTCGGAGACGACGGGGATGCCGTGGTGGACGAGTTCGGAGACGACGGGGTCGTGGTCGGAGGGGTCGACGACGACGGTGCCGTCGAGCGCGACGTTGGACCAGACGTCGTGGCGGGAGGTGGCGGGGAGGATGACGAGGGCGTAGCCGCGCGCTAAAGCGGCGGAGGTGGCGGCCCTGGCCATCTCGGCGAAGTAGGCGAATTCGGTGAAGGTGAAAGGTTCATTCCCGTACGTGGTCACGGTCAGGCCGATGAGGCCGGACTTGCCGGTACGGAGCGTGCGGGCCGCCGCGGAAGGGCGGTAGCCCAGCCGATCGGCGACCTCGCGGACGTGGCGGCGGGTCGCGTCCGGTAGCCGGCCCTTGCCGTTGAGCGCGTCGGAGACGGTCGTGATGGAGACGCCGGCCGCGGCGGCCACGTCGCGGATGCCCGCCCGCCCCAGCCGACGGCCGGTTGACCGGCTCACCTGATGCTTCCCTGCTGCTGTCATGGCGTGCCGATAGTAGGGCGCGATTGGTTGGATGGCAGGGCTCGTTATTTGGCTGTTGACAGGCACGTTTCTGCATGTGTGCGCCCGATCAATGACCATGGAAGCCAAGGCGGTTGGGGGTTGTGACAGTGGCCCGTAGGCATCTGGCATATCCACGCCCGCCGAATGGTCCAGGTCTCGAAGAGGTCTCAACTCACCTGTACGGGCGATGCGCGCCACGGCGCTCGCCACCGGCGTGCGCCAGGGCGGAGAGCGCTCCCCCCATCGGTGCGAGCCGCCTGGGGCCGCCGGAACCGGTGATGCTGTGGAGAGCCGGCGGCGCCGTGCCGGGCCGGGGCCGCTGAGCGGGGGCGACGGCTCGGGGAGGGGGGCGGGGCCGTTGGACGGGGTCGGCAGCTCTGGACGGGACCGGGGGCAATCCTCATAAGGTATGGAGTATTGAGTGGCACGGGACGTCGAGGAGGACCTGCGGTGACTGAGAAGACCCCTAGGCTGCGCGCGGCGTTGGACAGCCTGCCGACGTACAAGCCGGGCAAGCGGGCCGCGGCCGACGGTCCGGTCGCCTACAAGCTGTCCTCCAACGAGAACCCCTACCCGCCGCTGCCCGGTGTCCTGGAGAGCGCGGTCACGGCGGCCGGAGCGTTCAACCGCTACCCGGACATGGCCTGTACGGAACTCTTGACGGAGCTGTCGGAGCGCTTCGACGTCCCCGTGGAGCACCTGGCCACCGGCACCGGCTCGGTCGGCGTCGCGCAGCAGCTGGTGCAGTCGACGGCCGGCCCCGGCGACGAGGTCATATACGCCTGGCGGTCCTTCGAGGCGTACCCGATCATCACCCAGGTCTCGGGCGCGACGTCGGTGCAGGTGCCGCTGACCGAGGACGAGGGCCACGACCTGGAGGCGATGCTGGCGGCGGTCACCGACCGGACCCGGCTGATCTTCGTCTGTATCCCCAACAACCCCACGGGCACCGTGCTGCACCGGGCCGAGCTGGAGTCCTTCCTGGACCGGGTCCCGTCCGACGTACTGATCGTGCTGGACGAGGCGTACCGCGAGTTCAACCGCGACGAGGACGTGCCGGACGGGATCGACCTCTACCGCGACCGCCCCAACGTCTGCGTGCTGCGCACGTTCTCCAAGGCGTACGGGCTGGCCGGGCTCCGTATCGGCTTCGCCGTCGCGCACGAGCCGGTCGCGGCCGCGCTGCGCAAGACGGCGGTGCCGTTCGGCGTCAGCCAGCTCGCGCAGGACGCGGCGGTCGCCTCGCTGCGCAGCGAGGACGCGCTCAAGGAGCGGGTCGACGCGCTGGTGGCGGAGCGGCGCCGGGTGGTGGACGCGCTGGTCGGCCAGGGCTGGACGGTCGCGGAGTCGCAGGCCAACTTCGTGTGGCTGCGGCTGGGGGACCGTACGGCGGAGTTCGCCGCGGCGTGCGAGCGGGCGGGCGTGGTCGTCCGGCCGTTCCCGGGCGAGGGCATGCGGGCGACGATCGGCGAGACCGAGGCGAACGACCTCTTCCTCCAGGCGGCCGCGACGTTCCGCAAGGAGCTGTGACGCCCCTTTTGTTGCCTTTTATCCGCTTGTTGAGGCTTTTCGGTAGCCCCCTCTAGCAGACTCACAGGCTTCCCTCCAGACGTCCCGCGCCGCTTTCCGGCGCGGGACGTCGCTTTTCGGCCCCCCGCTCGACGGTCGCGCGGGTGTGTGCGTCATAATTGCTTGTGAATGTGAACGCGTTCACAAGCGTGTCCCGTTATGTCTGCCTTGCGTCCCACTTGCGATCAGACAAAAAGGGCACACTGCGGCTGAGCGAGAGCGGTACGAAAGGTGAAGGAGAGTCCGACGTGAACCTTGCTTTGGCGCCGGAGACCCTGGCGCGATGGCAGTTCGGCATCACCACCGTCTACCACTTCCTCTTCGTCCCACTCACGATCAGTCTCGCGGCGATCACCGCCGGACTGGAGACGGCGTGGGTCCGTACGGGCAAGGAGAAGTACTTCCACGCGACCAAGTTCTGGGGAAAGCTCTTCCTCATCAACATCGCGATGGGCGTCGTGACCGGCATCGTCCAGGAGTTCCAGTTCGGCATGAACTGGTCCGACTACTCGCGCTTCGTCGGTGACGTCTTCGGCGCGCCGCTCGCGATGGAGGCGCTGATCGCCTTCTTCTTCGAGTCGACCTTCATCGGGCTGTGGATCTTCGGCTGGGACAAGCTGCCGAAGAAGATCCACTGCGCCTGTATGTGGATCGTCGCGATCGGCACGGTCCTCTCGGCGTACTTCATCCTCGCCGCCAACTCGTGGATGCAGCACCCGACCGGCTACACGATCGACAAGTCGACGGGCAAGGCGCAGCTCACCGACATCTGGCGCGTTCTGACCCAGAACACGACGCTGACGCAGTTCTTCCACACCCTCACCGCGGCCTTCCTCGCGGGCGGCGCGTTCGTCATCGGCGTCGCCTCGTACCACCTGTGGAAGGCCAAGCGGCGGCAGGCCGCCGGACAGGCGCCGGGGGAGAAGGAGCGCAAGAAGATCGGCGCGATGCGCAGCTCGCTGCGGGTCGGCCTGATCGTCACGGTCATCGCCGGTCTCGGCACCGCCATCAGCGGCGACACCCTCGGCAAGGTCATGTTCGAGCAGCAGCCGATGAAGATGGCGGCGGCCGAGGCGCTGTGGGAGACCAAGGAGCCCGCGCCCTTCTCCATCTTCGCGGTCGGCAACGTCAACAAGGGCCACAACACCGTCGAGCTGTCGATCCCCGGCGTGCTGTCCTTCCTCGCCCATGACAACTTCACCGACTCGGTCCCCGGCATCCACGACACCGCCAAGGCCGAGGCGGAGAAGTACGGCGGCGAGCCGGACGACTACATCCCCAACATCTTCGTGGCGTTCTGGGGCTTCCGGCTGATGATCGGCGTCGGTATGACCTCGTTCGTCGCGGGCCTGATCGGGCTGTGGACGACCCGCAAGAAGCGCTGGCTCGCCCCGGAGTTCCGGACGGGCGACGAAGAGGTGCCACGGCTGATGCTCACCAAGCGGACCGAGATGAGCACCTTCTTCACCAAGTGGTCCTGGCGGATCGGCATGCTCACCATGCTCTTCCCGATCGTCGGGATCTCCTTTGGCTGGATCTTCACGGAGATGGGCCGCCAGCCCTGGGTCGTCTACGGGCTGATGAAGACCAAGGACGCGGTGTCGCCCGGCGTGAGCACCGGCGAGGTCATCACCTCGATGGTGATCTTCACCCTGCTCTACGGGATCCTCGCGGTCGTCGAGGCCAGGCTGCTCATCAAGTACATCAAGGCCGGCCCGGACTTCGGCGAACAGCCGCCGGCCAAGGACCCCCGGCTGCGGCCCCCGTCCGGCGGGAGCGGCGGTGACGGCGCCGAGCCCGAGGACGCCGACAAGCCGATGACATTCGCCTACTGACACGGGAAGGGAGAGAACGACCATGCATCTTCACGACTTCTGGTTCCTGCTGATCGCCGTCCTGTGGATCGGCTACTTCTTCCTCGAAGGCTTCGACTTCGGCATCGGCGTCCTGACCAAGATCCTCGCCAAGGACCGCAAGGAGCGCCGGGTGCTGATCAACACGATCGGCCCGGTCTGGGACGGCAACGAGGTCTGGCTGCTGTCCGCCGGCGGCGCGACGTTCGCCGCCTTCCCCGACTGGTACGCGACTCTCTTCAGCGGCTTCTATCTGCCGCTGCTCGCCATCCTGGTCTGCCTCATCGTGCGCGGCGTCGCCTTCGAGTACCGGCAGAAGCGGCCCGAGGAGCGTTGGCAGCGCAACTGGGAACACGCCATCTTCTGGTGCTCCCTGCTCCCCGCCTTCCTGTGGGGCGTCGCCTTCGGCAACATCGTGCGGGGCGTGCCGATCGGCCCGGACAAGAACTTCACCGGCAACGTGCTCGACCTGCTCAACCCGTATGCCCTGCTCGGCGGCGTCGTCACGCTGGTGCTCTTCACCTTCCACGGCGCGGTGTTCGCCGCGCTCAAGACCGTCGGCGACATCCGGGTACGGGCGCGGCGGATGGCGACCGTGCTGGGGTTGGCCGCCGCGGTGCTGGCGCTGGTCTTCCTGATCTGGACACAGGTGCACACCGGCAACGTGCGCAGCCTGGCCGCCATGATCGTCGCGGTCGTGGCGCTGGTGGTGGCGCTGGTCATGAACCGGCTGGGGCGCGAGGGCTGGGCGTTCGCCCTGTCCGGGGTGACCATCGCGGCGGCGGTCGCGATGCTCTTCCTCGCCCTGTTCCCCGATGTGATGCCGTCGTCCACCAACCCGGAATGGAGCCTGACGGCCGCCAACGCGGCGTCCAAGCCGTACACGTTGAAGATCATGACGTGGGTGGCGGTCATCATGACGCCGCTGGTCATGGCCTACCAGGCATGGACGTACTGGGTGTTCCGCAAGCGGATCGGCACCCAGCACATTCCCGACCCGGCCGCGCACTGACGGCCGCGCACTGACGAGGGACGGTTCCACGTGAAACCTGTCGACCCCCGCCTGCTCACCTACGCGAAGGCGACCCGCCTGTTCCTGGTCGCGACCGTGGCCCTCGGGTTGGCGGGGGCCGGGCTCGTCATCGCCCAGGCGATGCTCATCGCCGACATCGTGGTCGGTGCCTTCCAGCACGGCCGCACCGCCGGCGACCTCGTCGGGCGGCTGCTGCTGCTCGGCGCGGTCGCGGTGGGCCGGGCCGTCGTCTCCTGGCTGACGGAACTGGCCGCGCACCGGACGAGCGCCTCGGTCAAGTCCGAACTGCGGGTGCGGCTGCTCGCCCACGCCGCGAAGCTGGGCCCGGGGTGGCTCAGCAAGCAACGTACGGGCGAACTGACCACCCTCGCCACCCGCGGCATCGACGCCCTGGACGACTACTTCGCCCGCTATCTGCCCCAGTTGGGGCTCGCGATCGTGGTGCCCGTCGCCGTCCTGGCCCGCATCGTCACCGCCGACTGGGTCTCGGCGCTGATCATCGTCATCACGCTGCCGCTCATCCCCCTGTTCATGATCCTCATCGGCTGGGCCACGCAGTCCACCATGGACCGGCAGTGGCGGCTGCTGTCCCGGCTGTCCGGGCACTTCCTCGACGTCGTCGCCGGGCTGCCCACGCTCAAGGTCTTCGGGCGCGCCAAGGCGCAGGCCGAGTCGATCCGTTCGATCACGAACGACTACCGGCGGGCGACGCTGCGGACCCTGCGGATCGCCTTCATCTCCTCCTTCGCGCTGGAACTGCTCGCCACGGTGTCCGTCGCCCTGGTCGCCGTCGGCATCGGACTGCGGCTCGTACGCGGCGAACTCGACCTCTATACGGGCCTCATGGTGCTGGTGCTCGCGCCCGAGGCGTATCTGCCGCTGCGGCAGGTCGGCGCGCAGTATCACGCGGCGGCGGAGGGGCTGTCGGCCGCCGATGAGGTCTTCGCGGTCCTGGAGAGCGAGCCGGCCGTCGCGCCCGGCACCGCTCCCGCGCCGCGGGCGGGCGAGGCCGCACTGACGGTGGAACGGCTCGTGGTCCGGCACGAAGGGCGCGCGCGGGCCTCGTTGGCCGAGACCTCGCTGGAGGTCGCGCCCGGCGAGACGGTCGCGGTCGTGGGCCCGAGCGGGGTCGGCAAGACCACGCTGCTGAACGCGGTGCTGGGCTTCGAGCGGCCCGCGGGCGGGCGGGTGCTCGTCGGCGGCAGTGACCTCTCATCGCTCTCCCCCGAAAGCTGGCACGACCAGGTGGCCTGGGTGCCGCAGCGGCCGTACCTCTTCGCCGGGACGGTCGGCGAGAACGTACGGCTGGCGCGGCCGGACGCCGACGACGCGCAGGTGCGGGACGCGCTGCGCGAGGCCGGTGCCCTCGACTTCGTGTCCATGCTGCCGCACGGCACTGACACCTGGCTCGGCGAGGACGGAGCGGGGCTCTCCGCCGGGCAGCGGCAACGCGTCGCGCTGGCGCGGGCGTTCCTCGCGGACCGGCCGGTACTGCTGCTCGACGAGCCGACGGCGAACCTGGATGGCGAGACGGAGGCGTCGGTCGTCGACGCGGTCCGCAGGCTGGCGGTGGGCCGCACGGTGCTGCTCGTCGTGCACCGCCCGGCCCTGCTCGCGCTCGCCGACCGCGTGGTGCGCCTGGAGCGGCCCGAGCGCGCGGCGGTGCCGGGCGGCAGGACGGACGAGGACGCCGCGGCACGTACGGACGCGGGTGCTGCCGCCGTACGGACGGGGGCTGATGACACGCGTACAGGCGCCGTCGCCGGGGTCGTGGAGGAAGCCGCCCAGGAAGGCGCTCGACCTGACCCTTGGGCCGTTCCGAAGGAACGGCGAGGCGGTGTGCTCGCTTCCGTACGGGCGGCGGGCCGCCCCCTGCGGTGGCGGTTCGCGCTCGCGCTGCTGCTCGGGGCGCTCGCGCTCGGCAGCGCGGTGGGGCTGATGGCCGTCTCCGGCTGGCTGATCTCGCGGGCCTCCCAGGAGCCGCCCGTGCTCTATCTGATGGTGGCCGTCACCGCCACGCGGACCTTCGGCATCGGCCGCGCCGTCTTCCGCTACGCCGAGCGGCTGGTCTCGCACGACGCCGTCCTGCGGGTGCTGGCCGGGCTGCGGGTGGCCGTGTACGGGCGACTGGAACGGCTCGCGCCGGCCGGGCTGCGCGAGGCGCGCCGCGGCGACCTGCTCTCCCGCCTGGTCGCCGATGTGGACGCGTTGCAGGACTACTTCCTGCGCTGGCTGCTGCCCGTCGGGTCGGCGGTCCTGGTCGGCGCGGCCTCGGTCGGCTTCCTCGGGTGGCTGCTGCCGGAGGCGGGCGCGGTGCTGGCCGCCGGGCTGCTGACGGCGGGCGTGGCGGTGCCGCTGGTCTCCGGCGCGGTGGCCCGGCGCGCGGAGCGGCGGCTGTCCCCGGCGCGCGGCGCGCTGTCGACGCGGGTGGTCGACCTGCTCAGCGGCACGGCGGAGCTGACGGTCGCGGGCGCCCTGCCGGGCCGGGTCGCGGCGGTGCGCGCCGCCGACGCCGAGCTGACCGGCATCGCCCGGCGCGCCTCGGCCGCGACGGCGCTGGGCGCCGGGCTGTCCGCGCTGGCGGCCGGGCTGACCGTGGCGGGTGCGGCCTGGGCGGGCGTGCAGGCGCTGCACGACGGCCGGCTGGGCGGGGTGTGGCTGGCGGTGGTGGTGCTGCTGCCGCTGGCGGCGTTCGAGGCGGTCGCGGGGCTGCCCCTGGCGGTGCAGTACCGGCAGCGGGTGCGGCGCTCCGCGGAGCGGGTGTACGAGGTGCTGGACGCGCCCGAGCCGGTGGCCGAGCCCGCGGCGCCGCTGCCCGCTCCGGCGTCCCCGTTCCCCCTGCGCGTACAGGACCTGACGGCGCGCCACGCGGGGCAGCCGGAGCCCGCGCTGGACGGCTTCTCGCTGGAGCTGACGGCCGGGCGGCGGGTCGCCGTGGTGGGCGTCTCGGGCGCGGGCAAGACGACGCTCGCGCAGGTGCTGCTGCGCTTCCTGGACGCCGAGTCCGGCTCGTACACGCTGGGCGCGGAGGGCCGGGACGCGGCGTCGGTGGACGGCGACGCGGTGCGCCGGCTGGTCGGGCTGTGCGCGCAGGACGCGCACATCTTCGACAGTTCGGTGCGCGAGAACCTGCGCCTGGCCCGTACGGGCGCGAGCGACGCCGAGCTGCGGGAGGCGCTGCGCGCCGCCCGGCTTCTGGAGTGGGTGGACGGCCTTCCCGAGGGGCTCGGCACGCTGGTCGGGGAGCACGGCGCGCGGATGTCCGGCGGCCAGCGGCAGCGGCTCGCGCTGGCGCGGGCGCTGCTGGCCGACTTCCCGGTGCTGCTCCTGGACGAGCCCGCCGAGCATCTGGACCTGCCCACGGCGGACGCGCTGACGGCGGATCTGCTGGCGGCCACCGAGGGCCGTACGACCGTGCTGATCACGCACCGGCTGGCGGGGCTCGACGCGGTCGATGAGGTGGTCGTGCTGGAGCGGGGCCGGGTCGTGCAGCGCGGCGCGTACGCGGAGCTGGCGGCGGCGGACGGGCCGTTCCGGGGGATGCTGGAGCGCGAGCGGGAGACGGAAGGTCCGGACACCAGCCATAGACGACTTTCACTTGCAAATGGGACTTACTAGTCTCAGGTCCATGGCAGCCACGTCAGCACCACAGGACTCACCGGACTCTCAGGGTCCGGTGGGCCCCCCGGACCCGCTGGACATCGCCACCGAGGCGAACCGCAGCCTCCAGGGCCTGTCCACGGAGCTGACCGCCCGCGTGCCGCGGCTGCTGGAGGCCATGCGGTCGGTCGGCAACGGGCTCGAACTGCGCACCACGCTCGACCGGATCGCGGAGACCGCCGCGGAGCTGGCCGACGCCGAGTACGCGGCGATCGGCGTCATCGACGCCGCCGGCGAGGGCCTGTCGGAGTTCATCACGCACGGCGTGTCCGAGGAGCAGCAGGCGCTGATCGGGGACCTGCCCGACGGGCGCCGCGGGCTCCTCGGCGCCCTCATCCGGCGGCCCGAGACGGTCATACTCGCCGATCTGACCGCCGACCCGCGCTACGCCGGATTCCCCCCGAACCACCCGCCGATGCACACCTTCCTGGGCGTACCGATCAAGGTGCAGGGCGAGACCTTCGGCAACCTCTACCTCGCCGAGAAGCGCGGCGGCGGGCTGTTCAGCGACGCCGACCTGAACATGGTGCGGGTGCTCGCCACCGAGGCGGGCATCGCCATCGGCAACGCGCGCGTCTACGAGGAGGGCCGCCAGCGGATGCGCTGGATCGACGGCTCGGTGGCCGTGACCACGGCGCTGCTCTCCGGCAGCGACGCCGAGGACGCGCTCGCCGTCGTCGCCGAACAGGCCCGCCGCCTCGCCGACTCGGCCGCCGGCATCGTGCTGCTGCCCGACGACGAGGGCGGCCTGGAGATGGTGGCGGTCAGCGCCGAGAACTCCGCCGGGCTCCTCGGGACGGTGATACCGCCGCACAGCCCGGTCGTCTCCCAGCTCCTCGCCGGGGAGCCGGTGTACGTGGACGACTCCGCCACCGACGACCGCATGATCACGGACGCCGCGCCGCTCTTCGGCCCGAGCATGCTGCTGCCGCTCAAGAACGGCGACCGGGTGCTGGGCACCCTCGCCACGCCCAGAAGCCGCGGCGACCGCAAGTTCACCGACACCGAGCGCACGCTCGCCGCCCAGTTCGCCGCGCAGGCCGCGCTCGCTCTCGTACTGGCCGACGCGCAGCGCGACCGGGAGCGGCTGGCCGTCTACGAGGACCGCGACCGGATCGCCCGCGACCTGCACGACCTGGTCATCCAGCGGCTGTTCGCCACCGGGCTGATGCTGGAGAGCGCGCAGCGCAAGGCGGTCGTGCCCGATGTGCGGGTGAAGGTCGGGCAGGCCGTGGACGAGCTGGACGTGACGATCCAGGAGATCCGTACGGCGATCTTCGCGTTGCAGCAGGGGCCCACGGAGGCCCCGGCCGGGCTGCGCACCCGCGTCCTGCGGGAGATCGGGACGGCCGCCGTGCCGCTCGGCTTCCAGCCCTCGGCGGCCTTCGTCGGGCCGGTCGACTCGAAGGTCGGCGAGCTGACCGGCAAGAACCTCATCGCCGCGCTCCGGGAGGCGCTGTCGAACGCGTTCCGGCACGCCCAGGCGTCGCGGATCGAGGTGGTCGTCGACGCGACCGCCAAGCTGCCGGACGGGCGCGACGGCGTGCGGCTGACGGTCGCCGACGACGGGGTGGGCATCCCCGAGAACGGCCGGCGCAGCGGCCTGAAGAACCTCGCCAAGCGCGCGGAGTCGCTGGGCGGGTCCAGCACGCACGGACCGGGGCTCGGGGAGGACGGGGGCGGCTCGCGGGTGGTGTGGGAAGCGCCGCTCTAGGGACGCGAGGTTTCCCTTCAGGGGCGAACCGCGGGTCCTCTTTAAAAGAGGACCCGCGTCAGGTCTTAAAGAGGAGCCGCGCCAGGTTTTGAAGAGGGCCCGCGTCAGAAGAAGACGCTGGGCGCGTCCGTGGAGCGGCCGTTGCGCCAATCGGTCCTCTGCACGGGCGGCCGCGCGCGTGCCGGGCCACGATCCCAAGCATGCGATGCTCCCACCGTCGTCCCTACCGCCCTCCCTGCCGGGCGTGCCGCCGTTCACCGCGCCCCCTGGGCATCCTGTGCTCGCTCGGCCTCGTACTCGCCGGGCTCATCTCGCTCAGCGGCTCCGGCCCCACCGCCGCCATGAGCGCCCCTCAGCTGATGGCGCGGGCCAGCTCCGAAGTGCTGCGGCTGGGCGCGGCGGCGCAGCGGGCCAAGGCCGTCTACGAGCAGGGGCGGCGCGCCGAGCGGGCGCAGCGCCTGCGGGCCGCGCGGCTCGCGGCCATGCTGCGGGGGCGCCGCACCGCGGCGGCCGAGCTGCGCGCCGACACGGCGGCGCTCGCGCGGGAGCGCCGCCGCATGGCGGCCCTGAACACCGACGCCGGCCGCACACCGGCCTGGAACGGCCCCTGGGGGCTGCTGCACCGTCAGGCGGCGGTGCGGCGCCGCGCGGACCGCCTGGCGCGCCTGACGGGCGAGACGAGCCGCACGAGCGTCAAGCTGGCCGCCGAGGAGCGGTCGGCGACCGCCGCCTGGCACGCGCTGTCCCAGCGGACCGCGCGGCTGCGCGGCCGGGAGCGGGGCGCGGAGCGGCGGCTGGAGACGGCGCGCGGCTCGCTGCGGTGGATGGCGGAGGCGGCGGCCTCCGGCGGCCGGTGCGGCGCGCTGCCCCGCCCGCCGGCGGCGGACGAGGACGCCGTCACGCTCGCCGCGGACTCGCGCTGGACGCGTCCCGTGGCGTCGTACGAGCTGTCCGCGGGCTTCGGCGGCGCGGGCGCGCACTGGGCGAACGGGCACACCGGGCAGGACTTCGCGGTGCCGGTCGGCACGCCCGTACGGTCCATCGGCGCGGGCACCGTCGTCGCGGTCGGCTGTGGCGACGCCTTCGGCATCAGCGCGGTGATTCGGCACCCAGGGGGCTGGTACTCGCAGTACGCCCACCTGTCGGCGCTCTACGTGGCGCCGGGCGGGCGGGTGCGCACCGGCGAGTGGATCGCGCTGTCCGGCTCCACCGGCAACTCCACCGGCCCCCATCTGCACTTCGAGGTGCGCAAGACGCCCGGCTACGGGTCGGCCGTCGATCCGGTGGCGTGGCTGAAGGAGCGCGGCGTGCGGCTGTGACGGCGGCCGGGCGTGCGGCTCCGGCAGCGGCGACCGCCGTGAGGGGGGCGGTACCGCGTATGGCCGAAGCGGCGGTTCGTCCGATCGAATGAGCGTCAGAGGCGTGCGATCGGGACAAGGACACCGGTACGGCGCGCCACGGACGCCGGGCACGCATCGGACGAGGCACGGCCGGCGGCACGCGCCCGGCCGGACGAGGAGACCGCATGGCTGACGGCAGCACCACGGCGGCACGCATCGGGGAACAACGGCGGACCGCCCGCGAGGAGGCGGCGCGGCTCACCGCGGAGGGCGTCCGCGTCATCGCGCTCACCTGGGTCGACAACGCGGGCATCGCCCGCGTCAAGGCCGTGCCGACCGCCCGGCTCGCGGCCGTCGCGCAGCGGGGCGTGGGCATGTCGCCCGTCTTCGACGTCTACACCTTCGACGACTTCATCACCGCCTCCCCGCACCTCGGCGGCCCCGACGGCGATCTGCGGCTCTTCCCCGACCTCGACCGGCTGACCGTGCTCGCCGCCCAGCCCGGCTGGGCCTGGGCCCCCGTGGACCGCTACGAACAGGGCGGCGCGCCGTACGCCGCGTGCCAGCGACAGTTCGCCCGCCGGATGGCGGACCGGGCCGCCGCGGAGGGCTTCGAGGTGCGCATGGGGTTCGAGACGGAGTGGGCGGTGTCGCGGCCCGCGCCCGGCGACGCGTTCGACGCCGCCTGCGCGGGCCCGGCCTACGGCATGACGCGCGTCGTCGAGCTGTCCGACTACGTCCGCGCCGTCGCCGAGGCCCTCGACGCCCAGGGCATCGAGGTGCTCCAGATCCACCCCGAGTACGCGGCGGGCCAGTTCGAGGTGTCCACCGCGCCCGCCGACCCGGTGCGGGCCGCGGACGAGGCGGTGCTCGTCCGCGAGACCGTACGGGCCGTCACCGCGCGGCACGGGCTGCGCGCGGCGTTCGCGCCCGCCGTGGTCGCCGGGGACGTCGGCAACGGCTGCCATCTGCACCTCAGCCTCGGCCGGGACGGGCGGAGCCTGCACCGCGAGACCGGGGCCCCGTACGGGCTCGACCCGGCGGCCGTCGCGTTCCTCGGGGGCGTCCTCGAAGCCCTGCCGGCCCTGTCCGCCGTCGGCGCGCCCTCGCCCGCCAGTTACCTGCGGCTGATCCCCTCCCAGTGGGCGGGCGCCTACCGCTGCTGGGGCGTGGAGAACCGGGAGGCGGCGCTGCGGCTGGTGACCGGCGACTGGGACGACCCGGACGGCGGCAACGCGGAGATCAAGTGCGTGGACGCCGCGGCCAACCCGTACCTGCTCGTCGGCTCCGTCATCGCCGAAGGCCTGAACGGCATCTCCACCGGCGCGAAACTGCCCCCGCCGGTCGTCGGCGAT
Organism: Streptomyces sp. NPDC050617; assembly: GCF_040654795.1. NCBI lineage: Bacteria > Bacillati > Actinomycetota > Actinomycetes > Kitasatosporales > Streptomycetaceae > Streptomyces > Streptomyces sp. NPDC050617. The sequence continues at coordinate 290,796 of NZ_JBFAIS010000002.1, read as the reverse complement.
CCGGGGGCGCTCGGCGAAACGGAACGCCGGGAGCGCGCCATCGACCGGCTGCCGACGACGCTCTCCGAAGCCACCGACCTTTTCGAGCGACAGGAAGTACTGCGCGACGCGATGGGAGAAGTCCTCCATGGGGCGCTCGTCGCGGTGCGGCGGGCGGAAGCGGAACGCAGCGCGGGCCGCAGCCCGGAGGAGATCGTGGCCGCGACCCGCTGGCGGTACTGATGGCCTGGCTCCCGCTGCCGCCGCTGGTGGACCACCACTGCCACGGAGTGGTCCGGGGCGAGCTGGACGCCCGTTCCTTCGAGGGGTACCTCACGGAGTCGGACGTCCCCGCCGCGCCGGGGACCACCTTCTTCGACACCCAGGCGGGCTTCGCGGTGCGGCGCTGGTGCCCGCCGCTGCTCGGCCTGGAGCCGCACTGCCCGCCCGCCGCCTACCTGGCGCGCCGCCGCGAACTGGGCCCGTACAAGAGCCGCCGGGCGCTGCTGCGGGGCACCGGGATAGGCGCCTATCTCGTCGACACCGGGCTGCCCGGCGACCTCACGGACCTGGACGAGCTGGCGGGCGCCGGGGGCGGCACGGCCCGCGAGATCGTCCGCCTGGAGACGCTGGCGGAGCGGATCGCGGACGGGCTGATGCCTGAAGGGTCGTCCAGGAGCTCGTCCGGGGGCTCCTCAAGGGGACGCTCTTCCGGCGCCGCCGACGCGTTTGCCGCCGACGCGTTCGCCGCCGACGCCTTCGTCGCGGGCGTCGAGGAGGCCGTGCGCGCGGCGGCCCGTACGGCCGTGGGCTTCAAATCGATCGCCGCCTACCGCCACGGGCTGGCCCTCGCCCCTGAACCGCCCGCCCCGCACGAGGTCCACGCCGCCGCCGCGGACTGGCTCGCGGGCCGCCGCGCGGGCGGCCGGGTCGCCGATCCGGTGCTCCTGCGCCATCTGCTGTGGCTGGCCGCGGCCACCGGGCTGCCGCTTCAGCTGCACACCGGTTTCGGCGACCCCGACCTGCGGCTCGACCGCGCGGACCCGATACTGCTCACGGACTTCATACGGGCGACGGCCGGTTCGGACGTCTCCCTGGTGCTGCTGCACGGCTATCCGTACCACCGCCAAGCCGCCTACCTCGCCAGCGTCTTCCCGCACGTGTACGCCGACGTCGGCCTGTCCCTCACCCACACGGGGACGCGCGCCGAGGCGGTCCTGGCCGAGTTCCTGGAGCTGGCGCCGTTCGGCAAGCTCCTCTTCTCCACCGACGGCTACGGCCTGCCGGAGCTGTACGTCGTCGGCGCCGAGCTGTTCCGTACGGCGCTGCGCGCGCTGCTGGGCCGCTGGGTCGAGGAGGGCGCGTGGTCGGCCCCGGACGCCGAGCGGGTCGCCGCGCTCATCGCCGCCCGCAACGCGCACCGGGTGTACGGCCTCGGGGCCGCGCGGGGTTGAGAAGAAGGCGGCGCGGCTCGGGCCCTCAGGCGGCGATGATGCTCTCTATGACGGCCGCGACGCCGTCCTCGTTGTTCGCGGCGGTGTGGCGCGGCGTGGCGGCCAGCACCTCGGGGTGCGCGTTGGCCATCGCGTACCCGGTCCCCGCCCAACTGAGCATTTCCAGGTCGTTGGGCATGTCCCCGAACGCCACCACCTCCTGCGGCGCGATGCCGCGCTCGGCGCAGCAGCGGGCCAGGGTGCTGGCCTTGCTGACGCCCAGGCCGCTGATCTCCAGCAGCGCGGTCGGGCTGGAGCGGGTGAACGAGGCGCGCTCCCCGCCGGCCGTACGGGCGAGGGCGAGGAAGTCGTCGGGCGCCAGCCCGGGGTGGTGGGCGAGGAGCTTGAGGATCGGCCCCGTGGAGCCGCGGCCCTCGGCGAGGAGCTCCTCGGCCGGGGCGATCACCGCGCCCGGGTCGAGGTGGAAGGGCGGATAGCTCGGCTCGTAGTCGATGCCGCTGGTGCGCTCGATGGCGAAGGTGGTGCCGGGGGCGGCGTCGCGCAGCGTCTCCACGACGGCCGCGGCGTCGGTGGTCCCCAGGGGGCGGACGTCGATGAACCGGCCGCCGCCGTGCAGATCGACGACGGCGGCGCCGTTGGCGCAGATCGCCAGGCCGTGGCCGTGCACATGATCACGGACGACGTCCATCCAGCGGGCCGGCCGCCCGGTGACGAAGAAGACCTCGATGCCCGCCCGCTCGGCGGCGGCGAGGGCCGCGACCGTGCGGTCCGAGACGGATTTGTCGTCGTGGAGCAGGGTGCCGTCGAGATCGGTCGCGATCAGCCGGGGCGCGGCCGCCGGCCGCCGGGAGAAGGGGGGCCCTGGCTGCTCGGTTGCTGAAGTCACGGTGCCCATTCTCGTATACGCGTGCGCCTGCGGGCGCCACAGCGCCCACGTGCACCGCGCAGGTCCGCGTGCTGTGCGTCACCGCAGGTCACTGCGTGTTGTCAGTGCCACCGCCTACGCTCGCAGGCATGCGACTGAGCACTGTGATCCTTCCTCACCGACGCTGGGCCGACGGGGGCCGACAGACGTGGCAGCGAGCCGAGGAGCTCGGCTTCGACACCGCGTACACCTACGACCACCTTTCGTGGCGCACCTTCCGCGACGGGCCGTGGTTCGGCGCGATCCCGACGCTGACCGCGGCCGCCGCCGTCACCTCCCGCATGCGGCTGGGCACCCTGGTCACCTCCCCCAACTTCCGCCACCCGGTCACCCTCGCCAAGGAGCTCATCTCCCTCGACGACGTCTCGGGCGGCCGTATCACGCTGGGCATCGGGGCGGGCGGCTCCGGCTTCGACGCGACCGCGCTGGGCCAGGAGGCCTGGACGCCGCAGGAGCGGGCGGACCGCTTCGGCGAGTTCGTGCCGCTGCTCGACTCCCTGCTCAGCCAGGACGTCGTGACGTATGAGGGCACGTTCTACTCGGCGCACGAGGTGCGCAACATCCCCGGCTGCCTCCAGCGGCCGCGGCTGCCCTTCGCCGTCGCCGCGACCGGCCCGCGCGGCCTGGAGCTCGCCGCGCGGTACGGGCAGGCGTGGGTGACCACCGGGGACCCGAAGCTCTTCGAGACGGGCACGCCGGCCGAGTCGCGGGCGGCGATCGCCCGGCAGGCCGAGCGGCTGGACGCGGCCTGCGAGTCCGTGGGCCGCGAGGGCGCCGCCCCGCGGAAGATCCTGCTGACCGGCTTCACCCCGGACCGGCCGCTGGAGTCCTTCGAGGCCTTCGTGGACTTCGCGGGGGCGCACGGAGAGCTGGGCTTCGACGAGATCGTGGTGCACTGGCCGATCGCGGACTCGGTCTTCGAGGCGGACACCGCCGTCTTCGAGAAGATCGCGACGGAGGCGGTGGCGCAGCTGTCCTGAGCGGCGTCTCTCCTACGAGGCTGTGCGAGACGCGTCTTCACGAGCCTCTCCGGAGACGTCCTTTTACGGTTCGCGGTGCTCCCCGCACCGTCCCTTATCCCGCTGATAGCCGTTCCAGGGGGACAATCGAGGGAGAGGCACGGCGGGGGGCACGGTCCACAGAGCCTTGGAGGTTCCCCATGCAACGCTCACGATTCGCCCCCGACCGGGGGCTGACGACCCGCATGGTGAGCACCATGTTCTTCATCGGACTGCTCTATGTGGTGTTCGTCGGCGTGCTGCTGGTGGTGCTGCGCGGGGCCTGGCCGATCATCCTGGTGATCGCGGGCGGGCTGTTCATCGCGCAGTTCTGGTTCAGCGACCGGATCGCGGCCTTCAGCATGGGCGCCCGCGAGGTGACCCCGGAGGAGGCCCCCGAGCTGCACGGGGCCGTGGACCGGCTGTGCGCGCTCGCCGACATGGAGAAGCCGCGGGTCGCGATAGCTGACAGCGACGTGCCAAACGCCTTCGCCACGGGCCGCAGCCAGAAGAAGGCCCTGGTCTGCGCGACGACCGGGCTGCTGCGGCGGCTGGAGCCGGAGGAGCTGGAGGGCGTGCTCGCGCACGAGCTGTCGCACGTCGCCCACCGGGACGTGGCGGTCATGACGATCGCCTCCTTCCTGGGCGTGCTGGCGGGCGTCATCACCCGCATCGGGCTGTGGGGCGGCTTCCGGCGGGCCGGCGGCCGGGACAACAACGCGGCCATCGCGATGCTGCTGATCCCCCTGATCAGCGCCGTCGTCTACGCCATCAGCTTTCTGCTGACCCGGCTGCTGTCGCGCTACCGCGAGCTGTCCGCCGACCGCGCGGCCGCGCTGCTCACCGGGCGGCCCTCGGCGCTGGCCTCCGCCCTGACCAAGGTCACCGGGCAGATGTCCCAGATCCCCACCCGCGACCTGCGGCAGGCCGAGCCGTTCAACGCGTTCTACTTCGCGCCCGCGTTCTCCTCCAAGGAGAGCCTGAGCCGGCTGCTCTCCTCCCACCCGACGCTGGAGCAGCGGCTCGACCAGCTCGGCCGGATCTCGGCCCAGCTCGGCCGCCCGTAACCCGCCCACCCCCACCCTCTTCGACAGGAGCCACCGCCTGTGGGCTTTCTCGACGCCATCCTCGGCCGCAGCAAGCCGGTCCGGCCGGATCTCGACCAGCTCTTCGCCCTGCCGTCCGCCGCCATCACGCTGGAGGCGGGGGCCGGATTCACCCCCACCGGGCTCGGCTCGGTGTGCTTCGCGAGTGTCGAGGGCGGCGCCTTCACCCAGCTCCAGCAGGACGTACGGGCGCTCCTCGACGCGGACACGGAGCGCGGCGGGGTGCCCGTGGAGTTCAGCCAGGACTCGTACGGCTATACGTGGCTGCTCGCGCGGCAGCCGGCCGACGACGTGGCGGGGCTGGTCAACGACCTGCACGCGGTCAATACGCTGCTCCAGGACGGCGGCTTCGGGCCGCAGCTGCTCTGCTCCCTGCTGGGTTTCCGGGACGCGCGGCAGCGCTCGCTCGCGCTCGTCTACCTCTACAAGCGGGGCACGTTCTACCCCTTCGCGCCGCTGACCGGCGGCGACAAGCGGGACAACGGCCTGGAGCTCCAGGTGCGGGGGCTGCTCGGCGACGATCTGCGGATGGAGAAGGAGCTGAACCGCTGGTTCCCGGTGTGGGGCGCGCCAGGGCTGTGAGGGGCCCGCACCAGGCGGTCGCCGGGGCCGCGGCTCAGCGGACCCTGCTGCTGAGCCAGGGGGTCAGGGAGTGGCGCAGGATGAGTTCCTTGTAGGTCTCGTCCCCCGGCAGCGGCACCACGAGCCGCCAGCCGGGCGGGAAGAAGCGCCCTTTGACGTGGGCGAGGCCGCCGTGCACGGACCGGAGGAAGTCGGGCACGTGGTCGCGGGGGATGTCGTGGAACTCCACGGTGTCCACCGTGATCTTCGCGTCGCCCTCGGAGTACAGCTCGATGTCGATCCGGGGCGCGCCGCCGAGCTCGATGAGCGCCTCGTGCGGAAGGGACCCGTCCGCGTCGGTCACGACCCCCACCCCGGCGGCGGAGCGCCGGGCGGACCGGTCGGCGCCGATGTCGTCGGTGACCTCCACGGCCAGGCCGTGCTCGCGCGCGAACGCGCGGACGGCGGTGACGGCGGCCTCGGTGCTGGCGAAGTGCGGGCGGTCCATACCGCTCCATGATGCCGTACGGGCGTTCGTTTCCCCGTGGCCTTCCTCACCCGCCGCAGGGCGCTCAGGGGCGGGCGGTGCGGCGCGAGGACAGTTCGTCCATCGTGCGGGCCTGCACCTCGCGCAGGGTCGCGGCCGTGACGAAGGCGGCGGCGTCCTCCTCGCCGACCAGGTCGCGTACCGCGTGCAGCAGGTCGGCCGGCAGGGCGACCGGTTCGGCGGTGCGCGGCTGGGGCCGGTGCCGGCAGGGCGGCGTGGGGGAGGGGGCGGAAGCCGTCACCTCGTCGAGCTGGCACCGCAGGTAGCGGGTGGCCAGGGTGCGCATCGCGCGGGCGAGTTCGGCGTCGACGGTCTGCTGGGCGAGCGGCCGCAGGCGGCGCACCAGGGAGGCGGCCTCCGCGGCCTCGTCGTCGCTCGGGGTGTGGTCGAAGTACTGCTGGAAGACGTGTTCCGTGGTGAAGTCGAGGAAGCGCCCGGCGATGTGCTCGACCTGGGTGCGCAGTTCGCGGAGGTGGCCGGAGATGGCGAGCAGCGGGATGCCGGCGGCGTGCAGCTCGGCCGCGACGGCCAGCTCCTGCGGGCTGGGGACGAGGAACTCGTCCCGGTCGCCGGCCACCCGCACCAGGACGCCGAGCTCCACGGCGTCCTCGACGGCCTCGTCGTCCGGCTGCCCGCCGAACCGCTCGTCCAGCTCCGCGCGCGTTATCCGGCCGCTCTCCTCGTCCGTCCACGGCCCGTCGACCTCGGCGACCAGGCCCAGCACCCCGCCGAGCCCCCGGCCCGCGTCCCACGCCTCCAGCAGCTCCTTGATGGAGGCCAGGGTGAAGCCGCGGTCCAGCAGGCCGGAGATCTGCCGCAGCCGCACCAGGTGCGAGTCCCCGTACACATTGGCGCGGCCCCGGCGCTCCGGCTTCGGCAGCAGTCCGCGGTCCTGGTAGGCGCGGATCGTACGGACCGTGGCGCCGCTGCGGTGGGCCAGCTCCTCGATCCGGTACTCCGCCGGTGACTGCTCGGACACGCTCTCGCTCCTCGTGAGACTTCCTAGGAGACGGCCGCGCGGCCGACCGCGCCGGCGGCGGCCCGCGCCGCCGGCGAGGACGCCAGATACTCGACGGCCCTGCGCAGCGACCCCTCCTGCGAGGGATGGTACGACCGCCTGAAGTAGCGCGGGACGGCCGAGCCGAGTTCGCGCCAGGCGGGCAGCAGTCCCTTGCGAACGGCCCTGTTGTGCTCCCGGAGCGAGTACCGTGTGCGGCCCGCGAGTTCGGGGTCGTGGCGCAGGAGGTAGGCCGCGCCCCAGGCCCAGAGGTAGGCGATGACGGGCGCGGTGACGGCCATGCCCAGGACCCGGCGGGCGTAGCGCGGCAGCCCCGCGCCGCCGCAGTGCTGGTACATGTCGAAGGCCACGGCCCGGTGCTCGACCTCCTCCGCGCCGTGCCAGCGCAGCAGGTCGAGCATCACCGGGTCGGGCTCCGCCCGGTCGAGCCCCTCGGCGCGCAGCACCCAGTCGCCCAGCACCGCCGTGAACTGCTCTATCGCGGCGATGACCGACAGCCGGAAGCGCAGCCACTCCCGCGGCGGCACGGGCAGGCCCGGCGGCGGGCTCTCGCCGAGCAGCACGTTGAAGAGGAAGTCGACGTGCCGGGTGTACGGGCCGGTGTCCAGGTCCTGCTCGGCGAGGTGGTCGAGGACGTAGGCGTGCTGCACGCTGTGCGTCGCCTCCTGCCCCATGAAGCCCCTGACGTCCCTGAGCAGCTCCGGGTCCCGCACCAGCGGCAGGCCCTCCTTGAAGACCTTGACGAACCACCGCTCGCCCGCGGGCAGCAGCAGGTGCAGCACATTGATGACGTGGGTCGCGGTGGGCTCGTCCGGTATCCAGTGCAGCGGCGTGCGCCGCCAGTCGAACGCGACCCGCCGCGGGGATATCTCGTGGTGCTCGCCGTGCTCGTGGTGCCCGCTGTGCTCTTGGTGCTCACTGTGCTCGTGGTGCTTACTGCGCTCGCTCACCTACGGCTCCTCTCCTCCGGCACGTCCGGCTCCTCTCCGACGGCCTCCGCGCGGCCCCGCGGCGGCGGTCGGTCTCTGCGGCGGCGGTCGATCACTACAGCGGTGGTCGATCACTAACAGCGCTGGTTCGACCTCCACAGCGGAGGTTCGACCTCTACAGCGGTGGTTCGATACGGGCGACGGCGCGCAGCGCCTTCGGCGCGAAGCGGGACAGGAGGTGCGCGCCGCGCGCCTCGGGCGTGACCGGGACGACCGCCTGATTGCGGACGACGGCCTTGAGGATCGCGTCGGCCACCTTCTCCGGCGGGTAGTTGCGCATCCCGTACAGCCGGGAGGACTTGGCGCGACGGCGCCGCTGCTCGTCCTCCGAGACGCCCGTGAAGCGCGTCGTCGCGGTGATGTTGGTGTTCACGATGCCGGGGCAGACCGCCGAGACCCCGATGCCCTGGCCGGCCAGCTCGGCGCGCAGGCACTCGCTGAGCATCAGCACCGCGGCCTTGGACGTGCTGTACGCGGGCAACGCCCTGGACGGCTGGAAGGCGGCGGCGGAGGCGGTGTTGACGATGTGTCCGCCCTGCCCGCGGTCGGCCATCTGCTTGCCGAAGGTCCGGCAGCCGTGGATGACGCCCCACAGATTGACGTCCAGGACCTTCTTCCACTCCTCGGCCGAGGTGCTCATGAAGGAGCCGGACAGCCCGATGCCCGCGTTGTTGACCAGCACGTCCACGACGCCGTACTCGGCGGCGACCTTGTCGGCGAGCTTCTCCATCGCCTGCTCGTCGGCGACGTCGGCCACCTCGGCCCAGGCCGCCGGGGCGCCGATCAGCCGGGCCAGCTCGGCGGTGCGGGCCGCGCCCTCCGCGTCCCGGTCCACCGCCACCAGGCGCGCTCCGGCCTCCGCGAAGGCGAAGGCGGTGGCCCGGCCGATGCCGCTGGCCGCGCCGGTCACCAGCACCAGCTGGCCGCCGAACCGGGGCGCGTACGGGCTCCCGCCCTCCTTCGGGACGGCGCTCTTCGTGGGGTCGCCCTCCTCCTGGACGCCGATGAACTCCGTGATCCAGGCGGCCAGTTGGTCGGGCCGGGTGCGCGGCGCCCAGTGCTTGGCCGGGAGGGTGCGCCGCACCAGCCCCGGCGCCCACTGCTCCAGCTCGTCGTAGAGCTTCTCGGACAGGAAGATGTCGCCGGTCGGGACGATCAGCTGCACCGGTGCGTGGGCGTAGGCGTCGGCGCGGGGGCGGCGCATCCGGGCCCGTACGTTGTCGCGGTACAGCCACGCGCCGTGCGCCGCGTCGGTCGGCAGCGAGGGCGTGGGGTAGCCGTCGCCGGGCGTCTTCTCCAGGCGCTCCAGGATCGCGGGCCAGCGCTTGCCGAGGGGGCCGCGCCAGGCGGCTTCCGGGACCAGGGGGGTGTGCAGCGCGTACACGTACCAGGACTTGGCGCCCTGGCCGAGCAGCTGGCCGACCCGGCGGGGGGTGGGCCGCGCCGCCCGCTTCTTGATCCAGTGGCCGAAGTGGTCCAGGGACGGCCCGGAGATGGAGGTGAAGGAGGCGATCCGGCCCTCCGTGCGCCGTACGGTGGCGAACTCCCACGCCTGCACCGACCCCCAGTCGTGCCCGACCAGGTGGACCGGCGCGTCGGGGCTCACCGCGTCCGCCACGGCGAGGAAGTCGTCGGTCAGCTTCTCCAGCGTGAAGCCGCCGCGCAGCGGCCGGGGCGCCGTGGACCGGCCGCAGCCGCGCACGTCGTAGAGGACCACGTGGAAGCGGTCGGCGAGCCGCCCGGCGACGCGGGACCAGACCTCCTTGCTGTCCGGGTAGCCGTGCACCAGCACCACCGTCGGCCGGGCGGCGTCGCCCAGCTCCGCGACGCACAGCTCGACGCCGCCCGTGGCGACCCACCGCTCGCGCGCCCCCTCCAGCCCGCCGAGGCCGTCCGGCAGCCCCTGCCGCGCCCCCTCCCGAGCCCCCTGAGGAACCGCGCCCTGGCCCTGAGGAACCGACGCCTGAGGAACCGCCCCCTGACCCTGAGGAACCGCCCCCTGGGGACCATCCCCGCCAGCCGTCAAGTCCGGCTTCCCGCCCGGTTTCCCGTCGGTTTCCCCGCTCCGGAACTCGCTGCTCATGCGGCCCTCTCCTCTTCCTCCTGCTGCCGTCGCCGCACGTGCGGCAGATCGTCGTCCAGCCAAAAGGCGCTCTCCTGGGGGTCACGGGAGTCCGTGACGACCAGGAGCTCCTCGAACTTCGCGCCCGTACCCCGGAATCCGAGGTGCGGTTCGACCGCCCACAGTCCCGGCCGCGGCGGGTGGTCGGAGAAGGTGTACGGGCTCCACAGCGGCGACCAGCCGTCCCGGTGGCCGTGCAGCGCGTCGGACGCCAGCCCCTTGAGCGACTGCGTGCCGAACCCGAAGACATGCGGCGACCAGCGGCGCTCCTTGACCCGGCCCACCTTGTGGGCGATCACGCCGAACGGATAGGCGCGGTGCCGGTTGGCGTACCCCTGGCGCACCATGAGCCGCTCCACGTCCTCGTAGATCTCGCGCAGCGGGCGGCGCTCGCGCACCTCGGTCAGGATCAGCTCGCGGTGCGCCCGCAGGTCGTCGAAGAGCCGGTCGTGCAGCGGATTGAGCCCCAGCGCGCCCGAATACCCGATGTCGGCGGTGAACCCGCCGTGCACCGGGGCCATGTCGAGGATGAACGGCATCCCCGGCTCCAGCCGCCGGTTGGTGGGGAAGAACTGGAGCGGCACCCTGAAGTTCACGAACGCCGTGCGGTCCCCGAACCACGCGAAGGGCAGGTGGAACCAGTCCCGCACCCCGCGCGCCCGCAGCCACTCCCGCTGCATCCGCGCCGCCTCCCGCTCGGTCACCCCCGGCCTGAGCTGGGCGGCGACCGCTTCGGCGCACGCGTACGCCAGGCGCTGCACCTGCCTGAAACCGCGCAGCTCCGCGGTGAGTTCTCGGTCGACAGCTGAGGTCATGGCCATCTGTCCGTCCGGTCCGTGAGCAGGGGCCCCCGGAAGCGCCCAGTGAGGGGCCGGGGTCAGTCCGTAACTTGACACTGATGAATGTGACAATGCCCGGCGGCTGCGTCAAGAGGTGTGGCCGCCCTGTGGATAACTCGGGGTAACCCCTCCAACCCCCTACGGGCGTGTCAGACCCGAGGACTACACGCATCCCGTTATCTGGGGTGACGCCCGCTGTGGCGCGCGCCACTACCGTCAAGGGCGTGACTGTGATCGCTATCGAAAGCCTGAGCAAGCGGTTCCCACGGGTGACCGCGCTTGACCGGCTCTCCGTCGACATCACGCCGGGAGTGACCGGCCTGGTGGGCGCGAACGGAGCCGGCAAGTCGACGCTGATCAAGATTCTGCTCGGCCTGTCCCCCGCCACCGAGGGCCGGGCCGCGGTGCTCGGGCTCGACGTCGCGACGGAGGGCAGCGCCATCCGCGAGCGGGTCGGGTACATGCCCGAGCACGACTGCCTGCCGCCCGACGTCTCGGCGACCGAGTTCGTCGTCCACATGGCGCGGATGTCCGGGCTGCCGCCCACCGCCGCCCGCGAGCGGACCGCCGACACGCTGCGCCATGTCGGCCTCTACGAGGAGCGGTACCGCCCCATCGGCGGCTACTCGACGGGCATGAAGCAGCGCGTGAAGCTCGCCCAGGCGCTCGTGCACGACCCGAAGCTGGTGCTCCTCGACGAGCCGACCAACGGCCTCGACCCGGTCGGCCGGGACGAGATGCTCGGCCTGATCCGCCGCGTGCACACCGACTTCGGGATCTCGGTCCTGGTCACCTCGCACCTGCTCGGCGAGCTGGAGCGCACCTGCGACCACGTGGTGGTCATCGACGGCGGCAAGCTGCTGCGCTCCAGCTCCACCAGCGACTTCACGCAGACCACGGCGTCCCTCGCGGTGGAGGTCACGGACACCGACGCCCACCCGGACGGCACCAAGGCGCTCGGCAAGGCCCTCGCCGACGCCGGGCTCGCCGTCAAGCCCCTGGGGCGCTCCTCGGACAGCGCGTACGCCGCCGGGCACGTCCTGCTGGTGGACGTCGAGGGCGAGGAGACGTACGACGTCGTGCGCGACACGGTCGCCGGGCTGGGCCTGGGCCTGATCCGGATGGAGCAGCGCCGCCACCACATCGCCGAGATCTTCCGCGACGACGACAGCGACAGCACGAGCGCCGGCGCCGGAGCGTCCGGCGGCCACGCGCGCCCCGACGCGAACGAGAAGGGAGCCGCCCACCATGTCGCCTGAGACCAGGTCCGGCACCAAGGCAGCGGCCGCCCCGGCCGCCGACGTCATCCACAACATTGGTTACCGGAATTACGACGGGCCCCGCCTGGGCCGCGCGTACGCCCGCCGCTCGCTCTTCTCGCAGAGCCTGCGCGGCGCGTACGGCCTGGGGCGCTCCGCGAAGTCCAAGGTCCTGCCGATGATCCTGCTGGCCGTGATGTGCGCGCCGTCCGTCATCATCGTGGCCGTCACCATCACGACGCAGCAGGAGAAGCTGCCCGTCCAGTACACGCGGTACGCGATCCTCCTCCAGGGCGTCATCGGCCTCTTCCTGGCCGCCCAGGCCCCGCAGTCCGTCTCCCGCGACCTGCGCTACAAGAGCGTGCCGCTCTATTTCTCGCGCCCCATCGAGCGCGTCGACTACGTGGCCGCCAAGCTCGCCGCGATGGCGTCGGCCCTCTTCATACTGACCGCCGTGCCGCTGGTGATCCTGTATATCGGTTCGCTGCTCGCCAAACTCGACTTCGTCGACCAGACGAAGGGATTCGCGCAAGGACTCGTCTCCGTGGCCCTGCTCTCGCTCCTGTTCGCCGGCATCGGCCTGGTCGTCGCGGCCCTCACCCCGCGCCGCGGGTTCGGCGTCGCCGCCGTCATCGCCGTGCTGACCATCTCCTACGGGGCGGTCTCCACCGTCCAGGGCATCGCGGACTCCCGTGGCACCACCGACGTGGTCCCCTGGCTGGGCCTCTTCTCGCCGATCACGATCATCGACGGCGTGCAGACGGCGTTCCTGTCCGCCTCCTCGTCCTTCCCCGGCGGTCACGGCCCCGGGGCCGGCCTGGGCGCGCTCTACGTCCTCGTGCTCCTCGGCCTGATCGCCGGCTCGTACGGGCTGCTGATGCGCCGCTACCGAAAGGTCGGGCTGTGACCGCCGAGACCGCCGATCAGCCGTCCACCACCACCCCCCGAAGGAACGGGCTGCGTCCATGACGACCATCCATATCGACAACGTCTCGCGCTGGTTCGGCAATGTGGTCGCCGTCAACGACGTCTCCATGCGGGTGGGCCCCGGCGTGACCGGACTGCTCGGCCCCAACGGCGCGGGGAAATCGACCCTCATCAACATGATGGGCGGCTTCCTGGCCCCCTCCACCGGCACCGCCACCCTCGACGGCGCGACGATCTGGCGCAACGAGGGGATCTACCGGCACATCGGGATCGTCCCCGAGCGCGAGGGGATGTACGACTTCCTGACCGGCCGCGAATTCGTCGTGGCCAACGCCGAGTTGCACGGGCTGGGCGCCAAGGAGGCCCAACGTGCCCTGGCCACGGTCGAGATGGAGCACGCCCAGGACCGGAAGATCGCCACGTACAGCAAGGGCATGCGGCAGCGCGTGAAGATGGCGTCCGCCCTCGTGCACGAGCCCGCGGTGCTCCTCCTGGACGAGCCGTTCAACGGCATGGACCCGCGCCAGCGCATGCAGCTGATGGACCTCCTGCGGCAGATGGGCGCCGACGGCCGTACGGTGCTGTTCTCCTCCCACATCCTGGAGGAGGTCGAGCAGCTCGCCGCGCACATCGAGGTGATCGTCGCGGGCCGGCACGCCGCCTCCGGCGACTTCCGCAAGATCCGCCGCCTGATGACGGACCGCCCGCACCGCTACGTCGTACGCTCCAGCGACGACCGGGCGCTGGCCGCGGCCCTCATCGCCGACCCGTCCACGGCGGGCATCGAGGTCGATCTCGGCGAGGGCGCGCTGCACATCCAGGCCGTGGACTTCGCCCGCTTCACCGAGTTCCTGCCGCGGGTCGCGCGGGACCGGTCCATCCGGCTGTTCACGGTCTCGCCCTCGGACGAGTCCCTGGAATCGGTCTTCTCCTACCTCGTAGCGGCCTGAAAGGAGCCTTGAAGCGATGTACAACCACACCGTCGCCCGGCTCACCTACCGGGCCCTCCTCGGCCGCCGCCGAGCCCTCATCCTGTGCGCGCTGCCCGTGCTGCTGGTGGTCATCGCGGCGGCCATCCGCGCCATGACCGGAGCCGACGACCAGACCGCCGCCGACGTCCTGGGCGGCTTCGCGCTCGCCACCATGGTCCCGCTGATCGGCGTCATCGCCGGTACGGGCGCGATCGGCCCGGAGATCGACGACGGCTCCGTCGTCTATCTGCTGGCCAAGCCCGTCAAGCGGCCCACGATCATCTTCACGAAGCTGCTCGTGGCGGTCGGCGTGAGCGTCGTCTTCTCGGCTGTGCCGACCCTGATCGCCGGGTTCCTGCTCAACGGCAACAGCCAGCAGATCGCGGTGGCCTACGCCGTCGCCGCGGCCGTCGCCTCCGTCGCCTACAGCGCGATCTTCCTGCTGCTGGGCACCGTCACCCGGCACGCGGTCGTCGTCGGCCTGGTCTACGCGCTCGTGTGGGAGGCCCTGTTCGGCAGCGTCGTCGAAGGGGCGCGCACCCTCAGCGTCCAGCAGTGGGCCCTGGCCCTCGCCCAGAAGATCGGCGCGGACGGGGCGATCACCTCGGCGGTCGGGCTGCCGCTCGCGCTGATCCTGCTGATCGGCGTCACCGTCGTCGCCACCTGGTACGCGGGCCAGAAGCTGCGCTCGCTGACGGTCGCCGGCGACGACTGACCTCCGCCCGGGGCCCGTTGGGCTCCCCCGACGCACCCAGCGCCGACCCGGCCGCTGACGACGCCACCGCCCCGCGCGGTGGCGTTGTCAGTGCCCAGGCGTACAACTGTGCTGAGAGTGGGAGTGTGTGGGGGAAGCGGCAACCGAGCAGAGGAGCGCGTGATGACAACGGCGACACGAACGGTTCTCGACGGCCTGGACGGCATCAAGGAGCCCTTGACGGACCTCTACCGCGATCTGCACGCCCACCCCGAGCTGTCCTTCGCCGAACACCGCACCGCCGCCGAGGTCGCCCGCCGCGCCGCCTCGTACGGGTACGAGGTGACCGAGGGCGTCGGCCGCACTGGCGTCGTCGCGGTGCTGCGCAACGGCGCGGGCCCCACCGTGCTGCTGCGCGCCGACTTCGACGGCCTGCCCGTACGCGAACAGACCGGCCTGCCGTACGCGTCGACCGCCACCGGCACCGACCCGGACGGCAACGAGGTCCCGGTCATGCACGCCTGCGGCCACGACATGCACGTCACCTGCCTGCTGGGCACGCTCCAGCTCCTCGCGGCGGGCCGCGAGCACTGGTCCGGCACGGTGCTCGGCGTCTTCCAGCCCGCCGAGGAGCTCGGCCAGGGCGCTCGGGCCATGCTCGACGACGGCCTGTACGACCGGTTCGGCACCCCGGACGTCGTCCTCGGCCAGCACGTGGTGCCGATGCCCGCCGGCATGGCCGGCTGCCACCCCGGCCCCGCCTTCTCCGCCACCGACACCCTGCGCGTACGGCTGTACGGGCGCGGCGGCCACGCCTCGCGGCCGGAGGCGACGGTCGACCCGGTGGTGATGGCCGCCGCCACGGTGATGCGGCTGCAGACGGTCGTCTCCCGCGAGGTCGCCGGAGGCGACACGGCGGTGGTGACGGTCGGCTCCATCCAGGCCGGCACCAAGGACAACATCATCCCGGACGTGGCCGAGATCAAGGTCAACATCCGCAGCTACACCGAGCCCGTACGCGCGCGGGTGCTCGCGGCGGTGAAGCGGATCGTACGGGCGGAGGCCGCCGCCTCGGGCGCGGAGCGGGAGCCCGACATCGAGACCGTCGACGCCTTCCCGGTCCTCGTCAACGACGCGGACGCGGTGCGCCGCACCATGGCGGCCATCGGCGGCGAACTGGGCGCGGACCGCGTCCTGGACCCCGGGCCCATCACCGGGAGCGAGGACGTCGGCCTCCTCGCGACCGCGGCCGGGGCCCCGCTCTGCTACTGGCTCTTCGGGGGCATCGAACCGGAGGACTACGAGACCGCCCGGAAGGCGGGCACCATGGACAAGGACGTGGCGTACAACCACTCCCCGTTCTTCGCCCCGCTCGCTGAACCGACGGTCACCACGGGCGTCAGGGCGTTCACCGCCGGAGCGCTCGCCTGGCTGGGCCCGGACGCCGCTTCAACGGGTCAGTAGCCTCAGCGGAGCACTGACCTCAACGGGGGCAGCAGCCTCAACGGGGCAGCAGGGCGCGGGCCACCGCCGCCTGATCCGGTCGTACGGCGTGCTCGCCGTCCGCCACGTCCCACAGGGAGTTCTGCAGCACCCGGCCGAGTGTCCAGCGCGCCGCCCGCTCCCGGTCCAGGCCGACCACTTCGGTCATGAGGTCGAAGCGGCGGCGGACGGCGCGCCGCACGTCGCCGGTGGCCGCGATGTCCCCCCACCGGTTGTGGAGGGCGGGCATCAAATCGAAGCCGGGGTCTCCGGCGAGCGGCTTGGGGTCGATGGCCAGCCACGTCCCCCGGTCCGAACCGAGCGGTGGGGCCAGCACGTTCTCGTAGTGCAGGTCCCAGTGCAGCAGCCGGTCCCCGGGCTCGTCGAGGACTTCGCGCACCGCCGCGGCGCACTGCCGCAGCAGGGCGCGGTCGGCCGGGTCGGACAGCTCGGGCAGCGCCTTCGGCACGTCGTCGAGCATGGCGGCGGCGATGTCGGCCAGGGTCCGCATCCCGGCGGGGGCGGGGTAGGACACGAGGTGGGCCAGCAGTTCGGAGAGGTCCGTGAGGGCCGCTTCGGCGTCCTCCACGTGGTCGAGCGAGCGCTCGGCGTCGAGCCGTTCCAGGAGCATCGTCCCGGACTCGGCGTCGTGCTCCAGCAGCCGTACGGTCCGGTCGCCGCCCCAGGCCCGTAGCGCTACGGGCTCGCCGGCGCTCTCCTCGTCCAGGGGTTGGAGTTTGAGGGCGGCCGGGGTGCCGTCGTCGCGCACGACGGGCAGGACGAGGGCGACCATGCCGTGCATGGGCGCGCCGGCCCGGCGCAGCCGCCAGCGGCCGAGGAACTGGGCGGCCAGGGTGGGGAGGGTGCGGATCCAGGGGGTGCCGTCGCGGAGGACGTATTCGGGGTATCCGGCGTGGAACTCGGCCAGTTTGGCGGGGACGGTGACGGGGGTGGGGGTGGCGGGGTGCGGGAGCATGGGGTCAGTTTGCCGGTGGGCGGGGGCGGTGGGCCGGGAATTTCCGGGGCGGCGGCGCCCCTGGCGGCCGGTCCTCAAGCGCCGGACGGGCTGGGGGGTGGTGCGGGTCGACCGCCGGGTGCACGCCGTCCTCGGCTGATGCCCGGGGCGCTGCCCCGAACCCCGGTCCTCAAACGCCGGACGGGCTGATTCGGCCGGGGGCGGTTGTCGCGCGGCCGGGGTCGGTAGTCGTGCGGCCGGGGTCGGTTGTCGTGCGGCCGAGGACGGCTGTCGTGTGGCCGGGGGCGGTTGTCGCGTGCGGGCCGTTTGTCCTCGAATGCCGGACGGGCTGCGGTGAGCCCGTCCGGCGTTGGGGAGGGGGGTCAGATCTTGCGGTCGCGGCCGGCGCCGAGGCCGAGGAGGACGAGGCCGACGCAGACCGCGAGGAGGATCGCGATCGGGGTGGACCAGCCGCCGGTGACCTGGTGGACCGCGCCGAGGGCGAGCGGGCCCGCGGCGGCCAGGAGGTAGCCCCAGGTCTGGGCCATGCCCGAGAGGCGGGCGGCGGTGTGCGCGTCGCGGGTGCGCAGCACCATCATCGTGAGGGCGAGGCCGAGCGCGCCGCCCTGTCCGACGCCGAGCAGCGCGGCCCACACCCAGGCCCCGGCCACCGGCGCGACCAGCAGGCCGGCGATGCCCGCCGCCATCAGGACGACGACGCCGACGGACAGCATCCGCTGGCTGCGCATCCGGCCGGCGAGCATCGGCACGACGAACGAACCGACCATCTGCACCAGCGTGTTGAAGGCGAAGACCAGTCCGGCCTGGCTCTTGCTCATGCCGTGGTCGGTGAAGATCGTCGGCATCCAGGCGATGCAGACGTACGCGACCAGCGACTGCGAGCCCATGAACAGCGTGACCTGCCAGGCGAGCGGCGAACGCGAGAGGTTCGGGCCGTCCTCGACGAGGTGCTTCGGGGTGGCGGCGGCAGCGCCGTGCTTGGTGCCGCGGCGGGCGATGATCACCTGGGGGATCCAGACGACGGCCGCGACCGCGGCCAGTACGGACCAGGAGGCGAGTGAGCCGCGCCAGCCGCCGAGGGCGTTCTCCAGCGGCACGGCGGCGGCGGCCGAGGCGGTCGCGCCCAGGATCATCGCGGTCGAGTAGAGCGCGGTCATGCCCGCGGCCTTGTCCGGGAAGTCCCGCTTGATCAGACCGGGCATCAACACGTTGAGCAGGGCTATCGCGGTGCCGACGAGCGCGCAGCCGACGAACAGCGCGACGACGGGCGGCGCGATGCGCAGCAGGATGCCGCCGCACAGCAGCGCGAGCGCGCCGAAGAGCACCGTCTCGGTGCCCCAGCGGCGGGCCAGCTTGGGGGCGGCGATCGAGCCGAGGCCCATGAAGACCAGGGGGATGGTGGTGACCAGGCTGCTCACGGTGGCCGAGAGGCCGAAGTGGTCGCCGATCTCGCCGAGCAGCGGGGAGACGCCCGAGAGGGCGGCGCGCATGTTGAGCGAGGCCAGCACGATGCCGAGCAGGATCAGCGCCGGGTGGGCCCGCAGCCGACGCCGGGCCTCGGCCACGGGTGGCGCGGGCGACAGATCCTCCTCCGCGTCGATCAGTGGTGCTTCGGACCTCGTCTCCGACATGGTTCGCCTCTCCGAATGTGAGTACCTAGGTGGTGGATGCATGTATGTGGACGGATGGAACCGCGGATGGATCCGCGGCGCGCGGGGGCGGCCGCCGGCCCGGCGGTCGGCCCCCGGCCGACTCAGTGCTCAGTGCTCAGAGCGCAGAGCTCAGAGTGCGGCCAGCAACGCCTCGACAGCCTGTTTCGGCCGTGCGAGCAGCTCGCGGGCCGCGCGCTCGGCGGCCTCGGGATCGCCCGACGCGATGGCGTCGAGCACGGCCCGGTGGTCGCCGTGGATGACCCTCGGCATCTCGTGGTCGCCGAGCGACGAGACCAGCGCCTCCCGCACCGAGCTGGCGAACCAGCCGTACGTCGCCGTCAGCGCGGCGTTGTGCGCGGCCTCGACCACGGCCTTGTGGAACTCGACGTCGTGGTCGGCGTACAGCTCCAGGCTCCCGGAGGCGGGCTGGCCCTCCGCGTCCTCCAGCCGCGTCTGCGCGTCCAGCGCCGCCGCCATCCGTTGCAGGTCGGCGGGCTCGTGGCGCAGCGCGGCCAGCCGGGCGGCCTCCGCCTCCAGCGCGATCCGCAGCTCCAGCACGTCCCGGACCCCGGCCCGCTGCACGCCCCGCATGATGTCCCCGGGGTCGGCCATGGAGACCACGAAGGTCCCCTCGCCCTGCCGTGAACGCAGCATTCCGGCGTGTACGAGTACGCGCACCGCTTCGCGGACGGTGTTCCGCCCGACCTGGAGCTGTTCGGCCAGCGCGTGCTCGGTGGGGATGCGCTCCCCGACCCGCCACTCGCCCGCCGCCAGCTGCGCGCGCAGCTGATCGACGACGGTGTCCACGAGGGACTGCCGCCCCGCCGCCTGCAATGCCATGCGCATGCTCCCCATGCCGAAAGGTCGAACAGTGCCGAAACGCTCGGACAGTGCCGAAAGGTCGGACAGTGCCGAAATGCCGATCGCCGGTACCAGAGAGCGTCTCAGTGGCCCGGTTGCCCAGTCATCCTACAACTCAAATCATCCTACAACCCGTGTCCGAAAAGTGGCGGGCGCGCCTCCCCGTCCAGGGAAGGCGCGCCCGCACCGCGGAGAACTCACCCCCCCAACGTCGTCCGCAGCAGCTTCTTGTCCGGCTTGCCCACCGATGTCAGCGGGATGCGCGGCAGGGTGTGCACGCGGGCCGGGGCGTACATCGGGCCCTTGTGCTCGCGTACGTACTCCCGGATCAGGTCGTGGTCCACGCTCTGCCCCGCCGCGGGGACGATCGCGGCGTGCACCTGTTCCTCGGCGTCCGCGCCGCGCACCCCGAAGACGGCGACCTGGGCGACGGCGGGGTGGGTGAGCAGCAGGTCTTCGAGTTCGCCGGGGTACACGTGGCCGCCCACCACGATGATCATGTCCTTGATGCGGTCGACGATGTACAGATAGCCCGCCGCGTCCAGATAGCCGACGTCCCCGGTGCGCACCCACCCGTCGCGCAGGGTCTGCGCGGTCAGCTCCGGCTGCTTCCAGTAGCCGGACATGATCATCGGGGTGGACACATGGACTTCGCCGGCCCGCCCCGGCGGCAGCGCGTTCCCGGCCTCGTCGCGGATCTCGATCCGTACGCCGTCGTTCGGCCTGCCGACCGATACCTGGCCGCCGTGGCCCGCCGAATCGTGTTCGTCGGGACGCACCTCGGTGATCCAGCCCGCCTCGGACTGCCCGTACGCGCCGTAGAGCACCGGCCCCAGCGCCTCCAGGGCCTGCCGCAGCCGGCTCGGCGAGGACGGCGAGCCGCCGTAGGTGACGCGGCTGAGCGAGGACAGATCGGTGGTGGCCAGATCCGGGTGGTCGAGGAGTTCGTAGAGCAGCGGGGGCAGCAGCCACACATGGGTGATCCGCTCCCGCTCGATCGCGGCGAGCACCTGGCCGGCGTCGAAGGACCGCTGCAGCACCACCGAACCGCCCCACGTCAGCGTGTAGTCGGCGAGCACCCCGGACAGATGGGCGAGCGAGGTGGCGGCCAGGAAGCGGGACGGGTCGCCCGCGCCGGCGATGGGGTACTTCATCGAATCGGCGTACGGGCCCTGCGCCATGCACACCCCCTTGGGCACGCCCGTGGTGCCGCCCGTCTGCCGGATGGACCAGTCGTCGTCGGGGTGGGCCGCGTTCGGCACCGGGTCGGCGGGCCGCCGCGCCGCGCACGCCAGCAGGTCGTCGCCGAGCCCGCTCGGGCCGAACGAGGCGACCGGCACTCCGGGCAGCCGGGACACCAGTTCCGCCGGGCCCTCGGCCAGTTCCGGGTCGACGAGCAGGAGTTCCGTGTCGACGCTCTCCGCCACCCGTGCCAGCACCTCGGGCGCCATGCCCACATAGAGGTAGTCCACACGCGCGCCGAGCAGGTTCGCCGCGTACCGCGCGCTGAGCGCCTCGGGCCGGTTGCCCACGAGCATGGCGACGGTGACGTCGCGGCCGACGCCGCGCGCGGCCAGCTCCGCCGTCAGCCGGTAGATCTGGTCCCGGAACTCGCCCGCCGTGACGTGCTCGCCGTCCGCGGTCGTCACGACCGTACGCCCCGGCTCGCGCGCCAGCTCCGCGAGGATCGTCTCCACATAACTCACAAAACCCGGCGAGGCGGGGGAGGCGGGGGAGACGGGGGAGACGGAGGTGGCGGACGAGGCGGGGGCGGAATCCGCCGCGGTGGTGGTGTCGGTATCGCTCATGTGCTGTGACCCCTCTACGAGTTGTCGTGCGAATGACGGGGCGGTGTGTGTCCGTAACCGTCCGTCATGGCCTGCGAAATCGACGGTAGGCCACGAACCTCATGCGTTCCATGACCAATTCCGCCATGTGATCATGTCCGGAAAGGCATGAGAGAGGCTTGAGGAAGACCCGAGGAAGACCTGAGAAGGACCCGGTGAAGATCCGAGGAAGATCCGCGGAAGACCCGAGACGAGGACGCCCATGGACCTCCTGTCGCTGCGCTGCTTCCAGGCCGTGGCGCGGCACGAGCACATCAGCCGGGCCGCGGTCGAACTCCGCGTCGCCCAGCCCTCCGTGAGCCGTACGATCGCGCGGCTGGAGGCCGAACTCGGCGTGCGGCTCTTCGACCGGAACGGCCGCCAGGTGCGGCTCAACCAGTACGGCGCCGCCTTCCTGCGCCGCGTCGACCGCGCGCTGGGCGAACTGGACGACGCGCGCCGCGAACTCGCCGACGCGGCCGGACTCGACCACGGCACGATCGCCCTCGCCTCCGAGACGCTGCTCTCGCTCACCGGCCTGCTCGCGGAGTACCGCCGTCGGCACCCCGGCGTCCGCGTCCGCCTCTTCCAGTCCACCGCCGAGGCCATGGGACGTCAACTCCGCGCCCGCGAAGTCGACTTCTGCCTCGCCTCCCAGCCCCTCACGGGCTCTTCCCTCGACTCCGTCGAACTCCTCCGCGAGGAAGTGCTCCTCGCCGTTCCCCTCGGCCACCCGTTGGCCGGCCGCGAGAGCGTCGGCGTCCGCGAGCTCGCCGGCGAACCCTTCATCGCCACCCGCCCCGGCCACTGGCAACGCGCCCTGCTGGACCGCCTGTTCGCGGCCGAGGGGCTCGCGCCCACCATCGGCTGCGAGGGCGACGAGCCCGGCGCGGCCCCGGTGCTGATCAGCGCGGGCCTCGGCATCGGCCTCCTCCCCGCCATGTCGCGCGGCGCGGTCAGCCGCGCCCCCGTCGCCCTCCTCCGCCTCGACGCCCCGCACTGCGACCGCACCCTGTCGCTCGTCCGGCGCGACGACATCTATCTGTCCGAGGCCGCCCGTCACTTCCAGTCCCTCGCCATCGAGAGGAAGGGGCGACCGCCGGCGGAGCCGTGACAGCCGCGCGCGAGGGGGCGCTCGTACGGTTGCCACGACCGTACGAGCGCCCCCGCGCCCCCTCCTGTGTGCTGACGCGACTACGCCCCCACCGGCTCCACGTCCGGTCGTTCCACGGGCGTGTTCCCGTTCCCCGCCGCCGGAGCGGCCCCCTCCGGCTCGTTCCGGCGCACGACCGCCAGGACCACCAGCCCCGCGACCACCGCCACGATGCCCGAGATCAGGCAGATGCGGTCCAGCCCCGCCACGAACGACTCGTGGACCAGCGATTCGACGCCGTGCCGCGCCGCGCCCGCCGGGGCCGAGGCGACGATCTCCCCCGAGTGGCCGCCGCTGATCGCCTCCGCCGCCCGGCCCGCGGCGTCCGCCGGAACCGCGTCGCTGCCCGAGACCATGCCGCGCACCCGGCTCGCGAAGACCATGCCCAGGACCGCGATCCCGAGCGCGTACCCCATCTGCCGGAAGGTGTTCACCGCGCCGCTCGCCATGCCGCCGCGCTCCGGCGGGGCCGCGCCGAGGGCGGCCGAGACCAGCACCGGCATGGACATTCCGACGCCGAGCCCGCCGAGCGCGAGCCCCGGCGCGAGCGCGGCCCAGCCCGAGTCGGCGGAGAGCAGGAGCGAGTGCGTCAGCGCGCCCGCGCCGATGAGCACCATGCCGATGCCCAGCGGCAGCTGCGGAGCGACCCGGTGCAGCACCCGGCCGCCCACGGCGCCCACCACCAGCGACACTGCGGCCATCGGCATCACCGCGAGCCCCGCCTGCATCGGGGAGAGCCCCAGCACCGTCTGCAGCCACAGCCCGGCATAGGTGAGGTACGGGAACGCCGCCGCCTGAAGCAGCAGGGCCGCCGCCATCAGCACCGCGAACGACGGGCGGCGGAACAGCTTCAGCTCCAGCAGCGGCTGCCGGGCCCGGCGCTCCACGGCCAGGAAGACGACCAGCGCGGCGAGCGCCGCCAGCAGCGCCGTCACGGTGCCGGAGTCCGACCAGCCGTGCTCGCCGCCGCGCATCAGCCCGTACGTCAGAGCCCCCGCGCACACCGTGAACGAGATCGCGCCCGGCCAGTCGATGCCCGGCCGGCTGCCACGGGGCCCGGTCGCCTCCAGGCGCGACTCCTTGACCGAACGGAGGGTGGCCCACACCGCCACGGCGGTCAGCGGCAGATTGACCCAGAAGATCCACCGCCAGTCCGCGTACTCGGTCAGCACGCCGCCCAGCAGCGGCCCGACCGCCGTCGCGGCCCCGCCCGTACCGCCCCATACGCCGAACGCGACACCGCGGTCCCGGCCCGAGTACGTCGCCATCAGCAGCGGGGTGTTGGTGGCGAACATCGCCGCCGCCCCCGCGCCCTGCACGGCCCGCGCCACGATCAGCACGGTCCCGTCCGGGGCCAGCCCGCAGGCCAGCGAGGACACCGCGAAGACGATCAGCCCCAGTACGTACAGCCGGCGGCGGCCGAAGAGGTCGGCCGCGGAACCGGCCACCATCAGCAGCGCGGCCAGCGCCAGCGCGTAGATGTCCATCACCCACTGGAGTGAGGAGAAGGACGTGTTCAGCCCGTGCGCCATCTGGGGCAGGGCGGTGTTGACGATGGTGACGTCCACCAGCAGCATGAAGTTGCCGAGGGTGATCGCGACGAGCGGCCACCACTTGCCGCGTGCGACGCCGTCCGGGCCGCCCGGACCGCTGCGCGGGTTCTGCATGTGAAGCTCCCGAAGAGAGACGGCCCGTCCTCTACCACGGGCCCCGTGACCACCACCGTCCGCCGCACCCCCTTATCGCTCACAGCCACGGCCCGCGGGGCGGCGTTTTCCGACACCGGTTAGCCTCATGTGGTGAAAACCGACAGCCGCGACGAGTTCGACCTGCGGCTCGTCCACGCGCTCCAGCTCGACGGGCGGGCCCCCTTCAGCCGGATAGCCGAGGTGCTCGGCGTCTCCGACCAGACCGTCGCGCGCCGCTACACACGGCTGCGCACCAGCGGCGCGATCAAGGTCCTCGGCCTCACCGCCCCCGGCGTACTCGGCGAGACGGTCTGGCTCGTACGCGTCCATTGCACGCCCGACGCGGCTGCCGCCGTCGCCGAGGCGCTCGCCCGCCGCCCCGACACCTCCTGGGTGAGCCTGCTGTCCGGCGGCACCGAGATCGCCGCCGTCACGCGCGTCGCCAGCGACCGCGAGAGCGAGGCGCTGCTGCTGGAGAAGCTGCCGCGCACCCCCCAGGTGACCGGCGTCACCGCGCACTGCCTCATCCACGAGTTCTTCGGCGGCCCGCAGGGGCTCGTCAACAAGTCCGATTCGCTGACCCCGGACCAGATCGAGCGGCTGACCGCCTACGAACCGGAGCCGGGACCCGCCGCGGGCCCGCCCCCCGTGCTGAGCGCCGCCGACGAGCGGATGTGCGCGGCGCTCGCCCACGACGGGCGCGCCCCGCTCGCCGAACTGAGCGCCGTCACCGGCTGGTCCCAGTCGACCGTACGCCGCCGCCTCGCCGAACTCCGCTCCCAGGGCGCCCTGTTCTTCGACATCGACTACGACCCCCGCGCCTTCGGCCACGGCACGCACGTCGTCCTGATGCTCGCCGTGCCGCCGGCCGCCGTGCACGAGACCGGCGAGGCGCTGGCCCGCCACCCCGAGATCGCCTTCGCCTGCGCCATCACCGGCCCGTACAACCTGATGGCCGTCGCCATCTGCGCCGACGTACGGGCCCTGTACGCCTATCTGACGTCGAGCGTCGCCTCGCTGTCCGCCGTACAGCGGATGGAGACGTCCCCGGTCATCCGGCAGGTCAAGTCCGCGGGCCCGTACTTCGCCGCACCACGGCGGCGCGGTCGCCCATGAACGGCGACGACCGCGAAGGGCTCGCCCCGGAGCGGAAGGAACTCGACCCGCTCGCCCGCGGCGCACGGGCCGTCTCCGCGGACTTCCCGCTGGGCGCCCGGGCGGTACGAGCGGTACGGGCATGGGTACGGTCCGCCCCCGGCACCCACATCTGGCTGCTCATCATCGGCATCACCAGCCTCGTGATCGCCGCCGCGAGCCAGGGCCTGGAGACCTTCCTCCTCCACCGCACCAGCAGCAACATCCACGAACTCAACAAGCACCCCACGCAGGCCCTGCTCATCAGCGGATTCTGGATCGAGAGCCCGTCCTCGTTCCTCCTCTACGCGGGCCTCTTCGAACTCGTCCACGCCAACGTCGAGCGCTGGGTCGGCACCCTGCGCTGGCTCCTCACGGTCGCCACCGCCCACATCGCGGCCACCCTGATCAGCCAGGAGGTCCTGCTCCTGGCCATCCGCGACCACTCCCTGCCGCACTCGATGAAGCACGTCGTCGACATCGGCGTCTCCTACGGCCTCGCCGCCGCCGCGGGCCTCCTCACCTACCGCTTCCCCCACCCCTGGCGCTGGCTCTACGCCACCGGCACGGTCCTCTTCTTCGCCCTCCCCCTCCTCGCGGACGCCAGCTACACCGACATCGGCCACGCCATCTCGCTGGCGCTGGGCCTCGCTGCCTGGCCGCTGACCCGGGGCCGTCGGCCTTGGCGCTTCCTGCCGCTGTCCTCGGCACTTCGCCGCCTCCACCGTTCCATGGCACGGCGGCCCGGCCCCGACCGTTAGGCCGGGTCCGAGCCGCCGCGGTTTCATGCCGTCAGCAGCGCCGCTGTCAGCGGTGACGCCGACGCCGGTGCGGCGGAGTGAGCGCGGCCAAGCGCTCACTCATCGCGCAGACGACGCGATTCGTGGCGTGCAGCCGCCGGTCGAAATCGTCGAGCCGGTTGTCGATGCCGTCCAACCGGTTGTCGATCCCGTCGAGCCGCTGATCGATGCGGTCCAGCCGCGCCGAGATCCGCCCGATGACGGGCCCCAGCTCCTGCAACGCCGTGCCGACCCCGGCCATGCACGTCTCAAGGGCGGTCACCCGCCGGTCGAGCGAGGCGTAGCCGGGCGGCGGCACCTGCTGCCCGCCCGTGCGGTACGGCTCCTCGACGTCGAGGAGGTACGTACGCACGCGCTGGGCGACGGCGCTGTCGCGCAGCAGCATGGCGATGTTGAGGACGACCCTGCGGGTGAAGAGGGTCAGGTTCGAGCGAGGCTGTGGATAACTCGCGCTCGGGTCCCCATTAAAGATGGACAAGTTGTCCATCTTAAACAACCGCAGGTCAGCGCCTCGGACGACGCGAAGCCCGTTGGTTTCCAGTTCGTCGCGGTGGCGCTGAACGACCTTGTGCACAGCCTCCTTGTGGATTTCGAAGAACGCGGCCACGTCCTCCGTCGTGATGTGGATACCGTCGGGGAGCAGCCGCAGCGCTCCCACCTTGTCGAGCACTTCTACGTGCCCCATGACGCTGTCGCGCATCGCGCGCGACTCCAGCAGTGCAGCTTCCGGTGGCATGAGGATGCCTTCCTTGGTCCGGAACGGTTCGGTGGAAGCCCGTATCCAGGGCGCAGGAGCGGAAGCTGCTCACGTGGCCACAAACCCTATGACCGGCTCTGTCGACCGGCCTTCCTCTACTTCACGAACCCTCGACGCCTCGAACTCCAGTTGCCTCCGCGCACCAGGCACAACGAGCCGACAAACGTACGGTTACTGCGGACAGGTGATCCCATCCGGAGGCGCTCGCTCCGGACCCCCGGTCTGAGCTGGGCGGCAGCCTGTGGATAAGTCCGTTCGAACTCCCTTTTGAAAGGGACAAGCTGTCCCCTTCGAAAGCCATTTCGAGCAGTCACCCAGCCCCGAGTCGCTCTCAGCCGAAGAGACGTTCCAGTACCACCGCGATCCCGTCCTCCTCATTGGAGGCGGTGATCTCGTCCGCGACGGCCTTGAGGTCGTCATGGGCGTTGGCCATGGCGATGCCGTGGGCGGCCCAGCCGAACATGGGGATGTCGTTGGGCATGTCGCCGAAGGCGACCGTGTCGGCGGCCTTCATGCCGAGGCGGCGGGCGGCGAGGGAGAGGCCGGTGGCCTTGGTCAGGCCGAGGGGGAGGAGTTCGACGATGCCCGCGCCGGCCATCGTGACCCCGACCAGGCCGCCGGCGACGGCGTGCGCGATCTCGGCGAGGGCGTCGTCGGACAGCTCGGGGTGCTGGAGGTAGATCTTGTTCAGGGGCGCGGACCACAGGTCGGCCGGTTCCCTGAGGGGGGTGACCGGCAGCGGGCCCTCCTGGCTGCGGTAGCCGGGGCCGACGACGACCTCGCCGTCGAGGCCGTCGCGGCTGGCGGCCAGGTAGAGCGGGCCGACCTCCGCCTCGATCTTGGCGAGGGCCAGCCCGGCGAGCTGCCGGTCGAGGGTGACCGAGGTCAGCAGCCGCTGCTCGCCCGCGTGGTAGAGCTGCGCGCCCTGCCCGCACACCGCGAGCCCCCGGTAGCCGAGCGCGTCCAGGATGTGCTTGGTCCACGGGACGGCGCGGCCCGTGACGACGATGTGCGCCGCCCCGGCGCCCGTGGCCAGGTCGAGGGCCTCGCGGGTGCGCTCCGAGACGCTGTGGTCGGCGCGGAGCAGCGTGCCGTCGAGGTCGGTCGCGACGAGCCGGTACGGCAGCGGCGTCGGGGCGGCGGCGGTCACTTGGCGACCGGCTCCAGGAACTCCCGCCCGCCGAGGTAGGGCCGCAGGACCTCGGGCACGCGCACCGTGCCGTCGGCCTGCTGGTGGTTCTCCAGGAGCGCGACGATCGTGCGCGGCACGGCGCACAGCGTGCCGTTGAGCGTGGCCAGCGGCTTGACGTGCTTGCCGTCGCGCATCCGCACGGAGAGCCGGCGGGCCTGGAACTCATTGCAGTTCGAGGCGGAGGTCAGCTCGCGGTACTTGCCCTGGGTCGGGATCCACGCCTCGCAGTCGAACTTGCGGGAGGCGGAGGAGCCGAGGTCGCCGGTGGCCACGTCGATGACCTGGAACGGCAGCTCCAGGCCGGTCAGCCACTGCTTCTCCCAGTCCAGCAGCCGCTGGTGCTCGGCCTCGGAGTCGTCCGGGTCGACGTACGAGAACATCTCGACCTTGTCGAACTGGTGCACCCGGAAGATGCCGCGGGTGTCCTTGCCGTACGTACCGGCCTCGCGGCGGAAGCACGGCGAGAACCCCGCGTAGCGCAGCGGCAGCTGCGACGCGTCGATGATCTCGTCCATGTGGTACGCGGCGAGCGGCACCTCGGAGGTGCCGACCAGGTAGTAGTCGTCCTTCTCCAGGTGGTACACGTTCTCCGCGGCCTGGCCGAGGAAACCGGTGCCCTCCATGGCGTGCGGGCGGACCAGCGCGGGGGTGAGCATCGGTACGAACCCGGCCTCGGTGGCCTGCGCGATGGCGGCGTTGACCAGCGCGAGCTCCAGCAGCGCGCCGACCCCGGTGAGGTAGTAGAAGCGCGAGCCGGAGACCTTGGCCGCCCGCTCCACGTCGATGGCGCCGAGCGCCTGGCCGAGCTCCAGGTGGTCCTTGGGCTCGAACCCCTCGCCCTCGAAGTCGCGCGGCGTGCCGACGGTCTCCAGGACGGTGAAGTCCTCCTCGCCGCCCACCGGCACGTCCGGGTGGACGAGGTTGCCGAGCTGCCGCAGCAGGCGCTGGGCCTCCTCGGCGGCCTCGCCCTGCTCGGCGTCGGCGGCCTTGACGGCGGCGGACAGCTCGCCGGCCTTCTTCAGCAGTTCGGCCTTCTCGTCCCCGGCGGCCTTGGGGATGAGCTTGCCGAGCGACTTCTGCTCGGAGCGCAGCTCGTCGAAGCGCACGCTGGACGACCTGCGCCGCTCGTCGGCGGAGAGGAGTGAGTCGACGAGCGCGACGTCCTCTCCACGGGCGCGCTGGGAGGCGCGAACACGGTCGGGGTCCTCACGGAGCAGGCGAAGGTCAATCACCCCCTCAGGTTACCTTCGCGCGCTCCGGGCGGGCGACGCGATATTCCTTTGCGTGTCGTTATGACCGTTTTGCCGGAAGTCGGAAAGGCGTGAATGGGAGGCGAATGCGGAGTGCGGACCGTGGCCGGGGAATTTCCTGGCGATGGCCGAAAAGGGGCGAATGGGTCGGCGGCTGGACGCCGACCCGCCTTGCGTGCGGCGGCAGTTGGCCGCGGTTGTCCACAGGCCATGGGGATTGCTTTTCTTTTATCCACAGGGTGTGAGCAAGTTCTGTGGATGTTGACGGTGATCGTTCTGTCCGTTCTGCGGGAGGCGAGGAATTTACGGTTCAAACCGGTCTCACGCGCTCATTCGGGTGGGAATGGATCGCTCAAAAGGGTTGAACGAGAGAATTGAGGTGACGGTCACGGGGGACCGGGCTGTGGATGGCGGAGCGGTGGCTAGAGAGATTTGTCGACGATTCCGGGCCGCAGTGTCGACTTGTCCCCAGGGCGACGAAGCCCCTGTGGATAACTCAGAGGGTTGTGCACAGGTGCACGGAGAGCCATCAACAGCCATCAACAGCTCTCGACCACCCTCAACAGCCCTCGACGGCCCTCCGAAGCGGGAACCCCGTCGACAGGCAGGCGCCCACCGCACGCCGGCGCCGCTCAGCCCCGCCCGTCCTGGCAGCGCGCCAGCCAGTCCGCCGCCGCCTCGAACTCGCTGTCCGACGTCCCCGGCCGCACCTCCCCCAGCAGCGCCGGATCCGACGCGTCCGCCCCCGCCCGTGGATACGACCCGAGGAACCGCACCTTCGGGCAGATCCGCTTGAGCCCCATCAGCGCCTCGCCCACCCGCCGGTCGGTGATGTGCCCCTCGCAGTCCACGGAGAAGCAGTAGCGCCCGATCCCCTCGCCCGTCGGCCGCGACTCGATGCGCATCATGTTCACCCCGCGCGCCGCGAACTCCTGCAACAGCTCCAGGAGCGCGCCCGGATGGTCGTCGCCGAGCCAGATCACCAGCGAGGTGCGGTCCGCGCCCGTCCGCGCGGCGGGCCGGGCCGGGCGGCCGACCAGCACGAAGCGGGTCTGCGCGTTCCGCGCGTCGTGGATGTCGGTGACCAGCGGCTGCAGCCCGTACGTCGGCGCGGCGAACTCCCCCGCGAACGCCGCGTCGTAGCGCCCCTCCTGTACGAGCCGGGCGCCGTCCGCGTTCGAGGCGGCCGACTCCCACAGGGCGTCGGGCAGGTTGGCCGCGAGCCAGTTGCGCACCTGGGGCTGGGCGACGGGGTGCCCGGTGACGGTCTTGATGTCGCCGAGCGCGGTGCCGGGCCGTACGAGCAGCGCGAAGGCGATCTCCAGCAGCACCTCGCGGTAGATCATCAGCGGTTCGCCGGTGGCGAGTTCGTCGAGGGTGGCGGTGACGCCGCCCTCGACCGAGTTCTCGATCGGCACGAGCGCCGCCGCCGCCTCGCCGCCCCGTACGGCGTCCAGCGCCGTCGGCACCGACACCATCGGCACGAGCTCGCGCGTCGCCGACTCCGGCAGGGTCCGCAGGGCGGCTTCGGTGAACGTGCCCTCGGGGCCCAGATAGGTGTAACGGCTGGCCGACATCACGCAGGCTCCTCGTGGATCACAGGGAAGGGAGGGGGAGAGGGGAGAGAGGAAGGGGAGAGGAAGTAAGGGGGCTCGGGCGGGCTGGGGAACCCGCCACGATACTCAGCCCCCGTGCCGCCCGCCCCGCCGTCCGACCGCCGGACGGAAGGCCGCGGCGGAAGGAAGGCCGTAGCGAAAGACCGTGGCGGAGGGCCGTAGCAGAAGACCGCGCCGGACGACCGGACGACCGGGGGCCGGACGTCCGCGCCGGACGACCGCGCCGGACGACCGCGCCGGACGACCGCGCGGACGAACGGCGAGACGATCACCCCTCCAGCAACGCCTGCCCCACATACGACCCCGGCTCCGGCGCCGGCGGCACCGCGTACAGCCCGCTGGCCTCGTGCCGCAGGAAGCGCGACAGCCCGTCCCCCCGGTCCAGCTTCCGCTGTACCGGCACGAACCCCTTCATCGGGTCGCCCTGCCAGCAGACGAAGAGCAGCCCCGCGTCCGGCGCCCCGTCGTCGCGGAACCCGTCGTGGTACGAGAAGGGCCGCCGCAGCATCGCCGCGCCGCGGTTGGACTCCGGCGCCGCGACCCGGATATGGGCGTCGCCCGCGATGGCGATGGACCCGTCCTTGTTGAACTTGTCGAGGTCGACCGGCGTCGTCTCCGTGCCGCCCGACAGAGGCGCGCCGTCCGACTTGCGCCGCCCTATGACCCGTTCCTGGCGTTCCCGCGAGAGGTGGTCCCAGTCGTCGAGCAGCATCCGGATGCGCCGGAAGACCGCGTACGAGCCGCCTGCCATCCACTTCTCCGCGGCGGGGCCGCCCGAGGACGGGACGAAGACGCGGGCGTCGAAGTCCTTGTCGGAGGGGTGCGGGTTGTTGGTGCCGTCGACCTGGCCCATGAGGTTGCGTACGGTC
The DNA here is from genome assembly GCF_040654795.1 of Streptomyces sp. NPDC050617. Lineage (NCBI taxonomy): Bacteria > Bacillati > Actinomycetota > Actinomycetes > Kitasatosporales > Streptomycetaceae > Streptomyces > Streptomyces sp. NPDC050617. The sequence continues at coordinate 259,151 of NZ_JBFAIS010000002.1, read as the reverse complement.
ATCGGCTTCGCGGTCGCGCCCGGCGTGCGGGTGAAGCCGTTCATCTGCCAGCGCAGCCGCGCCGCGTCGCCCGCTTCCTTCTGGAGGGTGCGCAGGGCGTGGAAGGCGACGAAGGAGTCGTCGGCGCCGATCTGGATCCACAGGTCGCCCTCGCCGCGCTTCGCGTCGAGTGCGTCGGCGGTGAAGTGCGGCAGCGGTTCCAGGGCGGCCGGGCGGTTCGCGGTGAGCCCGGTGCGGTCGAAGAAGGTGCGGCCGAAGCCGAAGGTGACGGTGAGGGAGGAGGGCCCGGCGTCGTACGCGACGCCGCTGTCGTCCTTGGGGGCCTTGCCCGCCATGAGTTCCTCGGCGGTTTTCGACCAGCGGCGCAGCAGGGCGGCGGCGCTCTTGCGGTCGCCGCCGGGCGCGAGGTCGAAGGCGGCGAGGTGGGCGGTGGCCTGGAGCGGGGTGGTGATGCCGGCCTGGTGCGCGGCGCGGCCGTCGGCGTGGAAGGCCAGGGCGGTGGAGCCGACGGTGGTGAGGGCTGTGGGCGGTGCGGACCGTACGGCCTGTGCGGTGAACGCGCCGCTCGCGCCGCCCGCGACGAGGCCCGCCGCTCCGGCCGCGCCGGCGGTGCCGAGCAGCCGCCGCCTGGTGATGGGGTGTTCGGTCGTCATCAGTTGATCTTCACGTTCTTGATCTCCGTGACCTGGTCGATGTCGGAGGTCCGTACGGTCAGGGTGAGTTGCCAGGAGCCGGCCATCGGCAGTTGGAAGCCGGTGGCCTTCCAGTGCCCGGCGGACTGGCGTTTGAGCGCGGTGTGCAGCGGGCCGATCTTCTTCTCCTTCTCGGTGAGGGAGATGTCCAGCTCCGGTATGTCCACGGGGCGTCCGGAGGGGCCCGTGGTGTGGGCCTCGACGGTGTTGTCGCCGGAGCGGGCGGGGTCGATGGTGATACGGGCGGTGCCGCTGCCGTCGGCGCCGCCGGTGTCGTAGGGGATCGTGATGTCCACGGGCCCGGCGGAGGCGGTCCCGGACGAGGCGCCCCCGGCGGCGGCCTGCTTCTGCTCGGTCTCGGCGCGGCCGGGCTGGGTGCCGGAGAGCACGGTGGTGACGGCGAGCAGGACGACGGCGACGGCGGTCTCGGCGAGTACGGAACGGCGCAGTCCGGTGCGGTTCTCGTCGGCGTCGCGGCGGCGCTGCCCGGCGGCCCGGTCCATCGCGGCGCGCTGCCGGGCGAGTTGGGCGGTGCGCTCGGCGGAGCCCCCGCCGCCGACGCCCACCTTCGCCTTCTCCGCGTCCTTCGCCTTCTCCGCGGCCTTCGCTTTCTCAGCCGCCTCGGCGACCTTGGCGGACTTGACGACCTTGGCGGACTTGGCGGACTTGGAAGACGTCTTCCCCTTCTTGCCGCCGGCGTCCGTACGGTCCGCCAACCGGTTGGTCCAGCGCCGGGAGAAGTAGGCCAGGCCCACCACGACGGCGACCAGGCCGATCTTGATGAGCAGCCACCGGCCGTACGCGGTGCCGGTGAGCGCGCCCCACGTGCCGACCTGTCGCCACGCCTGGTACGTACCGGTGGCGACCAGGACGCAGACGGAGGCGAAGGCGAGTCGGGAGAAGCGCTGGACGGCCGCGCGCCGGATGGGCGTGGCGGAGCGGAGGGTGACCAGGAGGGCGGCGAGCCCGCCGAGCCAGACGCCGACGGCGAGCAGATGGAGGATGTCGACGGGCATCGCGACGTACGGCTGGATGCCGACGGACGCGTGCTCGGCGAGCGACCAGGTGGCGGCGAGCCCGGTGGCGACGACGGCCCCGCCGATGGCGAGCCCGTACGCGAGACCGCGCCGGTCGCCTTCCGGGCCCCCCGCGTCCCCCTTGCGCTCCCGCCGGTCGCTCCCGTCCCCCGGCGCGTACGAGCCGAAGAGCACGGCGAGGAAGACGGCGGCGGCGCTGAGCAGCAGCAGTCTGGACAGCAGCGCCGCGCCGGGCTTGGTGGAGAGCACCCCGCCGAGCAGCGAGAAGTCCAGGACGGAGCCGAGCCCCTTGGTGTTCGTATAGGCGCCGCGGAGCAGCAGCAGCGCGGTGGTCGAGGCGAACAGGGTGACCCAGCCGCCGACGGCGATCTTCTGGACGGGCCGCGAGGAGCGGCTGACGCCCGCGAAGACGCAGCCGCCGACGAGGAGGACGAATCCGGCGTACGCGGCGTAGCGGCCGATGCCGTAGAGGGCGCCGACGGTCGGGTCGACGTCGGCGGTCGGCGCCTTGACGGTGGTCTTGGACGGGGCGCCGACGGAGAAGGTGAAGGCCCCGCCCACCGGGTGGCTGTCCGCGGAGACCGCCTGCCAGGCGACGGTGTACGTGCCGTCGGCGAGCCCGCCGCGCAGGGCGACGGCCGCGGTGTCGGACGCGCCGTCCGCGTGGGCGGCCCTGCCCTCCTCGACGCGCTTGCCCTGCGGGTCGAGGACCCGAAGGGAGTCGGCGCTGAGCAGCACCCCTTCGGAGAAGGTGAGCTTGACCCGCTGGGGCGCGGTCTTGACGACCGAGCCGTCGGCGGGGTCGGTGGCCGTGAGCGCGGCGTGCGCGGCGGCGGGCGCCGCCCCGAAGGACACCGTGCCCAGCAGCGCGCACAGCAGCGCGGCGAGGAGGGCCCCGAGTATCGGCAGCGGCCGTCGGGCGGTGGGTGGGGTCATCGCGCGTCAGTCCTCGGGGCGGTACGTCGGGGGTTCGACCGGGACCTTGACCTTGATGGACTTCGAGTCGGCGAAGTGCAGCGTGAACTCGACCTTCTCGCCGACCTTGGGGAGGTGGCCGAGCTTGCCGAGCATCAGGTGGTTCCCGCCGCGGGACAGGGTGAGCTTGCCGCCCGCGGGGACGTCGAGCGACTTTGCCTCCTTCATCTGCGAGCCCTCGGTGACGTGCATGGTGACGTCGGGGGAGAGCGGGCTGCTGACGGAGGTGAGCCGGTCGGCCTTGCCGCCGTCGTTCTTGACGGTGAAGTACGCGGCGGCCATGTCGGCCATCGCGGGCTTGGGCACGTAGCCGCCGCTGACGGACAGTTCGGCGCGGTCCGGCTTGGAGCCGCCCGAGCCCGAGTCGCACCCGGCGACGGCGACGAGGCCGGCTGCCACGACCAGCGGAAGGCCGGCGGCGGTGGCGACGGTGGCCTTGCGCATCAGGGGTTCTCCCCCTTGACGATCTTCGGGAGCTCGCGGGTGTAGTCCGCGGCGGTGCTCTTGGCGGTGTAGATCCAGTGCGCCTTGTCGTCCTTGGGGGAGTAGGCGACGACCTCGGCGCCGTGGCTGACGGTGATGGAGCCGTCCTTCTGCTTCTTCGGCTTGTCGACGAAGATGCCCAGCGGTTTGGCGGCGGCCTGGATGGTGGCGAAGTCGCTGGTGAGGCCGATGACCTTCTGGCCGCCCTGGGCGTCGAGCCATGCGCGCATCCGCTTGGGGGTGTCGCGGGCGGGGTCGGTGGTCACGAAGACCATCTGGAGCTTGTCCTGCTCGGCCTTGGGGAGCTTCTTCGCGGCGGCGGCCATGTCGGCGACGATCGTGGAGCAGACGTCGGGGCAGTAGGTGTAGCCGAAGTAGAGCAGGACGGGGCGGCCCTTGGTCTCCTTGACCAGGTCGTACTTCTTGTCGTCCGTGTCGGTCACGACCAGGTCGGGCTTGGCCTTGACGGTGTCCAGGGTGAGCGCGCCGGTGCTCTTGTCGGCCCCGGAGACGGACATCGCGGGCTTGTCGCTCTTCGAGTCGCCGGAGTCGGAGCCGCAGGCGGCGAGGGAGAGAGCGGCGGTGACGGCGAGCGCCGCGCCCAGGATCTTGGTGCGCATGGAGTTCTTCTCCGTAAGCGTGAAGGTGTACGGGATGGGGTGGCGGGGCGGCGGGATCGGTTCCGCCGCCCCGTTCGGACCGTATGCCGGGGGCTCGGCGCGGGCGGTCAGCCGGCGTCCGCGTGCCGTCGGCGTACGGTCCGGGCGGGCCCCGGCGGTCAGGCGCGGGAGCGGCGGCGGCCGGTGAGCACGGCGAAGGCGACGCCGGCCACGCCGACGACGATGCCGACGATGCCGAGCACGCGGGCGGTGGTGTCGGAGCCGCCGTCGCCGGAGGTCTTCGCGCCGGCGGTCGCGGCCGTGTCGGACCGGCCGTCCTTGCTGTCGTGGCCGTCGCCCTTGCCGGCGGCGGGCGCGGTGAGCTTCAGGACGGGAGCGGGGTGGTCGGGCTCCTCGCCGCCGGGGGTGCTGGCGTCGATCCAGCGCACGACGTCGTTGTCGGAGTAGGTCTGGAGCGCCTTGAAGACGACCTGGTCGGCGTCCTTGGGCAACGGGCCCAGCGAGACGGGGAACTGCTGGAAGCTGCCCGGCTCGATCTTCCCGCCGGACCAAGTGATCTTGGTGACGGCCTCGTTGACCATGCCGTCGGCCGTCTTGATCGGCTTGTCCAGCTTGGTCTTGTCCACCTTGACGTCCCAGCCGGGCACGGGCTGCGTGGAGACCGACGGCAGGGGGTGCTTGGGGTCGAGCGTCACTTCGAGCTTGACGGTCGAGGCGTTGTCCTTCTCGTTGGGGACCTTGAAGGCGACGGTGGTGTAGCCGCCCTTCTCGGCGGTCCCCGGCTGCACGCTGACGTGCGCGAAGGCGGGCCCCGCGAGGAGCAGTACGGTGCCGCCGGCGAGGGCGGAGACGAGCGGGAGACGGCGGAGCGCGGTACTGCGCGCGGTGCGCGTGGCGGTCATGACGGTGAACCCTCCACAGGGGGACGACGGGGGCAGGTGCGTGCGCGTACGGCGGCCGCGCGAGCGCCCACCCGGCCGGTCGCCGGGAATGCGTCGCGTGTCTCAGGCCGCCAAGGCGCAGTGCGGCGGCCCCCGCCGGACCACACTGTGGGTGAGGGCGAGCTCCCGCGGGGCGGCTTCGTCGTTCTCGTACGGGCGGCGGGCGGGCCTGCGTACGGTGGCCGCGGCCGACTCCTCGCCGGCCCCGGCGCGCAGGGCGGCCCGTACGAGGCGCAGCGCGGCGCGCAGGGCGAGGACGAGCGCGGTGTCCGCGACCAGGTGCGCGGCCTGCGCGGAGAGCCGGACCGCCCGCCACAGCGCGGCCTCGCCGCGGCGCAGCAGCCAGCCGGCCGCGAGCCCGGCGAGGAGATGGCCGAGGACCATGGGCAGGGTGGGCAGCAGGCTCTGGAGCAGGGCGAGATGCGACAGCCCCGCGGCGTCCGCCGGCAGGCCGGCGGCGCCGGTCATGGAGTGGACGGTGGACGGGCTGATGCCGGAGTCCGCCACCAGCCGGTGCGCCTCGGCGGCGGTCAGCCGGCCGGGGTGATTGCAGATCAGCCGCGCGGCGAACGCGATCAGCCGGCCCTCCGAGCCGTCGGACGCCGGGGTCGGCGCGGCCATGGCGAGCGCGCCCTGCCCGAGCCCGAAGAGGGCGTGCAGGCCGAGCTGTCCGGCGGTGAGGACGGCCGCGATGCCGGGCAGCGAGCGCTCCCGCCCGGCGAGCGGCGCGACGGCCGCGAAGAGCACCACGAACCCGGCGGCGAGGGTCCACGCCGGGACGCTCGCGCAGGACGCCATCGCGTGCCCGCCCGCGGACAGCAGGACGCAGACCGCGGTGAACACCGCGGTCCGCAGCAGCCGCAGATCGGCGCCGGCGCGCGCGACGGGGACGGTGGCGGGGGCAGACATGGCTGCGTCATCATCCCACCGGGCTTACCGCCGTCCTACGGCAGGGGGGCGTATGAGCCGGGGCATACCGGCGCACTTGGGCGGACCGCTATACACCTGCGCGTCAACTTTTCGCATCCGCCGAATGAGCGGTCTCACACCACCCGTACGCTTACGGACCCTTGCGGCTGGCTATACGTATCGGTATGTCGAGCCGCAGCCAGGAGGCTGGAACATGAGCATCTGGTGGTCACTCCATTTGCGGCGCGAAGCTGCGAGCGTTCCGCTCGCCCGGCGGCTTCTGCTCGGCACCATGGAGACGGCCGGGGTCGACCCGGACATCTCCTACGACCTGTCGGTGGCCCTCAGCGAGGCGTGCGCCAACGCGGTCGAGCACGGGGGTGACGCGTCCGCCGAGGACTACCGCGTCACCGCCCGCATCGACGGCGACACATGCCGCATCGAGGTCATCGACTCCGGTCCAGGTTTCGCCGACAAGCTCCGGGCCCGCGGCCGCCGCACGCCCGCGCGACCGCACCAACCGTCCCCCGACCGCGCCGAGCACGGCCGGGGGTTGTTTCTCATCGAGTCCCTCACCGACCACGTCCGGGTACGGAACCGCGCCGGTCGTCCGGGCGCGGTGGTGAGCTTCGACAAGATCCTCAAGTGGCGGGAAGGCGCGCTGCTGCGGGCCGTGTGACCGGTGACGCCCCCCGCGCCGGGTCCCCGGGCGGGGGCGGCCGCCGGCCTCAGCCCCGGCGCTGCACCCTGTCCTCCTTGGCGCCCTTGCCGTCCCTGGACTGGTCCTTGTCCGTGTCCTTGTTCTTGGACTTGCCCGTGGATGTGGCATCGGCGCGCGTGTTCCCGGACCCGGCCGGGCCGCCCGACTGGCCGCCGGCCCGGCGGCCCCAGCGGGCCTGCTCACGGCGGAACCGGCGGTCGTAGCGGTCCTGGCGGACGCGGCGTTCGCGGTACTCCCGGTAGCCGGGGTCATCGCGCAGGCGCAGTCCGCTGAGGGTGCCGTAGCGGGTGAAGGCGAAGAGCAGGAGGGCCGCCGCCACCCACAGGATGGGGTAGGCGAAGCCGAGGGCGACGAGCGCCCCGAAAAGCGTGACGACGAAGGGGATCATGACGGTTCTCCACGTACTGGGTGGTGTGGAGCGGTAGGGTGCCGGGCGCGGAACGGCGGCTCGCGCGGGCGTCCGGCGGACGGGGGCCCGTGGGACGGGCCCTGGCGACCGTACGAGGCCGGGGTCCTGGGCGACTGCCCACACAGTAGTCCTCGGGCCGCCGTACGGTCAGGGGAGCGACGACGCCTACGGCATCGCGCGGGCGTCCGGTTTCGGGAGCCGGAGTCGCGGATGCCGCCTGTCGTCGAGTGCCGTTAATGTTGTCCACGCGGTGAAGGTGCCGCGTTCGGAGGCTGTGAGATCTCGGAGCGGGGCGAGGACGGACATGACCAGCGACCGGATGGCCCGGGTACTGAGCATGTTGCGCAAGGCGGACCGCGACGATCCGACGGAGCTGTTCGCCGAGGCGCTGGACGCCGACGGCGTGACGGTGTCCGTGACCGTGGACACGGGCCGCACGGAGCACACCGAGCGGCTGTGGTCGCACGGCGACCTCGGAGCCGCGTTCGCCGGCCTGCAGACCACGCTCGGCGAAGGGCCGGAAATCGACGCCATCCGCAGCGGCACCGCCGTACTGGTGCCGGACCTCGGAGCCGTCGACGCCGCGCGCTGGCCCGTGCTGCTGCCGGCCGCGGCCGGGCTGCCGGTCGCGGCCGTGTTCACCTTCCCCCTGGGCGTCGGGGCGATCCGGGTCGGGGCGCTGACGCTGCTGCGCACCCGGCCCGGCCCCCTGTCCGGCGAGCAGCTGGACGATTCCTTCGCGCTTGCCGCGGCCCTCACCGCGATCGTGCTCGACGACAGTCATCCCGCCCTGTCGGCCGAGGCGCTGACGGCCGAGTCATCCGGGCAATGGCATCAGGCCGTGGTGCACCAGGCGACGGGCATGATCAGTGTGCAGCTGTCGGTGTCCCTCGCGGAGGCGCTGCTCCGGCTGCGCGCCATGGCTTTCCGTCTCGACCAGCCGATCGTGGAACTGTCCCGCGACGTGGTGGCACGTCGGCGCCGCTTCAGCGAACCTACAAGCGGGCCGCAGGGGCCCGAAGGGAACAGGGGATGACGAGTATGTCCCGTCAACAACAGATTTCCGAGGTGTTCGTCGAGCTGGCGGACACCCTGGTCGACGAATTCGACATCATCGACTTCCTCCAGAATCTCTGCACCCGCTGCGTCGAGCTGCTGGACGTCAGCGCCGCCGGGATCATGCTCGCGGACTCCTACGGCACCCTGCAGACCGTCGCCGCGTCCGACGAGAACACCCGGCTGCTGGAGCTCTTCTCCCTCCAGCACGACCAGGGCCCCTGTGTGGAGTGCTACGCGCGAGGGGTCGCCCGTACCGACATCGACCTCGCCGGTATCGGGGCCACGACGGAGTGGACGCAGTTCTCCTCCCGTGCGCGGGAGGCCGGGTTCGCCACCGCCCACGCGTTTCCGCTGCGGCTGCGCCAGCAGGCCGTCGGCGCGATGAACCTCTTCCGCACCGACCACACGCCGCTCGGCGAGGAGGACGCCTCGCTGGCCCAGGCGCTGGCCGACGTCGCCACGATCGGGATCCTCCAGCAGCGCACGCTGGAGCGGTCCCTGACCGAGCGGACCCAGCTGCAGGCCGCGCTGACCAGCCGCATCGTCATCGAACAGGCGAAGGGCATCCTCGCCGAGCGCTGGGACGTCTCTCCCGATCACGCCTTCACCGCCATGCGCGGCTACGCGCGCGGCCACGGCCGGCGGATCTCCATGCTGGCCGGGCAGATCATCGAGGGCGAGGCCCCGGAAGACCTGACGATCCTGCCGGCCGGGCGGCCGAAGCGGTCCGACGCCTGAGGGGCGGCCCGCGGCGGCAGGGTGAGCGGCGGGCCCGGGTCAGCCGGTTTCCCGGCCCTCGTGGCCGTCGTGGCTGTCGATGAGGTCGGCGAGCGCGGTGACGTCGAAGGCGCCGCGCGCGATGTCGTGGGCGACGTCGCTGATGCGCACGCCGTTGCGGCGCGAGTGCTCGCGCAGGACGCGGAAGGCGACGCCGGTGCCGACCTGCCGGTGCTGGGCGACGATGCCCACCGCCCGCTCGACGTGCGAGCGGCGCGTGCCGACGGCGAGGGCCTGGTCGGCGAAGAGGTCGGCGGGGGCCGCCTGGCGGTGGGAGAACAGCCCCACGACGGCCATGTCGGCGAGGGCCTGGGCGCTCCGCAGATCGCTTTCGGGCAGCCGGCCGGGTTCGGTGCGCATCAGGTTGAGCGCCCCGATGACGTCGTCGCGCAGGCGCAGCGGCAGGGCGTGGATGGACCGGTAGCCGAGGGCGCGCGCCGTGGGGACGAACCGGGGCCAGCGCGTCTCGGTGTGCAGATCGGGCACGGACTGGAGCAGGCCGGTGCGGTAGCAGTCCAGGCAGGGGCCCTGATCGGACTGGATCTCCCGGATGTCGAGTTCGTGGCTCTCTTCGCTGGAAGCCCCGATGACGTGCAGTTTCCCGTCGGGGTCGGCGAGGATGACGCCGCTGGAGCGCACATCGAAGAGGTCCACGCAGTGCAGGGTGAGCGTGGTCAGCAGATCGACCACGTCGAAATCGCCGACCAGCGTGTCCGCGAACTCCACGAATACCTGTGACAACCGCTCCTCGCGGGATGCGCCCATGGGGCGAGCCTAGGCAGTGGGTCGTACGCGCCGCAACGCCGCGAGATCCCCGCGCGCCCGGGTCGCGGCGCGGGGGCACGGGCCCTGCGGGATGTGCGTACGAGTGTGGGGGAGGTTCTTGGGGCGCAATTTCAAGCAGAATTCAGGTAATTCACTCGACCGAGTGGCTGGCCGCGGGTATGAATCGTTTATGCATCTCGCGGGCGACCACCGCGCCGCTACGGTTACCGGGTGTCATCCCAGACCTCGGTGGCCACCGCATCGCTACTGTCGCTTGCCCCGGTTCCCGTACACGAGGGATAGGGGCGCGTTGCTCCAGGGGGTGCCGCCAATGGGCGGGGGATATCACGATGGGTACGCGATGGCGCCGGTCGGCGACCTCGAGTACCGGGCCGGCAGCCATTTGAGGCTGCACACGCACGCCACGTACGGCTTCACCGTCGCGGAGCCGCTGGGCGAGATCGACATCGCGACGGCGGCCGAGGTGCGTCCGCTGCTGGACGCCGTCACCGAAGGTCCGGCCCCGACGCTCGCGGTCGACCTGAGCGCCACCACCTTCTTCGACTGCGCGGGCCTGTCGCTGCTGGCCCGCCTCCACACCCGGATCACCGAGCGCGGCGGCCGGCTCTACCTGGTCTGCGACCAGCCGCTGACCCTGCGGATGCTGCGCATCGTCGGCATGGACGAGCGGCTGCGCCCGGCGCCCACCCTGGAAGCGGCGCTCGCGCGGGCTTCCTGAGCGCCGTCCCCGTACCGCATGCGCCGAGCGCACGTACGGCGGCGGGCCGCGCCCCTCTCTCGCGAGGAACGCGGCCCGCCGGTGTCTTCGCGCCCGTACGCCCCGTAGGTCCGTACGGGCGCGGGGCCGGTCAGCCCTTGACGCGGGCCATCCACGCCTCGACGTCCGAGGCGGTGCGCGGCAGCGCGGCGGACAGGTTCCGGTTGCCGTCCTCGGTAACGAGGATGTCGTCCTCGATGCGGACGCCGATGCCGCGGTACTCCTCGGGCACCGAGAGGTCGTCGGCCTGGAAGTACAGGCCGGGCTCGACGGTCAGCACCATGCCGGGCTCCAGCGTGCCGTCCACGTACGCCTCGGTGCGGGCGACCGCGCAGTCGTGGACGTCCAGGCCGAGCATGTGGCCGGTGCCGTGCAGGGTCCAGCGGCGCTGGAGGCCGAGCTCCAGGACGCGCTCGACCGGGCCCTCGACGAGGCCCCACTCCACGAGCTTCGCGGCGAGCACGCGCTGCGAGGCGTCGTGGAAGTCGCGGAACTTCGCGCCCGGCCGGACCGCCGCGATGCCCGCCTCCTGGGCCTCGTACACCGCGTCGTAGATCGTGCGCTGGAGGTCGTCGTACGTGCCGTTGATCGGCAGCGTGCGGGTGACGTCGGCGGTGTAGAGGCTGTGGGTCTCCACGCCGGCGTCCAGCAGCAGCAGCTCGCCGGAGCGGACCGGGCCGTCGTTGCGCACCCAGTGCAGGGTGGTGGCGTGCGGGCCGGCGGCGCAGATGGAGCCGTAGCCGATGTCGTTGCCCTCGACGCGGGCGCGCAGGAAGAACGTTCCCTCGATGTACCGCTCCGAGGTGGCCTCGGCCTTGTCGAGGACCTTCACGACGTCCTCGAAGCCGCGCACGGTGGAGTCCACGGCCTTCTGGAGTTCGCCGACCTCGAAGGCGTCCTTGACGAGGCGCTGCTCGCTGACGAAGACGCGCAGCTCCTCGTCGTGCTCGGCGGTGACCTTGTCGCGCAGCGCCTCCTCGACGCCGGCGTCGTGGCCGCGCACGGCGCGGACCGGGCCGGCGGCGGCGCGCAGCAGCTCCGGGAGGTCGCGGACGTCCTTGGCGGGGATGCCGAGCAGCTGCTCGGCCTCGGTGAGGCTGTGCCGGCGGCCGACCCACAGCTCGCCCTGGCCGTCGAGCCAGAACTCGCCGTTGCCGCGGTCGGAGCGCGGCAGCAGGTAGAGGGTGCCGTCGTGGCCGCCGTCCGCGGCGGGCTCCAGCACGAGGACGCCGTCCTGCGTCTGGTCGCCGGTGAGATAGGCGTACTCGGTGGACGCGCGGAAGGCGTACTCGGTGTCGTTCGAGCGGGTGCGCAGATTGCCGGCCGGGATCACCAGCCGTTCGCCGGGGAAGCGCGCGGAGAGCGCGGCCCGGCGGCGCGCGGTGTCGGGGGCCTGCGCGATCGGCGCGAGATCGCGCAGCTCGGTGTCGGCCCAGTGCGACTTCATGTTCTCGGCGAGTTCGTCCGACACGGCTGGGTACAGACCGTTCTTCCGCTGCTTGATGGGCTCCTCGGCCGCCGGGGTCTCCGGGGTGGGCTCCTCGGTCACGACATCCTCCTCGATCTGGACCGCCTTCCATCGTATGTGCGGGCAGCGGGCGGGTGAGGGGGGTGTGACTTACCTGTGGGGCGCCCCGGCGGGCCGCGGCCGGGCGGGCGGCGGCTCAGTCGAAGCGGGCCGCGAGAAGTATCACGTCCTCGTCGCTGTCGGCCTCGTCGAGACCGTCCGGCAGGACCGTGCGCAGCACGTGGTCCACGACGGCCTCGGGGTCGCCGCGCAGGGCGGCGGGAACGCCCGCGGCGGCGGCGTGCAGCCGGGCGAAGGCGCGGTCCAGGGAGTCGCCGGTGCGGTGCAGCAGTCCGTCGCTGTAGAGCAGGAGCGTTTCGCCGGAACCGGGCTCCAGCTCGACGCTGGGCGCTTCCCAGCAGGAGAGCATGCCGAGCGGCGCGGAGAGGGACGTCTCCACGTACTCGGCGCGGTCGTCGCCGATGAGCAGCGGCGGGCAGTGCCCGGCCCCGGCGAGGACGATCTTGTGGGCGGGGGTGCCGTCCGGCCGGGGGACGAGGGCCGGCTCGCAGTAGGCGAAGAGGGCGGTGGCGGAGCGGGCGGGCTCGGTGAGGCGGAGCAGGAGTTCGAGGTCGGAGAGGACCGCGACGGGGTCCTCGCCCTCCATCACGGCGTACGCGCGCAGGGACGCCCGCAGCCGGCCCATCGCGGCGACGGCGCTGGGGCCGGAGCCGGTGACGCCGCCGACGGCGAGGCCGAGCGCGCCCTCGGGCAGCGGCAGCGCGTCGTACCAGTCGCCGCCGCCGTGCGGCCCGGTGCGGTGGCGGACGGCGAGCCGGACCCCGGTGACGCGCGGCAGCCGGCTGGGCAGCAGCTCTTCGCGGAGGGTGGCCACCATGGCGCGGGCGCGGTCGAGTTCGAGGTGGCGGGCGAGGTGTTCGGCGGCGTACGCGCAGTAGAGGCCGACGAGGTGGCGCTGGCGCTCGGTGGGCTCGGCCGGTTCGTCGTAGAGCCAGACGGCGGCGCCGAGCCGGCCGGTGGCGTCGGTGGCCAGCGGCACGGCGTAGCTGGCCGCGTAGCCGAGGCGGGCGGCGACCTCGCGGTGGCGGGGGTCGCGTCCCGGCTCCCCGGCGATGTCGGGGTGGGCGATGCCGGGCCGTACGGACGGCTGGGCGCTGGGGTCCGGCTGTCCGCCGGGATCGGGGCAGGGCCCGACCGGCGGCTCCGCCCCGAATTCCGCGCCCATCTCGGCGCCGATCTCCGCGCCGGATTCCGTTCGTGACTCCGCTCTCGGCTCCGTTCCCGGTTCCGTTCCCGGCTCCGGTTCGCCCGTCGCGCCCGGCTCGGGGAGGCCCTCCAGGAGCCGCCCGTAGGCGAGGGAGGCGCGGGGGATGGTCTCGATGTGGCCGAGGTCGGCGCGGCCGAGGCCGAGGCCGACGGTGGTGACGGGGCCGAGCCCGTCGACCGGCTGGAGGGTGATCAGCCCGCGCCGGGCGCCGACGAGGGCGGAGCCGCCGCGCAGCAGTTCGTGCAGGGCGGCGTCGAGGGTGCCCGCGCGGGCGATCCGCTCGGTGAGCTCGTGGAGGGTGGTGAGGTCGGAGACCCAGCCCGCGAGCCGGTCCTGGAGCACCGCGCCGGGAGCTGCGGGCGGCGGGACGGCGGCGGGGGCGTCCGGGGAGCCCGGGCCCGCGGCGTTTGCGGGGTTTCCCGTGCCGTCGGCGTCGGCGGGCGCAGAAGTCTGCTCCGGAGCAGGGAGTGAGGGATTGATTCCGGCCACTTTCGGCAACTGTGGTGCGCTCATGGCCGGCTGCCTGGCTGAGTCCGCGCGTCGTCGCAGGTGAGTATGGGCTCGAAGGCGGTGTCCGGTGTGCTGGCGAGCGCCGTTGCCCGACCGTCCGGCCTCTGAGTTTTGCTCAATAGCATCGCAAACCCCCATGTCATGTTGCGCCGCTATCAATGTCTCCACATGTACACGGCCAGGTAAGGGGATGTCCAGCATTGGACTATTGGGATTGATGGTGTCTGTGGGGATTCGAAGTTGGCTGAAAAATGACCATTGACGTGTCTGGTGGGGGTCGACTGACGTCATTCGACAACGCGTCATATCCACCGAGGTGGGTACGTACTCGGAGAAGGGCAGGGGCAGTTGAGATCGCCCCGGAACCCGGCGGCCGGCCACTGCGTCTTACTCGGCGACGGCCGTGCCCCATCCCCGAGTGGCGGCGGGGTTCCCCTGGCGAAGTCATGGGAGCACTGGGCAAAGCGCGAAGCGCCATCAACGCGCCACCCCTCGCCACGTTCCACGCTCGGCCTGCGGCGTGATGCGCTGCCTAGTACGCGCTGTGACTTGTGATCCACGTGGTGTGAGGGGCTCCGTAATGCCACGGAGCGCACCGGACCGCGAAGTGCCATGCGAAGTGCCCTGTAGTGCGATGGACATGTAGTGCGACGGACACGTCCCCCGCCTCCGGCGGGCGGACCCCAGCCCTCGGCGTTCACGGAAAGGAACGAGCGCTCATGCGCGATTTCCTCGGAAGGCGACGCAAGCTCTCCCCTCGGCGTCGCAGCGGGCGGTCGACGCTGCTCGCCGCAGCTCTGACCTGCGCCACCGAATGGAACTGGCCCGTGCTTCCGGGCGTGGGACTACGGCCCGGCCACGGCCGGGACCCGGAGTGCGGCTGCCCGCACCCCGACTGCGTGGTCCCCGGCGCCCACCCCTTCGACCCGGGACTGCTGGCGGCCACCACGGACGCCCGCATGATCAATTGGTGGTGGACCAACCGGCCGGACGCGCCGGTCGTGCTCGCCACGGGCGGCCCCGCGCCGTGCGCCGTGAGCCTGCCCGCGGTGGCGGGCGCGCGGGCGCTGGCCGCCTTCGACCGCCAGGGCGTGCGGCTCGGCCCGGTGGTCGCCACGCCCACCCGCTGGACGCTGCTGGTGGCCCCGTACTCCCTCGAAGTCCTCGGCGAGTTGCTGCACAGCCAGGACTGGGTGCCGGGGTCGCTGCGGTTCCACGGGGACGGCGGCTATGTCGCGCTGCCCCCGTCGCGTACGGGTGCGGGCCGAGTCCGATGGGAGCGGGCCCCGCGGCCGGCGGCGGCCGGCGCGGGGGCCGGGACGCCGTGGCTGCCGGACGTCGCCACGGTGGTGGACGTACTGGTCGAGGAGAGCGCGGGGACGCCGGGCGGCGGGAGCCGACTGGCGCACTGAGCGCCCGCGGGGCGCGCGGGGCCCGCGGCGCAGGGCGCGCGGGGCGTGCCTCGGGCCCGGCGGGCCTGAAGCGCACGGCGATGGATTGAGGCAGAGGGGCGCGTACGGGCGGGAGCCGCACGCGCCCTCACTCGTACGGGTGTAAGCAGCGCCGAGTTGTACGGGAAATGGGCCTGCTGGCACCGGGGAGCCGCCGCTTCGGCGGTTATGTTCGGCGTACCGATCAACCGATCAAGCTTCCCCGGCGAGTTGCAGGTGGGTTCCATGGAACGAGCGCCCCAGCCCCGTGCCGCAAACCTCCGGATGGTCGCGCTCGCGAGCGCGGTGGCGCTGGCCATCGTGCTGCCGCTCGCCGCCGCCGTGGCCGGCCCGGCGGGCCGCCCGGACGCGCCGGTGACCGAGCGGACGGGGGAGCGGTCCGGTGAGCGGACCGGCGGGGGCGCGCGGGAGAGCACGGGGGACGGTCCGGCGAGCGCTCCGGCGAGGCCGCCGGAGGGGCCCGCGGACTCCAGGCGCGGTGCGGAGCCCGTGGGGGAGCGGCCCGCGGCCGAAGGCGGGGGCGGGGTGCTGTCGGGGCTCGGCCTCGCGGAGCGGCCGCAGGAGGCCCGTAGCACCGCGCGGTGCGGGCCCGAACTCTCCTCGCCCGAACGGGTCGAGGCGCAGACGTGCGTCCTCGCGCAGGGCCGCGACACCTGGTCCCGGCTCTATTACCGCAACGCCACGGGCGGCCCGCTGAAGGCCGTGCTGACCCTGATGCAGCCGGACGGCCGGACCCTGCAGGCGCACTGCGAGGTGGCGGGCGCCACGGGCCGCGGGTCCTGCCAGACACCGCGCGAGCGGACGGTGCGCGGCGACGGGCGGCACGGCGGCTACACGGCGGTGTCGGAGGTCGCGGCGGCGGACGGGAGGCTGCTGCTCCGCTCCGGCAGCAACTCGGCGGAGCGCGCGGACGATTAGCGGCGGGTCAGCGGGGAGCCAGTGGCGGGTCAGCGGCGGGGTTTCCGCGGGAGCGGCTGGGGGGTATTGCGGGGCCGGTATCGGGGGCCGGTATCCGAGGGGCGGATGGGCCGGTGCGCTTCCCCCGTCAACGGATCGTCGTCGGCGACCGGAGGGGCGAAGCAAGAAGCCCCGGATTCAATTACTCCGGGGCATGGAAACGCCCGGTCGCTGGCGACGGGGGATGCACCAGCGACCGGGCTCCTAGAACGGTAACAAGAGATCGGCGGTTCGCAAATTCCATCGCGGAAATCCGGTCGCGGAATTTCCTGGTTTCCAGGCCAGGAGCGGGAGTTGTGACGGGAGTCACGTCCATGGGCCGCCGTTGCGGACGTCAGCTCAGGGTCACCTGACGGTTGGTGAGGCCGCCGCGCGCCCGCCGCTCCTCCGGGGTCAGCGGGGCGTCCGAGGCGAGCGCCCCGGCCAGCCGCTCCGCGAAGGCGGCGGCGGGCTTCTCCACGTCGGCGGCGCGCATCGAGACCGGCAGGTCCCACACCGGCACGGTCAGGCCGTGCGCGCGGAACGAGCCCACGAGCCGGGTCCCCTCGCCGAGCGAGGACGTGCCGGCGGCGTGCAGCCGGGCGAGGGCGTCCAGCAGCTGCTCCTCGGGGTGCGTCATCACCCAGCGCAGGTGGTTCTTCTCCGGCGTCTCGCACCAGTACGCGGCCTCGACGCCCGCCAGCCGGGCGGTGGGGATCGCGGCCTCGTTGGCCCGCTCCAGGGACGCGGCGACCTCGCCGGTCGCGTTCTCCGCGTTCTCGATCCAGAACTCGAACCCCTCGTGGACGACCGGAGTGAAGGGCTGCTCGGGGTCGAGCAGGTCCTGGAGGCGCGGCCCGTCGGCGGGTACGCGCTCGGCGGCGACCGGGTTGCCGGGCTCGGCGGCCAGCGCGCGCCGGAGCGTGTCCGCCAGGTCGCGGCTGATGTCGCCGGAGGCGGTGTCGTTCTGGAGGCCGAGCAGCACGGCCCCGTTGTCGCGGCGCAGCGCGGGCCAGGCCATCGGCAGCACGGTCGCGAGGGTCACCGAGGGCACGCCCTCGGGAAGCCCGTCCTTGAGGTGCAGCTCGACGGTGGCGGCGGGCACCAGCTCGCGCAGCGCCACCCAGTCGCCCTCGCCCGGCAGCCCCTCGAACGGGCGCTGCACCAGCTCGGTGACGGCCTGCGCGGCCTGGCGGCCGTGGCACGCCTTGTAGCGGCGGCCGGAGCCGCAGGGGCAGGGCTCGCGGGCGCCGACGGCCGCGATCTGCGCGTC
Source organism: Streptomyces sp. NPDC050617 (assembly GCF_040654795.1). Taxonomy (NCBI): domain Bacteria; kingdom Bacillati; phylum Actinomycetota; class Actinomycetes; order Kitasatosporales; family Streptomycetaceae; genus Streptomyces; species Streptomyces sp. NPDC050617. Next base: position 242,020 of record NZ_JBFAIS010000002.1, on the reverse strand, counting down.
GTCGGCCTGCGGCCGGGCGGCCTTCGTCTGGGGGCGGCGCTTCTTGGCCATGGCGTGCGTGTCTCCCGATCGGTCCGGCTCGTACGGGCGCGAGCCTAGCGGTCGGGGGAGCGGGGGCGGCCGGGCGCGGGGTGGCCGGCGGGGGCGGGACCGGGGCCCGAGTCAGGGCCCGAGCCAGGGCCCGAGCCCGGGGCGGGGCCGCCCTTGGAGCTGGGGTGGGGCTTGGAGCCGGGGGCCGGGCTTGGAGCCGGGGGCGGGAGCCGGGCGGCTCCTGTTCGCGGGATTGCGCGGGTTTGCGGCCCCCTGGCTCGTACGCTTGCCTTGCGGCCCTTGGCTCGTAACCTTGCGGTCCTCCGGCTCGTACGCGCGGCTTGCGCGGCCCCTGGCTCGTACGCGCGCCTCGTACGCGCGGGCGGACGGCTTGCGCGCCCCCCTTCCGCCGCCCCCACGCGACTACGGCTCCCGCTGCCGGGGCTACCTCAGTTCGTCGATGTCGGCGAAAGCCGCCGGCATCGCGGCGATGGAGGGCACCGCGGCGCCTCGGGACGGCCCGGCGGGGCCGAGGGCGACGCGCGTAGCGAAGCTCTCACGTGCGGAAAGAGCGGCCCATACGGTCACCTCGCCGGAGGCGTCGCGGACGCCCCACTCCTGGGACAGGGCCCGGATGATATTGAGGCCGCGCCCGCCGCGCGCCGTGACGGACGGAGTGGCCGGAAGTGGCCGGGTGGGGCCGCCGCCGTCGGTGACCTCGACCGTCAGCCGGCCCAGCTCGTCCACGCGCCAGGCCGCCAGTATGGTGCCGTCGCGGTCGGGGCCCCCGCTGTCCGCGCTGCCGTTGCCGACGGCGTGGCCGTGACCGTTGTTTCCATTGCTGCCGTAGCCGCTGCTGTGACTGCTGCCGCCGTTGCGCCTGTCGTCGGTGCTCAGCGGGCGGCCGTGTCGGCACGCGTTGCTGAGCAGTTCCGAAAGGATCAGTACAGCGTCGTCGATGACCGAATCCGCCACTCCGCTCATGCGCAGATCCTCACGCATGCGGTGCCTCGCTACTCCCACGGCCGACGGACCATGGGGTACGGCCATGATCGACGACGTGGGCACCTCCTGTGCCACCACCAACGCCACCCCCGAGACCTCCTTCGCCCCACGCCAGGGGATGAATGCCCCAATGGACTGGACCGGAAACCGGCCAATTGTGATCCGGGGAGGCACTTGTCACGAAGGAATGCGCAACGAACGCGCCGGTGCACACCCTGTAATGGTTCCTATCGACGGTCGAGTTGGGACAGCACCTGCTTGGGGCGGTTTGTGATCACGGCGTCCACGCCGAGTTCCGCGCACAATTCGACATCGGCCGGTTCGTTTACCGTCCAGACGTGTACGCGGTGCCCGGCGCGGTGCAGTCGGTGCACGTAATCGGGGTGGTTGCGCACGATGCGGATGCTGGGGCCGGCGATCCGTACGCCCGCGGGGAGCCGGCCGTCGCGGTGGCGCGGGGAGATGAACTGCATCAGGTAGACGGTGGGGATGGCGGGCGCGGCGGCCCGTACCCGGTGCAGGGAGCGCGCGGAGAAGCTCATGACGCGGACCTGGGAGGCCGACGAGCCGCCTTCGCCTGGGGCTCCGAGGGCTCCGGGGGCTCCGAGGGCTCCGGGGGCTCTGAGGGATCCGGGGGCTCTGAGGGATCCGAGGGACCCGGGGGTTTCAGGGGACCCGAGGAGGCCGAAGCGGTCGAGGAGGCCGAGGAGCTTCTCCTCGACCTGTCCCGCCCAGCGGGTGGGGTGCTTGGTCTCGATGGCGAGCTCGACGCGGCGGTCGGCGTCGGCGACGAGTTCGAGGAGGCGCTCCAGGGTGAGCACGGAGGTGCTGTCCCGGTCCGGGGCCTCGTGGTCGGCGGCCTGGCCCTTCCAGGAGCCGAAGTCGAGGGCGGCGAGGTCGGAGAGTTCCAGGGCGGAGACGGCGCCGCGGCCGTTGGAGGTGCGGTTGACCCGGCGATCATGGACGCAGACGAGGTGGCCGTCGGCGGTGAGCCGGACATCGCACTCCAGGGCGTCCGCGCCGTCCTCGATCGCTCTTCGGTAGGCGGCGAGCGTGTGCTCGGGGGCTTCCTCGGAGGCTCCGCGGTGGGCTACTACGGAGAGAGGCGGTCGCTCGGGACGAATGTCCCTGGCCGGGCGTGCATAGGTCACCGAGTTATGGTGCCATCGCGAGGCGTAGTCGCGCATGCGGTCCCTTTCGTCCGGGTGGCCCGGTTTCGCCGGAGATAAAGGAAGACGAAGGGCCTCCGCAAAAGGCACAGCCTCCGTTTACAGCGGTCTGACGCCTGATGGGAAAGGCTGTGGACGGACGCTCGAATGCGTGGGCCATTGAGTGGGCCGCGGCCATGATGACCACTGACGTGCACCTGAGGAGAGAGCTGTGAGCACCGAGAACGAGGGCGCTGCCGCTACGCCTGCGGCGGCGCCGCGTACGGCACCTCCGGCGCCGGACACCGCGTCGGCGCCCACCGCTCCCGAGACCCCGGCCGCACCGCCGGCTCCGGCGGCACCGCCCGCGCCTCCCGCGCCGCCTGTACCGCCGACGGCGGGGCAGACGGCGTCGGGGCCGGAGGCGGAGGGCGAGACTTCGGCCGACCGTACGGAGCAGATGACGTCGGTACCGGCTGACCGTACGGAGCAGATGGCTCCGGTACCGGCCGATCGCACGGAGCAGCTGGCTCCGGTGGAGGCGGGGCATGGGGCGCAGCCGCCGGCCCCGGCGCAGGCTCCGGCGCACACCCAGGCTCCGACGGACGCCCAGGCTCCGGCGCAGACCCAGGTGCAAGATTCGGCTCCGGCTGGGCCTCCGGTTGGGCCTCCGCAAGGGGTGGGGGCTGCGGCAGGGGGTTACCAGCAGCCCGTACAGCCGGCGGCGATGGCGGAGTACGGACATCCGGGCGCGCCCGGGGGCACTCCGGGTGCGCCGGGCGGACCCGGCGGATACGGCGGCGCGAGTGTTCCCGATGGCGGGCAGGCCGGTGGCTGGTGGGCGCAGGGCGGCGCCGGTGGCGCGGGCGGTCCGGTCGAGCCCGGCGGGCCGTGGGGCGGCGGGCCCGTGCAGCCGCCCCGGCGTCGGCGCGGCGGCCTGGTGGCGGCCGTGCTGGCGGCGGCCCTGATCGCGGGCGGTGTCGGCGGCGGGGTCGGGTTCTGGGCGGCGGACAACAGGGACAGCTCCGGTTCCACGACGGTGGCGTCGGCCGGTAACGGGAAGACGGACAGCAGGGCGCCCAGTTCGGTGGCCGGCATCGCGAACAAGGCGCTGCCGAGCGTCGTGACGATAGAGGCCCAGGGCCAGGGCGGCGACGGCAGTACGGGCACGGGCTTCGTCTACGACAAGCAGGGCCACATCCTCACGAACAACCACGTGGTCGCCACGGCCGCCGAGGGCGGCAAGCTCTCGGTGACGTTCTCCAACGGCAAGAAGTACGACGCGACGGTGGTCGGCCGGGCCAAGGGTTACGACGTGGCCGTCATCAAGCTGAAGAACCCCGCGGACGCCAAGCTCACGCCGCTGCCGCTGGGCGACTCGGACAAGGCGGCGGTCGGCGACGCGACAGTGGCGATCGGCGCGCCGTTCGGGCTCTCGGGCACGGTCACCACCGGCATCGTGAGCGCGAAGAACCGCCCGGTCTCCTCCAGCGACGGCGGCGGAGGGGGCGGCAACGCCTCGGCCTCGTACATGAGCGCCCTGCAGACGGACGCGTCGATCAACCCCGGCAACTCCGGCGGCCCGCTGCTCAACAGCCAGGGCGCGGTGATCGGGATCAACTCGGCCATACAGCCGGCGGGCGGCGGCGGTGGCGGGGGCTTCGGCGGCGGCGAGCAGCAGTCCGGCAGCATCGGCCTCGGCTTCGCGATCCCGATCAACCAGGCGAAGACGGTGGCGGACCAGCTGATCAAGACCGGCAAGCCGGTCTACCCGGTCATCGAGGCCACGGTGAACATGAAGAGCACCGGAGACGGCGCGACGATCGCGAAGGACGGCCTCAGCGGCCAGCCCGCCATCACTCCCGGCGGCCCGGCCGACAAGGCGGGCCTCAAGCCCGGCGACACGATCACGAAGATGGACGACACGGTCATCGACAGCGGGCCCACCCTCATCAGCGAGATCTGGACCCGCCACCCGGGCGACCAGGTCACCCTCACCTACACCCGCGACGGCAAGCAGTCCACGGCCCAAGTCACCCTGGGCCAACGCTCCGGCGACAGCTGACACCCCTCGCCCCCCGCCGCACCTCGCGGAATCCCCGAACCGCTAGGCTGTAACCGCTCCGCAGCAGGTAGGCGGGGCGGGGAGGCTTGCCCGAGCGGCCTAAGGGAACGGTCTTGAAAACCGTCGTGGCAGCGATGTCACCGAGGGTTCAAATCCCTCAGCCTCCGCCGAGGTCAGCGTATGCGCAGGTCATAGGGGGTTCCCCAGAGTTGGGGCGCCCCCTTCGGCATGCGGCCTGCCTCGCCTTGGACCACGCCTGTCACGTCATCGGCCAGCGCCTGTGGACTGTGCGTGGGCTGCGATTCGGGCCCCGAGGGCCGAGAACGCGCAGGTCATGTCCAGGCAACACGAAGGACGCTGCCCTCATCGGACCGGACGGCGGCAGCCTCCTCGGCCCGCTTCGTCTATCGGATCGTCTATCGGCCCGCTTCGACAGCGGAGCGGAGGTCGCACGCGTCAGTGAGCCGACCGGAGCCGTCGGGGTTCTCCAGCCACCTGATGCCTTGGAAGGTCATGTGTTCGGGAGGGCAGGGGAGTTCCCAGCCTGGGGGCTTGACGGAGAGTTCTTTCAGCTCGGCGAGGTGGGTCTCGGCGCTGTCGTCTACGAGCCACCAGGCGAGGTTGCGTTCCGCGTAGGCGAGCACGGGGCCGGCCTGCTTGCCCATGTGGTGGAGCTCTCGCAGTACGGCGTGGGAGCGCAGTAGCGACGCCTCAACCACGGTCCACGACGTGGAGGTGACGAGCGCGAACTCGCCCGTCTCCCAGGACCACTGCACGTGGCGGGGGTGAGGCACGCAGGAGAGGAGCCAGTCGTTGCCGGGCGCGGTCATGGCCTGCTCCCGTGTTCCGTCAGGAGAGCGCGCAGGAGCTGCGGGGCGACGAGCGGTTCGGGGTGGCGGCAGCGAGGAGCAACGGGCCAGTGGACGCCGGCCGTATCTGCGTCGAGCATGCCGTTGAGGACGACGTAGCAGCACTCCCCATAGGCGACAGTCCCGGGCACTGACCACCGCGTAGCGGTTCCGGCGGGAGTCAGGAAGTAGACGCGGGCTTTGGGGCCGCCGGGGTCGCATAGGACTGGGCCGGTGGGTTCGCCTGCGGTGTGTTGGAGCTGAACAGCGATGGTGTGTCCGAGGGAGCCGTCGACAACGATGGCGTCCCACCATTGCCCTGCGGCCACAGCGTCGATCACGCCGTTGAGCGGCAACCACGGCGGACGGATGCTGAGGGGTGAGAATCTGAGCGCTGGCCTCATAGGCAGCAAGGTAGAGCGCGGTGTTTCGCCGAATCCGCCGTGTTTCTCAGAGTTTCTCGTCCGGCATGGCGGATTTCGGGATGTTGCTCACGCGAGGTCCAGCGCCGCCCTCGGCCAGTTGTCGGCGCCAACTGCGTTGGCGGGTCTCCAGGCCGCGCAGCCGGCCTTTGAGCTCGTCGGCGTTGGTTGGCTGGCCGGTCTCCCGGGCCCAGGAGTCGAGGTCGCCGAGGGTGGCGGTCTGCCGCCCGTTCTCCAGCTTGGAGACCTTCGACGGCGCCCAGCCGCACTGTTCGGCGAGTTGTCTGACGGTGAGCCCGGCCTCAGTGCGCAGTTCGCGCAGCCGCGCACCGAGGGCGACTCGGGCAACGTCACCATGGGCCCGCAGGAACTGGCCCATGGTCTGGCCGGTGGAGTACTGGTGAAGCCGGGTGCTGTCCCAGCCCCACGCGCGGGCATCGCCGACCCAGGCGATCCGGGTGGTGTCGTTCCCAGGGCCGGTGACTGCGGCCACGGCGACGGCGTCTGGCTCGGGTTCCTCCTCTTCACTGCCAGCCGTGTTCGACGGTGACGGAGTTGGAGACTGTCTCTGCACCTGGGGGGAGCTTCCATGCGCAGGTGTCGTACAAGTTGGACAGCAGCTCCTGCTCCTCGTCAGCAGTGACCTTCAAGTAGTAGAGGGCGCGCTTGGAGCGAAGTGGGGAGGCATGGATGTCGCGCGTCGTCGTGTACGTTCTCGCCTCCTCTTCCGGTGTGATCGAGTCCTTCGGGCAGTAGACGGTGTGCTCGGTGCCCGGCTTGCCGACGTTGTCCATCTGGGCGATCAGGTAGTACTTCGTGCCCTTGGCCGGCGGGCAGATGACCTTTGCCGTCGTCTGAAAGGTGCTACCTGCCTTGTCCGGTGCGCTGAGCTGGACGGCCGGGGACGGGCATTTATCCTGCGACGAGCCCGAGTTCCCTGAACTAGCAGCGATGAGTGCACCGCCGATCGTGCCGGCAGCCGCGATGACAGCCGCGATGGTGACCTGGTACCGGGATGGACGGAAGCGGCGCCGTGGACGTGGTGCAGGAGCGGAACCCATAGATACCCCCTGTGCTTGATGGTTCACAGAGAGATAACATGGTCGGGCTTGTTCGCGTTGCACAAAACCGAGGTTGGTTTGAGCGGATATGCAGAGGCGCCGATCAGCCGTCTTTGTGCGTAGCGGCAGTAGTACTTGCTGTATCGCGCACCTTCCGGATACGCGTGCGGCACCCCCCACTTGAACCGTCGGACAAGTGCTCGACCAGTCGCCTCCGTCTCAGTTTCCGTCTCATTCACAACCGTTCGCAGACGTTCAGGCGAGACCGGGGGGCCGCTCCTGCGCATCGAGCAGCCGACCATGAATGTAGGTGATCGCCCCTGAACACACCGTGTCCCTCAGTAATGCCGAACTCGCCTCTCGGCTGTTCCTCAGCCCGACCACGGTCAAAAGCCACGTCGGCCGCATCCTGTCGAAGCTGGGCCTGCGCGACCGCGTCCAGACCCTCGTCTTCGCCTACGAGACGGGGCTGATCGCCCCGGGCGGGGGCGCCTAGCTTAGCCAGTGCTCTGTCCGGGAAGGATCGCCGAGGCGATAGCTTCGCCTCGATAGTCTGCACGGCATGATCGACTCATGCGCGAGCTCCGACGATGCTGCAGTTGCGATAGCCGGGGCGCGGGCTGGCGCGAACGTGATCCGCAACATGTACGGCCAGCGGCTCAGCCGCATCGACAAGGGTGCCGGGGACTTTGCCACCGCCGCCGATGTGGAGGCAGAGGAGGCGATCCGCGGCGTCATCCGTGCCGCACGGCCCGATGATGCGGTGCTCGGCGAGGAAGGCGGGCAGCAGGGTGCCGCCGAGGCTGTGCGCCAGTGGTTGGTGGACCCCCTGTGCGGCACGCTGAACTACGCCGTCGGCAACATGCTGGTGGCCGTCAACGTGGCGCTGCGCGATGGGGCGGCGGCGGTGGCCGACCCGTTCAGCGGCGAGGTCTTTTTCACCGATCGGGAGGCCGCCTGGGTGCGGCATGACGGGGCCGACGACGCACTGCTGACGCCCACGCCGTCTACCCGATTGGTGGACGTCAACCTGGATCCGCCGTTCCCGAGTGCGCCGGGGTTCCGGGCCGTGGATCTGCTGGCCCGCCCTGAGTTCGTCGAGCGTTTCCGGCCGCGCGTCGTGTCCACGACGCTGGCGCTGGCCTGGGTGGCTGCCGGCAAGCGCGCGGCGTATGTCACCGATGGCGGCGACCTCTCCGAGAGCGTGCATTTCGCGGCCGGTATCGCTTTGTGCCGGGCTGCTGGCTGCGTTGTCACCGGGATCGACGGTGTCCCGATTGGCGAGGCGGGTCGTGGGCTTGTGGTTGCCGCCGACGAGGAGACCCACGGGCTGCTGATGTCGATGATGCGCAGCCTTCCAGACGATTGATTCCAAGGTCAGTGGTCGTAGCCGGTCAATGACCGGATGACTGGTTGGTCAGTGTGGTGGTTGTGCCAGATCGCGGCGGTCAGAGCGAGGAGTCGTTGCACGACGCGGACGGCTACCCCGGCAGGGTCTGGTTGACGGACTCGATCAGCTGCCGTAGCGGCTTGAACAGCGCCGAGCCGGCCCGTTCGGGTTTGACCTTGCGGGCCGGCCGCAGCAGTCGGACGCCCAGGCCAGCGAGTTGAAGTTCGGTGTGGTTCTCGACACGGACCGGCCAACTGCCCTCAGAACCGCAGCGGCCTTCGGTCGCGGCAGGATTTCCGGCGTCGCAGCGGATGACCAGGTGTGTAAAAGCGAGACGCCGAGGAAGGCGGACACGGCATTTGCCGCGTTGACCCAGAGGTCCCCGACGGTGTGAGCGGCCCAGAGGGCGGCGAAGACGGCGGTGTTTGAGACTTTGGCGGTGCTCCCCTTCTCGGTTGGTTGGTGCGAGAGACATGGAGTGAGGTGTGGCCGCTCAGGGCCACCTCGGTACGTCAGCGACCCAGCAGGACAGGCAGGTGCCGCAGCCGACGAGTCGGCTGCGGCACGCTCTTTTTGCTTTGAACTTGTGCGATACGGGGGGCGACCGCAGTCCGTCTACCGGTCGTGTCGGTGCTGCCAGCGCTATCCCCGATTGAGGGCATCGCATGCGGCAGGCCAGTTGACGAGATGGCCGCCGCAGGCAGAGCCGGGAGAGGAAGCTGCCGCTGACGAGGAACCGAACCTTATGGTTCCGTGAGCGCCCTTTGGGCCGTACCCGGGCCAGGAGCGCCTTCTCCTGACCGCAGATGAGGTAGGACGCAGGTCAGGAGGGGCGCGATGGAGTTGGCGACGGCGGTCTTGACGAGCGTCGAGGCAGCGATGTCACCGAGGGGTCAAATCCCTCAGCCTCCGCCGAGGTCAGCGTATGCACTGGTCAGAAGGGGTGCCCCTTTTGTGTGGGGCCTGTCTTGTCGTGATCTGCCGCTGTCATGCCGTAGAGCAGCGCGTGTGGACCAGGCGGGGGCCAGGGGTTGACCCCGTGGGCCCGAGGAATCGCAGTCGCGTTGGGGCCTTGGTGACGGGCGCCGGTCTGTATGGCGCGTGCGGGCAGTGCATCCGCCCGCTACGTACAGTGACGCATGTGGACGGTGCGAAGTACTAGGTACCGCGGGGGCCGCCATGCCCACGAGTGACCTTCGAGGGCATAAACCCAGCGCGTCAGAGCGGTGTGCCTCTCACTGGTGCCCGTTCCGTCTCAGGCGTTGGCCATCCTGCCCACTCATCGCGGAGAGTAATGCGGAGAGTAATAGTGGGTCGGCGAGTGGTGGAGCTTCGGCGGTGTGGAGGTGCTAGCTCGTTCGGTTGCCTCTCCACAACTGCTTCTTGTCGTCGCTGTTGCAGGTGGTCACCATCACCAAGGTGCCGGAGAAAGGCGGTGAGTCGATCTTCAGGCAGTGGTCGGTCTCGACGCTTTTGAGGGTCTGGCCTGCTGCGGAGGTGGTGTCGATCCGCCAATGGATGTTGCCGTAGGTGCAGTTGGTGAGGCTTGCCTGGTAGTCGTTGCCCGGGGGCGCCGTCAGGCAGGAGCCGCTGGCGCGGTTGACCAGTTCGAAGGTGTTGCCTCCGGTGGAACGCAGTGTCCAGGCGTAGGCGTAACCGGCGTCGCAGGTGCCGATGGAGAGGAAGGTGCCGGCGCCGGCGACGCACTGGCCGGTCTTGGCGTTCTCCAGCTGGGAGCGGGAGTTCGGGGAGAGGGGCGCCGGTTTGGGGTGCGCGTGCGAGCCTCCCCCGGTGGTGGGGCGCGGCGCCGTCGGCTCGGGGGACCGTGGAAGGACCGGCGCCCGGCTTCCGGGGCCGTGGGGGCCCGGCGCGGGCGCGGGCGCGTCGGCGTCGGCCACGTCGGGTGGGGCGGGCGAGGCGGATGACGTGCCTTTGGACGGGGGCGCCGCTGACGCCGGCCGGGAAGGGGAGGCCGCGACGGAGGAGGACGGTGTTCCCCGTGCCGATGGCCGGTCACCGGTGGCGGGTTGGTGCGGCGCGAGAGTGACGGCCAGGACCGCTCCGCCCGCCGCGATGACCGGCACCACGGCCAGCAGGACGCGCCCGCGGTGCGGCTTGCGGACGTAGGAGACCTGGTCGGCGTGGCCGACCGCCACACCGCCGTGCGTGGCGTGGGCGACGCTCCCGCCCGCGGCGTGCGGGTACGCGGCGCGGGCGGCCTCAGGAGGCTGATCGGCGCGGGTGGCTCGGGGAACGCCGGGCGCGCTTAGCCATGATGCGGGCCCGGCTGCGGAGGGTTTCCCAGCGTCACGTTCCCCATGGTCACGGCGGCCGCCCCGCCGGCCTCGCCGGTAACGTTCACCGTCCCCTGGATGGCCACGCTTCCGGCGCCCTCCGCCGTCGCCCGGCCGGTCGTGCGGTCGCGGGCGTCCTGCACCTGCCGGACGGCGCGCTCCAGAGCCGCGGCGAACCCGGCGTCGTGCTCGGCCACGTCCGCCAGTACGCGCTGCATCCGCTGCCGTACGGGGCCGCTGGGCTCGGCAGCCCCGCTCGCCCCGGCAACCTCGGCCTGCTCCTCGGCCGCAGCGGTCTCCTCGGCCGCGGCGGTCAACTCCCGTAGCGCGGGCTGCTCGCCCAGCCTCGTACTCACCAGGTCATGGAGTTCGTCCATTGCCGCGTCCAGCGCCCTGTCGACCTCCGCGTCGGCCCGCCCGGCCACCCGCCTGGCCTTCTGCACCGCCCAGGCGAACAGAACCCCGACAGCCACCTCAACACCCGTCATATCAACTCCCCCTGTGTACACGGCAATTAGATAAACGCTACCTCCCCCGTCCGGTCCGACAAGCCGACACGAGGAAGAGGGCGATGCGAGGAGGACGCCGCCCGCGGGCCGGGGCCGAAGTCGAGGCCGGGTCCGAAGCCGAGGCCGGGGCCGAGACCGGGACCGAGGCCCGTTTCGAAGGGGCGTCCGTCGCCCATCGCCGCACCAGCATGTGGTTCCGGATCCGGCGAAGCGTGTCGACGCCCCCTTCGTCGCCCAGAAGGATGACCCGTCAGTCAGGCGGCGAGCGGCTCCTCCACGGTTCCACGGTTCCAAGGTTCCACCGTTCTACGGTCTGGGAGGGGCGTTACCGGGTTCGATTTCGGGTGCCCGCGGGAGAAAGTTGGCTGGTTAGCCCGGCGTTAGCGGAGCGGCAGTCCGGCGGTAGCGGGGGCGGACAGAGTGGTTGTCGTACGGAGAAGAGACCGACACCGACTTCCCCAGGGGGAAACCGAAATGAGCTCCAGCACCACTGTTCGCACCGTTCGTCGTCGCACCCTGCGCGTTGCCGTCGCGGCTCTGATCGCGACCGCCGGGCTCTCGCTGACCGCCTGCTCCGGTTCGGACGGCGGCGCCTCGAAGGCCGCGAGCCACACGGACGCGAACGCGGCCGTCGGGGCCGGCGTTTCGGACTCGTCCGGGCTGAAGGGCAACGGCGCTCAGGCGGACAGCACGAAGTCGGGTTCCGGCAACGGCGGCACCTCCTCCCGTGCCGGTTCCGGGGGCGGCGCCTCGAAGGGGGACAGCACGTTCGAGTCCTGCCGTACGGACGACCTGGTCATATCGGCCGTGGACTCCTCGCCCGACGAGAACACGGGCGACGTCACCGTCAAGATGACCAACAAGGGCGGGTCCACCTGCTCCGCCACGGGCTTCGCGGGCGCCGACCTCAAGGACGCCGACGGCACCTCCGCCCCCATCGAGCGTGCCGACAACCAGCCCCGCGTCACCAACCTGCAGCCCGGCGACACCGCCACCTTCAACATCTCCTACGAGGTCGACCACAGCGGCGACAGCCTCGCGCAGCCGACCAACCTCATCGTCACGCCGCCGAACGGGACCCACAGCGTCTCCCTGGAGTGGCCCGCGGAAGCGCTGAAGCTCGCCGACCCGGGCAGCGCCGACATGAAGATGCACCCCGTCGCCATCGACGACTGAGCACCGTCCGCCCCCGGCATCTGTCCGCCGGCACCTGTCCGCCGCTCTCACCCGCCGCCCTCCGCAGAAGGGGCGCTCCCCTCCGGGAGCGCCCCTTCTGCTTCCGCGTGCGCCAACAGCCGTGCGGTACGAAAGTAGGGGGTCGTGACCGCCGGTGGTCGGAGGAGGGGAACGCGGTGGCTGCTTACGCTGCACCTGTGCTGAGCGCGGATGTCCGGAGATGGCCCTGGTGGGCGGAGGCCCTGCTGATCGCCCTGGTCGCGGAGGTGTCGGTGCAGACCGCCGTGGTCGGCGAGGCCGGCGGCGATCCGCTGGACCCGCGGGTCGCGGGCGCCGCCGTCGCGAGCCTGTCGCTGCTCCTGCGGTACCGGTTCCCCGCCATCGCCGTGGGCGTCACCACCATCGCCGCCGCCTGGCTCGGCGAACCGCTACCGCTCTTGATCGCCGTCTTCCACCTCGCCTCCCGGGGGCGGATCGCGGTCGGCGCGGCGGCCGCGGCTGCCGCGCTGATCGGCAACCGGTTCCTGCAGGATGACGCGCTCCTGTGGAGCGTACGGTCGTACGGGCCCGCCATGACGTTCGGCACGGCCCTGGCCCTCGGCCTGTGGGTGAGCGGCCGGCGTCGGCTCGTCGCGAGCCTCACCGCGCGGGTCGAACAGCTCCGCGTCGAGCGGGAACTGCGGGCGGAGCAGGCCAGGTTGCACGAACGGGCCCGGATCGCCGCCGAGATGCACGACATCCTCGCGCACCGGCTCAGCCTGATCGCCCTCTACACGGGCGCGCTGCGCCGCCGCGCCGACGACCTGCCCGAGCCCGTCGCCGAACGCATCGCCCAGTTGCGCATCACCTCCACCCAGGCGCTCGACGACCTGCGCGACGTCCTCGGGGCGCTCCGCGAACCCACCGAGGACGAGCGCGCCGGGGGCGGACGCGCCGGAGGCGTACGCGTCGGGGGCGTACGCGCCGGGGACGAGCGCGCCAGGGGCGTACGCGCCGGGAGCGGTGGCGCCGCCCGGTCGCCCGGACTACGGGAGTTGACCGAGCTGCTCGACGAGGCCCGCGCGGCGGGGCAGCGCATCGAGGCCGACGTCCGGGGCAGCGCCGACGGCCTCCCGGCCAGCCACCAGCTCGCCGTGCACCGCCTGGTTCAGGAGTCCCTCACCAACGCGCGTAAACACGCGCCGGGCGCCCCGGTCCGGGTCACCGTGCGGTACGGCCCGCCCCTGTCCACCATCGAGGTCGACAACGGTCCGGGCGAAGGCAACGGTCCGGGCGAAGACAACGGTCCGGGGGCGGCCACCGAGGGCTCTGCCGTCGCCAGCGGATACGGCCTGATCGGACTGGCCGAGCGCGTCGCCGCCCTGAACGGCAGGCTGCGCTACGGGCCCGCCGGGTCCGGCGGCTGGAGCACCGCCGCCGAACTCCCCCTCGAACACGACGCCGCAGCCCGCCCCGCCCGGGACTCGCGATGATCCGGACGCTGATCGTCGACGACGACCGCCTGGTCCGCCTCGCCCTCGCCGACATCCTCGCCGACGAACCGGACATCGAGGTCGTCGCGCAGGCCGGCGACGGGCTGGAAGCCCTCGACCTGGCCGCCGCGTGGAGCATCGACGTGGCCCTCATGGACGTGCGCATGCCGCGGATGGACGGGATCGACGCCACGCGACGGCTGCGGGCGCTGCCCCGGCCGCCGGAGGTCGTCATGCTCACCACCTTCGACCTGGACCAGTACGTGTACGACGGGCTCGCCGCGGGCGCCTCGGGGTTCCTCCTCAAGGACAGCGACCCCGCGGAGATCATCCGCGCCGTCCATGTCGTAGCCGGGGGCCAGGCCCTGCTCCATCCGACGGCGGCCCGCCGCCTCGTCGACCGTTACCACCGTGGGGCCGGCGGCCGGGTGCAGGGCGCCAGGGCCCGGATCGAGCGGCTGACCCCGCGCGAGGCGGATGTGCTGGGGCTGCTGGCCGACGGCGGGTCCAACGCGGAGATCGCCGCCGTCCTGGGAATGCGGGAGAGCACGGTGAAATCCCACGTCAGCCGGATTCTGGCCGCTCTGGAAGTGGGCAACCGGGTGCAGGCCGCCCTATGCGCGTGGGACGCCGGACTCCGCCGGACCGACGCACGGGACTCCTGAGGCGTACGGGACTTCTGAGGCGTACGGGCATTCCTGAGCTGTACGTGGGCACCTGAGTCGTACGCGAGCTCCCGAGCCGTACGCGAGCTCGTGAGCTGTACGCGGGCTCCTGAGTCGTACGCCGCCTCCTGAGCCGTACGCGGCGGAAGCCGGGGTGCGATGAGGTGAGGAGGACCGGCCGACGCGGTGCCGGACCGCCGTGGAACGGTCAGCCCCCCGCCCCCGGAGTGACCAGCGGTTCGACGGCCGCCCGCACCTTGGCGCGCAGCCAGCGGGAGGCGGGATCGGCGTCGAGGCGGTGGTGCCAGCGGAGTTCGACGTGGGCCGAGGGGAGGTCCAGGGGGATGGTGTGCCATCGGAACGGGGCGTGGCGTTCGACCAGGTGCTGCGCCAGGAGGAGGGGGACGAGGCAGATGACGTTCTCCTCCAGGGCCATGAGGACCGCGACCGCGTAGGACGGTACGACCGCGCTGACCGTACGGGCGCGGCCCAGCCGGTGCAGCGCCTCGTCCAGCGGGCCGCGGGCGAGGCCGCGGCGGGAGGCGGAGATGTGCGGGTGGGCGCAGAGTTCGTCGATCGTCAGGTGCGGGGCCCGGCCCAGGTCGGAGTCGGCGGCGACCAGGGCGACGAAGTGGTCGGCGAAGAGGGGTTCCGCGTGCACGTCGGGCGGGGGCGGACCGGCCACGCCCACGTCCAGGTCGAGCGAGCCGTCCCGCAGTGGGTCGGCCTCCTTGGAGTTCTGGGCCACGAACCGCAGGCGCACCTGGGGCGCCTCGGCGGTGACCAGGCGGGTGAGGCGGGGCGCGAGGACGGGGGTGAGGCCGTCGTTGACGCGGATGGCGAAGGTGCGCTGCCAGGCGGCGGGGTCGTTGCCCGCGGGGTCGGCGCGCAGCCCGGACGCCTCCTCCAGGAGCGCCTTGACCCTGGCGGCGGAGCGCTGGGCGAACGGGGTGGGGACCAGGCCGCGGCCGGCGCGTACGAGGATCTGGTCGTTCATCGACCGCCGCAGCCGCCCCAAGGCCCTGCTCGTCGCCGGGGTGGACAGATGGAGGCGCGCGGCGGCCGCCGTCACGCTCCTGGTGTCCATCAAGGCGTCGAAGACGCGCAACAGGTTGAGGTCCAACTGCTCGGCCATGAGGCATACGTCCTTGCGGTACGTCCTGGTGATTGCGCCCGGCGCAATGCCTGAGTGCAAAGTATGCACTGGACATCATTCCACCGGCGTTTGAGACTGAATCACCGACTAATACCGACCAGTTGCGTGCCTACGGGACCAACGGCGAGTACCGGCCGACCGGCCGACTGGCCCGCTCAGCGGCAAGAGGCGGCAAGAGGCAGCAGGAAGCAGCAGGAAGCGACAGGAGTGGACAGCCATGCCCAGGACCGTCCGACCGACTGCCTTCGGCACACCGGAAGTTCTTGAGATCGCGCAGACTCCCGTGCCTCTCCCGGCCACCGACGGAGTCGTCGTACGCGTACGCGCGGCCGGGGTCAACCCCATCGACTGGAAGCTCTACAGCGGTGCCTTCCACACCGTGGACGACAAGCACAAGGACTCCGCCGGTGTCGCCGGCGCGCTTCCGCGACTCGGGTTGGAGTGCGCGGGAGTCGTCACGGCGACGGGCCCGGAGGCGAGCGGGGCCCGGGTCGGCGACGAGGTCATCGTCTACCCGGCCACCGGCGCCTACGCCGATTACGTCGCCGCGCCCGTCACCTCGCTGATCCCCAAACCGCCCGGTCTGCCCTGGTGCGAAGCCGGGGCGCTGATGCTCGCCGGCACCACGGCGGCGCACGCCCTGCACGCCACCGCCGTGGAAGAGGGCGACACCGTGCTCGTGCACGGCGGCTCCGGCGGGGTGGGGCTGATGGCCGTACAACTGGCCGCCGACCTCGGCGCGACGGTGCTCGCCACCGCCGCCGAACGCAACCACGAGCTGCTCCGCGGCCTCGGGGCCATTCCCGTGAGGTACGGGGCCGGGCTGCTGGACCGCGTACGGGCCGCCGCGCCCGATGGCGTCACCGCCGCGGTCGACTGCGTCGGCACCGACGAAGCCCTCGACACGTCAGTGCAATTGGTGGCCGATCGGCGACGCATCGCCTCGATCACCGGCACCGACCGCCGCGCGGCCGCCGGCATCAAGGTCATCGGCAACGGACCGGGGCAGGACGCGGGTGTCGACGTCCGGCGCGCCGCCCGCGCCGGGCTGGCGGAGCGGGCGGGCCAGGGCGGGCTGCGGGTGCTGATCGACGCGGTCCACCCCCTGGAGGAGGCGGCGCGGGCGCACCGGGCCGGGATCGACGGGCACGCCCCCGGCAAGCTGGTGCTGGTCCCGTGACCAGGGACGATGAGCGAGATACCGGCCAGGGGGCCGAACCGTCGGCAGACTTCGCCGTGGTCGGCTGCGGTCCGGTCGGGCTGACGCTCGCCGCGCTGCTGGGAAAGGCCGGGCATTCGGTCGTACTCCTCGAACGCTATCCCGGTCCGTACGGGCTGCCCCGCGCCGCCGGTTTCGACGGCGAAATCATGCGCGCGCTGGCGGGGTTGGGGCTGGCCGGGGAACTGCTGCCCACGCTGTACGCGCAAGAGGCGTACGAATGGCGGAACGGCTCCGGTGAACTGCTGATCCGGCAGGAGTGCCGGGCCGTCGGCGACAGCGGCTGGGCGGACATCTACATGTTCGACCAGCCGGCTCTGGAGAACGCGCTGCATTCCCTGTGCGCGTCCCTGCCGACCGTGGACATTCGTCTCGGCACCACCGTCGTCGGACTGTCCCAGGACCGCGCCCGAGTCGAGGTGAAAACCGCCAACGGGCCGGACGTCAAGGCCCGTTACGTTATCGGCTGCGACGGCGGCAACAGCTTCGTCCGGCAGGCCCTCGGCATCGAGCAGGACGATCTCGGCTTCGCCGAACCCTGGCTGGTCTGCGATTTCGCGCTGCGTCGCCCCGCGGCCGAACTCGGCCTGCCCCGAATGCTGCAACTCGGCGACCCCGCCGGCCCGACCACCGTCATCACCACTGGCCCCAAGCGGCAGCGGTTCACCTTCATGCTCGACGAATCCATGCTCGACGCCTCTACGGCCGACGATCTCGACGCCTCCACGGCTGACGATACGGATGCCTTCGGTCGGGAACGCTCGGAGGACAAGGTGTGGGAGCGGGTGCGCCCCTATCTCGCCCGCGTCGACGCCGACCTCTTACGCGTTGCCACGTACACCTTCCGGTCGCTTATCGCGCGGCGGTGGCGGTACGGGCGGGTGCTGCTCGCCGGTGACGCCGCCCATCAAATGCCGCCGTTCCTGGGCCAGGGAATGTGTTCGGGGATACGCGACGCGCTCAATATCGCCTTCAAGGCCGACCTGCTGATGCGCGGAATTCAGGGGCCCGAAGTGCTCGACACCTACCAGAGCGAACGCGAACCGCATGTGCGCGCCGTGATGGGGACGAGCATCGAGCTGGGCCGTCAGCACACCGTGCGGGACCCCGTGCTGGCCGCCGAACGCGACGCGCGGCTTCTGGCCCGGCGCGCCGCGTTGCGTGAGCCCGACCACATCCAGCTGCCGGATCTCGGCCCCGGCCTGCTCGGCCGGGGCGGAGGCACCCTCTCGCGGCAGGGGCGGGTCGGCGACGGCGGGAGGACGGGGCTTCTCGACGACTTCATCGGCGGAGGATTCCGTCTCCTCGCCGCCGAACAGGCCCTTTCCGCGCTGGACTTGTACGCGCTCGAACGTGCTGGTGTCACCGTCGTCGGCATCGGCTCGGCGCCCTCGAATAACGTTCTGGCCGACTCCGACGGCACGCTCCGGCGGTGGTTCGCCGAACTGGGCGCGACCGCCGTGGCCGTACGCCCCGACAACTACGTCTTCGCCGCAGGGCCCGACGCCATGACCGTAGCGGGGGAATTGCTGGCCCTTCTCACACCCGACGGCCGGACCGGAACCTGAGGGGCCCGCCGGCAAGAGCCACGTCCGCGACAGCCCCGCGCGCCGAATGCTGGCCCCCCCCGAATGCTGGCCCCCCGAATCCCGGCCGCCCAAATCCCGGCCGCCCGAATCCCGTCCGCCGGCGTGATAAGTCGGATCGTCGTCCGGGCGGCCGAATTCTGGGCCGATGGTGTGCGGATAGCGGGACGGCGGCATGACCGTGCGTGGACGGGGGCAGGTCTGGGCCGGGCCGGTGTCCGTACGCGGTATCGGCGGGGGGAGGAAGCGAACCATTGATCGCCTGGCGTTGGTTCGTGCCGCTCCGCCGCCCATTTCATTAATCCCTTTGGGGGTAAACCCGCGTGGCGATGCCCTGTTGGAGGAGATCTGAGGTGTTAAGCATCGAGGCTGTTCACCAACACGTTGTGACACGTATGGAAAGGGAATGCCATGTCGCGTATCGCCAAGGCCGCCATCCTGACGGCTGCCGCCGGAGCCGCTGTTTCCGGTGCCGCGGGGGTCGCCTCTGCCGACGCCGGTGCCGCGGGCGGGGCCGTCGGTTCGCCGGGTGTCATCTCCGGGAACCAGCTGCAGGTGCCGATTCACCTCCCCGTGAACGTCTGCGGCAACTCGATCAACATCATCGGTCTGCTCAACCCCGCTTTTGGCAACACCTGCGTCAACAAGTAATACCAGCGGAATAGGCAGCGCCTTCGTCGATAAGCAGCACCTGCTTCACGGCACGAAACCGCGCACTCCTCGCGCTTGTGGCGCCCACCACGACTGTGGTGGGCGCCACTCGTCGTTTCAGCGCGCTGTCGCGTGGCGGCCCTTGTGCGGGCCCGAACTCGGGCGTGCCCGCCGACGCGGGCCGCGCGGCGCGGAGAGACCATGCGGTCGGTGGAGGCCGCGCGGTCGGTGGAGGGGTGGAGGCCACGCAGCCACGCTCGTACGCGCGTTCGTTGAAGAGACGTTGAAGACAGGGCGTGCGATGGCTCCATCCCACTATTGGCCGAAAGTACGTCTGAACGCTTTTCCGCAGGTGGGACTAGGGATGCGGGCGCGCCAGGAGGGGCGTGCGAAGGGTTGGGGGCGCAGTTGAGGTTTGACGCGCGTTCATTCCCCTTGCGAGCGAATTGGGCCGTGTGAGGTGTTCCGCCGGGGACCCGGTGGGCAACTCTGGGGTCGCGACGTCGTACCCCGCCGAGGCAGTCGGCCAACCGCCTGGCGCTACCAAGCAGCAGTTGCACATTCCTGGAGGAATTGACATGGCAAGCACCCGCACCACCCGCGTACTCGCTGCTGTCGCCGCTCTCCCGCTGGCCGCGGCGTTCTTCACCGGTGTCGCCCACGCGGACAACGGCGCCCTTGCCGGCAAGGGTTCGAACTCGGCGGTCGCCGGTGTCGTGGGCAGCGGCGTCGGGGGCAACAACCTCGGCAACTCCACCACGACCCAGCAGGTCGCCACGGGCGCCGGCGCGTCCAACCAGAACAACAACGCGAGCGTCAACGGCTCCGCCTTCACGGCGATCGACCAGGACAACACCACCGTCAATTTCACCAAGCTGTGGTGAGCCGATGACTCGATGAGAGTCGAGAGAGCGGTCGAGGTCTGACGGTCGCGCGGCGGCACTCCGGTGCTTCCGCGCGGCCGCCTTTTTGTGCGACCGCCTTTGTGCACTGGAGCCGTTTTGTGTGCGGGCGGGGCCCGCCGGTGCACGGACCTTGACAGGCGTCAGGAATCTGACGGACAGTCAGAAATCCTGATTCCCGCCCAGCGGAGGTCCGCGCCCGTGCACCTCGCCCCCACCCCCGCCCAGCAGCGGCTGCGCGCCGAACTCCGCGCGTACTTCCGCGACCTGCTGCCTTCCGGCGGCCCGCCCGACGATCCCGCCGAGCAGCGCCGGCTGCTGCGGCGCATCGGCGCCGACGGCCTGCTCGGCATCGGCTGGCCCAAGGAGTACGGCGGCCAAGGGCGCGGCCCGGACGAGCAGTTCGTCTTCTTCGACGAGGCGTACCGGGCGGGCGCGCCCGTCTCGATGGTCACGCTCAACACCGTCGGCCCGACCCTGATGAAGTACGGGACTCCGCGCCAGAAGGAGTACTTCCTGCCGCGCATCCTGCGGGGCGAGACCGTCTTCGCGATCGGCTACACCGAGCCGGACGCGGGCACCGACCTCGCCTCGCTGCGGACCAGGGCCGTCCGGGACGGCGAGGACTGGCTCATCGACGGCACCAAGGTCTTCACCAGCAACGCCCAGAACGCGGACTGGATCTGGCTCGCCTGCCGTACGGACCCCGAGGCGGCGAAGCACAAGGGCATCTCCATCATCCTTGTGCCGACCGACGACCCCGGCTTCTCCTGGACCCCCATCGAGACGGTCGGCGGGCTCACCACCACCGCGACCTACTACGACGCGGTCCGGGTGCCCGCCGCGAACCTCGTCGGCGAGGAGAACGCCGGCTGGGGCCTGATCACCAACCAGCTCAACCACGAGCGCGTCGCGCTGGCCGCCATCGGTTCGCAGGCCGAGGACTTCTACGCGGCGGCCCTCGCCCACGCCCGTACGACCGACCCCGACACCGGCCGCCGCCCCGCCGACGAGCCCTGGGTCCGGGCCCGCCTCGCGGAGGCGCACGCCCGGCTGGCCGCGACGCGGCTGCTCAACTGGCGGCTCGTCGACGACGTCGGCGCGGGCACGCTGAGCCCCGGTGACGCGAGCGGGGTGAAGTTCCTGGGGACCGAGAGCACGGTGGAGGTGTACCGGATGTGCCAGGAGGTGGTCGGGGAGGCCGGGCTGATACGGGCCGGGTCGCCGGGCGCGTTCGGCGGCGGGGGCGGCCCCGGCGCCGACGGCGAACTGGAGCGGATGAACCGCGCCGCGCAGATCAACACCTTCGGCGGCGGAGTGAGCGAGGTGCAGCGCGAAATCCTCGCCATGATGCGGCTCGGCATGCGGAAGGGATCGGCCCGGCGGGAGCGGCGGCCGGCCGACCGTACGAAAGCGGGGCCGGGCTCGGGGCCGGGTGCGGGCTCGGGGGCGGATGCGCGCGGCGGGCGGCGGGGAGGCGAGCGGTGACGGCTGCGAAATCGGGGCCGGGCTCGGGTAAGGGCTCGGGTTCGGGCGGGAGCGCGGGGGCGGCCGGGGGCGTGCGTACGGAGGCGCGTACGGGCTCGGGTTCGGCCGCGGGGGCCGTTTCCGCGGGAGAGACGGACCCGCTGTACGAGCGGCTGCGGGCCTACGAAGGGCAGGCCGCCGCGAACTCCGGCGTCGGCAAGGACCCGGTCAACGAGCCCATGATCAGGCACTGGTGCGAGGCGATGGGCGACACGAGCTCCGCCTACCCCGCGACCGCGCCGGCCACGATGTTGCAGGTCTGGACGATGGGCGGGCTCTCGGGGAACGCCGGGCGGACGGGCGTGTACGACGAGCTGTTCGCGCTCCTGGAGGACGCCGGTTACACCTCGATCGTCGCCACCGACTGCGAGCAGGAGTACGTCCGCCCGCTGCGCCCCGGCGACCGGGTGACCTTCGACGCGACGATCGAGTCCGTGTCGCCGCGCAAGACGACCAAGCTGGGCACGGGGTACTTCGTCACGACGCGCATGGACGTGCGCGTCGACGGCGAGCCGGTGGGGAACCACCGTTTCCGCATCCTCAAGTACGCCCCGGCGGCGAAGCGTCCGGGCAAGGGGACGGGGACGGGGGCGGGGGCGGGGGCAGCGCAGGCACCGCGGCCCCGGCCCGTCGTCAACCGCGACAACGCCGGGTTCTGGGAGGGCGTCGCGGACGGCAAGCTGCTCATCCAGCGCTGCGATGCCTGCGCGACGCCGCGTTTTCCCTGGCTGCCGGGGTGCGGGAGCTGTGGTTCGCCGAGGTGGACGCCGTTCGAGGCGTCCGGCGCGGGCACCGTGTTCTCGTACGTCGTCATGCATCACCCGCCCTTCCCGGCCTTCGATCCGCCGTACGCGGTCGGGCTGATCGAGCTGGCGGAGGGGGTGCGGATGATCAGCAACGTGACCGGGGTGCCGTACGACAAGGTGCGCATCGGGATGCCGGTGGAGCTGGAGTTCCTGCGGGTGGACGCGGAGTTGACCCTTCCGGTCTTCCGGGCGACGGGCGTCTCCGATGAAGGCGCCTCGGACAGTCCCGGCGACGCGGCCGTGCCCGGAAAGGGGGCCTGACATGGACTTCACCCCCACGCCGGAGCAGCTGGCCGCGCGCGATCTGGCCGCGTCGATCTTCGGCGACCTGTCGACCCACGAGCGGCTGAAGGCCGCCGGCACGGGGTGCGACCCCGAGCTGTGGAAGACCCTGTGCGCGTCCGGGCTGCCGGGCGCCGTGGAGGAGGTCGGCCTGCTCGGGCTCGTTCTGCTGCTGGAGGAGCAGGGGCGGACGACGGCGCAGGTCCCGTACGCGGCGACCTGCGCGTACGGGCTGCTGCCGGTCGCCGCGCACGGCACGGACGAGCAGCGGGCGCGGCTGCTGCCGGGGCTGCGGGACGGGACGCTCGTGGCGACCGGGGCGTTCCCGCCGCGTACGGCGACGGCGATACGGGACGCCTCCTGCGACGCCGAGGGCGGCTGGCGGCTCACCGGGGTCTTCCCCGCCGTGCCCTGGCTGCGCGAGGCGACGCATGTGCTCGTACCGGCCCGGCTGCCGGACGGCGAGACCGGATGCTTCCTGGCGGAGGTGGGCGCGGCGCGGCCCGTGGAGCCCGTGGAGCTCACCGCGCCCTGGTCGGCCGGGCGGCTGACCCTGGCCGCGACCCCCGCCGAGCGGCTCGGCGACGCGGACGCCTGCGGGGCCGTGCTGGCGGCGGCCCGTACCGCCTTCGCCGGGCTCCAGGCCGGGGTGTGCGCCGGGTCGCTGGCGCGGGCGGTCGAATACACCACGGCGCGCGAGCAGTTCGGGCGGCCGCTCGCCGCCAACCAGGGTGTGATGCTGCGGGCCGCCGACGCCTATATGGACACCGAGGCGATACGGGTGACCGCCTACGAAGCGGCCTGGCGCCACGACGAGGGCCTCCCCGCCCGTACGCACGCGCTCACCGCCGCGTGGTGGGCGGCGGAAGCGGGGAAGCGCGTCGTGCACGCGGGGCAGCATCTGCACGGCGGCATGGGCGCGGACCTCGACCACCCCGTGCACCGGCACTTCCTCTGGGGCCGCCAGCTCGACGCCTATCTGGGCTCGGCCCCCGAACTCCTCGCCGAACTGGGCGAGTCGCTGACTGACGAGCGGGAGGCGGCGTGAACAGCCGGGAGAGCCGGGGGAGCCGGGGGAGCGTAGAGAGTCGAGAGAGCCGGGGGAGCGTAGAGAGCCGAGAGGGCCGAGAGAGGGGGCCGCAGGTGCGTTCCGGCGATCCGCTGCCCGAGCTGCGCATCCCCATCACGCGCACCCTCATCGTCGCGGGCGCCATCGCGTCCCGCGACTACCAGGACGTGCACCACGACGCCGAGGCGGCGAAGGAGAAGGGCTCCCCGGACATCTTCATGAACATCCTCACCACCAACGGCCTGGTCGGCCGCTATCTCACCGACTTCTTCGGGCCGGACGCCGTCCTGCGGAAGGTCGCGATCCGGCTCGGCGCGCCGAACTATCCGGGGGACGAGATGGTGCTGACCGGCGAGGTGACGGAGGTGGCCGGGGAGGCCGTGTCGGTGGCGGTGCGCGGCCGGAACGGGATCGGCCATCACGTCACCGGCACCGCGACCGTACTCCTGCCCGGCTCCGGCGACGTCCGTGACCGCGACGGGGGTGCCGCATGAGCGCGCGCGGGGCCGACACGCTCGGCGGAAAGGCGGCTGTCGTCGGTATCGGCGCGACCGAGTTCTCCAAGGACTCCGGGCGCAGCGAGCTGACCCTCGCCGCCGAGGCCGTACGGGCGGCCCTGGCGGACGCCGGGCTGACGGCGGCCGACGTGGACGGGATGGTCACCTTCACCATGGACACCAGCCCCGAGATCACCGTGGCGCAGGCCGCCGGCATCGGGGAGCTGTCCTTCTTCTCGCGCGTGCACTACGGCGGCGGCGCGGCCTGCGCGACCGTGCAGCAGGCGGCGCTCGCCATCGCGTCGGGCGTCGCGGAGGTCGTCGTCAGCTACCGGGCGTTCAACGAGCGGTCCGGTCGCCGCTTCGGCTCCGGGGTGCAGCGGCGCGAGCCGTCGGCGGAGGGCGCGGCGCTCGGCTGGGCGCTGCCGTTCGGGCTGCTCACCCCGGCCTCCTGGGTCGCGATGACCGCTCAGCGGTACCTGCATACGTACGGGCTGTCCCCCGACGTCTTCGGCCAGGTCGCCGTGGTCGACCGCCGGCACGCCGCCCGGAACCCGGCCGCGTACTTCTACGGCAAACCGATCACGCTCGCCGAGCACGCGGCCTCGCGCTGGATCGTCGAACCGCTGCGGCTGCTGGACTGCTGCCAGGAGACGGACGGCGGCCAGGCGATCGTGGTGACCAGCGTCGAGCGCGCCCGCGACCTGCCGAACCCGCCTGCCGTCATCACCGCCGCCGCCCAGGGTGCGGGCCGCGGCCAGGAGCAGATGACCAGCTTCTACCGCGACGAGCTGACCGGGCTGCCGGAGATGGGGGTGGTGGCGCGGCAGCTGTGGCGTACGAGCGGACTGGCGCCCGGCGACATCGACGTGGGCATCCTCTACGACCACTTCGCCCCGTTCGTGCTGATGCAGCTGGAGGAGTTCGGCTTCTGCGGGCCGGGGGAGGGGGCGGAGTTCGTGGCCGCCGGCGAGCTGCCGCTCAACACGCACGGCGGCCAGCTCGGCGAGGCGTATCTGCACGGCATGAACGGCATCGCGGAGGCGGTGCGCCAGCTCCGCGGCACCTCGGTCAATCAGGTGCCGGGGGCGGCGCGCGCACTGGTCACGGCGGGGACGGGCGTTCCCACGTCCGGCTTGCTTCTCGGGGCAGACGGCTGAACGCGCGGCGTCTCGGCGCGCGGTGACCGTGTGTCGGCACTTTCACTCGGCGTATGAACCGACTGATCTCACAGAGCCGACTGATCTCACAGAGCCGGCTGATCGCATGGAGCCGACTGATGTCACAGAGCCGGCTGAACCGGCTGGATCGGCTGAACCGGCTGGATTGGCTGAACCGACGGGACCGGGTGGACCGGGTGGACCGGCTGGGCCGGCCGCGGCTGCGGAAGAGCCTCACCGGGTACGCGGCCGCGCTCACGGCCACGGTCGTCTCGCTCGCCGGAGTCGTGGGCGTGCAGCCCGCCTCGGCGGAGGGCGCGGGCACGGCGGTGGGCGGCGCCGCGGGGCACGCGGTGCGCAGCGCACCGGCCGACGACCCCTACGCCGACCCCGAGCCGGACGCGGATGCCGCGGACATCGCGGCCGACATCGGCACGGGGGCCGACGACGAGGAGAGGGGGGCCGGCACGGAGCGTACGGGCACGGGCAGGACGTCCCCCGCCCGTACGACCACGGGCGACCCGCGCGCCGCGGGCGCCTCCGTCTTCGAGGGCCGGGCCTTCGACACCTGCCACGCCCCGTCGCTGAGCACGATGCGCGCGTGGCGCTCCTCCCCGTACGGCGCCGTCGGCATCTACTTCGGGGGCCGCGGCCGGGCCTGCCCGAACCAGCCGTACCTCGGCCCCGGCTGGGTGCGCGGCGCCCGCGCCATGGGCTGGCAGGTGCTGCCCCTGTACGTCGGCTCGCAGTCGCGGTGCGTCACGAACACCCGCAAGAAGCACGTACGCATCGGCTCCCGGCCCTGGACGCAGGGCAAGGCCGAGGGGCGGGACGCGGTGCGCCGGGCAAAGGCGATGGCGATGTCGGCGCGCAGCGCGCTCTACCTGGACATGGAGGCGTACAACTTCCACAACAAGGGGTGCGCCCGCTCGACCCTCGCGTTCATCCGGGGCTGGAGCAACGCGGTCCGCGCCCTCGGGTACCTGCCCGGCTACTACAGCAGCGCCGACACGGGCGTACGGCACCTGGAGGCCGCGCGGCGGGCCGGGGTGAACGACCTTCCCGACGCGATGTGGTTCGCCCGCTGGCACATGGGGCCGTCGATCGACAAGGAGCGGTCGCTGGCCAGAGGCGCCTGGCAGCCGCACCGCAGGATCCACCAGTACGCGGGGGACGTGACCGAGACCCACGGCGGCCGGCGGATGAGCATCGACCGGAACGCGGTGGACGCTCCGGTGGCGGTCATCAAGTGATCGCGTCGGAGGACATCGAACCGGATCTCGTATCGGACATCGAATGATGTCCGTCTGTCATCCGATGGGGGCTTGCGCGCGTCATCCAAGGCAGGGGACCGGACGGGGACGAGGGCGGGGGCGTACGGGCCGGTGACGCGGCGCGGGCGCCGCCCAGCGGGCGGAGGGAGCGGTCGGGGCCCGGAGGCTCGGGGTGCGCACCCTGACGAACCCTGATCGCTCTCCCCCTGGAGGAGGTGGGGAAACCCCGACCAGTACGACCTGAGAGGGATCGTTCTTCGGCACCTTCGGGCGATCCGCCGCGCACCGGTGCGCTTTTAGCGTTGAGCCATGACCACGCCTGTGTGCACGAGCGCATCCACTGCCGTGTTCCCGTCGTTCTCGTCGTACGTACGGGCCCGCGGACCGGTGCTGCTGCGCACCGCCCGCTCGCTGACCTCGAACCCGTGCGACGCCGAGGACCTTCTCCAGACGGCGCTGGCCAAGACCTACCTGGCCTGGGAACGCATCGAGGACCACCGGGCGCTGGACGGCTACGTCCGGCGGGCCCTGGTGAACACGCGGACCTCGCAGTGGCGCAAGCGGCGGGTCGACGAGTTCTCCTGCGACGACCTGCCGGAGCGCGAGACGGCGCCGGCGCCGGACCCGGCCGAGCAGCAGGTGCTGCGCGACGCGATGTGGCGGGCGGTGCGCAAGCTGCCGGAGCGGCAGCGGGCGATGGTCGTCCTCCGGTATTACGAGGACCTGACGGAGGCGCAGACGGCCGAGCTGCTCGGGGTGTCCGTGGGCACGGTCAAGAGCGCGGTGTCGCGGGCGCTGGGGAAGCTGCGGGAGGACCCGGAGCTGGTGAAGGCGGCGTGACGCCCGGAGTCGGTGTAGGCGGCGTGACGTCGGGAGCTGGTGTAGGCGGCGTGACGTCCGGAGCCGGTGAAGGCGGCGTGACGTCCGGGGCTGCGGGTGAGTGGCGGGGCTGCGGCCGACGGTCCGAGCATTTTGCGGTGCTCGGCGACCGATAACGAACAGACACGGACCGTTCCCGGTGCCTTCCGACCCGCTTCAGGACAGTTGTAGGCGCTCTTGAGGTCATCGGCCTGTCATCCCATTCCCACTGAGTAACCTCCGCGTAATCGGCCGCCGGACGGCGCCACCTACGGAAGAGGGCGAAGGCGGATGGCTGCCTGGGACACGGAAAGCACCGGCGTGATCCCCGTGCAGCGGATGCGGCCCGGGGACCACGCCTTCGTGAGCTACGAGGACGACGAGACCGCGTGGGGCGTGCTGGCCGCGTTCGCACGGACGGGGCTGACGCGGGGCGAGAGGGTGATGCTCTTCCCGGCGCCCGGAGTGCCCGATAGCGAGGTCCTCGACCGCCTGGACTCCTGGGGCCCGGCCGCGGCGGCGGCGCGGAGGAGGGGCCAGCTCGTGCTCAGCAGCATGCGGTCGCTGATCCTCCCGCACCGGACGTTCACGCCGGAGCGCCAGTGGGAGGGCATCACGAGAGAGACCGAGCGAGCTGTACGCGACGGCTACCAGGGGTTTCGTGCGTACATCGACATGCACTGGGTGGCGGACCTCGGCGCGGACATCGAGACGATGATCTACCGCGAGACGCACGCGGACCATCTGTTCGACACCGCCCCGTACAGCGAGATCTGCGCGTACGACCGCCGGGTGTTCAGCAGGGAGGTGCTGGACGCGATGGCCGGGGCGCACCCCAGAAACCTGCTGGAACGCCTCGGATCGCTGCACACGGAGTACGCCGGCGGCGTGGCGCGGCTGGCCGGGGACGCGGATCTGGCGACGCGCGCGGCGTTCACGGCCGCGCTGAAGGCGGCGATGGCGCGTACGCCGGCCGCCGGCCGGCTGGTCGTGGACCTCACGGATCTGCACTTCCTCAGCGTGGGATGCGCCGCCGACCTGCTGCTCGCGGCGGGAGGGGCCGTCGAAGGGAGGCGGACGGAGGTGCGGTGCGATGCCTTTCAGGCTCGTACGCTGCGCAGGCTCGGCGCGGATTCCCTGCGCGGGCTGGTGCTGGCGGAGGTGTTGGACGAGGCGGAGAAGCGGGCGGGGGTGCCGGTGGTGGGCCCGGTGACGGACGGGCGGATGCGGGGTGCGGCCGAAGGGCCGGGCGAGGGGTCGGCTCAAGGGAGGCAGCCATGAGGTCCGATCCTTACGATCTCTCCGGCGGCGACGGGGCCGAGGAGTGGCTGTTGGAGTGCGTCTTCACCGGCGAGGACCTGCCGGGCCTGCGGGTGGCCGTGGGCGAGTGCGCGGCGTGGGCGGGGCTCACGGAACCGCGCTGGGGCGAGTTCGTCCTGGCCGTCAACGAGATCGCCTCCAACGCGGTCGAGCACGGCGGCGGCCGCGGCTGCCTGACGCTGCGGCGCTGCCGCGGCGAGCTGGAGTGCCGCATCGCCGACGACGGCCCCGGCTTCCCGGAGTCCGTCATCCCCGAAATCCTTCCGGGGCTCGACGGCGCGCATACGGGCCGGGGGCTGTGGCTGGCGCGGATGGTGACCGACCGGCTGGTGATAGGGAGCGGGGCCGGTGGGGTCGGCGGAGCCGGAGGGGCCCAGGGGGCGGATGTGGTGAGCGCGGCGAATGCGACGGGCAATGGTGCGGATGCGGATGCGGATGCGGGTGTGAGTGCGGGTGTGGGTGCGGTGGTGACGCTGGCGATACGCATGTGACGCGAGGGGCGTTACGTGCGGTGGGTACGTCGGGTACATCGGGTACGTCCGGGACGCCCGTGCGGCAGGGGGCTACGTACACCCTGAATGGACGGGCTGGGGGGATGGTCCGGGCGGGTGTGGCGGCGGGAGGCTGGACGCACCGGCCCAGCGGCCCGTCGCCGCACGTCCCCCATCCCTTCCAGGAGAGCCCCCATGACCGACAGTTCACCCACCTCCCAGCGGTCCCGGCCCGGCGGCGTCCGCGCGACGTCGTGGTGGACCAGGCGGCGGAAGAGGGGCGCGCTGGCGGCCGTAGTGGCAGCCGGGCTGGCCGTGGGCACCACGCTGACCGTGGCGAGCGCGCAGTCGCGCGGCCCGGGGGACGGGGTGCGGCAGGGCCTGGACCGGCTGGTGCACGAGGACGGCTACCCCGCCGCCCTGGCCGCCACGGTCGGGCGGGACGGCCGTACGCACGACTACGCGGCGGGCGTCGCGGACCTGCGGACCGGGGCGAAGGCGCCGGTGGACGGGCGGGTACGGGCGGGGAGCAACACCAAGCCGTTCACCGCCACGGTGGTACTGCAACTGGTCGGGGAGGGAAAGATCGACCTGTCGGCGCCGGTCGAGAAGTACCTGCCGAAGCTCGTACGGGGCGAGGGCATCGACGGCCGCCGCATCACGGTGCGCCAGCTGTTGCAGCACACCAGCGGGCTGCCGGACTACACCCAGTTCATGGAGGCCCCGAACGGCAAGGGCCGGCACCTGTACGTACAGCCGCGCTCCATGCTCGACCTCGCGCTGGCCCACAAGGCGAACTTCGAACCCGGCAAGGGCTGGTCGTACAGCAACACCAACTACCTCGTGGCCGGCCTGATCATCGAGAAGACCACCGGCCGCCCGCTGGCCGAGGAGATCGACCACCGGGTCATCCGGCGCGCCGGGCTGCGCCACACCTACTTCCCGGGGGCGGGCGACGAGACCATTCGGGGCGCCCACCCCGAGGGCTACCTCGCCGCCAAGCCGGGGGCGAAGCTGGAGAACATCACGGAGACGGACCCCTCCGCGGCCTGGGCCGCCGGCCAACTGATCACCACTCCCAGCGACTTGAACCGCTTCTTCTCCTCGCTCCTCGGCGGCAAGCTCCTCAAGCCCGCGCAGTTGGCGCAGATGCGCACCACCGTGCCGGCGCCGGGCCTGTGGCCGGGCGCCCGGTACGGGCTCGGCCTGATCAGCACCCCGCTGAGCTGCGGCGGCCTGATGTGGGGCCACGGCGGCGACATCCCCGGCTACCACACGCTGGCGGGCGCCACGGACGCCGGCCGCGCGGCCGCGGTCGCCACGACGGCCGACGGCCCGCCGACCGAGCGCGGCCCCGCGAACGTCCAGAGCGTGGTGGAGACGGCCCTGTGCCGGTGACGCCTGCGGCCGGGTGGGGCGGATGGGGGGCGGGTGCTGGGCGGCTAGGGGTAGGTGCTGAGCGGTGCGTGCCGGGCGACGGAGTGGCGCGCGCCGGGACCCGGCAGTCCGGGAGGAGACGGGCCGCACTCCCGAGAGGTAGTGCCATACCCGCTGGTATGGCACCAGAATCAGCGGTACCTACTCGCGCGTAACCGGCTACCGGGAGGCCCCCCGATGCAGAGCACCATGCAGCTCAGGCGTCGAAGAAGGAGCGGGCTGCGACGGAAGTTTGGAGACTTCCGAGGCCGGAGATTTGATCTCAGCGGACGTCGCACCAGGATCGGCCGAGGAAATAGATTCAGACATGGATCTTCCTGATAGCAGATAGCAGTTATGCGGAAGTAAAGGCTGTGAGTCGAGGGAAAGGTGTTGAGAATGTGACTGCTGATGTCCCTATTTGGTTCGCGATCTTCGCTGGATATGGCTAGGGTGAGTGTGGTGTAGCCAGGCGGGGCCCTGTCACCGATTCGACGTCTAGGTGCCCTATGGTATGGCTAGTAAAGCAGAGGGCAAAGATGAGCGAAGAGTCGCCGAATTCCCTTGACGGGGAGCCGCCGCAGGGCCAGTCGGGCAGGTCGAATAAATTGGCTTGGTTCGCGGCCGTGGGGGTGTTTATCGGGCTGGCGACGCCGCTCATCCTGGGCCTTTTCGGAGATGACAAGGAAAAGGGGAAGGATAAGGGGGCGGGAAATAAGGCGATCTCGCAGCAGGAGATCAACATTTTCCCCTTGCCTCTCGATTCGGCGGAGCCTAAGTCGCATGGAGCGACGTCCGGGAAACCGCGGGATGGTCGTACGGATGATACGCCGGGCCTGTCGGACCCCACACCCCCGACATCCTTGGCATCTCCGTCAACCCCTGTAAAGCAAAAGAAGGGTATGCCCACTACAGATCCAGGCTGTAGCCCGGACGCGTTCTGCGCCTATCCGGATTCCGGCATGCCATCCCAAACGCGGGAGCTCAATTCCCGAAACCCGCTTGGTGAGGATGGGGGTAGTGGCCGTTTTTGCCCTAGAGTGAACGGTAATAAGATCGATCTCGCGACCCGGGACATCAACTTGGGTCCAGGGCGTCCTGTTCGTTCTTATGTGAACAAGAGTGGTCGTCGGCTCTACGGTTACGACGAAAACTTTGCCAAGGGGTCAGAGGTTGTAGTCGGTCCGTATGGGCAGAATAGTAATACGAGTAAATTTAGAAACGTGCGATACATCACTACCTGCCCTATGTGATGTTTTCGATTTGAATTGGTAGCGCTTTATTCTGATCGGGCGGGACTACTCGGCGGCCTCATCGTCGAGGGGGCGCGCCTTGGCGTAGCCGCGGACCCACGCGCTACGGCGTAGGTCACCCGGCGGGTACGGGCAGACAGTGACAGGCTGGCGGTCGCGGCCGGCTGCGGCGCCGGCATTGATCGCGCGGACGAGATCGCCTCGGGTCCCCACGGCTGGCCTCTCAGAGTCGGTTATGCCGGTCGTTGCGGCTCTTGCGGGCGGTATCTGCTGCATCGTTGCGCACGCCGGTGAGCTGCTCGGTGTACTCGGCAAGGGTGGTGCGTGGGTTGATCGGCCCACCAGCGTTTGAGGTCTTCGGAGGCGCGCGCGTAGGCGACGTGCAACGGGCCGGTTAACAGGGTGCGCGGGTCGACGCCCGCGGCCTCGGCCTCCCTGGTGAGCAGGTGGCCACGCAGCTCGGTCTCGGCCTGTAACCACTGTGCGTAGATGTGCTCGTGGTACATCTCGCGGACCTGCTCGTGGGTGTAGGCGGTGCGCTGAGATGCGGCGGCGTGTTCGCGCTCGGCGATCCATCGCTCGGTGGCGCTCATGCTGGCGTACGGATCGTCGAGAGCCAGGTGCTCCCACTCGTCGGGGGCGGCGGCCGGGGTGAGCTGTTCGTCGAGGGTGGCCCGGTCGGCGAGCTGTCCCTCGACGGTGTGCGCGCCGGCCGCGGTGGGCGGCGGGGCGGGCGGGTACCGGCGGTCGAGCTCGTCGGCGATCCGCTCGACATCGTGCTCGGTGCCGTAGCGGATGGCCCAGCCGAGGATGTCGTCGCCGAGGTGGGACAGGTCGGCGGCGAAGCGTCCGCCGGGGAACACCTCGGCGAGGAGCTGGCACCGGTCGGCCTCGGCCGCGAGGGCGGCGAGTTCGCCTCCGTCGGCGTGCCGGGCCCGCGCGGCGAGCTGCTGCTCGGACAGGCCGATCAGGTCCCGGCGGGCGCCGGGCATGGCGGCGTCGAGGTCGCGCCGGTCCATCTCGGCCATGACGCGCAACGTGTCGCCGTCGGGCAGGTGCGCGTACACGCGGGCGAGCTCGTCGTCGCTGAACTGCGCCAGATCCTTGCTGAGTCGGCCGCCGGGGCGGATGCGGGCGAGCAGGTCGTCGAGGCCGCGCCGGTCAGCCTCGGCCGCGATCCGGCCGCGGTCGCGCTCACCGAGCACACCGGGGCGCATTGCTGCGCCGAGCTGCTCGTCGCTCATCTCGGGCAGGGTGCGCGCGTCGCCGGAGCGCACGCGCGCAGCCTCGACGACATCGTGCGGCGGGCGCGGTGCGGTCGAGGGGAGGTTGCCCGCGCCGAGCTGCTCGCGCTCGCGCCGTCGGATGAGTTCGGGGTGGTCGGCGAGGTGGTCGCGCTGCTTCTTCTGCCAGGCGCGCACCTTGCCCTCGGGCGTGGTCGAGGCGGCGGCGCGGTTCTTCCACTTGCGTATGCCGCGCTCGATCGCGCGCTGACGCTGGCTGGCCTTGTACCCGTCCGGGTCCGTCGAGTGTTCGACGGGGGCGCGGGTGACGCCCGGCGGGTACGCCGAGAGGCTGTGCCGGCAATTGGGGTGCTGCAACCCGCGGGCCCGCGCCTCGTCGAGCGAGGCGACGATGTCCACGCGCACCGTGCGGCCGTCCTCGACCTCGACCGTACGGGCGCCGCCGGGCCCGTCGAGGGACAGCACCTTGCTCTCGAACGGCTTGCACAACGGGCATTCGTGCGGGGCGTTGGAGACGATGACCAGGTCGACGACGGCGGCGCGCAGCCGGTCGCCGTGCGCCTCGACCGCAGCCCGGCCGATGCCGGTACGTACAGCCATCACGGCGTACGACGTCATTGACCAGGCGCGGTCGGAGCGGTCGACGAACGAGCGGAGTCCGCGGTCGGCAAACCGCTCCATGGCGGTCTGCGTTGCCTGGCGGCGGGTGTCGACGCCGAGCAGCGGCGTGGCGGACACTTCGGCGACCACCTGTCGGTATCCGTCCTCGACGCCGCGGAGAATGCCGCGGTGCGTGGCGGTGACGCGGTCGATCGTCTCGTGCGCAAGACGGTCAACTGCGCGCGTGTTCGGCGTGGTTTCGGCGATCCGGCGCGCGTCGGCGTCGTGCAGTGCGCCCAGCTCGGCGAGTCCGGACCGGACCCCGACGCTGTACGCCTCGGCGATCACGTCGAACACGTCGAGCCGGGTCGCCTTGGCGAGTTCGTCGACGACCCCTTGCGCGCCGCGGCGAAGCGCCTGCACATCGGCGAGCTTGGCCGTGGCCCACCCTGCCGCGTCGTACCCGGCGGCGAGCTGACGTGCCACGATGCTGAGCAGGCGTTCCTCGGCATCGGAGTACAGATCAAGTACTCCGGCCGACAGATCCTCCACCATTCCAGGATGAATAGGGATAGTTCACCCCTTCATGGTGTGGCCAACTTAGATCTTGGCGGGAGTTGGCCCCTTGCCCAGGCTTGATCCATGAAGCGCCGAAGAAGCCTAGCCCCCTCGATCCCCTGTTGGCTCATGCGCCGGGAGGACGGCAAGCAGAGCATCAACTTCAACCCAGCGGACGGGCGTAGATTGGATCTGGAGTTCTCTTTGGACCTCGATGTTCTGCGCTACGTGCCGAGTACGGTGCGCGCGAAGCAGAGGGTTGTCGTGTACATCCGCGATGGGCAAGTGTCGTTCGTCAGAGGACCGGGGCAACGAGTTACAGGAAGGGTGCCCGCGAACTGTCAGTTTCACCAACGTTGGGCGGAGGCATACAAAGAAGCGCGGGCGATTGTCATGCGGAAACGTCTGCACATGTTGGGAGGGGCAACAGCGTCCTTTGGATTCGAAGAGCGCTTCCCGTCACAGAGCGTACGTACGGTATCCGGCGGGTTGCCCACGCTTGGACGCCGTAGCCGATAGCAGTTGGGGTCAGACGGCGGCGCCGGCCTGCATCGGGTCGGGCACGGCTTGCCCGGTCTCAACGAGGATGCGGTCGACCTCAGCTTGCACGCGGTCGTCGGGCCAGTCCGGGTGCAGGATGCGTACGCCGGTGTCGACGCTCGCGGCCTGGGCCTGGGTGAGCAGCGACAGGGTTTGCGCGACGCTGGTCGGGTCGTCGCTCACCGCGTCCCCGAAGGTGACACGAGGCCGCTCCGGCACGATGCCGCGCGAGAACAGGACCCGGTCGAGCATGAGCTGTACGTGCAAGATCTGGGCGAGTTCGGGGGCCCAGTAGCCAATCTTCTGCTTGCGGGTGGTCATGCTCTTGCGCTGCCGCGCCTTGACCTCGGTGGCGGTGATTGCACCGGTGTCCTCCATGCCGAATGTGGCGGCGGCGTAGCCGGCGGACTGTACGGCTTGCCGCATGATCCGGTCGCTGGTGCTCTCGTGCTCGGCGACCCGGATGGCGAACTGCGACAGGGTGATACCGGCGCCCTGCTCGGTGGGCGGGATGGTGAGGCCCTGCCAGATTTCCCGGTCGTCGTCGAAGCTCGCGCCGCGGCCGGGGCCGTGGTCGCGCAGGTACGTATCCGGCACGATCAGTCGGGCCCGCGCGAGGCGGATGTCGCGCATCCACGACGTCCACGTCTCATCGAGCGAATCCATGAGGTCGTAGATCGGTTCGTCGTAGTCGCTGCGCCCGAACGGACTGCCGCGGTGCAGTCGGCTCGGCAGGTTGGGCACGTAGACCGCGGTCAGCGCGTCGATGCCCGTCGCGATGGCATCGCCCTCGGTGCCGAGTGAGTCGGCGAGGCCGGCCGTGTCGGTGTGCTCGGTGAGCGGCACGCGGCGACCGAGCGAGTCGGACGTGCCTTGGTAGAGAGCGTGCAGGATGTATCCGCGCTCGTGCCGCTCCAGGTGGCGCCACACGGTCGAAGTGTCGCTGCCGTGCAGCTCGCGCCAGAACGTCACGGCGCGAAGGATGCCGTGCGCGAACTCGGGCGCGGCGCGGTCGGGCTGCATCACGGTGAGGAGCGGTCGGTCGACCAACTCGGTATCCCACGTGCAGAGCAGGTACGCACCGCCCAGAGCGGCGCAGACCTCAGCGGCCTCCAGCAGCGTATTCGTCGACCCGCTGGCCTCGGCGAGGTCGTCGAGGCGGGCTTGGGTAGCCGTGTCGTTCACGGCCAGGGCGAGCGGTTCGGAGAAGACGAGCGAGGCCGAAGCACTCGCGATGTCGCCAGCGAGGTGGACGTGCAACCGGCCGTCGGGCTTGCCCGGGTGGGCTGGTGGTGTCGCGCCCACAGGCCGCGCCGGTCGTCATCGCGGCGTTGCGTCCGGTGGCGGTAGACCTTGGCAAGCCGCTCGTGGCTTCCGCTGTACCAAGCGTCGTTGATCTTCATCGCGCGGTATGGCACGGAGAGGCGCGGCGGGGGCCACGGGGGCGCCGTTCTCGGACAGGGACATGATTCCTCCGTGGTGATCACTTAAGCACCGGGCGTATCTTGCGTCCCATGAGTGAACGGTGGGATGTGCGCAACGAGTTGAGTGGCAACGTTGAGGGGCCTGTTGTGCAGGCGGGGAGTGTCCACGGTGACGTGGTTTTCAACTCTTCATCTACAAGCGCTGACCAGGCCGCCTACGAAGCGGAAGCGCGATCCAGGACGCGGGCCGAGTGGGCTGCGGAGGACGCGGCGCGGGCGTATAGCGCAGCTCAGGAAGACAAGGAACGACGTTCAACTCGGCGTTATCGCTGGTTCTATTCGCTGGTGTTGTTCGTGTCGTTGGTCGGAGGTGTGTTGTGGGCCCGCGATGATGGCGGCTTTTGGTCTGCCGCGGTTCCGTTCTGCTTGGCAGGAATCGGCCTGAGCAATTCCTACATGAAGCGCCCCTGAACCGGGGCCGTCATGAGCAGGGGCCGCCACTTGTGCGCTGTCGAGTGGATGGCATAGCGCACTGCGTCGGCTGAGTGGTCGTCTACCCCCCCCCGCGGGGCGTCCTCGCCGCGTTCGGTGGCTTTGGGGTCCCAGCTGTAGCCGGGCAGTTCCCCGAGCAGTCCCTCGCACGACACATGTACGCGTAGGCGATCGGCCACGAGCAGGCTCGACACACTGCGTATCCCGTCGGCGACTTCGTTCGAGGCACACACAAGGCCGGGGTGTCCGTCCTGCCACAGCTGGGTTGAGAAGCTGGCCGCGCTCGGATCAATGAACGTCCATTCGGGGACGACACCGAGGTCGGCAGGCCACTGGCGTACGGCGGTGCTGTGCTGGGCGTCGGTCATGCTGCGGTGCCTGCGCGAGAGTCGTGCCGCCACCCGGCGGCGACGTACAGTCGGCCATCGACTTCCTCGCCGAGCAGGATCGCAGAGAACAGGTTCGTAGTTGCGGCGCAAGGACGAGAACGGCGAGCCGATCCCTGGTGCCGAGGGTGTCGAGGTGCAGGTACACGCCCTGTGGGAACCTGATCCATGGAAGCCTGCCCACATCTGCCCAGGACCGTTCGGCACCGTGACGGCTGGACTGTGGCTCGCAGCTGAACTGTGGACACGTCCCGACACATGGGCACAGATTCCCCCGAGGTAGTGACATACCGCGTGGTATGCCCCGAGAATCGCGGCCAAGCGCTACCGCCGCGTAACTCATGGGGAGGCCCACCGGTGTACGGCACAATGCAAGATGTACCGCTGTTGATCTCGCGGATTCTGGAGCACGGCCGACAGATCCATGGTTCATCTCAGGTCACCACATGGACCGGTGAGGCTGAACCGCAGCGCCGTAGCTTTGCCGAGATTGGCAACCGCGCCGCCCAACTCGCACACGCGCTTCGCGACGAACTCGGAGTACGTGAGTCGGACGTTGTCGGCACGCTCATGTGGAACAACTGCGAGCATCTGGAGGCGTACCTCGCCATCCCCTCCATGGGCGCCGTGCTCCACACCCTCAATCTGCGGCTGCCCCCGGAACAGCTGGTGTGGATCGCGAACCATGCCGCGGACCCCGTCATCCTCGTGGACGGCAGCCTCCTGCCGATGCTCGCCGCGGCGCTGCCGCGGCTGCCGGCCGTACGGCACGTGGTCGTGAGCGGCCCCGGCGACCGTTCCGTGCTGGACGGCGCCGCCGCCACCGTGCACGAGTACGAGCAGCTGATCGCCGGCCGCCCGACCACGTACGACTGGCCCGACCTCGACGAACGGCAGGCCGCCGCCCTCTGCTACACCTCCGGCACCACCGGCGAGCCCAAGGGCGTCGTCTACAGCCACCGCTCCGTGTATCTGCACTCCCTCCAGGTCAACGGCGCCGACGCGTTCGGGCTGAGCCCCGCCGCCGTCTGCCTGCCGGTCGTGCCGATGTTTCACGTAAACGCCTGGGGGCTGCCGCACGCCGCCTTCATGGCCGGCGCGTCGATGCTGATGCCCGACCGCTTTCTGCAGCCCGCGCCGCTCGCCGAGATGATCGAGGCCGAACGGCCGACCTTCACCGCCGGTGTGCCCACCATCTGGCAGGGGCTGCTCGCCGAGCTGGACGCCCGGCCGCGCGACGTATCCAGCCTGAAGACCCTGGTCAGCGGCGGTTCGGCGTGTCCGCCGTCGCTGATGCGGGCCTTCGAGGAGCGCCACGGGCTGACCGTCGTGCAGGCGTGGGGCATGACGGAGACCTCCCCGCTCGGCTCCGTCGCCTTCCCGCCGCATGGCGTCACCGCCGAGGAGGCATGGCCGTACCGCGTCACCGCCGGCCGCCTGCCCGCCCCCGTCGAGGCGCGGCTGGCCGGGCCCGACGGCGGGTTCCTGCCCTGGGACGGCGAGTCCGCCGGCGAGCTGGAGGTGCGCGGGCCGTGGATCGCGGGCGCCTACTACGGCGGCGCCGGCGGCGAGCCCTTCCGGCCCGACGACAAGTTCAGCCCCGACGGCTGGCTCCGTACGGGCGACGTCGGCACGATCACCCCGGACGGCTATCTGACCCTCACCGACCGCGCCAAGGACGTCATCAAGTCCGGCGGCGAGTGGATCTCCTCCGTCGAGCTGGAGAACCGGATCATGGCTCACCCCGCCATCGCCGAGGCCGCCGTCGTCGCCGTTCCGGACGAGAAGTGGGGCGAACGGCCCCTGGCCACCGTCGTCTTCAAGGAAGGCGCCACGGCCGAATTCTCCGAACTGCGCGATTTCCTCGCCGAGTCCGTCGCCCGCTGGCAGCTCCCTGAGCGCTGGGTGCGGGTGGAGGCGGTGCCGAAGACGTCGGTGGGGAAGTTCGACAAGAAGGTGATCCGGCGGCAGCACGCGGCGGGGGAACTGCCGGTCACGGAGCTGGACTCGTAGCCAGGGCTCAGGGCTCAGGGCTCAGTGAGCCTGTCCGGCTGTGGTCGCGTCACGCCTCCCCGGACAGGCTCTCGGCCCGCCGCCGCGCCCGTACCGCCTCTGCCTCCGCCGCTGTTTCCGACTCCGCCGCTGTTTCCGACTCCGCCGTTGTCTCCGTCTCTGCCCCATACCCCGGTACGGACGGCCAGCGCACCGTCAGCACCACCGACTCCTCCTCCGCGAACCAGGAGTGGTCGACCCCGCGCCCCCACACCACGTAGTCCCCCTCCTCCGCCAGGAGAACGCTTCGACCAGGGAGTTCCACGCGGAAGCGGCCCCTGACGAGAACCAGCAGGGCCGTACGCTCCTCGCCGCGTACCCAGCGCGCCCGCTCGTCGCCCCGCGGGTGGACGCCCCACTTGATCTCTACGGACTCGCTGTGCCGCGGGTCGTCGGCGTCCTTGAAGTGGCCGAGCAGCCACCCCCGGTCCAGCGCCGCGTCCTTGCCCGCGTTGCCCACATACACGTCATTCACGTCATACGCGTCACATGCGTCATTCACGTCATGCGCGTCGCTGTTCGAGCTGTCGTTCACGGGGGCGGAGGCTAGCAGCCGTCAGCGGCTGCCCCGCGGCGGCGGCCCGGCCGGGCTCCGTCAGTTGTTGCCGATCTTCGCCAGCAGATCCACGATCCGCCCCTGCACCTCCGCGCTCGTCGAGCGCTCCGCGAGGAAGAGCACCGTCTCGCCCGACACGAGCCTCGGCAACTGGGCCGGGTCGAGGTCGGCGGAGGTGTACACGACGAGGGGGGTGCGGTTGAGCAGGCCGTTGCCGCGCAGCCAGTCGACGATCCCGGCGCGTCGGCGGCGCACCTGCAACAGGTCCATGACCACCAGGTTCGGCCGCATGCGCGCCGCGAGCGCCACCGCGTCGGCGTCCGTCGCCGCGCGCCCCACCTGCATGCCGCGCCGCTCCAGCGTGCCCGTCAGCGCCTCCGCGATCGGCTCCTGCTCCTCGATCAGCAGGACGCGGGGCGGGTGCTGCTCGCTGTCGCGCGGGGCCAGCGCCTTCAGGAGCACGGCCGGGTCGGCGCCGTACGCGGCCTCCCGCGTCGCCTGCCCCAGACCGGCCGTGACCAGCACTGGAACCTCGGCGGCCACCGCCGCCTGACGCAGCGACTGGAGTGCCTTGCGGGTGATCGGCCCGGTCAGCGGGTCCACGAACAGCGCCGCCGGGTAGGCGGCGATCTGCGCGTCCACCTCCTCGCGGGAGTGCACGATGACGGGCCGGTAGCCGCGGTCGCTCAGCGCCTGCTGCGTCGTGACGTCGGGGGCCGGCCATACGAGCAGCCGGCGCGGGTTGTCCAGCGGCTCGGGCGGCAACTCGTCGTCCATCGGCGGGGGTTGCTCGTCGTGGACCTCGACGGCGCCGTTCGGGCCGTCCAGCGGTTCGGGGCCCTCGGCCGCGCCCTCGTCCGGCGCTCCGATGGCGTAGGCGCGGCCTTCGGAGGGGGCGTGCATGAGGTGCGGCTGCTGAGGAGCCTGCTGATGCGGCTGCTGGGGATGAGCCTGGGGCTGAGGTTGCGGTTGTGGCGGGGTGTGGCCGTGGGGTTGCCCCTGCGGGCCCGTGGGCTCCGCACCGGGTACGCCGCGGTCGGCCGTGTCCGGCGGCGTGCCGAGCTTGCGCCGGCGGCCCGAACCCGAACCGGTGGACGTGCCGCCCGCGGGGGTCGGGGCCTGCGCGGGCTGCTGCCGCTGCCCGCCGTCCATCGGCCGCGCGAACGGCGTGCCCTGGCCGAGCGTACGTACGCTGATCGAGCGCTGCTGGCCCTGGCCCTGGCCCTGGCCGGGGGCGTGGTGGTCGGAGGCGGCCTCGGCGCTCAGCGGCTGTGGCTGCGGTTGCGACTGGGGCTGCGATTGCGATTGCGACTGTGGTTGCGGCTGATGAGGCTGGTGCGGGTGCATCTGGCGGGGCAGCGAGGGCGCGTCGGCGTCCGGGCCGTGGCCGTTCCGTTCGCCCTGATCGCCGCGGTCGCCGCGGTCGCCCTGCGGTTCCTCGGCCAACGGCCGCCGCGCCCGCCTCCGGCCCGAAGGCTGCTCGCCGCCGCCCGCGCCCCACGGGCCCTGGCCGCCCTGCGCGCCCGGAGCGCCGGGCGCACCGGCCATGGCGGCCGACGCCTCACCGCCCCCGGAGCGCGCTCCGGCCCCGGCCCCGGCTCCGGTCCCGGCCTCGTCCTCGGCCGAGCGCGCCTGCGGCAGCGCGCCGCCCGGGTACGGGCCGCCCTGCCCCGGATGCGCCGCCGGGAACTGCTGCGCCTCCGGGAACTGCTGCGGGGCGCGGTCGGCTGCCGCCGGCGGCAGCGCGAACGGGCCGCGCGGGGCAGCCGGTTCGCTCTCGCCCTGCCCCGGAACCGCCCGCTCGGACGCCTCGGCCAGCGCACGCCGGGCGCGCCGCCCCGTGGGCTGGGACGGCGTCTGCTGCCGGTCCGCGTCGTACTGCTCGGGACCGTACGGGCCCGCGGCACCCGGCTGGCCGCCCGGCCCAGGCCCGTACTGGTCGGCGGCGTCGTACTGGGCGAGGCCGCCGGGCGGCGTCGGCCCGAGGGCGCTGGGGAGCTCCGACTGCGGAGTGCGGTCGGCCTCGGCGGGCGGCAGCGCGAAGACGGCCCGCCCGCCGGGCTGCCCCTGCTGCGACTGCGACTCCTGCCCCTGCTGTGCCTGCTGCGCCGCGTCCCGGCGGGCGCGGCGGCCGGTCGGCTGCGGGTACTCGCCCTCGCCGGGCGCGCCGTGACCGGTGGGGCCGTGACCGGTGGGGCCGTCCGCCGCCCCGGCCGCCGACGGATCGAAGCCCCCGCCCCGGCCGTGCCGGTTGGGCCGTCCGTGCGGTTGCGCTTCGGCGTCGCCCGCGCCGAGCTGCTCCTCCTGCGGGCTGCGCCGCGCCCGCCGCCGCCCGGTCGGCTGCGGCTGTGCCTGGTCCTGCACCTGCGGCTGAGCCGGCGGCTGCACGTGACCGGCTCCCGGCCCCGGCCCTGGTCCCTGCGGCCCGTAACCCTGCCCGCCGGGCCCGCCCTGCGGTCCGGGCCCGTACGCCGGGTCGCTGCTGCCGGGCCGCTGCGGACGGTACGGCTGCCCGCCCCCGGCCTGCTGCCCGGAACCATTCGCTCCGTGTGCTCCGTGTGCTCCGTGTGCTCCGCCACCGGTCGTACGCGCGATGGCCTTGCCGCCCGCGTCGCTGCCCGCGTCGCCGTTCGCGTCGCCGCCCGGGTCCGTACGGGCCCCGTGCCGCTGCCCGGCCTCGACCGCGAGGTGGCCGCCGACGAGGTGTTCGGGACGCTCCCCGTGCTGGGCGTGCGGCGGCATCGGACCGCCCGCGCCACCCTCCCCGTTGCCGCCGCTGTTCCCGTTCCCGCGGCCGTTCCCGTTCCCGCCGCCGTTTCCGATCCCGCCGCCATTGCCGCTTCCGCCGGCCGCGCCGTCGGGCTGCTGTCGGCCGGGCTGCTGCCCCGCGCCGCCGCCGGGGCGCTGCGGACCGATCGGCCGACGCCGGCCACCGCCGCCGGGAGCGTCGTCCGGGCCGCCGGGGTCGTTCCCGTCGCCGCCGGCCTCGGGGCCCCTGCGGCCACGCCGCCCGCTGCCCTGGGACTGCTGTTCATCGTGTCCCTGGGGCGCGCGCGGCGGCTGCACGCCCCCCTCGGCCTCCGAGGCGCCGCCATCCGCCCCACTGCGCGCCTCGGTCCCCCGCGCCCGCTGTGCGGGCACCGGCATCACCGTGGTCGCGTTCTCCCGGTCCGCCAGGCGCTCGGACCCGGCGGGCACCGGGCCGCCCTTCGCGGAGATCGGCACCTCCAGCACGTACGCGC
Organism: Streptomyces sp. NPDC050617; assembly: GCF_040654795.1. Taxonomy (NCBI): domain Bacteria; kingdom Bacillati; phylum Actinomycetota; class Actinomycetes; order Kitasatosporales; family Streptomycetaceae; genus Streptomyces; species Streptomyces sp. NPDC050617. The sequence goes on along the minus strand of NZ_JBFAIS010000002.1, from coordinate 199,374 downwards.
TGCCGCCCGCCGCGCCCGGCACCTCGTGCGTCTGGAGCACGCCGCCGTGGCGGCGCACGATGCCGCGCACGATCGGCCCGTGCACCGGGTCGCCGCCCGGATACGGGCCGCGCACCTCGATCCGTACGACCTCGCCGCGCTGCGCCGCCGCGACCACGATCGTCGAGTCGGCGGCCCCGGAACCCGCGCCTCCGGGCACGTGCGACGGCGAATTGCCAGTGGAGTCGACGCCCGCGACGTCCGCGATCAGGTGGGCCAGCGCCTGCGCCAGCCGCTCCGCGTCGACCTCGGCGTCTATCGGCGGGGCGTGCACGGCGAACTGCGCGCGCCCCGGCCCGATCAGCTCGATCGCGCCCTCGACGCCGGCCGTCACGACCGTGTCGAGGGAGACCTTCTCGCGCTCCAGCCGCTCGGCGCCCGAGTCGAGCCGCTGGAAGCTGAGGACGTTGTCGACGAGCGTGGTCATCCGGGCGTAACCGGCGGTCAGATGGTGCAGTACCTGGTTGGCCTCGGGCCACAGCTGCCCGGCCGGGTCGGCGGCCAGCGTGCCCAGCTCGGCGCGGAGTTGCTCCAGCGGCCCGCGCAGCGACTCGTCCAGGACGGCCAGCAGCTGGGCGTGGCGCTCGGCGAGCGTGTCGTACGCGCGCCGGTCCGTGAACGTCATCACCGCGCCGACGAGCTGGTCCCCGTCCCGTACGGGCGCGGTCGTCAGGTCGACCGGCACCGACCGGCCGTCCTTCGCCCACAGCACCTGCGCGCGCACCCGGTGCTTGCGCCCGGAACGCAGCGTGTCGGCGATCGCCGACTCCTCGTACGGGAAGGGGGACCCGTCCGCGCGCGAGTGCTGGATGAGGGTGTGCAGCTCCCGGCCGCCGAGGTCGCTGGCGCGGTAGCCGAGTATCTGGGCGGCGGAGGGGTTCACGAGGACGACCTTGCCCGCCGTGTCCACGCCCACCACGCCCTCCGCGGCGGCGCGCAGGATCATCTCCGTCTGGCGCTGCTGGCGGGCGAGTTCGGCCTCGGTGTCGAGGGTGCCGGTGAGGTCGCGTACGACGAGCATCAGCAGCTCGTCGCCGGTGTAGGGGTGGTGGTCGGCGTACGGGGTCCGGCCGTCCTCCAGATTCGCGCTGGTCACCTCGACCGGGAACGTCGTGCCGTCCGTACGCCGCGCGACCATCCGGGTGGGCTTCGTACGCCCGTCCTCGCTCCCTTGCTCGTCCACGCGCCGCATCGAGCCGGGGATGCGGCGGGAGTCGAAGTCGGGGAGCAGGTCGAGGAGTCCGCGGCCGACCAGCCCGGTGCCGGGGACCTCGAAGGTCTCCAGCGCGATGTGGTTGGCGTTGACGACCGTGCCGTTGCAGTTGACGAGCAGCAGCGCGTCGGGGAGGGCGTCGAGTATGGCTGCGAGGCGAGCAGCGCCTCGGGATGGCCTGCTGCTCACGACGGACGTTCCTCCCTGGTTACCGCACTTCGCCGGCGCCCCCGGGCCCCATCCTGCCGTCGGCCCCGCGCCGTGTCACTGACAGGAAGTCTACGGGCTGTGGATGCGGGCGCGTCGGGGGATGACGGGGTGCGGCGGCGGATACGGGCGTGGCGCGGGAGGGCCGGGCGCCCGCGGCAACGGGCGCCCGCCGGCCGTCCGGCCGGGCCGTCAGCCCTGCTGCGTGGGGAACACGCTGGAGAACTTGTTCCAGCGCGCGGTCTCGCACCCGTTGGACCGCTTGAAGTCGGCGCTCACGGGCCGCCCGGCCCAACTGCCGGACACGTGCGCCTGCTCCGGCCCGCCGTAGATCTGCGTGCACATCCTGTTGGTCGGCACGGGCGCGAAGGTGTCCTTGCCCCACTCGGTCGCCCCGTCGAGCTGGTCGCAGGCGGCCTTCGCGTGCGGGTGGGTGCCGCCGGCGGGGTGGCAGTAGAGCTCGTACGTGCCGTCGGAGCCGTTGGTGCCGGTGACCGTGACGGTGAGGTGGTCGTCGTGGGCGGGGGCGGGCACGGGCAGCGGGCGGAGGGGCCCGCGGGCGACGGCGGAGACGGCCGAGACTGCGGAGGCGGCGGAGGCGGCGGGGGCCGAGACGGCGGGGGCCGAGGCGGTGGTGGCGGCCGTGGCTGCTGTGGCGGCTGTGGGGAGGGTGAGCAGGGCGGCCGGGAGCAGGGCGACGGCGGTGGCGACGAGACGGCGGAGCGACATGGTGGGACTCCAGGGAGGTACGGACCGAACGGGGCCGGTGTCATGTACCTGTGGCCCCTATCCCCCTCTAACGCGCCTCCGGCCCGCGCGTTGCGCTCCCCGCGGCGACTTTGCCCAGTCGGCCGCTCGCCCGGTAGCGTAGGCTCCGATTGGTGACGGGCCGCTGGCCTGTGTCATCATCTGCACGCACCACCTCGCGCCGGCGCGGGGGTGCTGGAGGCTTCGCCTAGTCTGGTCTATGGCGCCGCACTGCTAATGCGGTTTGGGGTAACCCCCCATCCCGGGTTCAAATCCCGGAGCCTCCGCTCGCTTCGAAAGCCCCGTCCGCACCGCGGCCGGGGCTTTCGCGTTCTCCGCCCCCGCCCCCCGTTCCCGTCCTGATCTCGCCGCGCGGAAGGGGCGGGTCCGAGGGGAGGCTGGGAACTCCACGGACGAAGGGAGCCGCAATGCCCACCGACCCCACCACCCCGAGCACTCCGGACAGCACCCCCGAGAGCATCGGAGACATCACCATCCCGGACAGCCGGCTGGTCCGGGAGGCGACGGAACTGGTCCGGGACGCGACGGACGACCTGATCTACCACCACTCACGGCGCGTCTACCTCTTCGGCGCCCACCACGGCCGTACGCACGGCCTCTCCTACGACCCGGAGCTGCTGTACGTCGGGGCGCTCTTCCACGATCTGGGGCTGACCGAGAAGTTCCGGGCGTCGCAGCAGCGCTTCGAGATCGACGGCGCGGACGAGGCGCGCCGCTTCCTGGCCTCCCACGGGGTGCCGGAGGAGCGCACCCGCCTGGTCTGGGAGGGCATCGCCCTGCACACCACCCCGGAGATCCCGCACCACATGGCCCCGGAGATCGCCCTGGTCACGGCCGGTGTCGAGCTCGACGTCCTGGGCATCGGCTACGCCGACCTCCCCGAGGACGTACGGGAGGCCATCGTCGCCGCCCACCCCCGCCCCGACTTCAAGCGCCGCATCCTCCGCGCCTTCACCGACGGCATCGCCCACCGCCCCCAGACCACCTTCGGCAACGTGAAAGCCGACGTCCTGGCCCACTTCGTCGACGGCTACACCCGCCCCGACTTCGTCCGGGTCATCGAGGACTCCGCCTGGCCCGAGTAACCGCACCGAGAGTCATATGCCCAGGTCAGCGGCGGTGCGGGAATCGGATTTCGCCTCTCGGCGCAGGTCATGTAATGTTGTTCCCGCAACGCCGACCGGCCAGAAAAAACCGCCGGAAAGCCAAGCGCTCGTAGCTTAACGGATAGAGCATCTGACTACGGATCAGAAGGTTGCAGGTTCGAATCCTGCCGAGCGCACAGCAGATCGAAGGCCCCGCCGAGAAAATCGGCGGGGCCTTTGGCGTTGGTGGGGACATCAACGCTGACCTCCACAGCCGAGCGGGATCGGACCGAGGCGGGTACGCCGCTCGTACTGTCGTCATCGTGGGGTCGCGTAAGGCATCGGTGAGAGACGGCGCGAACGCCCCGGGCTTGGACGGAGTTGTGCTTGGGAGCCAGCCGGGGCCCGTGGTGCCCGGCGGCCGCATCACTCGCCAACTCGTCTGCACGGGCCTGCGGGTTGGTGTGTACGAGTCCGGGGGCGCCGGGCGGCGCGGCATCCGGAGTCGTGTCGGTCAGGTGGCGGGGAGCTGGTAGGCGAGGACGTACGCGTCCGCCGCCATTACGGTGTCGCAGACCTCGACGGCCCGGCCATCGGTGTTGAAGGCCGTACGCACCAGATGGATCACCGGCACGCCCGAGGCGAGGTGCAGCGTCCGCACCTCGGTGGGCGAGGGCATCCGGGCGCGGATCTCTTCCTCGAAGTGGTCCAGGCGGTGGCCCATCTCCTCCAGCCGGGCGTAGATGCCGCCGGGGCCGGGGTTGGGTTCGGCGATCGGGGTGTTCCGTGCCAGGTCGAGCGGGAGGTAGGAGGTCGCGAACTCGACCGGCCGGCCGTCGAGCAGGTAGCGGCGCCGCCGGGCGAAGACCTTGCGGGGCGAGCCGAGTCGGGCCGCGATGTCCTGCGAGGGCCGTTCCTCCTTCACCTCCAGGCCGTCGACCTCGGGGCGGCTTCCCGCGGCTTCCGCCTCCACGGTGAAGGCCGACTTTCCCTGATCGCGATGGCGGCGCGCGAAGCGGTCCGAGGCCAGCCGCCGCACCGGAGGCCGGGGCCGCACGAAGACGCCTTTCCCGTGTTCGGAGACCGCGAGCCCTTCTCCTTGAAGGAGGGAGAACGCGTTGCGGACGGTCATCCGGGACACCCCGAAGTGCTCGACCAGCTCAGTCTCCGAGGGCAGCTTGTCGCCCTCCCGGAAGCGCTGCTTGTCGATCGCTTCGCGCAGCTGGTCGGCGATCTGCCGGAACACCGCGCGATCACTGGTCGGGTCCAGCGCGCCCAGGAGTCCTGAGGCGAGAGGAGGCATGTGTACTCCTTTAGATATCTAGACAAGTAGCTGGCCTGTGTTGCTACGGTGGGAAGCCTAGCCAGCCGAGAGGGCCGAGGAACGTGAGCACTGATCGTCCGCACTCCGTGAGCGTCGCCGGGGTGATCGTCGACGAAGCGGGCCGCGCGTTGCTGATCCAGCGGCGGGACAACGGTAAGTGGGAACCGCCCGGCGGCGTGCTCGAACGCGAGGAATCGATCCCCGACGCCCTGCAACGCGAAGTCCTTGAAGAGACCGGCCTCAAGATCGCGCTTCCCGCGACCCTCACCGGCGTCTACAAGAACATGACCGGCCTGATCGTCTCCATGGTCTTCCGCTGTGAGGCGATAGATGGCACCCCGACCACCGGAGCGGAGACCCGCGCCTTGCGCTGGGCCGCCCGCGATGAGGTCGCCGAGCTTGCCGACGAGGCATACGCGATCCGCGTCCTGGACGCGCTCGACAACACGTCCCCGCCGGCCGTCCGCGCCCACGGCGGCGTGCGACTCGTCTAGCACAAAACCGCTATCCATAGTCGCCTACCAGCACGGAGTAGCTTGTATGGACGAGTATACGAGCAGAGTGCGCCCAAGTTCCGGGGAAGAGGTAGCCCGCAGCCGCCGCTGGATACGCGACATCCTCAGCGACCACCCCCTGCGCCGCCGCCGCCGAACTCATCGTGAGCGAACTGAGCACCAACGCCCTGACCCACATGGTCAGCGGCAGCGAGGCCCGAACGCTTCAGATCACCTTGGCCGTAACCCCGCTATTCGTCGCGATCTCGGTCACGGACGACGGCGGACACCCCGAGGAGCCCCGCGTCACCCATGCCGGCGATGAGGCCACCCACGGCCGGGGCCTGAGCATCGTCATGACCCTCGCGGCTCGACTCGACATCACCGGCAACGACCACGGCCGAACCCCCCTGGCAGGAACAGCACCATGTTGAACATCCCCCTGCACCACGGCTACTGGTGCGAATGCACGATCCTCTCCCCGTCGACGGGCGAACACCCGGCGGTACTGGCCTCCATCGCGTCCGACAGCCCCGGTCAGGCAACCCACTGGATTCACAACACCGTGCGAACTATCGCCTCAGCTCTCGACGCAGGAGCCAACCGAGACGCGGGGGAATGGGTCCTGGGCGGCTACCTGGACATGGAACGCACCTTGAAGCAGGACGAGGCCGCGACGTTCTCCCTCACACAGAAGGACACCCGCATCGGGTGGTACGTCCGCCCCGTCATCTTCCTACCGCTGGCCGACCGCGAGTCCAAGCAACTCCCACCATGCGCGGAACAGTTCACCAGCCGCCCCGCCCCATACGAGACCATCAGCAGTCCATCCCCGACCCGGTGAGTTACAACTTTCTCTACAAGTTCAAGGCGGCTCGCTCCGCTCACCGCGCGCGGCCCGGCTCCCCCCCCGCCGCTCCTATCTCCGCCTCGCTCCGGGCCGGTCCGCCCAGCCGCGCAAGAGTGGTGGAGAGCCGCTTGACCTCAGAACAGATGCCTCCGGCGGGGGCGCTCCGATTCCGGGATGGGAGGGGCGCCGTTCGCGTGTGCCGGTCGTATGTGGACGGGGTGGGAGCTGGGCGGGCTGCGGCAACTGAATCCACACCGTCTAACGGCTGCCGCGGGTCGAGACCCGAAGCCGAAGGTCCGGGAATGCCCTTGCCCAAGGTTGCTTGATCGACCGTGTCGTGCTTCCGCTCGATAGATGACCGTGGAACTCGTACGCTCTTGGCGTTGGCTCCCCGCATACGCGGGGGTGGTCCCTAGCTTCGTGTTGTGCATGAGAGGACTCAACTGTGCTCCCCGCGTTAGCGGGGGTGTTTTGCCGGGCTATATGGGCTACTGGTGCCGCGTTCTGTGTTCCCATGCGTGGGGGTACTGGCGCGCATGGTCTAGGCAGTGGGCATACCTAGGAGCTAACTAGCTTCGTGTGGTGCATAAGTGACCTGCTGATTTAGTCGCATCAGCTCCCCGCGCTCGCGGGGGTAAGTCCGCTATATTTGCTGCACGGTGAAAGCCCTCGGACAATTGAGGTTGATCCGTGTGCTGACTGCATGCAAAGGGCCTGGCAGCGGCGGCTACCGCGACCAGGCCCGTGCGTGGAGTTAAGAGCGGGGCCGGCCGACCGGTAGGCGGCCGGGCTCGCTTGCAGCCCGATTTCGCCGGCGACCGCTCTCACTGGCTATCGCATTAGCGTCTCCACGCAGCCCGCGACTGCCGTCACGGCCGCGAGGGTGGCGAGTAAAACCCGAGCCCAAAGTGGGTGCGGTTGCGGACCCTCTTCCCCATGCGACTCGTCCGACGTTCGCTGACTAGCCATATCTGTCCCTTCGTCGTCATGAGTCACCTCCTCGGTGTAAGGAGGCATCCGGCAGCACGGGGCCACCGGCGGCTGGGGCGACGTCGGGTCAGACGCCAGTAGCCTAGCGTGACTTCACTGCCCGCACACATGGTTCCCCCGTCGCATGAAGAGGCTGTCTGGTGTGGCCAGTTGGGGCTGCGAGAAGCTCCGAAGCGACCGGTATGACCTCCACCGACCGGCTCACATAGAGCTACGGATCAGAAGGTTGCAGGTTCGAATCCTGCCGAGCGCACAGCAGGTCGAAGGCCCCGCCTGGGAGATCGGTGGGGCCTTTGGCGTTGGTGGGGGCGGCTGGCCGGGGGCGGGGGCGGTCGGCTGCGGGGGTGGAGGGTGTGGTCGTGGGGGCCCTGGGGACGGTGCGCTCCCCTGTTGCGCACCGGTCCCAGGGGCCCCGGGGCCGTGGCGTGGAGACATACCTCTACCGCCGTCGAACTGGCCGCCCGACGGCTGCGCCCGTCCGACATCTGTTCTCCTCGGCCCGGCGATTCCTACGCTAGATGCTCCGGTGTAGGGGAGATTCAAGGGACTGTGATGCAGGACACTTGGTCGATTGGGGAGCTGGCGGCCCGGGCGGGGCTGTCGGTGAAGACGGTTCGCTACTACTCCGATGTCGGGTTGCTGCCGCTCGCCGGCCGTAGTCAGGGCGGTCACCGCAGGTATCTGCCCGAGGCGCTCGAACAGCTGCGGTTCATCCGGCATCTGCGCGCCCTGAACCTTCCGATCGAGTCCATCATCAAGGTCGCCGACGGGGAGCTGCCTCTCGATGATCTGCTGGCCGAGCAGCTCAGCGATACCCGGACCCGGCTGGGGGAACTCCGCTGGCGGGAGGCCGTGTTGCGGGCGTTGGACGACTGCCCCGGCGCCAAACGGCTGCGGCGGCTCCGGCTGCTGGCCCGCGTGCACAGCCTGCCGCAGGCCGCGGCGGACATCTCCCGGGCCTGGGGGCACATCGTGCCCGCGTCCGTGCCCAGGCGGCTGACCGAGGCCATCACCGCTCAGAGCATCCCCGAGCCGCCGAGCGCCCCCACGCCCGAGACCGTTCTCGCCTACGCCGAGCTCCACGCTCTCGTGACGGAGCCGCAGTTCCTGCTCTACTGGGCCGCGCCCTACGTCGACGACAAGGCGTCGCTGTACGCCGAGCTCCTCGACGCCTCCGAACAGGCCACCCCCATCGTCGCGGCCGGTCTGCCGCCGCAGCGCTGTTCGGCGCTGAGCACCTTCGCCTCCGCTTGCGCCCGCGGCCGCGGCACCGAGGACACCCCCGCCTACCGTGCCTCCATCGCGGCGGAGTTCCGCACCACCGTCCCCGTGTTCCGCAAGTACTGGCAGCACCTGTCCGTCGTCACCGCCAGCAGCGAACCGACCTTGGGGGCATCCCACAGCTGGCTCGTGGAGGCCCTCATCACCGAATCGCTGACAGCGGCCGACGGGGATTGACGGGCGGGGTTGCTCCCTGGGGGCGCGGGGGCGCGGGCCGTGGCGGCTACATCGTTGTGATCTCTATGAAGCGGGTGATCATGGCGTTCACCTGGGCTGGGACCTGGAGCTGGTTGAAGTGGCCGGAGCCGACGGTCTGGCCGGTGGTGACGTTGGGGTGGGTGCGGAGTTCCGGTTCCGGGTCGCGGGCGTAGACGGCCAGGACAGGGACGTGGACCTTGGACAGGGTCTGCGGGCCGTTGAAGTCGACGACGGCCCGCCAGTTCCGGGCGGCTATGGCGGCGGGTACGGAGGAGAAGCCGTCGACGATGTCGTCCCGGCGGTAGGTGTCGCCCGGCGGGAGCATCCCGGACGTGAACTCCCTGCGCCAGGAGCCGTCCTCGTCGGCCGCCAAGTCGTCGATGGTGCGGGCGAAGAACGCCTTGAGGTGGTCGTCGTAGATCGGGGCCGGGTCGACCAGTACGACGGCCCGTACGGCGTCGGGGCGGGTCGCGCAGGCCAGGGCGACGAGGCCGCCGAGGCTGTGGCCCACCACGATCGGGCGGTCGAAGCCCGCCGCGGCCGACACGGCCAGTACGTCGTCGGCGAAGGGCTCGACGCCGTACGCGCCGGGGATCGACGGATCGGGGCGGTCGCTCTCCCCGTGGCCCCGCAGGTCCAGCGCCGCCACCGGGCGCTCGGCGGCGAAGTGCGTGTACTGCGGCTCGAAGTGCGAGCGGTCGCAGGACGCGCCGTGCACGAAGAGCATGGGCACCGCGTCGGAAGCCGGCCCCGCCTGCTCGTACGCCAGGCGGATGGAGCCCGCTGCCTCGTCCACATGCTCCGTGTAGTTCGTCACCCAGTCCTCCAGGATGTGGCGGTCGTGGCGGTCGTGCCGATTGTGCTGATCTTGCTGTTCCTGGACGCCTCAACGCTCTGCGCGGAGCTTTGATTTCCCTCTGCCGCGATCATCGCGTAGTGTTCATTTCACCGACGCGGGGTGGAGCAGCTCGGTAGCTCGCTGGGCTCATAACCCAGAGGTCGCAGGTTCAAATCCTGTCCCCGCTACTTGAAGGCCAAGGGCCCGGCACTTATCAGTGCCGGGCCCTTGGCGTTTCTCAGGGCGACAGGGTGCCACAGGCGTCTCGCGCAGTTGCGCCTGCGTGTGCGAGCCGCCGCCGGGGTGCGGGGACGCCGTGACCGCGGCCTACAGGAGGGTTTCCGCCAGGGCTCGCCATTCCGGGCGGGGGAGGGCGCCTCGGGTGTCTTCGGTCACCACCTGGATCGCCAGGTGGTTCGCGCCCGCGGCGAGGAAGGCGTCCACGCGGTCGCGGATGGCCGGGGCGTCGCCGAGGGCGAAGACGGCGTCGAGGAGGCGGTCGCTGCCGCCGCCGGTGAAGTCGTCGTCGCCGAAACCGAGTCGGCGGAAGTTGTTGGTGTAGTTGACCAGGCCGAGGTAGCCGGTGAGGTAGCCGCGGGCGGTGGCGCGGGCGCGTTCGATGTCGGGGTCGAGGACGACCTTGAGCTCGGGGGCGAGCAGGGCGTCGGGGCCCAGGGCCGTACGGGCTTCGGTGACCTGTTCGACGGTGGTCAGGTAGGGCAGCGCGCCGAGCGAGCGGTCGCGGGCGAGCCGCAGCATCTTCGGGCCGAGGGCGGCCAGCGCGCGGCGGGCGGCCGGTACGGGCCGGGGCGCGGCGTCGAGCGCGTCGAGGTAGGCGGCCATCGCGGAGTACGGGCGGCCGGCGAACGGGCGGTTCTCGCGGTCGCCGAACTCCGCGTGGCTGACCCCGAGGCCGAGTACGAAGCGGTCGCCGTGGGCCGCGCCGAGCTCCGCGTGCCGGGCCGCCACGTCCGCGGCCTCGTGCTGCCAGATGCTCAGGATGCTGCTGCCGACCGTGGCGCGGGACGTGGCCGCCAGCACGGCGGCGATGTCGTCGGGGGAGGGGCTGCCGCCGACCCAGATCGTGCCGTAGCCGAGACCGTCCAGCTCCGCCGCGGCCTCGGCGATCTCCCGGCGCCGGTCCGGGTCCTCGGAGTGCAGCGCGGCGCTCCAGACGCCGATCCGGCCGAGGCCGGTGATGGATTCCGTCGCTGTGGTGGGCGTGGTGGAAGTCATGGCAGGGGAACCGGGCGAGCGATCCCGATTATTTCCCGGCCCGCCCGCCGCACGGGCCCCGGCGGATTCTCAGGCGATTCACAGACAGGTGAAAGGGGTCTCTCAGACCGCCGCCCCAAGATCGGAAGCATGACCGCGACCTCGCCCAAGGGGCGTACCGAGCTGCTGCGAAACGACGGAAGCCCCGTACGGGTGCTCGTCGTCGACGACGAGAGCGCGCTCTCCGACCTGCTGTCGATGGCGCTGCGCTACGAGGGCTGGGACGTGCGCACCGCCGCGGACGGCGCCGGGGCCGTCCGTACGGCCTGCGACTTCCGGCCGGACGCCGTGGTGCTCGACATGATGCTGCCCGACATGGACGGGCTCTCGGTGCTGGGGCGGCTGCGGCGCGAGCGGCCCGAGGTGCCCGTGCTGTTCCTGACCGCCAAGGACTCGGTCGAGGACCGGATCGCGGGGCTCACGGCGGGCGGCGACGACTACGTCACCAAGCCGTTCAGCCTGGAGGAGGTCGTCGCGCGGCTGCGCGGCCTGCTGCGCCGCTCCGGCGCCGCCGCCCAGCGCAGCGACTCCGTGCTGGCCGTCGGCGACCTGGTGCTCGACGAGGACAGCCACGAAGTGGCGCGCGGCGGGCGGGAGATCCATCTGACCGCGACCGAGTTCGAGCTGCTGCGGTTCCTGATGCGCAACCCGCGCCGGGTGCTCAGCAAGCCGCAGATCCTCGACCGGGTCTGGTCGTACGACTTCGGCGGCCAGGCCAACGTCGTCGAGCTGTACATCTCCTACCTCCGCCGGAAGATCGACGCCGGCCGGGAGCCGATGATCCACACGCGGCGGGGCGCGGGCTATCTCATCAAGCCCGCCGCCGAGGCCCGCTGAGGCCGTGCGCCCGTGAAGCTCCGGCTGCCACGCCGCGCCGGACCCGGGGCGGCCCGCCGCACCCGGTCCCCCCACCGCACCTGGTCGCTGCGCACGCGGCTCGTCGTCTCCGCCGTCGCCCTGGTCGCCGTCGTCTGCGCGGTCATCGCCACCGTCACCACCATCGCGCTGCGCACCTCCCTGTACGACCAGTTGGACGCCCGCCTCGCCGAGGTCGCGGGGCGGGCCGCCGGGCCGCCCCGCGATCCGCGGATGCCCGTACTGATCACCGACGACTCGCTGCGCTTCGTCTCCAGCGGCGGCCAGCCGCTCGGCACCATAGGCGCGGTCCTCGACAACAGCGGCTCCGTCGTCGAGTCCGCCATCAGCGTGCAGCAGAGGTCCGCCAAGCGCACCGCGCCGCCCGTCGGGCGCAAAGCGCTCACCGCCGCGCAGATCGGCGCGCTCACCTCGATCAGCTGGGACGGGCGGCCGCACACCGCCGACATCCCCGGGCAGGGCGAGTACCGCGTGAAGTCCGCCAGCGGCGTCAACGGCACGTACCTCGTCGGCATCCCGACGCGTGAGGCCCGCGACACGCTCAGCACCCTCATCGTCGCCGAGATCTGCGTCACCGCCGCCGGGCTCGTCGCCGCCGCCCTCGCCGGCACCGCGATCGTACGGATCGCCCTGCGCCCGCTGCGCCGGGTGGCCGCCACCGCCACCCGCGTCTCCGAAACCCCCCTGCACAGCGGTGAGGTGGCTCTGCACGAGCGCGTACCGGCGGCGGAGGCCGACCCGCACACGGAGGTGGGTCAGGTGGGCGCGGCGCTCAACCGTATGCTGGGGCACGTCGGTTCGGCGCTCGCCGCGCGGCAGGAGAGCGAGACGCGGGTCAGACAGTTCGTGGCGGACGCCAGCCATGAACTGCGTACTCCGCTCGCCTCCATCCGCGGTTACGCCGAACTCACGCGCAGGGGACGGGAGGAGACCGGCCCCGACACGCGGCACGCGCTGGGCCGCATCGAGTCCGAGGCGCACCGGATGTCCGGTCTCGTCGAGGACCTGCTGCTGCTCGCGCGCCTGGACGCCGGCCGCCCGCTCTCGCGCACGGAGCTCGACCTCTCTCCGCTCGTGGTCGACGCCGTGAGCGACGCGCGGGCGGCCGGACCGGACCACGCCTGGGTGCTCGAACTGCCCGACCGGCCCGCGCTGCTCCAGGGCGAGTCCGCCCGGTTGCACCAGGTGCTGGTGAACCTGTTCGCCAACGCCCGTACGCATACGCCCCCCGGCACCACGGTCACCGCCCGCGTCGAGCGGCGCGGTCAGCGGCTCGTGCTGTCCGTCGAGGACGACGGGCCGGGGATTCCGGCGGAGCTGCGCCCGCACGTCTTCGAGCGGTTCGCGCGCGGCGACGCCTCGCGCTCCCGGAACGCCGGGAGCACCGGGCTGGGCCTCGCCATCGTGCAGGCGGTGGTGGAGGCGCACGGCGGGCGGGTGACGATGGACAGCGTTCCCGGGCGTACGGTCTTCGCCGTGCATCTGCCGGCCGCCGCCGGGAGCGGCGAGCGGAGCGGGCCGGTGGGAGAGGGCGGGCCGGCCGAGGAGGGCGGGTCGGCGGAAGACGGCGGTCCGGCCGAGGGGGCCGGGACGGTGGAAGACGGCGGTCCGGCGGGAGACGGCGGCGTGGCCGAAGAGGGCGGGTCGGTGAAGGAGAGCGCCTCCGCTCACAGTCGTTCCACAGGCTGAACACACCCCTGATACAGGGGGCTTGTCGAGAGTCGCAATATGACTCATCCCCCGATCGACGCGTTGCCGGCCCGGGAGCATCTGCTCCTCGGGCTCACGGCGACCGTGCTCGATGTCGTGATCCCCGTCTACAACGAGGAGACCGATCTCGAACCCTGTGTGCGCAGGCTCCACGACCACCTCTCGGCGACCTTCCCGTACGGCTTCCGGATCACCATCGCGGACAACGCGAGCACCGACCGCACCCCCGAGGTGTCGGCCCGGCTCGACGACGCGCTGGAGGAGGTCACCGCCGTCCGGCTGGAGCGCAAGGGCCGGGGGCGGGCGCTGCGCACGGTCTGGTCGCACTCCGACGCCCCGGTCCTCGCCTATATGGACGTGGACCTCTCCACCGACCTGAACGCGCTGCTGCCGCTGGTGGCGCCGCTGATCTCCGGCCACTCGGACCTCGCGATCGGCTCCCGGCTCGCGCGCAGTTCGCGGGTGGTGCGGGGCCCGAAGCGGGAGTTCATCTCGCGCGCGTACAACCTGATCCTGCGCTCCAGCCTGGCCGCCCGGTTCTCGGACGCGCAGTGCGGGTTCAAGGCGATCCGCAAGGATGTCGCGGACCGGCTGCTGCCGATGGTCGAGGACTCCGGCTGGTTCTTCGACACGGAACTCCTGGTGCTGGCGGAGCGCGCGGGGCTGCGCATCCACGAGGTGCCCGTGGACTGGGTGGACGACCCGAACAGCACGGTGCGCATCGTCCGTACGGCCACGGAGGACCTCAAGGGCGTGTGGCGGGTCGGGCGGGCGCTGGCCACCGGGGCGCTGCCGCTGGACCGGCTCAGCCGCCCGTTCGGCACGGACCCGCGCGACCGCGAGCTGAGCGGCGTGCCGGGCGGGCTGGCGCGGCAGCTCGTCGGGTTCTGCGTGGTGGGCGTGCTGAGCACCCTGTTCTACCTGGGGCTGTACTCGCTCTTCCGGCTCGGCGTCGGCGCGCAGGTCGCCAATGGGCTGGCCCTGCTGGTCTCCGCCCTCGCCAATACGGCCGCCAACCGGCGGCTGACCTTCGGCGTGCGCGGCCGGGAACGGGCCGTGCGCCACCAGGCGCAGGGCCTCGTCGTCTTCGGCATCGGGCTCGCCCTGACGAGCGGTTCGCTGGCGGCCCTGGAGGCGGCGGCGGGCGGTTCCGGCGCGGGCGGCCCCTCGCACGGCGCCGAACTGGCGGTCCTGGTCGCCGCCAACCTCGCGGCCACGGTGCTGCGCTTCCTGCTGTTCCGCGCCTGGGTCTTCCCGGCGGGGCGTGAGGGTGGCGCAATCGTTGACGGGCCGTCAGCGGCGGCGGTGCGCGGAACGCCTGCGGGCGGCGCGTCCGCGGGCGGCGTGCGTGCGCGCGGCGGGCCTACGAGCGTCGGGCCTACGGGCGGGCCGGCCACGAACGGCGTGCCCGCGAACGGCGTTTCCGCGGGCGGCGGTAACCGCTTCGGCCGCGACTACGCCCCGAGCACGAGCCCGAGGAGCACCCGATGACCACCCACCACCCCGACGCCCCCATGCCGCCGACGCGCCTGCCGGGCGAGCCGCGCCACGGACGTACCGGCCGCCCCGGCCCCGTACCGGCGGCGGACGGGCCGGACTCCGGTCCGTACGCCCGGCTGCGCGGGCTGCCGGGCCGCGTCTGGCGCGGCAGCCTGGAGGACCCGGCCTGGGCGCGGCCCGGTCTGCTGGCGCTGCTGGCCGTGACCGCCGTGCTCTACGTCTGGGACCTGGGGGCGTCCGGCTACGCCAACCAGTTCTACTCGGCCGCCGTGCAGGCGGCGAGCGAGAGCTGGAAGGCGATGTTCTTCGGCTCGTCCGACGCGGCGAACTCCATCACCGTGGACAAGCCGCCGGGCGCGCTGTGGCCGATGGCTCTGTCCGTACGGCTCTTCGGGCTCAGCTCCTGGTCGGTGCTGGTGCCCGAGGCGCTGATGGGCGTCGCGACCGTGGGCGTGCTGTACGCAGCCGTGAAGCGGCACTTCGGGCCGGCGGCCGGGCTGCTGGCCGGTGCGATCTGCGCGCTCACGCCCGTAGCGGTGCTGATGTTCCGCTTCAACAACCCCGACGCGCTGCTGTGCCTGCTGATGGTCTGCGCGGTGTACTGCGTGCTGCGGGGGCTGGACGACGGCCGTACGAGGTGGCTGGTGCTGGCCGGGGTCTGCTTCGGGCTGGGCTTCCTGACGAAGACGCTCCAGGCGTGGCTGATCGTGCCGCCGCTGGCCCTGCTGTACGCGCTGTGCGCGCCGGTCCGGATGCGCACGCGGCTGGCCCAACTCCTGTGGGCGGGGCTGGCGATGCTGGTCTCGGCGGGCTGGTGGGTGGCGATCGTCGAACTGTGGCCGAAGTCCTCGCGCCCGTACATCGGCGGCTCGCAGGACAATAGCTTCCTCGGGCTGACCTTCGGCTACAACGGCTTCGGCCGCATCACCGGGGACGAGTCCGGGAGTGTGGGCGGCGGCAGGGGCGGCGGTGGCGGCGGCTGGGGCCTGACGGGCTTCGACCGGCTCTTCGGGTCCGACATGGGCGGTCAGATCGCCTGGCTGCTGCCCGCGGCGTTCATCCTGCTGGTCGCCGGGGTGTGGCTGGCCTGGCGCGGGCGGCGCAAGGGCACGGCCCTGCCCTCCGGGCAGCGGGCGGCGTTCCTCGCCTGGGGCGGGGCGCTGGTGATGACGTTCCTGACGTTCAGCTTCATGTCGGGGATCTTCCACCAGTACTACAACGTCGCCCTGGCCCCGTATATCGGCGCGCTCGTCGCGATGGGCACGGTGGTGCTGTGGCGGCGGCGTTCGAGCCGGGCCGCCGCGGTGGTGCTCAGCGTGACGGCGGCGGTGACGGCCGGCTGGTCGTACGTGCTCCTCGGGCGTACCGCGCACTGGCTGCCGTGGCTGCGCTGGTCCGTGCTGATCGGCGGCGTGGCGGCGGCGCTCGCGCTGCTGCTCGTGGCGCGGCTCGGGCGGCGGCTGGCGTGGTGGGCGGCGGGCGCGGGCATCGCCGCGTCGCTGGGCGGGCCCGTCGCGTACGTGTTCAACACGGTCGGCACCCCGCACGGCGGGTCGATCGTGACGGCGGGTCCGGCCTCCGGGATGCCGGGGATGGGGATGGTGATCCGCGGCAAGAAGGGCACCGGCGGTGTCTTCTTCGGCGCCGGCCAGAAGCCCAAGAAGGCCCCCGGCGGGCAGCAGGCCGGGCAGCAAGGGGGCTCGCAGGGCGGGCCGCAGGGAGGTGCGCAGGGAGGTCCGCAGGGCGGCGGGGCCGGCGGCGAGCGGCGCGGCAAGGGGCCCGTGCTCGTGGGCGTGGGCGGGCTGCTCGACGGCCAGGACATCGACCCCAAGGCGAAGGCCGCGGTGAAGGCGGACGCCGACGACTACACCTGGGCGCTGGCCACGGTCGGCTCGCAGAACGCGGCGAGTTATCAGCTCGCCAGCGGAAAGCCGGTGATGTCGATCGGCGGGTTCAACGGCAGCGATCCGTCGCCGACGCTGGAGGCGTTCAAGGAAGCCGTCCGGCAGGGGAAGATCCATTACTTCGCCGAGGCGGAGCGGCTGGGCGGCCAGCGGCAGGAGGGCTACGGCCCCGCGATCACTTCCTGGGTGAAGGCGAATTTCGAGAAGGTCAAGGCGGGCAAGAGCACGCTCTACGACCTGACGAAGCCGAAGTCCCAGAAGGGGTCCGGGCAGGGGGCTTCCGGGCAGAAGGCTTCCGGGCAGAAGGCTTCCGGGCAGAAGGCTTCCGGGCAGGGGGCTTCCGGGCAGGGGGCGAAGGAGAAGTAGAAGGGCGGCGGCCGGCGGTGAAGGAGAAGTAGAAGCACGGCCGTCGGCTGCGAAGGAGAAGTAGAAGCACGGTGGCCGGCGGGAAAGCCGGGTGGGGCGGCCGTTTCCACGGTAAGCGGAATGCCGGTCGCCCCGTGCCCGTAAAAAATCACTTGTACGGCGTATGAATCGCTGTTGTACGGTGTAAATCGAATCCCAGTCATACGCCGTACAAGGAGCTCAGTTGTCCGCGCCTGCCGCCATCCGGCCATCCGCCGGGTCGGGCCACCCCCAGAGGTGGCTGATTCTCGGCGTCATCTGTCTAGCCCAGCTCACGGTCCTCCTGGACAACACCGTCCTCAACGTCGCCATCCCCTCCCTCACCACCGAGATGGGCGCCGCGACCTCCGACATCCAGTGGATGATCAACGCGTACTCGCTCGTGCAGTCCGGGCTGCTGCTCACCGCGGGCAGCGCCGCCGACCGCTACGGACGCAAGAAGCTGCTGGCCGCCGGGCTCGCCCTGTTCGGCGTCGGCTCGTTGGCCGCCGCCCTCTCGCAGACCACCGGCGAGCTGATCGCCGCCCGCGCGGGCATGGGCGTCGGCGGCGCGCTGCTGATGACCACCACCCTCGCCGTCATCGTCCAGGTCTTCGACGACGCCGAGCGCACCAAGGCCATCGGCCTGTGGGGCGCCGTCAGCTCGCTCGGTTTCGCCGCCGGGCCGCTGATCGGCGGCGCGCTGCTCGACCACTTCTGGTGGGGCTCGATCTTCCTGGTCAACATCCCCGTCGCGCTCCTCGGACTGATCGCGGTCCTCAAGCTCGTACCCGAGTCGAAGAACCCGGCGGGCGACCGGCCCGACCTGCTCGGCGCCCTGCTCTCCACCATCGGCATGACCGGCGTCGTCTACGCGATCATCTCCGGTCCCGTGGACGGCTGGACCTCGTCGTCCGTGCTGCTCTCCGCCCTCATCGGCGTCGTCGGCCTCGGCGTCTTCGTGCTCTGGGAGCGCCGCGCCCCGCACCCCATGCTGGACATGCACTTCTTCCGCAACCGCCGCTTCGTCGGGGCCGTGGCGGGCGGCATCCTGGTCGCCTTCGGCATGGGCGGCTCGTTCTTCCTGCTCACCCAGCACCTGCAATTCGTGCTCGGCTACAGCCCGTTGGAGACCGGGCTGCGCATGACGCCGCTCGCGATCGTCATCGTCGCCCTCAACCTCACCGGGGTCGGCGCGCGGCTGCTGCCCCGGCTCGGCACGCCGCTGACCATCGTCGGCGGCATGGGCCTGCTGGCCGGCGGCCTCGCCGCCGTCGCCGTCCTCGGCGCGCACGGCTACGGCGGGATGCTGCTCGGCCTGGTCCTGATGGGCGCGGGGATCGCGCTCGCGATGCCCGCCATGGCCAACGCGATCATGTCCGCCATCCCGCCGGAGAAGGCGGGCGTCGGCGCGGGCGTCAACGGCACCTTGACCGAGTTCGGCAATGGTTTGGGCGTAGCCGTGCTGGGCGCGGTCCTCAACTCCCGGTTCGCCGCGCTGGTGCCCGCCGTCGCCGCCGGGGCGGGCTCGCTGCCCGCCGCGCTCGCCGCCGCCCGTACGGGCGCGGACCGCTCCGCCGTGTCCGACGCCTTCTCAACCGGCGTCCAGACAAGCCAGTTGGCGGGCGCCGCCGCCGTGCTCGTCGGCGGCGTGCTGGCCGCGCTGCTGCTGCGCCGGGCCGAGCGCGCCGACGCGGCGCCGCCGGAGCAGGAAGCGGAGGAGGGCGTACCGGTCGGCGGCTGAGCGCCGCCGGGCCCGGCCGGACGGCGGCGGCGAGTGTCGCCGGGCCCGGACCGCGCGGGCGGCTTCGTCCGGTCCGGGCCTTAGCATCGGATACGTACCACCAGCGCATCGCAGAAGGAGAGCGCGCCATGGCGAGCGGCCGCACCCGCACCATCCGGGCCAGTGTGTGGCTGAACGAACGGCCCGCTCCCAAACGCCGGGCGGAACACTCCGGACCGGCCGGCGCCGCCGCCGAGCAGACCGCCGGGCTCGACCACGACCGGATCGTCGCCGCCACCGTCCGGCTGCTCGACGCCGAGGGCCTGACGAAGTTCTCGATGCGGCGGCTGGCGGCGGAGCTGGGCGTCACCGCCATGTCCGTCTACTGGTACGTCGACACCAAGGACGACCTCCTGGAGTTCGCCGTCGACGCCGCCGCCGCCGAACTGGTGCTGCCCCCGGAGGACACGGACGCCGACTGGCGCGAACAGCTGCGCCAGCTCGCCGCCACCAACCGCGACATGCTCGTGCGCCACCCCTGGGTCTCCCGGCTGATCGGCGAGTACCTCAACATCGGCCCGCACGCGATGAAGTTCGCCACCGCCGCGCAGCGCGTCGCGATCAGCAGCGGGCTTCCGGTGGAGGAGATCCCCGGCGTCCTGGCCCTCGTCTACCAGTTCGTCTACGGCTACGGCACCATCGAGGGCCGCTTCGCCGCCCGCTGCCGCGAGGCGGGGCTGACCCAGGACGAGTACTTCGCCGAGGTGATGGCCGTCGTCGACGGGCGGTCGGAGTTCGAGGAGTCCAAGCGGCTCATGGACTCCCGCCCCGGCACCGACGTCGAGGCCATGCGCGCCCGCGACTTCGAAGTGGCGCTGGACTGCGCCATCGCGGGCATCGAGGTGCTGCGGGACCGCGCGCTGCGCAGGAGCGGGCAGGACGCGGGGTCGTAGGACGCGGGAATGGGAAGGGGCGTACGGAAGTCCGTACGCCCCTTCCCTGTTACCACCGGTCCTACAGCCCCGGCAGCTCCGTCCCCTGCACCGCCTGGATGTCCAGCTCGACCCGCAGCGTGGTGCCGATCGCCGCGATGCCCGCCGCGACGACCTGGTTGTAGTTCATCGCGAAGTCCTCGCGGCGCAGTTCGGCGGTGGCGCGGAACGCGGCGCGGGTGCCGCCCCACGGGTCCGGGCCGGTGCCGAGGTAGGTGAGATCGAGGTCCACGGGCCGCACCACGCCGTGCAGGGCCAGTTCGCCGTGGACCGTCCAGCGGTCGGCGCCGGCCGGCTCCAGCCCCGTGGAGCGGTAGGTGATCTCCGGATACGCCTCCACGTTCAGGAAGTCGGCGGACTTCAGATGGCCGTCCCGCATGGCGTTGCCGGTGTCGATGGAGTCGGCCCGGATGACGGCCTCCACGGCCGACTTGGCGGTGTCCGCGACATTCTCGGCGATCTCGATGCGCCCCGCGAACTCCGTGAACCGCCCGCGCACGCTGGAGATCCCCAGGTGCTGCGCGACCGCGCCCACCGAGGAGTGCATCGGGTCGATCGTCCACGCCCCGGGCGGCGGCAGCTCCACGCCGCCCAGCCGGGCGAGGACCACGGTGCCGACGTCGGCGCGCCCCGAGGCGGTGACGATGGCGGTCGAGGCGGCCGGGGCGTAGCCGACGGCGGTCGCGATGACCGTGTACGGGCCGGGCGGCAGCGGCTGGTCCGAGTGGACCGCGCCGTCGTCGTCGGCCTGGGCGCGCAGCACCTGCGCGCCCTGCATGTCGGTCATGGTGAGCACCGCGTGCTGCACCGCCCAGCCGTCGCGGGTGCGCACGCGCGCCCGCAGTCCTGCCCCAGTGGTGGTCATTGCCGTTCCCGCTCCCGATTTCTCGCTCGTCGTACGTGTGGGGACGTGTGGGGGGATGTCGTGGGGTGTGACGTGGGATGTGCCGTGGGGCCATGGGGCCCGCGGCACCGGACGCCGTCGGTCTGCTGTGGAATCCCGGCGGCGGCCGCAGGCCGTCCCCTGCCTGTCGGCCGGCCGCCGCCGGGGTTCTTGGGACCGTCCGTGCCGGTCCCGTCCGGGGGCCGGGGCGCGTCTCCGCTCGAACCGCGCCCCGGCCCCCGGGGTCTTGCGCGGCGCCGTCAGTCGCCGGGGTGGGCGAGCTCGACGTCGTACCCGTCGACGCCGTGCCCGGCGACGTTCAGCGCCCCCGCGACCGGCGGGTAGCCGCTCGCGATGACGGTGTAGTCGCCCGCGTCCAGGTCGGTGAAGGCGTACGCGCCGTCCTCGCCGGTGGTGGCGGTGGCGACCACGTTGCCGGCCGCGTCGACCAGCGTGACCCGCGCGTCCCGCATCGGGCGCCGGTCGGCCCCGGCCCGTACGGTGCCCTGCACGCGGGCGCCGGCTTGGAGCTCGATCTCCATGCGGGTG
Source organism: Streptomyces sp. NPDC050617 (assembly GCF_040654795.1). Lineage (NCBI taxonomy): Bacteria > Bacillati > Actinomycetota > Actinomycetes > Kitasatosporales > Streptomycetaceae > Streptomyces > Streptomyces sp. NPDC050617. Next base: position 178,291 of record NZ_JBFAIS010000002.1, on the reverse strand, counting down.
ACGCCCTGGTGGCCGACCTCGACGGGGAGGGCGGCGGGCCGGTGGCCGGGCGCGTTCACGGCGATGGTGAACGTGCCGGGGGCCAGCTCGTCGAAGGTGAAGTCGCCCTGCGGCCCGGTCTTGCCGGTGGCGAGCACCTCGCCCCGCACGTCGGTGACGACGACCATCGCCGCGTCCACCGGCGCGCCGGTCACGGCGGCGCGGACGAGGCCCGCGAGGCCGCTGGTGCCGGAGAGCAGGATGTCGTAGCCGAGCGGCTCGTCGCCGACGACGACGGTGGACGCCTGCGGCTGGTGGCCGTCGGCCGCCGCGATCAGGACGTACGAGCCGGAGCCCGGCGCGTACAGGGTGTACGAGCCGTCGCCCTGGGCCACGGCGCGGCCCAGCTGGCTGCCGTTCAGCGAGATCAGCGTGACCGCGGAACGGGCGACGGGCTGGCCGTCGGCGTTCTTCACGAACCCGCGGATCGCGGTGGAGCCGGGGGGCGGGCCGTCGCCGGTGGAGGCGAACGCCGCGAGGTGCTGCGGCTCGGGGGAGGGGGCGGGGGCCATGGCCGGGGCCAGTGCCTGGTCGCCGTCGGCCGTGCTCGGCGCGCCGACGAGGGCGGGCTCCAGCTCGGCGGTGCTCTCGAAGGAGTCGGCGGAGCTCGCCGCCGCGACCGCGGCGGGGGCCGTCGCCGGCGCCGAGTCGTCACCGGAGAGCGCGCGCTCGGTGCCGGACTTGCTGCGCAGCGCGACCTCCTTGATGAACAGGGTGAGGACGAAGGCGAGCAGCGCGCACGGCGCCGCGTAGAGGAAGACGTCGCCGACGCCGTGCCCGTACGCGCTCTCCATGATGGTGCGGAAGGGCGCGGGCAGCTGGGACAGGTCGGGTATGCCCCCGCCGCCGGTGCCGCCGTGGCCCAGGGCCGCGCCCTTGGGACCGAGGTCCGCGACGCCCTCCTGGACGTAGTGGGTGACCCGGGTGCCGAGCACCGCGCCGAGCGCCGAGACGCCGACCGCGCCGCCGAGGGAGCGGAAGAAGGTGACGACGGAGCTGGCGGAGCCGAGGTCCTGCGGGGCGACCTGGTTCTGCGTGGCGAGGACCAGGTTCTGCATCATCATGCCGATGCCGAGGCCCATGAGCGCCATGTAGATGGCCAGGTGCCAGTACGGGGTGTCGTACCGCATGGTGCCGAGCAGGCCGAGGCCCGCGGTGAGCAGCACGCCGCCGGAGACCAGCCAGTACTTCCACCGGCCGGTCTTGGTGATCACCTGGCCGGAGACGGTGGAGGCGATGAACAGGCCCGCGATCATCGGGATGGTCATGACGCCGGACATCGTGGGGGTCTTGCCGCGCGCCAGCTGGAAGTACTGGGAGAAGAAGACCGTGCCGGTGAACATCGAGATGCCGACGAACAGCGACGCGAGGGAGGCGAGGGTGATCGTCTTGTTGCGGAACAGCCGCAACGGGATGATCGGCTCCTTCGCCTTCGACTCGACGTAGACGAAGATCAGGGCGAGCACGATCGCGCCGCCGACCATGACGAAGGTCTGCCAGGAGACCCAGTCGTAGTTCTTGCCGGCCAGGGTCACCCAGACCAGCAGCAGCGTGACGGAGGCGGCGACGAAGAACGCGCCGAACCAGTCGACCTTGACGTCCCGCTTGAGGACCGGGAGCTTCAGGGTCTTCTGGAGAACGATCAGCGCGATGATCGCGAACGGCACGCCGACGTAGAAGCACCAGCGCCAGCCGAGCCAGCTGGTGTCGGTGATGACGCCGCCGAGCAGCGGGCCGCCGACGGTGGCGACGGCGAAGGTCGCGCCGAGGTAGCCGCTGTAGCGGCCGCGCTCGCGCGGGGAGATCATCGCGGCCATCACGATCTGGGCGAGGGCGGAGAGGCCGCCGACGCCGATGCCCTGGACCACGCGACAGGCGATCAGCATGCCGGCGTTCTGCGAGAGCCCGGCCACCACCGAGCCGCCGACGTAGATCACCAGGGCTATCTGGACCAGCAGCTTCTTGCTGAAGAGGTCCGAGAGCTTGCCCCAGAGCGGGGTGGTCGCGGTCATCGCGAGCAGCGAGGCCGTGACGACCCAGGTGTACGAGGACTGGCTGCCGTTCAGATCGTGGATGATCCGGGGCAGCGCGTTGGAGACGATCGTCGACGACAGGATCGCGACGAACATGCCGAGCAGCAGCCCGGACAGCGCCTCCATGATCTGCCGGTGGGTCATGGGCTCTGCGTCGGAGCCGGGGGCCGGCTGGTGGCCGCCTCCGTGCTTGGCGTGGCCGCCCCGCACACCGGCTGGTGTGGTCGAAGCCATGTGGTTCCTTCGGTTCTTTACGCGTCGCTACGCGTTGTCACGCGTCGCTAAGCAGGTGTACGGGCAGTGGAATCCGCGCCGTGGGGGTGCGGTGCGCGCGCCCGGCAGTCGCCGAACGCCTCGCGCAGCCGCGTCAGCAAGTCGATGAGGCTGCCGACGTCGTCGTCGGACCAGTCCTTGAGGCACGCGGCGAGCGTCTCGGTGTAGAGGGTGGACACCTGGTTCAGCAGCTCGGCGCCGCTGGGGCTGATGCGCAGCAGCCGCGACCGCTTGTCCAGCGGGTCGGGGTGCCGTTCGATCCAGCCGCGCTCGGCGACGTACGCGACGTGCCGGCTGGTCACCGACATGTCGATCGCGAGCAGCTCGGCCAGCTTGCTCATCCGCATCTCGCCGTACCGGTTGAGCAGGGAGAGCAGGACGGCCGAGGCGGGTGAGCAGTTCAGCGGGAGCATCCGGCCCAGGTCTCGCTTGATCGCGTCGACGGTGCCGAGTTGCCGTGCCAGCTCCTCGTACTGCTCTTGAGCGGCCACGGGCACCACCTCCGAACGATCAGTTGCTTAGGGCAACCATAGAATCATTTGGTTGCTGAAGGCAAACGAAATCGGCCCCGCTGGGGTAAAGGAGTGGGAAAGGACGCGTAGGCAGTACCCCAAGGTGCGGTGCGAACCTCGTAAAACCGCAGGTGGGGGCGGGTGGTGAGGGTGGGTACGGAGATGGATATAGGGGCAGAAGGCGGGGCGAACACCCTCTGGGGGCAGGGGTGATGGGGCACCCATGGGCAGCCCCGAGGTGTCGAGGCGCACACATCTTCGCTAGTGTCCTGCCCTATGGCTAACCCCCAGCAGCAGGGCCCCGAGGGCCAGGGCAACTACGACCCGGCCGGCAGCACCCAGATGTTCCGCGCCTTCGTCGACGAAGAGCCCCAGCGCCGAGCGGCCGCTCCCGCGGCCGCTGTGACCCCTCCCTCCTCCTCCGGCCCGCGCGTCGGAGTGATCGTGGGGGTGATCGTCGCGGTGGTGATCGTGGCGGCGGTGGCCTGGCTGGCGCTCAAGTAGAACGCGGGCGGTCGGGGGCGCCGGGGGCGGCCGCGTCGGGTCCGGTCGGGTCCGTCGCTCCACGGGCCGTTGCTGGAGTGTCCGGTCCGCGACACTCCAGCGACCAGTTCTGAATTACTGGGCGAAGTCGTCGTGGTCGACGCCGACAATAACGGCCGCGAAGACCGCCGGCACGTCACCATTATTGATCCACCGGTGCTTCGTCCCGTTCTGGATGATCGTGTCGCCTGCCTTCAGGGTCTTGCTGACGCCGTCGTCGAGTTCGAGGGTGAGCTCTCCGGACAGGACCACCATGAGGTCGACGCTGGCCGTCTTGTGCATCCCGCCGCCTTCGGGGAAATCACCGTCGAAGCCGTGACGCATTTGCCGCCGCGGGGTGAATGTCCCCGGCGCCGGCTCCGGCAGTGGCAACGGGTCTGCGCCATTCGGCGCCAGCGTGATCATTACATAACGAAACCCGCCCGTCCTCGGGAAGTACTCGTCTTCACAGACAGGCTCCGAACCGGCGTCGGGGAAGTGCACGCCTTTGTAGTCGCCGCCCCAAATCTGGTAAATAGGGCCACCGCCCCCGTCGTGCTCAATTTCCATGTCGCTGGCGAAAACAGCCTTGCCCTCCGCGTCATGGCCGGTGGCTACTCGCCTTATCGTCATTTTGAGTTCCCTAATGTGTTGGTGCGTTGATGCATTGATGCACTGAGGCGTTGGTGTCGTGATTGAGGGAAGCTGTGCAGGGTCTCTCTGCCTTGCCGCCCCCTGCCATGAAATCCGTATTCGTGCGCGGGTGGGAGTAACTGCTCTTCCAGGTAATGGCAGTACCTCCCAGCACACCGCCCGCACGACCTACGGTGGAGATGTGACCGACAGCGAGAGACATGAGCAGGCCGACGCGGTGCGGAAGTTCCTCAGTACCCGTCGCGCCCGCATTACGCCCCAGCAGGCAGGACTGCCCGTCTTCGGCGTCAAACGACGAGTGACCGGGTTGCGCCGGGAGGAGGTGGCGCTGCTGGCCGGGGTGAGCATCGACTACTACATCCGCCTCGAACGCGGGAATTTGAGCGGCGCTTCGGACTCGGTGCTGGACTCCTTGTCCCACGCGCTTCAGCTCGACGATGCCGAGCGGGCCTACCTCTACGACCTGGCCCGCGCGGCCACTGCGTCCGGGCGTCGGCCGCTCACGGCATCCGGGCGTCGGCCGCCCGCTGCGACTGCGCGAATCCGACCGGTGGTCCTGAGGATGCTCGACGCGATGACCGGCCTGCCGGCGTACATCCGCAACGGGCGGTTCGACATCCTCGCCGCCAACTCTCTCGGCCAGGCCCTGTACGCCCCGGTCTACGATTCCCCGTTGTTCGCGCAGCGTGGTCCGGTCAACACCGCGCGGTTCCTGTTCCTCGATCCCGGTTCCGCCGATTTCTGGCCCGAGTGGGAGAAAGCAGCCAACGACTCAGTCGCCCTCCTGCGCACCGAGACCGGCCGCTCGCCGCGCGACAAGGGCCTGACGGACCTGATCGGAGAGCTCTCCACCAAGAGCGACGAGTTCGCCCAGCGCTGGGCCAGGCACGACGTGAAGTTCCACCGCTCCGGCGTGAAGCAACTCCACCACCCGCTCCTCGGGAACCTGGCCCTGCCCTACGAAGCCCTCCATCTGCCCGCTGACCCCGGGCTCTGTCTCACCATCTACTCGCCCGAGCCCGACTCACCCGAACGTCAGGCACTCGACCTTCTGGCCAGCTGGACCGGCTCGACCGCACGCGAGCGCTGACAATCGTCCCCCCCCCGTTCCGTCATCCCGTACCGCCACCCCGTTCCGTCACCTCGCTCCGTCGGCCAGAAAAGGCCGCGCGGGCGACGAGCCTGTTCCCACCCCCCCGGCGCGCTGTCAGCGGGCGGTCTTGAGCAGCAGTTCGGTCAGCTCCGCCGGCATGGTGATCATGCAGTCGTGCCCGGTCGGCAGTGTCCACACCCGTGCCGGGGAGCCGTTGGGCTGTATCGGGGGTACGGGCCGCCGCGTGATGCCTTCCGGTACCGCGCCTCCGACGCAGTGGATGTGCGTGCGCGGAACCGACGCCGCAGCCGGGTTGTCCAGCCGGACCGGCTGCTGAAGGCAGCCCACCGGCTGGTCGGAGAGCAGCGTGCGCAACCACGCGACGTCCGCCGGGTCGGTGACCCCGAACAGGCCGGTGGGCGGCGGCATCTCGGGCAGCGGGGGGATGCGCCAGCCGTTGCCGGACTCCGCGGCCTGGTCGATCAGCTTCTGGGTGATGGGCTGGACGTCGACGCCGGCCTCGCCGTGCTCCGGGACCATCGCGTCCAGATACACCAGGTGCGCGATCCGCTCGGGGACGTCGTTGACCACGGACGAGATAACGAGCCCCGCGTAGCTGTGCCCCACGAGGACGACATCGGTCAGGTCCTCCTCGCGGATCAGCCCGACCACGTCCTCGACGTGCGTTTCGAGTCCCACCTCGGGGCTGAGCAGGTGCGTTGTGTCGCCGTAACCGGTCAGCGAAGGCGCGAAGACGCGATGCCCGGCCGACTCCAGCAGCGGGACGACCCGGTCCCAGGCGCGGCCGCTGTGCCAAGCGCCGTGTATCAGCAGAAAAGTAGTCATGGCGGGTCTCATCTTCCTCTTGGGGGGGGCGCTGAGGCGCGGGAACGCGGCGATCTGGTGGTTCCTCTTCGTGCCTCGGTACTCTTTGAGAACCACTGTCATCGTGGGCCGCCGTCGCGCCGAGATCAATAAGGCACATTTCGGTGCCCCGGTTCCCTGGAGGTGACCATGAGTACAGCCCGTAGCGACTCCGAGCCGGTCCAGTGCGAGGACCCGTGCCGGACCCGCGAGGTGCTCGACATCGTCGGCGACAAGTGGTCGCTGCTGGTCGTACGCAACCTCAGCCAGGGGCCGCTCCGCTTCACCGAGCTCAAGCGGGCCATCGACGGCATCAGCCAGCGCATGCTCACCGTCACCCTGCGCGGCCTGGAACGCGACGGAATCCTCACGCGGACCGTCCGCAACGTCATGCCGCCGCACGTCAGTTACGAACTCACCCCGATGGGCACGACCCTCCGCCAGGCCACCGCACCCCTGCTGGAGTGGAGCATCGCGCACCTGCCCCGCATCGACGCCGCCCGTGCCGAGTACGACGCCCGTGACTAGTACGACGCCCGCGGCGACTACGACGCCCGTGCCGAGTACGACGCCCCGTCCGGACACGCCGTCCGCGTAGTGCCGCGACCGGGATGGTTCACCGAGGTCGGGAGACGGCTCACGGGACGAGCGCGGTCCGTAGGGAGACTGGGTGACGGGGTGACTGGTATTACTGGTATATGCAGGAAGAGACTGCGCGGTCCGCGATCGACACGTTCATCTCCGCGTTCAACGCCTCGGACGACAGCTATGTGACTGCGCTGCTCTCCCAGGCCCTGACCTCGGACGTGGTCTTCTGGGGGCCGTTGGGCCGCAGTGAGGGTATCGAGGCGGTCGAGCGGTTCGTGCTGGACATCCGGCGCCACCCCGCGGGGACCGGCACGATGGTGCGCTGCTCGGCGGTGGACATGCCGGACGAGTGGGCCCGGTACCAGTGGGTCTTCACGACGCCGGACGGAGGCCCCCGCCTGGCGGGAACGGACGTCGTCCACCTGCGGCGGAGCCTCATCGACCAGATCATCGTCTTCGCGGGGGAGATCGATCCGTCCGCCTCCTGAACCGGCCCCGTTCGGGGCTCCGGGGCTCCGGGGCTGGCGATGGGGAACTGCTTCAGCGGTCCGAAGTGCGCCTCGACGGGGTCGGTCCAAGAGGTGCGCCGCGCCGGGGCGCCGACCGGCGGCCGGTGGCGGGGTGGCGGACCCATACGTACTGGTCGTGCCGCGTGACCGTCATGCCGAAGTCGTACAGCTCGGGCGAGCCCTCGGCCGCCCACTCGTCCCAGGCGGCCAGCACCTCGTCCGCCAGGCGGCGCGGCCCGGACTGGTGGACCACCGCTGTTCCGTTGCCGCCGGGGGAGGGGCGGAGGGTGGCCCAGGAGGTGCGGCCGGTGTCGTGGAGCCGTACGGCCGGGTCGCCGTCGCCCTCCCCGCCGCACGTATCGAGAGTCAGGTGCACGTCCGGCAGGGCCACCCGCAGCGCGAACAGCAGGTGGGGGTCCGCACGCAGCGGGCCGAGGTCCCGTACGGCGAACCGCTCCGCCTCCGGCGACGGACCGGCACCGCGTGCCTGCTGCCAGGTGGGCGGCGGGCTGGTGCCGCGGCTGGGCATGAAGGTCGCCAGCCCCTGCACCCAGCCGGTCGCCGACGCGCCGTCCTTGGCGACGGTCAGCGCCACGTGCCCCAACCGCCCCCAGGGCGTGACGATCCGCCCGCCGGGCCGCGTCTGCTCCACCCACGCCCATGGGACTGCGTCGACCGCGTACGTGCAGATCACCCGGTCGTACGGCCCACCCGCCGGCCACCCGGCGGCCCCGTCGCCGACCTCGACCGTGACGTAGAGTCCTATGGCGGCCAGCCGAGTTCGGGCCTGTGCGGCGAGCCCGGGGTCGGTCTCCACGCCGGTTACGAGCCCCGGCCCGGAACGCCGCGCCAGCAGCGCGGCGTTCCAGCCCGATCCCGTACCCAGTTCGAGCACGCGCTGCCCCGGCTTCAGCTTCAGCGAATCCAACATGTCGACCACGACGGCGACGCACGACAGGCTGGACGTTGCCCGCCCGTCGATGACCTGCGTAACGGTGGGGTCGTCCGGCCCCGCATACACCTGCGCCGCCCACCGCCCGGCTTCGGCTTCCCGGTCCACCGGTACGTACGCGTGGCCATCCCATCGCCACAGCCGCTCGGGCGCGAACGCGTGCCGTGGCACATCGCCCACGGCCTCCCGAATCCACGGCGCGCGGCCGGGCCACAGCCTTCGCTGCGCCATGGCGGCGTCGAGTGCGGTGCCGTTCACGCCGCCGCCAGTTCGCACCAGACGTACTTGCCGCTGTCGCCGGGGGAGTTGAGCGCGTGCCAGCCCCAGCCGTCGGCGCAGGAGCGTACGAGCGCCAGGCCGCGGCCGTTCTCGGCATCGCTCGGCGTGTACAGCGGGGGAGTGGGCGGCGTGGGGTCCGCGTCCCACGCACCGATGCGGAGAACCCCGCCCGCCCAGCGCACTCCGAGGGCCGCGGGCCCTTTGGTGTGGCGTACGGCGTTGCCGACCAGCTCCGTCGCCAGCAACTCCGCCACCTCGGAGAGGTGCGACAGCTCGTGTGCGGAGAGGATCAGACGTAGTGCGCGGCGGCAGATGGTGACCGCGCGCGCTTCGTGTGGGATGTAAAGCGTGTACTCCCACGGCTCTTCATCGTTGTTTTCAGGCATACGGGCACTCCGAGTGTGAGGGGGGTGTCGGGGTGCACTGCGGTTGATGGGTGCGGTGGCATGGCCGCGGCCGTCGTGGCGTGACGGGGCGGTGCACTTCCGACTTCCCGGAATCGCAGCGTGTGTGTTGCGTCACACACGGTAGGGGTCCAGTTGAACCCGGTCAAGCCGGACTGGGATACTCGTACTTTCAACTCCCGCGAGAGCAGAGGAACATGCCGGCGAGAAGCGTTGTCACTGCCCGCCAGGAACGACTCGGCGCTGAACTGCGCAAACTTCGAGAACGAGCAGGTCTGACCGGACGGGAGGCCGCTCGTGCGGCGGGCATCGCCGAGACCAAGGTTTCCGCGACGGAGGCGGGACGGGTCGGCGTCAGCGCGGAGCGCGTACGTCACCTGGCCAGCCAGTACGCGTGCGACGACGCCGCGCTCGTGGACGCGCTGGCGGCCATGGCGACGGAGCGGGGGCGGGGGTGGTGGGAGGAGTACCGGGGGTGGGTGCCCTCCGGCTACCTGGACCTGGCTGAATTGGAACATCATGCCGTGTGCTTGACGAACTTCGAGAGCATCTACATTCCCGGCCTGTTGCAGACCGACGAACATCTTCGGGCGATCTTCGCTTCCGCGGTGCCAAAACTGTCGGAGGAAGAACTTGAGATGCGCGTACGGTTCCGGCTGCGGCGTCAAGGGCTGCCTGTTCCCTATTTGGCGGTGATCCATGAAGCGGCACTGCGCATCAGGGCGGCTGACAGGGAGGTCGCTCGCAATCAGCTACTCCATATCCTGGAACAGTCCGAACTACCTCATGTGACCGTGCGCGTTGTCCCGTTCGACGTGGATGGATTCGCTGGTATCGGTGCGCCGCTGCTGTACGCGGGCGGCCTCGTTCCGCAGCTGGACACGGTCCTGCTGGACACTCCGCACGGTTCTGCTTTTCTGGATGCGGAAGCGCAACTCCGCCGGTACCGAGCGATCATCCGCAAGTTGGAGGCGGCGGCACTGGGGAGCGTAGAGTCGAGCGAGCTCATCCACCGCCTCGTGCAGAGCATGTGAAAGGGCCCAACATGACACTGGTTGCCGTGTGGCAGAAGTCTTCGTTCTCCGGCGGTCATGATGCGGCCAACTGCGTCGAACTAGCCGCTGTAGACGGTGTCGTCCTCCTCCGCGAGAGCGAAGCTCCCGACAGCGTGATCTCCCTCACGCGTGGGGGGTTGGCCGGGTTGATGCGACGAGTGAAGGCTGGGGCCTCTGAGGGGGGCTTCGAGCTGCCCGTACATCGGTAGGCCGCTGTACATCGCTGAATCGTGCGGAGTTACGTGAAGGGGCCGGTATGACTCGCGACATCAAGTGGCAGAAGTCTTCGTTCTCTAGCGACGAAGATGCGCCAAACTGCGTCGAACTCGCCGCCGTGGGCGGCGTCGTTCTTCTTCGCGAGAGCGACGCCCCCGCCAGCGTGCTCTCCCTCACCCGCCCGGCGGTGGCCGGGTTGATGCGACACGTGAAGGCCGGTGCCCCCGGCGGCGGGTTCGGGCTGTCCGTACACCGATAGGGATGGGCCTGGCCCCGCGGCATCAAGTGGACTCTGCTGCCTACTCCTACGTTCTCGCCCCAAGCGACAGAGGGCGCACGTGATTCACGTCCACCGCCTTTGCGGAAATGTCGCGCGAGCATCAGTCGCATCAGGCGTTGCTGCATTCCCGTGGGCGCGTTCGGGTCACAGTCGTCGCTCGGCCGGCCGAGCGCTGCGCACCGTGCGAACGTTTCTCGCCCGCGATTACTTTTTGGCTGCCGGGGCGCGTCGCTAGATCAAAAGTCTCTCGCCTGGCATTCCTTTCCTATGGGTGCCATGCGGGTGCGCGTAGATAAATTACGCAGCCCTTTGCACGCAGGGCCGACGACCGTAGGGAGCTTGGCTCAACAGGGGCAATTGGTCAGCGGAGCCGCATTCGTATGGCCGGTTGTTCCCTGTTTGCGGGTGCGTGCCGCCTGCGAGACTCGCCGCGCTGAGACCGCACTCGAAAGAGGGAGAGTCGAGCATGGCGCAGGACGGGTACAGCATCTCCATCGAGATGGATGACGCGACAACCAACAGGCTTCGCGAGGGTGGTTTCCGTCTGTACGGCTTCAGGGGAGTGCGCAGTTCGTCGGCCAACGGCAGGCCGTTGGTCTGGTTCAGCTCCCTCAACTACATGACGGAAACGCAGATCACGTGGGCGCCGCAACTGAAGGCATTCACTTCGCACTCGCAGATCATCCCCGACGGCCAGGTCACCGCCAGCAACTCGTACAACATCGAGCTCGGCCAGACCCTGGAGGTCAAGAACATCACAGGGACGGGCACCGTATCGCCTGACGGGCTTCAAGGGGCCGTGTCGGTCTACAACGAGACGAGCACCGAGTTCACCACCGGCATCTCCCAGCGGAGCAACGTCGGCGACACGTCGTCGTTCAACCCCCTCTGTGCGTTCCCGCTGTTCGGCGGCAACATCAATGTGTTCACTCCGGTGGAGCGGGTGCTGCTGTTCTTCGCCTCCGACGCGATCAACACCGGCACCGTCATCGAGAGGGCATTCGCCCCCGGTCTGCTCATCGACGTGACCGGGGTAGGCAACCGTAAGGTCCAGTACCACCTCAACACCGGGTGGTCGCCCAGTGAGATCTGGGCACGGAAGATAAGCGCCCGGGACAACATCGTTCCTCTGCTGGTCGAGTCCCCCAACGAATTGGCGTACGACGCCGAGAGGTTGAGCAAGAAGTAGTGACAGACCGGGACGATGGCCGTGGGTCCGGATCTCCAAGGTCCGGGCCCACAGTTGATGGGGGGAGAATGGCAGAGGTCAGGTCCGAGACCCGTCCCGTCTATGGAGATGGAGAGTGGACGTACGGCCACTTCACCTTCGGCCTGCGGTACAACGCGGAGACCATTTCTGCCTTCCTCGACGTGTCCGAGGCTCAGTACTTCTGGGTGGCCGGGTGGTGGTACGCCGATGCGAAATACCCTGCGAGGATCAGCCCCGCCTCTTTCACGGTCACCGTCGGCCGGCAAGTGATAATCGATGACGCAGGATTGAGGAAGGACATCCCGCATCCGAGCGGACGAATCCTGAGCCGTAGCGTGCAGTACTGGGGTGACGACACGTACACGCTCTCCGCGGACGCCGTCATGCTCGGGCCGTACCACGAAGCCACGAGGCTCACCGTCCCGTCGGAAACCTGGCGCTTCGACCTGAAGGCGTGAGGGTTCGCAACTGACCGACCGCGGACCGGCGGCGCGCGTTGGTCAACAGGGGGCCCTGGCCTGTAAGATCATCTACATAACCCCGGCGCGCAGCCGGGAGTCACGCGTCTGTGGTCCAAGGCAAGACGCCCGCCATCCAGCGGGAAATGCAGGTGCAAGGCCTGCCGGGCGCTCCACACGAAGGCGCCGTACTCGGTGAGTACGGCGCCTTCGGCATTGCCGTTCACTTTCTGTCGTTTCCCCCGGGGGCGCTGGGCTCCTGGGGTCGGCGTCGGTCGCCGAACTAGCCGTCCGCGACTGGGGCCCCGGTGCGGGCGGCGAGCTTGCGGAGGCCCGTACGCAGGGCGGCGGTTTCGTCAGGGGTGAGGTCGGCGGTGAGTTCGGCGTCCAGGGCGGCCGAGGCCATGGCGCATTCCGTCAGGAGGTCTTGACCGCGGTCGCTGAGGGTGAGGAGTTGGCGGCGGCGGTCATCGGGGTCGCGTTCCCGCTGGACCACTCCCAGTTCGGCGAGGTGATCGGCGAGCGTCACGATCAGGCTCGGGGCGACGCCCATGATGCGTGCCAGTTCCAGTTGGGAAGCGGGGGCTTTGGCGCTGAGCAGTGTCATCAGGCCGACGTGCTTCGGTTTCAGGTCATGGGATTTCAGGCGGGCCACGAGTTGGTCCGTGACCAGTGTGCCGAGGACGCCGAGCCGGAAGGGGAGGCTCTCGACGAGCGGCATGGGGGCTGGGCAGTCGTCGCGCTCGTTCACGTGAATTATGGTAGCTTGAAATAACGATTCTCAGTGTGAATCGTTTGAGTTGGGAATCTATCTACCTGGGCGTCACTGCGTCACTACGCGAGACGGGGAGAGATCATGTCGTCATCGTCTGTATCCGCAAGGCTGCTGACGCCGCCGCCTCCTGCTCGTACGCGCCCGCCTGCGCGGCGGGTCTCGTGGCTCTGTACGCGGGGCTGGCGCTCACGGTGATCGCCACGGCCGTCGCGTTCGTGGGGCAAGGGGTCGCCGACGTGCTGTCCCGGCACATAAGGGCCGGGTACCCGGACATCGGTCAGGCCGAGGTGGCCTCCGGCGCCAGGGTCTATCTGACGTACCTCGCCGTGGTGGGGGCGGTCGGGGTCGCCGCGTGGCTGTGGACGGCTTGGGCTGTGAGGAAGCGGAAGCGGTGGGCCCGTACGGGCGCGACCGTCGTCTTCCTGCTCGGCGGGTCCATCGCCCTCACCAACCTGCTGATCAAGGACACCTCCGGGGACACGGGGCTGCCGGCGCTGCTCGGGTGGGTCGGGATGCTGCCGAGTGCCGCCGGGCTCATCGCCGTCGTGCTGCTTTGGAGGGGGCGGCGGGGATAGCGCTGCTGCTGTCATGCCGGGCTTTGTTGGCATGCCTGGTGTCGCTGTCACGTACGGCTTCGTTGCTCTGTCAGGAGCGCGGAAGCCGGAGAAGGCGGACGGCGAAAGGGGCTGGTGAAGGTGAAGGCCGTCATCGTGTGCGTCTCGGTGTCGCACGGCAACACGCGGCGGGTCGCCGACAGCATGGCTGAGGTGCTGGGGGCGAAGGTCGTCTCCCCTGAAGAGGCCGACTCGGGGGAGCTCGGCGAGGCGGACGTCGTGGGGTTCGGGTCGGGCGTGTTCTACGGGAGGCTGCATCCGCGACTGACGGGTTGGGCGACGGGGTTGCCGGTGGCGTCCGCCACGCGGTGGGGGCGGGCGTTCGTGTTCGCCACCAGCGGGCTGCCGGATCTGCCGCCGACGCCGTTCGCCCGACCGTTGGGGCGGGTCCTGGAGAGGAAGGGCTTCGAGGTCGCGGGGAGCTTCTCGTGCCGGGGCTTCGACACGTGGGCGCCCTTCAAACTCGTCGGCGGCATCAACCGGCGACGGCCGAACGCCGGGGACTTGGCCGCTGCTCGGGAGTTTGCGGGGAGGGTGGGGGAGAGGGGTGGGGGAGGTAGGGCGGGTGGCCGGTGAGTTGACCCGAGTACCCGAGTACCCGAGTACCCGAGTACCCGAGTACCTGTGTACGTGCCGGGTCTGCCGGCCGGTTACTGGGCCGTAGCCTCACATCAGGGATTTCAGTACGTCGACTTCACAGCCCGGCGCGAACGGGTCGAAGCCGTGCTCGACCAGCCAGCGAATCACCACCAGGCTTCGCAACGACCACCACCCGCGGATCGCGTCGAGATCGACGTCGGTGCCGTAGCCGGCGATGACGTCGCCGAGGTGTTCCTCGTACCCGAGAGTCAAGGTGGCGAGGTCGAACAGGGCGTCGCCCTGGCCGGCCTCGGACCAGTCGATGATGCCCGTGACCTCGTCGCCGTCGACGAAAACGTGGGCGATCTGGAGGTCGCCGTGCGCGAACACCGGAGCACGGGGGCGGAGCGCGGCCTCGGCGATCTGGCGGTTGCGGGTCACCAGGTCGGCGGGCAGGACGCCGTTCGCCACGAGCCACTCGCACTCGTCGTCGAGCTCCGCCGCCACCTCGTCGAGGCCCTTGCCGCGCCGACCGGGCCAGGGCGGCAACGGCGCGTCGTGCAACTTCCGAATCGAGGCACCAGCTGCGGCCCACGCCGCCGGGGATGCGGCCGGGGACGTCGCCGACGGTTCGCCGAGGCGGCCGAGCGCCGTCCCTGCCGCCGCCTCGATGGCCAGTACGGGCGGCTTGTGCCACAGGACCTTCGGGGTCGGAACCGGTACCAAGGCCATTGCCTTGACCTCGATGTCGAGGCGCGCCTGATCGGCGTCCACCTTCAGAAACACGTCGCCGACGCGCAGGGTCGCACGCTCGGAATGGGCGACGACGACTTTGACCTCATCCATGGGCGATCAGTATTGCGGGGGCGCTCGGCTATGTCGCGGGGTTTATGGCGGGGGTGGGGCGGGGGCTGGGGCGGTGGGCGGGTGCTGGTGCTGCCGCGTGGGGCGGCATTGGGGGTGGGTCGGGCGCGGGTTTCGTCTCGGACCCTGCGGGCCCAGGGCGCTGGCAGCGGCGGGGGAGGGGGCGGCCTGGGGTCGGTTCGCTGGGTGCGGCGGGGTTTGTGGCTGGGGTTAGGGAGGCTCGCTGCGCTTTGCGGCTGGCCGCTGCCGCGAAGTAGCTGTGGTGGGAGCTTCGGGTGCGGGTGCGGGGTGGTTCGGGCCTGTGATCCAGGGGATCAGCGGTGGTGGGGCGGGGGTTGGTTCGCTATGTGCTGCCCGGTGTGGGGTTCGGGCACCTGCGTGGCTGCCGCGTGGGGCGGCATTGCGCTCGGTTGGGTGCGGGTTTCGTCTCGGACCCTTCGGGTCCAAAGCGCCAGCAGCGGCAGGGGAGGGGGCGGCGGGTGCCGGTTCACTGCCTGCGGGTGGGTTCGTGGCCGGGGTTAGGGAGGCTCGCTGCGCATAGCGCTGGCCGCTGCCGCGAAATGGTTGTGGTGGGGTCGTCGAGCGCGTGGGCGGGGTGGCCTCGGGCCTGTGATCCACGGGATCAGCGGCGATGGAGCGGGGTTGGTTCGCTACGCGCTGCCCGGTGCGGAGTTGAGGCACCTGCGTGGCTGCCGCGTGGGGCGGCATTGCGCCCGGTTGAGTGCGGCTCTCGTCTCGGACCCTGCGGGTCCAGAGCGCCAGCAGCGGCAGGGGAGGGGGCGGGCCAGAGCCAGTTCGCTGCCTGCGGCGGGGTTTGTGGCTGGGGTTAGGGAGGCTCGCTGCGCATAGCGCTGGCCGCTGCCGCGAAGTGGTTGCGGTGGGGAATTCGGGTGCGGGGGCGGGGTGGCGCGGGCCTGTGATCACAAGCAGGGCAGCGGATCGCAGCGCGTGGGGCGGGGCTTGGGGCCCGGGGGTAGTTTCCGCCCGCTGGGCGGGGCCTTGGGGTGGGGAAACCCTCATCTGGCGGTCAGCGTGACCGATATGCCCAGCCTGTGAAGTTGATGGGGCAACGGGGTGGGGTTACCGCCCACTTCCCTGTCCGGTAAGGCACTTTTGTCGGGCGGTAACTCCACCCTACCCGCGAGTACCCCTGCGGAACGCGGCGCAGCCTCTTGCAGCCCGGCCTCGGGCCGGATGACGGCCAGCGAATGGACCCCGGGCCCCTCCCTGCCCCCCCGCACCCCACCAACTCACCACGACCACCTCGCGGCAGCGGCCAGCGGCGGCAGAGGAGCGGCGACCCGGGGCGGCTCGTCGGCTACTCATAGGTAGGGTGGAGTTACCGCCCGGCAAAAGCGTCATAGCGGACCCGGAACCGGGCGGTAGGCGCACTCTGTTGAACGGTGGGCCTGGCCTATCGGGCATACCGGGCACACGGGCCGCCGGAGTGGGATTTCCCCAGCCCTGGGCCGCTCTTCTACGGGCGGGAACCCTCCCCGGCCAGTGCTCCCGGGTGCAGCGCCGCCGCCCGCCGCTGGATCACAGGCCCGCGCCGCACCCCGCCCGCACCCGAAGCTCCCACCACAGCCACTTCGCGGCAGCGGCCAGCGCTATGCGCAGCGAGCCTCCCTAACCCCAGCCACAAACCCCGCCGCAGGCAGCGAACTGGCTCTGGCCCGCCTCCTCCCCTGCCGCTGCTGGCGTTCTGGACCCGCAGGGTCCGAGGCGAGAGCCGCAGTCGACCGGGCGCAATGCCGCCCCACGCGGCAGCCACGCTGGTGCCTCAACTCCGCACCGGGCAGCGCGTAGCGAACCAACCCCGCTCCACCGTCGCTGATCTCTTGGATCACAGGCCCGAGTCGCCCCCGGCCCCGCACCCCACCAACCCACCACGACCGCCTCGCGGCAGCGGCCAGCGCTATGCGCAGCGAGCCTCCCTAACCTCAGCCGCGAACCCACCCGCAGGCAGCGGACCGAGCCCGGCCCGCCCCCTTCCCTGCCGCTGCTGGCGCTTTGGGCCCGAAGGGTCCGAGGCGAGAGCCGCAGTCGACTGGGCGCAATGCCGCCCCACGCGGCAGCCACGCTGGTGCCTCAACTCCACACCGGGCAGCACGTAGCGAACCAACCCCCAGTCCCGCCGCCGCTGGTCCCTTGGATCACAGGCCCGCGCCACCCTCGTCCCCGCACCCCGCCAACTCACCACGACCGCCTCGCGGTAGCGGCCAGCGCTATGCGCAGCGAGCCTCTCTAACCCCAGTCGAGTACCCCGCCGCGCCCAGCGAACCGACCCCGGCCCGCCCCCATGCCGCCATCCGGGCCGCGCTCTCGCCGACTCGCCGACTTGCCGGCTGTCGGGGTGGGGTTGCTCGGTCTCAGTTCCAGTTCGCTGTGACGTTCTGTGTCTCGATGTGCATTCCTAGTGGGACTCGCCAGGCGTCTACGCAGATGGGCCAGGTCTGTTCCTTGCGCTTTCCCGCTGGGATCGGTGCGGGGAGCGGGCGGGTTTGTTTGATGGTGGCCCAGTCGATGCCGAGGGCGCCGATGATGTGGGTCTCGAAGGTGACGATGCCCTTGGTTATGGGGCTGCCGCCGGTGTTGGTGAAGGTGACGGTCACCTTCTCGCACCAGCGGTGGTCGGCCGGGGCGCGCTTGGGCTTGCTCACAGTCAGGGCCGCCGGGGTCGGGGGCGGGGTGGTCGGCTTGGTGGGAGGGGTGGTGCCGGGGGTGCCGGGAGAGCTTGGGGGGTTGGGGGTGGCAGGGGGCTTCTGGGGGGAACCGTGCGAGGTTCCCGCGCCCTTGCCCGTATCGCTGCTCATGCCCCCGCCCGTACCGCTGTTTGTACCCGCAGTCGGTGTCTGAGGGGTCCCCGTGCTCTTGCCCGTAGGACCGCCCGGGGTGCTGGAAGCGCCCGGCGTGTGAGTCTTTTCGCTTGGGTTCGGGCGGCCCGGCGTCGGGCTGTTGTTCTTCTTCCCGTCCCCGTCCCCGTCCAGCGGTACCAGGTCCACGCCGTCCTTCGGCGGTACGGCCGAGGCCGGGGCGTGGTCGCCGGCGGGGCCCGCCGCTTCGGCCGCGACGTAGCCGTCGCGGCCGCCGCTGCCGCAGCCGGTGAGCAGGAGGCCGAGGCAGAGCGCCGTCGCCGAGGCGGAGCCGATCGTCGTCCGTCGCATCGGGCCAGTGTGGCTGACGAGGCGTCAGCTGTATAGATATTCCGCAGGGGTGCCGAGCCGCGTGGTCGGCCCGGCCCTGCCCCTTCAGTCCGCGATCAAGCCCTCGCGCAGCGTCGCCAGCGTCCGCGTGAGCAGCCGGGACACGTGCATCTGCGAGATCCCGACCTCCTCGCCGATCTGCGACTGCGTCATATTGGCGAAGAAGCGCAACATGATGATCTGCCGCTCGCGCGGCGGCAGTTTGGCCAGCAGCGGCTTCAGCGACTCGCGGTATTCGACGCCCTCCAGCGCGGAGTCCTCATAGCCGAGCCGGTCGGCCAGCGAACCCTCGCCGCCGTCCTCCTCGGCCGAGGGGGAGTCCAGCGAACTGGCGGTATACGCGTTCCCCACCGCCAGGCCGTCGACCACGTCCTCCTCGGACACGCCCAGGCACATGGCCAGTTCGGGCACGGTCGGGGAGCGGTCGAGCTTCTGCGACAGCTCGTCGCTGGCCTTGGTGAGGGCCAGGCGCAGCTCCTGGAGCCGCCTGGGGACGCGCACCGACCAACTCGTGTCGCGGAAGAAGCGTTTGATCTCGCCGACGACGGTCGGCATCGCGAAGGTGGGGAACTCCACCCCGCGTTCGCAGTCGAAACGATCGATCGCCTTGATGAGGCCGATCGTGCCGACCTGGACGATGTCCTCCATCGGCTCGTTGCGGCTGCGGAATCGGGCCGCCGCGTAGCGCACGAGCGGCAGGTTCAGTTCGATGAGGGTGTCGCGTACGTACGTACGCTCCGCGCTGTCCTTGGCAAGCGTGGCAAGCCGCAGGAAGAGGGCGCGGGAGAGGGTGCGAGTGTCGATGGCGTCGCAGTCGTCAAGCACATCGTGTGGTGCGTCTTTGGTGAGGAGCACCTTCGAGCTGCCCAGTTCTACGGACATGCCACCCCCTTGAGGTCGCGGACGGGTTGCAGCAGCTCCCCCGTACCCAGTTCGTACGAGGAGTGCAGCCTCCACCTGAATACCGGAGGCGGCGCTGCGGCAAACGCGGTTCCAGCAGAATGTCACATGTCGGCAACACGCTGTAGCGCCATGTCGACTTATCCGCCCCGAAGGAGTGGGGCAGGGGTCCCTCGCGTTGATTACGCCTCGATCCGATTTGCGGAACGCAGGCGTGCGAAGCTGCGCGAGAGCAGCCGGGACACGTGCATCTGCGAAACCCCGAGCTCCACACTGATCTGGGACTGCGTCAGATTGTTGTAGTACCGCAGCAGCAGGATCCGCTGCTCCCGCTCCGGCAGCTGTACGAGCAGATGGCGGACGAGGTCGCGATGCTCGACTCCGGCGAGCGCCGGGTCCTCGTACCCCAGCCGGTCGAGCAGGCCCGGCAGGCCGTCGCCCTCCTGCGCCGCCTCCAGCGAGGTCGCGTGGTACGAGCGGCCTGCCTCGATGCACGCGAGCACGTCCTCCTCGGTGAGCTTCAGCCGTTCGGCGATCTCGGTGGTGGTCGGGGAGCGGCCGTGCAGCACGGTCAGGTCCTCCGTCGCGCCGTTGACCTGCACCCACAGCTCGTGGAGCCGGCGCGGCACATGGACCGTACGGACGTTGTCGCGGAAGTAGCGCTTGATCTCGCCGACCACCGTCGGCATCGCGAAGGTCGGGAACTGCACCCCGCGGTCCGGGTCGAACCGGTCGATGGCGTTGATCAGACCGATCGTGCCGACCTGGACCACGTCCTCCATCGGCTCGTTGCGGCTGCGGAACCTGGCTGCCGCGTACCGCACCAGCGGCAGATTGGCCTCGATCAGGGCCGCGCGCACGCGTGCGTGCTCGCTGCTGCCCGGCTCCAGGTCGGCGATCTCCTTGAAGAGGACCTGCGTCAGCGCGCGGGCGTCCGCCCCGCGGCGCTCCCGCGCGCGGGCCTGAGGGGTGCCTTCGGAGGGCTGGGGGGCCTCGGCCATGGGTTCGGGGCCGGAGGTCGGGTGCGGTGTTTCCTGGGGCCCGGCCGCCGGCCCCTCGCTCGTCCCGGTCGTCGGCCTGGTCGTCGGCCCCTCGCCCGTCCCGGCCGCGGGTTCCTCGCTCGGCCTGGTCGCCGCCCCCTCGCTCGGCCTCTCGCCCGTCCCGGTCGTCGCCCCCTCGCTCGGCCTCTCGCCCGTCCCGGTCGTCGGCCTCTCGCTCGGTCCCTCGCTCGGCCTGGTTGTCGGTCCCTCGCTCGGTCCCTCGCTCGGCTCCGGCACCGACCCCCGGCTCTCGGCCGCTGTCTCCCGCTCCGGAGGCGACGCCTCACGGCTCCCGGCCGCGGGCTCGCTCTCGGCGCCGCTCCTGCTCTGGAGCGGCGTTCCCGGCGCGGTACGGGCCGACATCCTCACGCCACCCCTTCCCCTCATGGTCTATGCGTCCGTCAAAAGCGGTCATAGCATCACAAGACATGTGCACTGTGTGCAAGCACCCCATAACGACGTGTTGGTTCGTTAGTTGGTTTGTTTGTCGGTCTGTCAGGTGGTCTGTCGAGCGGTCTGCCGGACGCACGTGCGGCGCGCCGCGCCGGAGCGGCAGGTGGTCGAAGGGTGTACGAAAAAAGCCCCGTTTTCTCGGACATGAGTCCGAGAAAACGGGGCCCGGCGGGCCGGCCCGTCAGAACGGGTAGTCGGCCATCACCCAGGTCGAGAATTCCTTCCACAGCGCGACGCCCGCCTGGTGCGCCGGGTGTTCCAGGTAGCGCTGGAGCGCCTCCGCGTCCTCGACGGAGGAGTTGATGGCGAAGTCGTACGCGATGGGGCGGTCGGCGACGTTCCAGCCGCACTCCCAGGAGCGCAGGTCGGGGATGAGCCCGCCCAACTCCTCGAACGCGCGCGCACCGGCGACGACGCGCGGGTCGTCGCGCGTGACGCCCTCATCGAGCTTGAACAGGACCAGGTGGCGTAGCACGCGGATCTCTCCCTGTGGACGGCGCGGAGCCGGTCACGCGGCCGGTCGTCCCGACCGGCCCGACCGGGTCACTTGATCAGCTGGGTCATGAACTCGCCGACGCTGTGCGCGGCGTCCGAGATGGCCTGGAAGCCCATCTGGACCAGTTCGGCGGCGCGGGGCGGTGAGGTGATGATCGTGTACAGCACAAAGATGACAACGATGATGAGGGCTATCTTCCTCGCTTGTGCCATGTCGCCTCTGCCTCCCCAGCCGTCCCCTCTGTCTCGCGTGAGTCTATCCACACATATGGACGAGTCGTCGGTCCGCATCCGTGCGTTGATGTCATCTTTAAGGACCAAAGGCCCGGCGAACGAGGTCCTTTGCCTGCTGGCCCCGCCCTGGAAAGAGCGCAGGATGGAGGCGAGCCCCAACGGATCTGGCAGGAATCCGAGGGGCGAGGGACATGGGCCTCACTGCGGGGTCCGGCCGCGCGCTTCCCCCCTGAGCGCGGCCCGGGCTAGCAGGCCGTGTCCTCATCGGGGGAAGCGGCTTGTCCCCCCGATGCCGCTTCCCCCGTCCTTCTTTCCTCCTCCACCGCGGGCCGCGCTTCTTGCGCGGCCCGTTTGTTATGCCCGTTCGCCGTGCCCGTTTGTTTTACGGGCCGCCTGGCCTCGGGCCGTACGCGCTGCCCATCGCGTTTGCCTAGGTACGCCCGTACGTACCCCCGTCCGCCCCTCAGCCCCCCGTAGCCGTCATCCGTACCGCCGGTGTCCGCAGCGTGTACCAGGCCGGGGCCACCGTGGCCAGCAGCGCGATCACCGCGCAGGCCGCCGCGATGCCCGCGACCGGGCCGGCCGGGATCACCACCGGGGCGCCGCTGACGATCTGCCGCAGCGCGATCCACAGCCCGCCCAGGCTGAGCGCCGCGACCCCCGCCGCCAGCACCACGCCGACCGTGACCACCAGCAGCGCCTCGGCCGCCACCACCCGCAGCACCTGGGCCGGGGTCAGCCCGGACAGCCGCAGCAGGGCGAGTTCGCGGGCGCGGTGGCGGGTGGACATGACCAGGGTGTTGGCGATGGCGACGCCGGTGTAGAGGACGGCGATGCCGCCGATGACGAGCAGCGCGAGCCGGGTCTCCTCCGCCTTGCGGGCGTCCACGCGCGCCGTCCACTGCCCGATCGGCACCGCCTTGGCGAACCCGTCGCGGGCCGCCGCCGCCACCGCGCCGCGGGCCGCCGCCGGGTCGGCGCCGGGCCGCAGCTTGACGTAGACCGCGTCGGGCAGCCGCGTACCGGCGTAGCGGGGGCTCACGAACACGCCGCTGTCGCCGAGGCCGGTCTTGACGACGGCCGCCACGCGCAGCGAGACCTCGCGGCCGTCGGCGAGCCAGATCTTGACCTTGTCGCCGACGGAGCGGTTCCAGGACTCGTCGACGACGATCGTGCTGTCGCCGAAGTCCGTGAGTTTTCCGGAGACCACCGGGAGTTTCATCACGGCGGCCAGCGCGGACGGGGTGACGGCCCGCGCCGGGTAGGGCAGCAGCGGGGCGCCGGCCGGGTAGAGGAGCGAGTCGGCGCCGGGGACGGTGAAGACCGTCGTCGGCGTGGTGGCCGCCGCGTCCACGCCGGGCACCGCGCGGACCCGGTCCACGTTGGCGCGGCTGAGGCCCGGCGCGTGGAGCGGGACGACGGCCATGTCGGCGGCGCGCACCTGGTGTTCGACCTCTGTGGAACGGGCCGTCTGGATGGAACCCGAGGTGCTCCACAGCGAGCAGGCCAGCCCCACCGTGATGAGGACCGGCGCGGCCGTGGCGGCGGTGCGGCGGATCGAGGTCAGGGTGGCGGCCCGTACGAGCATGGTGCCCGCGCCGCGGCTGCGGGCGAGCGGGGCGGTGACGAGCCGGGCGATGAGGGGGATGACCACCGGCGAGAGCAGCGCGAAGGCGAGGATCAGCGCCGGGGCGACCATGGCGGTGAGCCCGGCCCAGTACAGCGGCGGCAGCAGGGGCGCGCCGACCAGCAGCCCGATGCCGCAGACCAGGGCGGTCAGCCCGAACAGCCAGCGGCCCAGGGTCATGGCCTTGCGCTCGGCCTCGCTGTCGTGGAGCGCCTCCAGCGGCCGGACCCGGCCCGCGCGGAAGGCCGAGACGGCGGCGCCGAGCCAGGCGAGGAGCACCCCGAGCGCGAAGGCGGCGAGGACGAGCAGGACCGACAGCCAGGACGGCGAGACGGAGAACCACTCCGGCGCGATGCCGTGCCCGGCCAGCCAGTCGGCCAGCAGCGGCCCGCCGAGGACGCTCAGGGCGCAGCCGGCGGCGGAGGCGGCGATGCCGACGATCTTCGCCTCGCTGAGCACCAGCCGCCGCACCTGGCGGGGCGTGGCGCCGGCCAGCCGCAGCAGGGCGAGTTCGCGGCGGCGCTGGACGACGGAGTAGGAGAAGGTCGAGGCGATGACGAAGACGGAGACGAAGGCGGCGACGCCGGCGGCCATGCCGAGCAGGCTGCTGACGCCGACGAGGGCCTCGGAGTCCTCCTTGGCGCGCGGGTCGGCGTCGCGCCGGCCGTCCCCGGTGAGGACCTGGGCCTTGCCGCCGACGGCCGCGCGCACCGCGTCGGCGCGGCCGTACGAGGCGAGCGCGTCGACGCGCGGGGAGAGCCGGGCGGCCTCCCGCTCGCTGAAGAAGAGCGCGTGCTCGAAGGAGACCGGGGCCGTGACGCCGGAGACGGTGTAGGTGCGCGCCCGCTCGGGCGTCAGCACGGTCACCTTGTCGCCGGGCTTGGCGGTGCCGAAGCCGCCGACGACGATCTCGTCGTCGGCGGCGGGCGGGCGCCCGGCGGTCAGCCGGTAGGGGGCGAGGGCCGCCGACGGCCAGGCGTGGCCGATCTGCTGGTCGGGGCCGCCGGCGAGCTGGGCGGGGAAGCTGCGGTCCAGTACGGTGCGGCCGGCCGTACGGGCCTTCGCCACGAGCGCGTCGGACAGGCCGCGCGGCTCCTCCAGGGGTTCCTTGTTCCGGCCGCCCCAGGGGTCGGGCACGGTGAGGTCGGGCTCGCCGCGTACGACCACGGGGGCGGCGGCGAACCGGCCGGGCCCGCGGTCGGGGGTGGTGGCGGTCGCGGCGAGCACGAGGCCCATGGCGGAGAGCAGGGCCACCCCGAGCATGAGCGCGACGAACGGCCCGACGAAGGCGCCCCACCGGGTGCGCAGGGTGTGCCAGGCGAGGTTCAGCATGCCCGCCTTCTCGGCCTTGGCCGCCTTCCCCTTCCCGGTCGCCTTGCCTTTTCCGGTCGCCCTTCCCTTCTTGTTCGCCCGGCTCGCTCTGCCTGCCCCGCCTGTCCCGCCCGTCTCGGCCGGGCGGCCGGGCGGCTGCGGGCCGCTCGCCGGGGGGACCAGTCGCAGGCCGGTCGGCTCTTCGTCGCTCATGGTCCAAGCCAATCGGGCCGACGGTCCGCGCACAGTGGCTCAGGACCGAGTCTTGGGGGTATGCCAGGCCCTACCTTTCGCCGCCGCCGGTCCGGCCGTCCGGGGCGGGCGGGGGCGGTCAGGTCCAGTCCTGATTGTCGGTGTTGTCAGTATTGTCGGCGTAACCGGCGGTGTGGGTCGTGTCTGCGATGTCCGTGACATCCGTGATGTTCGTTCGCTGCGCGGGCATGTCGGCGGCCTTTCTCGCTTCGGTTGGTAACGGTCGGTACTGTCAGCCGTCACCATAGAAAGCGGTTCCTTCGCCGCTTTATCGTTCCGTTTTCATTTGGCGGCCGTCGCCGAGAAGCGCTCGGGCAGCGGGTAGGTGTACTGGACGCCTTGTTTTTGCCAAACCTTGAATCTTCCGTTCGGGCTGTGCCGCCGTTTCTGTCCGCTGTTTCTGTCCGTGCATCTGGAATGGGAGCATTCCGGTTAGGTGCATGGTCTAGGAAATTATTCTTCCCCTGGGTCTGGTGCGCACGTAAGGTCTGGGCGAGTGGAGCCGGGCGGGGGCCGAGCGCTGCGCGCTGCCCTCCGTGTCGGCTTCAGGTCGTACGGGGGAGGGGAACAGTGGGCAGTGAGCCGGGCACGACTCTCGACATCAGACTTCTGGGACCGCTGTCGGTAACCGGCGGCGGGAAACCCGTGCCGATTGGTGGCCCGCGGCAACGAACGATATTCGTCATGCTGGTGCTGGCCATGGGCGCGGTCGTGCCCGTCGACGCTTTGGTGGAGGAGGTCTGGGAAGGGAAGCCGCCGACCACGGCGAGAACGCAGGTCGCGATCTGCGTTGCGCGATTGCGCAAGATTTTCCGGGGCGCCGGAATGCCCGGCGACGTGATTATCACCGAACACCCCGGCTACCGATTCCTCGCCGAGGGGCACCGCGTCGACGCGATGGAGTTCACGTCCCTGGTCGAGCGGGCGGAGCGGACCGCCCGCGCCCACGACATCGGGGCCGCGGTCGAGCTCCTCGAACGGGGGCTCGCCCTCTGGCAGGGCGGCGCGGCGGCCGGGGTCGGCGGCCGCACCGTCGAGGACGAGGCGGCCCAACTGGAGGAGCGCCGGCTCGTCGCGTACGAGAACTGCGCCGCCTTCCGTCTGCGGCTCGGCCATCACCAGGCCGTCCCCGGCGAGCTGGCCGCCCTGGTCCGCGACCACCCGCTGCGCGAGGGGCTGCGGCTCCAGCTGATGCTGGCCCAGCATCGGGCCGGGCAGCGGGCGGAGGCGCTGGAGACGTTCCGCGAGGGGCGCCGCCAGCTCGTCGCCGAGCTGGGGCTCGAACCGGGCCCGGCGCTCCAGGAACTGCACCACGCGATCCTGCGCGGCGCCAAGAGCCCGGCGCCCCAGCCGCCCGCCGCGACCGCCGTCCCCGGCGCCGGGGACGATGCCGGAGGCGCGCCGCGCGCCCGGCCGCACACCCGGCCCGCCCAACTCCCGCGCGACGTCGCCGCGTTCACCGGGCGGGAAGCGGAGACGGCGGCGCTCGGCCCGTTACGGCGCAGACCCTCGACGGCGGGCGGGCCCTCGGTCGGCTTCATCACCGGTCCCGCCGGCGTCGGCAAGACCTGCGTCGCGGTCCACTGGGCGCACTCGGTGGCCGCCGACTTCCCGGACGGCGTGCTCTTCGCCGACCTCACCGGATACGACGGGCGACAGGGCGGGCAGCCGGGCGAGCAGCCGAGCGGACGGCAGGACGACCAGTCGAGCGGGCGGCAAGACGGGCAGACGGGGGGCGGACAGTCGAGCGGGCCGCAAGGCGAGCAGGTGCGGGGCGGGCCGCAAGGTGAGCAGTCGGGCGGGCGGCCTGGACCGCTGCGCCCCGAGGACGTGCTCGGACAGTTCCTGCGCGCGCTCGGCGTGCCCGGCCAGGAGATCCCCGTCGACGTGCAGGAGCGCGCCTCGCTGTACCGCTCCCTGCTCGCCGGCCGCCGGGTGCTGGTGGTCCTCGACAACGTTTCCTCCTTCGCCCAGGTCCGGCCCCTGCTGCCCGGCAGCGGCCGCTCCGCCACGCTGGTGACCAGCCGCGAATCCCTCGGCGAGCTCATGGCCGACCACGGCGTCGTCACCGTCCCGGTGTCGCTGCTCGACCGCGCCGAGGCCGTCCGGCTCCTGGACCGGCTGGTCGGCGACGGGCGGGTACGGGCCGACGCGGCGGCGGGCGCCGAACTCGCCGACCTGTGCGACCGGCTGCCGCTCGCCCTGTGCATCGCCGCCGCCCGCCTCGCCTCCAAGCCGCACTGGACGGTCCGCCGCCTCGTCGAACTCCTCGCCAACGAACGCCGCCGGCTCGACGAACTCAGCTACGGCGAGCTGGAGGTGCGCACCGGCTTCCAGCTCAGCTACCGCTATCTGGAACGCGACGCCGCGCAGATGTACCGCCGGCTCGGCCTGCTGGACCTGCCCGACTTCACGAGCTGGGTGGGCGCCGCCCTCCTGGACATCGGCGTGCCCCATGCGGAGCGGCTCATCGAGCGACTCGTGGACGTACAGCTCCTGGAGGTCGTCGGGACCGACGCCACGGGCGCGCTCCGCTACCGCTTCCAGAGCCTGCTGCGCCTGTACGCCCGTGAACGCGCCTGCTCCGGAGAGCCGCCCGCCGCCCAACGGGCCGCCCTGGAACGGGTGTTCCGCACCTGGCTGACCCTCGCCGAGGAGGCGCACCGGCGCGAGTACGGCGGCGACTACGCCATCCTGCACGCCACCGCGCCCCGCCGGCCGCCCGGCTCCGGCGTGCTCGACGCGCTGCTGCGCTCGCCCCTGGACTGGTTCGAGACCGAGCGGCGCTCCCTGACTGCCGCGATCGAGCAGGCCGGCCGGCTCGGCATGGACGAGATCGCCTGGGGCCTGGTCAGCTGCGCCTCCGTGCTCTTCGAGACCCGCAACTACCTCTGCGACTGGCGGACTTCGGCGTACAGCGCGCTCACCGCCGCCCGGCGGGCCGGCAACCGGCGCGGCGAGGCCGTGATGCTCTACGAACTGGGCTCCACCGAGCTGTTCCAGCAGCGCTACCAGGAGGCCGTGTCCTACTTCTCCGAGGCGCTCGCCGCGTTCGTACGGACCGGGGAGCGGCACGGCCGGGCGCTCGTGCTGCGCAACCTGGCCATCATCGACCGCGTGCGGGGGGACCTGGACGCGGCCGGCGAGCGGCTCACCGACGCGCTGGCCACCTTCCGCGCCATGGGCGACGACTCCGCCCGGTCCCACGCGCTGCGCAACCTCGCCCAGATCGACCTGGAGCTCGGCCGGCCGGGCGCGGCGCAGCGCCGGGCGCGCGAGGCGGTGCGGGTCGCCGAGGCGATCGGCGAGACGCGGGCCCTGGCGCAGGCGCTCAACACCCTGGCCGGGGCCTACCGGAGCCAGGGGCGGCTGGACGAGTCCGAGCTGTGCTCCCGCGAGGTGCTGCGGATCGTCCGGGAGAAGCACGACGCGCTCGGCGAGGCGCACGCGCTCCTGGGCATCGGCGAGAGCCGGCTGGCGGCGGGGGCGTTCGACGAGGCGCGGGCCGTGCTGGACGAGGCGGCGGCGGTCGCGTCGCGTACGCAGAATCCTTTCGTACTGGCTCGTATCCATCTGGCGCAGGGGTGTGTCCGCGCCGAGTCGCACGACGTGGCGGACGCGCGCCGTCACTATGGGCGGGCCGGTGCGCTCTTCCAGGGGCTGGGGTCCTCGCTGTGGACGCGCCGGGCGGCGGAGGGACTGGCGGCGCTGGAGTCCTCGCCCGAGGCGGGGGCGCCGTTGGCGGTGGCCGACGGGGGCTCCGCCTGAGCGTTTCGGCAGGGGGCGGGCGAGCTCTCCCGCCCCCGACCCGCCCCCCGACCCCGCCCCCGCCCCCGGCCCTGACCCCCGCGCCCTCATCGCATATCGGCCACCGCATATCGGCCTGATAAGGCCCCGAAACTCCCGCGCGCTACTGTCCCCAGCGGCGACCACCGAATCGGCGTGAATTCCGGGTGGTCCTACGGGCCTTGACCGGTGCACCGACCGGCGCCGGGCGGCGGCTCATTCAGTTTCGCTCTTTCGCTTATACGGGGTGGCAAATGGAATTCCGCGTTCTGGGACCGCTCAGCGTGGCGCTCGACGGCGTCGAGATCCCCCTCGACGGGGAGAAGCAGCGCACCATGCTCGCCGCGCTCCTGCTCGCGAGGGGCCGCATGATGCCGGATTCCCGGCTCAGCACACTGCTCTGGGGGCTGCGGCCGCCGGCCACCGTCACCTCGCAGATCTACACGTACATATCCCGGCTCCGGAAACGGCTCGGCCCCGGCGTGGAACTCCGGCGGCGCCACCCCGGATATGTCCTCGACACCCGCACCGCCCGCTTCGACCTCACCGAATTCGAGCAGCGGGCGGCGCTCGGCCACGGCGACCTCGCGGCCGGGCAGTACGAGAGCGCGGCGGCCCGGCTGCGGTCCGCGCTGGACCTGTGGCACGGGCCCGCGCTCTCCAATGTCGCCGAATTCCTGGAGAGCGCCGAACTGCCCGCCCTGGAGGAGGCGCGGATGTCCGCGCTGGAGGGGCGCATCGAGGCCGACCTCGAACTCGGCCGGCACGCCCGGCTGGTCCCCGAACTCACCCGTCTCGTCGCCGACTTCCCGCTCCGCGAGCAGCTGCGGGCGCAGCTGATGAGCGCCCTGTACCGGTGCGCGCGGCAGGCCGACGCGCTCGCCGTGCACCAGGAGGGGCGGCGGCTGCTCCGCGAGGAGCTGGGCATCGATCCGGGGCCGGTGCTGCGCGAGACGTACCAGTCCATCCTGACGGGCGGCCTCGCGCCCGTACCGCCGCGGCGGCCCGGCCCGCGCGGTCCCGTCACCGTCGGCGAGCGGGCGCCGGCCGTGCCCGCCATGCTGCCGGCCGCCGCCCCCGACTTCACCGGCCGCGACGAACACCTCGCCGACATCGTCTCCGTGCTGCGCCCCGCGGCGGGCGGCGCTCCCCGCCGCCATCAGCGGATCGTGGTCACCGGCATGCCCGGCGCCGGGAAGTCCGCGCTGGCGGTGCGGGCGGGCGCGCTGAGCCGGGCCGCGTTCCCCGGCGGGCAGCTCTACGCCGACCTCGCCGCGGAGCGCGGGCCCGCGGACGTACTCGCCGCCTTCCTGCGGGCCCTCGGCCACGCGCCCGGCGACATCCCCGCCGCCCTGACCGAGCGGACCCGCCTCTACCGCGCGGCCCTCGCCGAGCGGTCCGCGCTCGTCGTGCTCGACAACCTCGACGGGGCCGCCGCCGACGCGTACCTGCGGGCCCTGCTGCCCGGTGCGGGGCCGTGCCGCGCCGTGATCACCAGCCGTGGCCCGCTCACCGCGCTGGAGGGGACCCATGTGGTGCGGCTCGGGCCGTTCGCCGCCGCCGAGGCGCTCGGCCTGCTGGCCGCCGTCGCCGGGGCGGAGCGCGTCGCGCGGGAACCGGAGGCCGCGCTGCGCATCGTGGAGAGCTGCGGGCTGCTGCCGCTCGCCGTGCGGGTGTGCGGCGGCCGGCTCCTCGCCCAGCCGCACCGGCGGCTCGACGCGTTCGCCGACCGGCTCGCCGACCCGGCCCGCCGCCTGGACGAACTGCGCCTGGGCGGCCTCGATGTGCGGGCCGCGCTGCGCTCCGCCTGGCGGGGGCTCGGCGCGGAGGCCCGGCGGGCGTGCGCGGCGGTGGCCGCCCTCGGCACGCCGGACATCTCGGCGCCCGCCGTCGCCGCCCTGCTCGGGACCTCGCCGGACGAGGCCGAGCAGGCGCTGGGCGCGGTCGTCGAGAGCCGCCTCCTGGACGTCGGCTCCGTGGACGGCGACGGGCGGCTGCGCTACCGGGTTCACCCGCTCGTACAGCTGTCGCTCCTGGAGCAGTCCCGCGCACAGTCCTCCGCCCGGCCCTCGGCCCGGCTCTCCGCGCGCCCACCGCTCGGCGAGGCCGTCGCCGCCTGATCGGTCTGCGTCGGCTGGAGGGGGACGTACGGCAGCGGCAGGGCGGCCGCGATCTCGTCGAGGACGGCCGCCCGCCACGGCTCCAGGTAGAAGTGCCCGCCGGGGAAGACGAGATGGTCGAAGCCGCCGCGGGTCAGCTCCGCCCAGGCCAGTACGTCCGCGAGCGGGGTGAGCGGGTCGCGGTCGCCGGTGAACGCGGTGATCGGGGCCCGTACGCGCGTCAGCTGGGCGCGGGTCGGCCGGTAGCCCGCGGCGAGTTCGTAGTCCCCGCGCAGCGACGGCAGCAGCAGGGCGGCGAGTTCCGGGTCGTCGAGCAGGTGCGCGTTGGCCGCGCCCAGCCGGCGGGTGTGCGCCATCAGCCGCGCGTCGTCCAGGGCGGCCGGTGCGGTGGCCGTCGCCAGGTGGGCGGGGCCGGTGCCGGAGACGAAGAGCCGTACGGGCCCGACGCCGTGGCGCAGCTCCAGCCGCGCCGTCACCTCGTGCGCGACCTTCGCCCCGAGGCTGTGGCCGAACAGCGCCAACGGCGTGTCCAGGAACGGCTGGAGCGCCTGCACGATGCGGTCGCACAGCTGCGGCATCGAGGTGATGCACGGTTCCCGGAACCGGTCCTGCCGCCCCGGGTAGCGGGCCGCCAGGACCTCGACGTCGAGCGGCAGGCCGCCCTGCCAGTCGCGGAAGAGGCTGGCCGCGCCCCCGGCGTGCGGGAAGCAGACCAGCCGCAGCCGCGCCGCGTCCGCGCGGGCGTGCCTGCGGAACCAGCGGTGGCCGTCCGCCGGGGCGGACGCGGGCCGGGAGTGTGCCGTCATGTTCTCCTCCGGACCGTCGGGTCTCCTCGAAGACGCCATGTCTGTCTCCTCCTGGCCGCCGTGAACGGGGCCGGTGAACGGGGCCGGTGAGCGGGGCTGGGGACGGGACTGGGAACGGGGACGTGAACGGAGCTGCGAACGGGTCCGTCGGCGGCGGCCGGTGTCGTGCGGCCGCGCCCGGCTATTCGCGCACCCCCGCGAGCTCGATCGGCCGGGCCCGCAGCGCGAGCCGGGCCGCGACCGCGGTGCCCAGCAGCGCGGCGGCGCCGCAGGCCGCGGTGATCGCCCCGAGCGGCAGCCACGGCACGACGACCGGACTGCCGCCCACCAGATACCCCAGCGCCGCGTCGAGGCCCGTGAGCGTCAGCACCGCGACCCCGGCGGCCAGGGCCACGCCCACCGCGACGACCGTCAGCGTCTCGCCCGCGATCGCCCGCAGCACCTGCCGCCGGGTGGCGCCCGAGAGGCGCAGCATCGCCATCTCCCGGCCGCGCGCCGTGGTGGCCATGACGAGGGTGTTGACGATCGACAGGCCGGTGTAGACGAGGGCGACGGCCAGCACCGTGGCGGCGTTCAGCCAACTGTGCGCGGCTTGGGCGCTGTTGACGGCGTCGGCCCAGTCGGCGTTGGAGACTGCCCGCGCGCCGAGGCCCCGGCCGGCCCGGCGCAGCCCCGCCGCCACGGCCGCCGGGTCCGCGTCCGGCCGCACCTTCACGTCGATGCGGCTGACGAGCGCGGCGCCCTGGTGGGCGGGGGTCAGGAACGCCGCGTGGCCGCCGACGCCGCTCTTGACGACGGCGGCGACGGTGAGGGTGGCCGGGGCGCCGTCGGGCAGGAACAGCCGGACCTTGTCGCCCGCCTTCTTCCCCCACTCCTCGTCGACGACGATGCTGTCGTCGCGCAGCGCGTTCAGGTCCCCCGAGACGACCGGCAGGTGGAAGACGGAGCCGATGTCGCCGGGGTCGACGATCTGCGCGGTGTACTGGACCAGGTTCGCGCCGGGCTGCGGCCCGAAGACGTTCACGGAGGTGACGGGCGCGCTGCGGGTGCCGGGCACCTCCCGTACCCGCTGGACGGCCTGCTGGCTGAGGCCCGTCGTGCCGTGCGGCACGACGGTGAAGTCGGCGCTCGTGGAGTGCCTCAGCTCGGTGGCGCGGGCCGCGTCCAGGGTGCTGACGGAGCCGAGTACGGCGGCGGCCAGACCCACGGTGACCAGGACCGGGGTCGCGGTGGCGGCGGTGCGGCGGGCGGCGCTCAGCGCGTTCTGCCGCACCAGCAGCACGGTCGCGCCGCGCGTGAAGAACGTCAGCGGCCCGGTCACCAGGCGCACCAGCGGCTTCGACAGGGCGGGCGCGAGCAGCGCGAGGGCGACGACCAGCACCCCGGCGACGACCTCGCCCGCCGCCACCGTGATCAGCGGGTTGATGAGCGGTGTGAGGACGACCAGGAGCACGCCGAGCAGCAGCGCCGCGAGGCCGCACGCCCAGCGCCAGGCGGCCATCGACTCGCGATCGACCGCCGCTTCCTGAAGCGCCTCCAGGGGCCGTACGCGCCCGGCCCGCCAGCACGCGACGCCCGCGCCGCACGCCGCCACCAGCACCCCGGCGACGAACGCCCCGACGACCGCGAGCACGGCGTACCCGGAGAACGACACGTGGTACCAACTCGGCGCCTGGCCACGGGAGATCAGCCACTTCGCGAGCAGCGGACCGCCGGGCACGCCCAGCAGCGCGCCGAGCCCGGACGCCGCCGTCCCGACGAGGACGGCCTCGGTGAGGACCATCGCGCGCACCTGGCGCGGCGTCGCCCCGGCCGTGCGCATCAGGGCCAGTTCGCGGCGGCGCTGGGTGACGGAGAAGGCGAAGGTGGAGGCCACCACGAAGACCGATACGAACGCGGCGAGGCCCCCGGCCACCCCCAGCAGCCCGTCGACCGAGCGCAGCGCCGCCTCGTCCTCGGCCTTGGCGGCGTCCGCGTCGTGCCGGTCGTCGCCGGTCAGGACCTGTACGCCGGAAGTCACGGGGGAGTGGTCGGCGCCGACCCTGCCCACGGTCGCCGAGGAGGCGCCGCCGACCGCGTGCCGTACGGCGTCGGGGTCGGCGTGCGAGACGAGGGCGTCGACGCGCGGCGAGAGGCGGGCGGCCTCGGCGTCGGAGAAGAAGACGGCCTGCTCGAAGGCGACGGGCGCGGTGACGCCGGACACCGTGTACGTGGCCGCGCCGCGCGCGGTGAGGACGCTCGTACGGTGGCCGACGAGGGCGGGGTCGCCGCCGCCGACGACGATCTCGCCCTTGTCGGCGGGGGCCCTGCCCGCGGTGAGCCGGTACGGGGTGAAGGCGGCGGCGGACCAGGCGTGCCCGACCGGGTGGCCGCCGTCCTTCGCCCGTACGCCGGCGAGCTGCGCGTAGAAGGTCCGGTCGACGGTGGTCCGACCGGTCCCCTCGACCTTCGCGACCAGCTGCGGCGGGAGTCCGGGGGAATCCGTCAGCGGCAGGCGGTCGGTGTAGCCGCGGCTGACCACCGACAGTTCGCCGGCGGGCCGGACCACGACGGGGGCCGCCGCGTAGCGCAGCGGCCGGTCCCCCGAGCTGTTCGCGGAGCCCGTCATCGTCACGCCGACGGTGGCCAGCAGGCCGACCCCGAGCAGCAGCCCGAGGAACGTGCCGGCGAACCCGGCCCACCGGCTGCGCAGCGTGTCGAGGGCGATGCTCAGCATCGCGCCGTTTCCATATGGGTCATCCGGGCCGCCACCTCCGCGGCCGTCGGCCCTTCGAGGCGGCCCGCGATCCGGCCGTCCTCCAGGAAGATCACCTGGTGCGCGTACGAGGCGGCCACCGGGTCGTGCGTGACCATCACGATGGTCAGCCCGTCGTCGACCATGTCCCGCAGCATCGCGAGGAGCTCGCGGGAGTTGCTGGTGTCCAGCGCGCCGGTGGGCTCGTCGGCGAAGAGCACCTGCGGGCGGGCGATCAGGGCGCGGGCGATGGCCACGCGCTGCTGCTGGCCGCCGGAGAGCTCGCCGGGCCGGTGCCGGGCGCGCTCGCCGAGCCCGACCGCCGCCAGCACGTCCTGGATCTCGGTGCCGCCGGGCCTGCGGCCGGCCAGCCGCAGCGGGAGGGAGACGTTCTGCTCGGCCGTGAGCGAGGGGAGGAGGTTGAAGGACTGGAACACGAAGCCGATACGGTCGCGGCGGAGCAGGGTCAGCGCGGTCTCGTTCAGCCCGGTCAGGTCCGTGCCGGCGAGCACCACCCGGCCGCCGGTGGGCCGGTCGAGGCCGGCCGCGCACTGCAGCAGCGTCGACTTGCCCGACCCGGAGGGGCCCATGACGGCGGTGAACGACCCTTTGGGGATGGAGAGGGTCACGTTGTCGAGGGCGGTGACCGAGTTCGGCTTGGTGCCGTAGCTCCTCGACACGGAGAAGAGCTGTACCGGTTCGTTGGCGTCCATGGGTATCAGGAAACCGGCGGGGGGCCGGTCGCCGCACTACCGCAGGGACGAGTCTTGGGGGTATGGCAGGCACTACTGACCTGCTGGACCATCCCGCGAGGGGTAGGGCGGGCACTACCGCGTTACGGGGGCAGGACCGCGGGACGGAGTACGCGGCCGTCCGTATCGTTTCCGCAATGGAGCGGGAGCAGGGGGCGGCGGGCGGCGCGCGGGACGGGCAGCCGGGGGTGTGGCGGGCGCTGCGCCGCCGGGGCTATCTGTGCTCGGGGTGGCCGTGGCGGTCGGCCGTGTACCTGGCGACGGGGGCGGTGTGCGGCGCGGGCGCGTTCGGGCTGCTCTTAGCCCTCGTCCTGGTCGGAACGGTGCTGTCCGTGCTGCTGATCGGCGTTCCGCTGCTCGCCGCGATCTGCCTGGCCGGCGTGCCGATGGGGGCGGTGGAACGGCACCGGGTCCGGCTGCTGGGCGGCCCGGCCGTCCGCGATCCGCACCCGGCGGCGGAGCGCCCCGGCTTTGTGGCGTGGGCCCGGACCCGGCTCGGCGAACCCGTCACCTGGCGGGAGCTGGGCTACCTCTTCGTCTTCTGCCTGCTGCTGTGGCCCGTGGACCTGGCGGCGCTCGGCCTCGGCCTGCTGCTGCCCGTAGGGGTGCTGTACGAGGCGGGGACGGTGGCGGCGGGCGTCAACGGGCATGTGCAGCTGCTGCCGGGCTGGCACATCGCCTCCCTGCCGCAGGCGGCGGCCACCGGGCTGCTCGGGCTGGTGTGGCTGCCCGCCGGGGGCTATCTGATGGGCGTGGTGGCGGGGGGCCGCGCGGCGCTGACGCGGATGGTGCTGGGGCGGCGGGAAGCGGAGTTCTCGCAGCGGCTGCTGGAGGTCAGCCGGTCGCGGGCGCGGCTGGTGGACGCCTTCGAGGCGGAGCGCCGGCGCATCGAACGCGATCTGCACGACGGGGCGCAGCAGCGGCTGGTGGCGCTCACGATGCTGCTGGGGCTGGCCGGGATGTCCGAGGGCGAGGAGGCCGCCGGGCTGATCGCGAAGGCCCAGGACCAGGCGGGCCTGGCCCTGGAGGAGCTGCGCGAGCTGATCCAGGGCATCCACCCGCAGGTGCTCACCGACCGGGGCCTGCCGAGCGCGGTGCACGACGTCGCGGACCGGTCGCCGGTCCCGGTGGACGTCGAATTCGCCCTGCCGGGCCGGCTGCCGGAGGCGGTGGAGTCCACCGCGTACTTCGCGGTCTGCGAGGTGCTGGCGAATGTCGCCAAGCACAGCGGGGCGCGGCGGGCGGAGGTGCGCGGGGAGCTGGCGGGCGACTGCCTGGTGGTGCAGATCCGCGACAACGGGAAGGGCGGCGCGGACACGGCCAAGGGCACGGGGCTGCTGGGGCTCGCGGACCGGCTGGCGGTGATGGACGGCCGGCTGCTGATCTCCAGCCCGGTGGGCGGGCCGACGCTCGTACGGCTGGAGATACCGGCGGAGGCGGTGGATTCCCCGGGCCCTACACGGTCTTGAGCAGCGCGGATGACGGCCGGGGCGCGGGCGGCAGCGCCGGGCGCTCCGTACCGGGGACCTGGAGCGCCTGGACCACGAGGGCGGCGAACTGGCGCGAGGCGGCGAACCGGCGGGAGGCGGAGCCCCGGTTGGCCTCCGGCACGACGTGCACGACGTGCAGGCCGTGCCGGAGCCGTAGCGGTAAGCCTCGCCCTCAGTCCGACATGGCCACCAGCACCCGCCGCGGCCCCGTGTAGGGGCGGCGGCCGTGGGCCGCCAGGACGTTGTCCACGAGGAGGAGGTCGCCTTCGCGCCAGGGGACGTCCACGGCCGAGGCCAGGCCGCGGTCGCGGGCCTGGAGCACGTAGGCGTCGGGGATGGGAGAGCCGTCGGCGAAGGTGACGGACTGGGGGAGCTCCTCCGGGGGGAGGAGGCGGGCCAGGTCGGCCGCGGTCCCCTCGCCGAGGGAGGCGGGGTGCCACTGGTCGGCCTGGTTGAACCAGACGCGGTCGCCGGTGACGGGGTGTTCGACCGTGGCGGGGCGGAGCCGGCTGACGCGGAGGCCGCCGTCGGGGCGCCACGTCCAGTCGGCGCCCGCCGCGTCCAGGACGGCGTCCACCTCGTCGCGGTCCTCCGTCTCGAAGGTGCTCTGCCAGCTCTTGCCCAGGCCCTGGCCGCCGTGGAGGTTCTGCGCGTAGCGCACGCCCGGTGCGAACGCCTCCCGGACCTCGGGGTCGAGGGAGTCCAGCCAGTGGGCGCCGTCGAGCACCGGGGTCGCCCCGCCCGTCTCCGGCGCCCGTTCGCAGAAGAAGCACAGCCGCGAGGGCCAGCGGTCCGCGTACGAGAGCTCGTTGTGCATGGAGATCGTGAACTGGGCCGGGTACTCCGTGGAGGTGTACACGTTGTCGCCGACCTTGGTGCGCGGGGAGTTCCCGTGCACGTACGCGAGCCGCCCCGGCACCAGGAGTTCCAGCACCGGCGTCAGGGTCCGCGGCGTCACCCCGAAGCCGCGGAAGACCAGCGCCTTGTGGTCGAGCAGCAGCCGGCCGGTCAGGTCGGTGTCGCTGAGGTGGTCGAGGAGCCCCTCGGGGGTCGGCGGCGCGTCGGCCGTCGCCGGGTCGATCTCCAGCGGCGCCCAGGCTCTCCCGGTCGTCGTCATGTCGCGTTCCTCTCCAGTGCGTTGTCGGTTGGGCCGGGCGGCCCCGGGCCGTCGGCGGCGTCGGCTGCCGCGGGGTCCTCGTCGGCCGGGGCGCGGGCGACCGCGGGCAGCAGGAACGAGAGCAGCGCGATCACGGCCATCGCGGCGGAGATCCCCAGCACCGTGCGGCTCGCTCCGAACGTGTCCAGGGCCGCGCCGCCCGCCAGCATCCCCAGCGAGTTGGCGCCCTGCCCCAGTACGCCCATGACGGAGCTGACCCGGCCCTGGAGCCCGTCGGGGGTGATCCGCACCTGGTAGACGCCGCCCGCCACGTTCGAGACGCCGCCGATGTGCGCGGCCAGCGCGAACAGCAGCCCGATCAGCACCGGGCGTTGCGTGAAGGCGACCAGCGGCATCATGACCGCCCACCCCGCCATGCAGCCGATCACCAGCGTCCGCAGGTTCGCCCGGCGCATCCACCAGGCCCCGGACAGCGCGCCCAGCATTCCGCCGACGCCGCTGACGGCCGTGATCACGCCGATGTCGGCGGCCGAGCCGCCCGACTCGTGGATGATCACCATGGGGACCAGCGAGAGGCCCTGGAAGAGCAGGTTGCTGCCGCTGATCAGGATCATGACGGTGCGGAGGAACGGCTGCCGCCACGTCCAGGCCAGGCCCTCTGTGATCTCCTTCGTCAGCTTGCGCGGGGGCGCGGCGTCCGGCGGGCCGGGACTCGGGGCGTCCTGGAAGTTCTTGCGGATCAGCAGCAGCGAGACCAGCGACATCGCGTGCGCCAGCGCCGCCGCCGAGAACGGCGACCAGCGGGCCGCCGCGTACAGGAAGCTGCCCGCCGGCACCCCCAGCAGCCCCGCGGCCTGCCCCCGCGCCTCGTTGGCGCCGAGCGCCTGCGGCAGCTGGCCGGGCGGTACGAGGTGGCGCACCCCGGCCCGTTCGGCCAGCCGGTAGAAGATCGCCAGGCTGCCCTGGACGAAGGCCGCGGCCATCAGGTGCGGCAGCAGGACATGCCCCGTGAGGACGGCCGCGGCGACGCTCGCCGTGGCCAGCAGGCACCCCAGGTCGCACAGGATCATCAGCCGCCGCCGGTCGAACCGGTCGACGAGCGCCCCGGCGTGCAGCTGCACCACGAGGCTGGGCAGCATCGCCGCGAACCCCACGAGCCCGGCGGCCGTCGCCGAACCGCTCTGCCACAGCACCAGCAGCGGGTAGGCGATGCCGCTGACGCGGGCGCCGAGCAGGGTCGCCCCGGCGCCCGTCCACAGGAGGACGTAGTCGCGGTTGCGGCGCAGCGGCGGCCGCGGGTCCCGGTCGGCGTCCGCCGTCACGCGGTGCCGCCGCGCGGGCCGAGGCGGCACCACTCCAGTACCGCCATCGCCGAGTACATCTTGTTCGCGGCCTGCTCGAAGGCGATGCTCGCCGGGCCGTCCAGGACGTCCGCGTCGACCTCCTCGCCGCGGTGCGCGGGCAGGTCGTGCAGGAACACGGCCTTGGGCGAGGTCCGCCACAGGCCGCGCGTCACGCGGAACGGCTCGAACCGCTCCCGCCAGTCCTCGTCCGGCTTGGTGAAGCCGGTGGTCTGCCAGCGGGTGGTGTAGACGGCGTCGAAGTCCGGGGGCAGTCCGGCCATGTCGTGCCGCTCCACGACGCGCGTCCCGGTCCGCGCCGCCGTGGCCAGGGCCCGTTCGCGGGCGCCCGCGTCGAGCCCGTAGCCGGGCGGGGTGCGCAGCTCCAGATGGCAGCCGGGGTACCGGGCCAGGGCCAGGGCCAGCGCGTTCGCGGTGTTGTTGCCCTCGCCGACGTACAGCACGCGCAGCCCCTCCACGCGCCCGAAACGCTGCCGCAGGGTGGTGAGGTCGGTGAGCGCCTGGGTGGGGTGCTCGACGGCGCCCATCGCGTTGACGACGGGCAGCCGGCCGCCGCCGGACAGGGCGTGGAAGTCCTCGTCGGGCCCGCTGATGCGGGCCACCAGGACGTCCAGCATCCGGGCCATGACGCGGCCGGTGTCCTCCACGGTCTCCCCGGTGTTGGTCTGGAGGTCCGCCGGCCCGTACGTCACGATGTGCGCGCCGAGGCGCAGCGCACCGGCCGAGAAGGCGGTACGGGTGCGGGTGGAGGTCTTCTGGAAGTAGACGCCGGCCACACAGTCGGCCAGCGGCCGTTCGCCGGCGCCCGCGCCGGAGGCGAAGTGGACGCCGCGCTCGACGATGGAGCGCAGGTCGTCGTCGGTGAGGTCGTCGATCGACAGGAGACGGCGTACGGGCCGGTCCATGGTGTCCCGTCCTTTCGGGTCGGTCCGTGCTGGGGGTGTTCGGCGGAGGCGAGGGCTCTGGGGGCGGCGGAGGCGGGGTCTCCGCGGGCGGCCGGCCGCCCGCGGCCTCAGTCCTGGGCGTCCGGGTTGACCTGTCCGCGCTCCCAGAGCCGGGTCATCTCGCCCCGCTCCGCCCACGCGCGTTCGTCGCGCACCGACGCCAGTACGCGCTTGATGACCTCGCGCCCGGACTCGGCGTTGGTCATGACCACCACACCGGTGCCGGCGGCGAGCTGGCTGAGCATCGCCGAGCGGTAGCCGTCGGTGCGCCCGGTGTGGCCGTGGTCCAGGTCGCCGCCGGACTCGTCGACGATGCTGCCCATGCCGTAGAACCGGCTCGGTTCGGCGACGGTCAGCATCCGCCGCGCCAGGTCGCGGGTCAGCACCTCGGAGTGCAGGCCGCGGTGGGCCCGGCGGATCTCGACGGCGACCTTGGCGAGGTCGGCGGGGGTGGTCCACAGGCCGGCGGCGGCCAGGTCGGGGGAGGCGGTCCAGCCGTCGGCGAGCGGCACGCCGTGCTCGTCGTGGCCGAGGGCGACCGGCCGGCCCGCGGTCTCCGGGTGCTCGGGCCGGTAGCTGCTGGCCGTCATCCCGAGGGGGTCGAGGACCAACTGCCGGGCGAGTTCCGGGAACGGCGTGCCGGTGACGTCCTCCATGAGCTGCTGGAGGACCGTATAGGCCACGTTGTTCTTGAGGAACACCGTGCCCGGCTCCGCGTCGAGGCGTACGGGCGGCGTCTTCGCGGGCCGCCTGCCGTGCAGCACGTCGGCGGCGGTGGGCAGCGGCTCGCCGCGTCGGTAGCCGTGGTCGGCGAGGTCGGTCGGCGGGTGGTTGACGGCCGCGCTGAAGCGCAGCAGCCCGGCCGCCGTGACGGGGGTCCGCGAGCGGGGCGCCTGCCAGGACGTCAGGTACTCGTTGACGTCCGTGTCGAGGTCGATGAGCCCGTCCCGCGCCAGCCGCAGGACCGCCAGTGCCGACACGTGCTTGCTGATGGAACCGGCGGGGAACAGCGTCCGCCCGGTGAGCGGCTCCCCGCCGTCCGCGCTCAGCAGCCCGTACGAGCGCACCTCCGCGATCTCCCCGTCCCGGATCACCGCGACGCCCGCGCCGGGCACGCGGTGGCGCGCCATCTCCTCCTCGGGGGAGGGGAGTTCGGCGGGCGCGCCGCCCGTCAGGACCTGGAGGCCGAGCCGGTCCTGGTGGGTCATGACCAGCCGCAGCGCCGCCGCGAGGTCCGCCGGGTCGGCGTCGGCCGGTCCGTCTGCGGCCGGTCCGTCTGCGGGCGATCCGGCCGCGGGCGGTTCGGGGCGTACGGGCGTGACGGCCGCGGCCAGTTCGCCGAGCGTCTCGCTCTCGTACAGGGTGCGCAGCGACACGGTCAGCCCGGCCTTGCGGGCCGCGGTGATCAGCGGCAGCACCATGATCGAGTCGCCGCCCAGGGCGAAGAAGCTGTCGCCCGTGCCGACCCTCGGCACGCCGAGGGCCTCCGCCCAGATCGCCGCGAGGGTCTTCTCCGTGGCCGTGCGCGGCGCGCTGTACGGCACGCCGGCCGGCTGCTGCCCGGTGGAACCGGGCGCGGGCAGCGCCTTGCGGTCGGTCTTGCCGGAGGAGGCGAGGGGCAGGGCGTCGAGGGTGACGTAGGCGGCGGGGATCATGTAGGCGGGGAGGGTGCGGCGCAGGTGCGCGGTCAGCTCCTCGGCCCGCGGGCGGTCCGCCCCCGGCTCCTCCGGCACGGTGTAGGCGACCAGCCGGCGCTCGCCTGGCCGGTCCTCGCGGGCCAGTACGGCGGCGTCGCGGACGCCCGGTGCGAGCAGCAGCGCGGCCTCGACCTCGCCGAGTTCGACGCGGTAGCCGCGGATCTTCACCTGGTCGTCGCGGCGGCCCAGGAAGTCCAGGGCGCCGTCCGGGCGGAACCGGGCGAGGTCGCCGGTGCGGTAGAGGCGCGCGCCGGGCTCGGCGGAGTAGGGGTGCGGCACGAACTTCTCGGCGGTCAGCGCGGGACGGCCGTGGTAGCCGCGGGCGAGCCCCGCGCCGCCCAGGAGGAGTTCGCCGGGCACCCCGACCGGTACGGGCTGGAGCTCGGCGTCCAGGACGTACGCCTCCATCGCGGTGATGGGGCGGCCGATCGGCACCGGCCGGGAGGCGTCCGTGGTGTCGGTGACGTCGTGCACGACGCAGCCCACCACGGCCTCCGTCGGCCCGTACTCGTTGACGACGCGCGCGCCGGGGAAGACGCGCCGCCAGCGGGCCGCCATCTCCGGGTGGGTCTCCTCGCCGCCGACGACGAAGGTGCGGACCGACGCGCGGGGGGCCGCGTCCGCGCCGGGGCCGAGCTCGGCGCAGACCAGGTCGAGATGGGCCGGGGTGATCTTCACGAGGGAGAAGTCCCGTTCGCCGCCGAGGAGTTCCGGCAGCTCCTCGCGGGCCGCGCCGCCCGGCAGCATGGTCACGCTCCGGCCGCCGATCAGCGGCAGCAGGAAGCTGGGCACGGCCAGGTCGAAGGCGAAGGAGCCGAACATCGGCGCGCCGTCGCGGCCGTCCATGCCGTAGTGGCCCAGCGCCCAGTCCAGGTAGTTGGCGAGCCCGCCGTGGGTGACGAGGACGCCCTTGGGACGGCCGGTGGAGCCGGAGGTGTAGATCGTGTACGCGAGGTCGTCGGGGCCCGCCGCCGCCTCGGGGTCCGTGGCGGGGCGGGCGGCGACGGCCGCGGCGTCCGCGCCGTCGGGGCGGACCAGCCGGGCCGCCGTTTCGGGCACGGCCCCCGCCGGTTCGCCGGGGACGACGAGGACGGGCGCCGCGGAGTCGGCGAGCTGGTGGGCGAGGCGCTCGGCGGGCTGTTCGGGGTCGAGCGGCAGATACCCGGCGCCGGCCTTGAGCACGCCGAGCAGCGCCACCAGTGTCCGCGGCCCGCGCTCGGTCAGCACCGCCACCACGTCGCCGCGCGACACCCCGAGGGCGAGCAGATGGTGCGCGAACCGGTTGGCGTCGGCGTCGAGCCGCCCGTACGTCATGGCCGGCGCGCCGTCCGCGCCGTCCGCGCCGTCCGCACCGGCCGCGGCCGTCTCGACGGCGACGGCGTCCGGCGTACGGGCCGCCTGCTCGGCGATGCGCTGGT
This sequence comes from Streptomyces sp. NPDC050617, assembly GCF_040654795.1. NCBI lineage: Bacteria > Bacillati > Actinomycetota > Actinomycetes > Kitasatosporales > Streptomycetaceae > Streptomyces > Streptomyces sp. NPDC050617. The sequence continues at coordinate 135,775 of NZ_JBFAIS010000002.1, read as the reverse complement.
GCACGGGCGCGGGCACGGGGCCGACGGCTGCCGGGCCGCGGGCGCCCGGCTCTCCCGCTGCCCCCTCCGTCCCCATGCTCCCGGCGCTCCAGGAGAGCAGCGCCCGGCGTTCGTCCGGCGGCAGGTACGCCGCCAGCGCGTCGCCGTCCAGGTCCCGGGCCATCGACTCCAGCACCAGCCGGTACATGGCGGCGACCTGCTCGGCGCGTTCCCGGCTCATGACGTGGGAGTTGGTCAGGAGGCCGAGTTCGCCGGCCATGGTGGTGACGGCCAGGGCGAATTCCGTGCCGCCCTCGCGGATGCTGCTGCCGATGTCCATGAGGTCGCGGTCGATCTGGCGGAAGTCGAGGTAGTTGAAGAACACGTCGACGACGCGCCGCCCGCCCGCGAGGCGCTGCACTTCGGGCAGCGGGAAGCGGCGGTGCGGCCACAGCTCCAGTTCCCGGTCGAAGGTCCGGGAGATCAACTCGCGCCAGGTGCGGGCCCCGCGCCGGTGGGCGATGGGCAGCGTGTTGAGGTACATGCCGTACACGCGCTCCGCGCCCGGCGCCTCGGGCCGGGAGTCGCAGACCAGCCCGGTGTGGAAGTCCGACTCCTCGGTCAGCTGGCTCATGACCTTCAGGTGCGCGGCCAGCAGCACGCTCTTGACCGACACGTCGGCCTCCGCCGCCACGGCGCGCAGCCGGTCCTGGAGGTCGTGCAGCGAGAGCGTGACGGAGAACGGGCGCGCCGGGGTCCGCGGGTCGCCGCCCCACGCGGCGGGGAGCGTGAACGGGGCGTAGTCCCGTACGACGCCCTGCCAGTAGGAGCGGTCCTCGGCGGAGGCCACCGACGCGTGCTCGGCGGCGATGAAGTCGGCGAAGCGCACGAGCGGCCGCTCGGGCTCCTTTGGCACGCCGCCGTCGCGGACCGTCGCGTAGGCGGTGAGCAGCTCCATCCACAGGTTGTAGTGGCCCCAGCCCTCGATGACGGTGTGGTTGAGGCTGAGGAACATCCGCCAGCCGAAGTCGCTTTGCGCCATCGCGAGCCGCACCAGCGGGGCCGTGCGGACGTCGAAGAGGTCCGCCTGCTCCGCCGTGCTGATCTCCGCGACGCGGCGGTCCACCTCGCCCCGCGCCAGGCCCGTCAGATCGTGCAGCCGGACGGTCATCTCGGCGCTCTCGTGGACGAGTTGCAGCGGAACCGAGTACGTGTCCAGGTCGATGGAGGTCCGCAGGGACTCGTGCCGGGCCACCACCAGCCGGGCCGCCTCGCGCATGGCGGGCAGCGAGAAGGGGCGCCCGTCGTGGATGTCGAAGGAGGTGGTGTTGTGGTAGTTGTTCGCGCCCGACTCGGCGAGCAGCTCGACGAGCATGCCCGTCTGGAGCTGCGAGAGCGGGTAGGCGTCGGTGACGCCGGCGGGGAGCAGCGCCCGGTCCTCGGGGCCGATCAGCGCGAACGGCTCGACGTAGCGCAGCGCCCGCCCGGCGCGGCCGGCGGTGACCGCCGCCAGCCGGGCCACCGTGCGGTGCTCGAAGACCTCGCTGACCGCGACGTCGTATCCGGCCGCGCGCAACGCCCCGACCAGGGACACCGCGCGGATCGAGTCGCCGCCGAGGTCGAAGAAGCTGTCGTCGGCGCCGACCCGCTCCCGGCCCAGCACTTCGGCCCACACCGCGGCGATCCGCTCCTCGTCGGGGGTGCGCGGGGCTGTGCCGGCGCCGCCCGACGCGAAGGCCGCGTCCCCCGGTACGGGCAGGGCGCGGGCGTCGAGCTTGCCGTTGGGCGTCAGCGGGATGCGCTCCACCGGCACGTACGCGGCTGGGACCATGTACGCGGGCAGCGCGCGCGACAGGCGCTCGCGCAGCGCGGCGGGTTCGGGGGCGCTGCCGTCCGCGGGGACCACGTAGGCGGCCAGCTGTGCGGAGCCCGGCGTGTCCTCGCGCAGCAGCACCGTCGCGGCGGCGACCGCCGGGTCGGCGAGGAGCGCGGCCTCGATCTCCCCCGGCTCGATGCGGAAGCCGCGCAGCTTGATCTGGCCGTCCGCGCGGCCGACGAAGTCGAGCGTGCCGTCGGGCAGCCATCGGACGGTGTCGCCGGTGCGGTACATCCGCTCGCCGGGCGGGCCGTACGGGTCCGGTACGAAGCGGCTCGCGGTCAGGGCGGCGCGGCCGAGGTAGCCGCGCGCCAGGCCCGGCCCGGCCACGCACAGTTCACCGGGCACGCCGCCGGGGACCATCCGCAGGTCGGCGTCGAGCACGTACAGGCGGGAGTGGTCGACGGGGCCGCCGATGGGCACGGACGGCGCGTCGTCGGCCAGCGCCGTGACGCGGTGGACGGCGGAGAGCGTGGTGTTCTCCGTCGGCCCGTAGCAGTTGACCAGGGCGCCGGGCGCGCCCGCGCGCAGCAGGGCCCGTACGGTCGCGGCGTCCGCGGCCTCGCCGCCGAACAGGACGGTCCGTACGGTCGCGAGGGCGTGTGGCGCGGCGCGCACCACATGGTTGAGCAGCGACGTCGTCAGGAACAGCACGGTGACGCCGCGCGTGCGCAGGGCGTCGGCCAGCGACGAGGCGTCGAGGACGGTGTCCCGGTCCAGGACCTCCAGCCGGGCGCCGTTCAGCAGCGCGCCCCAGATCTCCAGGGTGGCGGCGTCGAACGACGGGCTCGCGGCGTGCGCCACGACGTCGCCGGGGCCCGCGCCGGGCCAGGCCGTGCCGTGGACGAGCCGCACGACGCCGCGGTGCGGGATCATCGTGCCCTTCGGGGCGCCGGTGGAGCCGGAGGTGTACATCACGTACGCCAGCTCGTCCGGGTGCGGGGCGTGCGCGGTGAACCCGGTGTCCGCGGGGGCGCCGTCCGCGTCCCCGCGCGCTCCCAGGGCGATCCGCGGGCCGTCCCACTCGGGCAGGGCGCCGGCCGGGTCGTCCGCCGACAGCAGCACCGCCGCCCCCGAGTCCGCGAGCATGAAGGCCAGCCGCGCCGCCGGGTAGGAGGGGTCCAGCGGCAGATAGGCCGCGCCGGACTTCAGTACGGCCAGCAGGGCGAGCGGCAGTACGGGCGACCGGTCGAGGCAGACGGCGACCACGGCCCCCGGCCCGGCCCCGGCCGCGCGCAGCCGGCCCGCCAGCGCGTCGGAACGGGCGTCCAACTCCCCGTAGCTCATGGCGAGTTCGGGTGCTGAGACGGCCACGGCTTCCGGGGTTCGCGCCGCCTGTGCCGCGAACACGTCCAGCACCGAGCGCGTCACGGGCGCGTTCGACGCGGCGGCGCCCCACGCCCGCAGCTCCTCCTCCTCGCCGGGCGGCAGCGCGGCAATGGCGCGGCCGTTGGGGTCGGCGGCCATCGCCTCGACGACCGAGCGGTACACGGCCGCCAGCCGGTCCGCCGCCCGGCGGCCGAGGACCCCGGTGTGGGTGGCCAGACTGATATGGCCGCCGAGCGTCGTGACGATCAGCGAGAACTCCGTCGAGCCGTCGCCGGTGCTCGCCCCGACGTCCACCAGGTCCGTGTCGACCTGCTTGTAGTCCTGGTAGTTGAAGGCGATCTCCACGAGCCGCCGGCGGCCCGCCTGGCGCTGGATCGCGGGCAGCGGGAACCGCCGGTGCGGCCACAGCGCGGCCTCCCGCTCGTACACCTCCCGCACCAGCTCCCGCCAGGTGCGCTCGCGCCGGTCGAAGGCGAACGGCACCGTGTTCAGATGCATGCCCAGGACCCGTTCGGCGCCCAGCGCCTCCGGGCGGGCGTCCATGGCCAGGCCCCCGCTGAACGCCGTGTCCCCCGTGAGCCGCCCGAGCACCGTCAGGTGCGCGGCGTGCAGCACCGCCTTCATCGAGGCGCGCGCGTCGCGGGCCAGCTCCCGCAGCCGGGGCTCGACGTCCGCGAACGCCACCCGCACCAGGAACGGCTCCGGCTCCGCCGCGCCGTCGCCCCACCCCTCGGGCAGCCGCACCGGCTCGTACCCGGAGGTGACGCCCCGCCAGTACGCCTGGTCGTCGGCCGACTCCAGCGCCTCCAGTTCGGCGGCCACGAAGTCCGCGTACCGCACGGCCGGCCGCTCCGGCTCGGCCGGCCGCCGGCCGTCCCGTAGCGCCTGGTAGATCTCCAGCAGCTCCGCGAGGAGCGAGTGGTGGCTCCAGCCCTCGGTGATCGCGTGGTTCTGCGCCAGCCCGAGCCACCAGCCGCCCTCGTCGCCCACCAGCGCCGATACGCGCAGCAGCGAGGGCCGGGCGATGTCGGCGGGCGCGGAGCGCTGCTCCGCGACGAAGTCCCGTACGGCCCGGTCGCGGGCCTCCGCGTCGGCCGCGCGGGCGGCGTCCAGGCGGCGCACCGTCACCGGCATGGCGGTCTCGGCGTGCACGAGTTGCAGGGGAACGGAGTAGCCGGCGAGTTCGAAGCCGGTGCGCAGCACTTCGTGGCGGGCCGCCAGGATGCCCGCGGCCCGCTCCAGGGCATCGGCGTCGAAGGGCGAACTGTCGTTGATGCGGAAGGCGTTGACGTTCTGGTACTTGTTTCCGCCCGCCTCGGCGAGCATCTCGACGAGGATGCCGAGCTGCCCCTGCGAGACGGGGTACGCGTCGGTGAGCCCGGCGGGCAGCGCGGCCCGGTCCTCGGGCGTCAGCAGGGCGAAGGGCTCGACGGCCCGCCGCGGCCCGGCCGCCGCGCCCCGGCCGCCCGCCGCCGCGACCAGCCCGGCCACCGTACGGGCGTCGAACACGTCCCGTACGGACACGTCGAACCCGGCCGCGCGCAACGCCCCCACCAGGGACACCGCGCTGATGGAGTCGCCGCCCACGTCGAAGAAGCTGTCCTCGACGCCGACCCGCTCCAGGCCCAGCACGCCGCCCCAGATCGCCGCGGCCCGCTCCTCGTCGGGGGTGCGCGGCGCGGTGTACGGGCGGTCGGCGGCGAGCGCCGCCCAGTCGGGCGCGGGCAGCGCCCGCAGGTCCACCTTGGTGTTGGCGGTCAGCGGTATCCGCTCCAGGGCGACGAACGCCGAGGGGACCATGTACTCGGGCAGCCGCTCCCGGCAGTGCCCGGCCAACTCGGCGGCCGACGGCAGCCCCGCCGCCCGCTGCCCGTCCGTCCGCTGCCCGTCCGGCCGTAGCCCGTCCGTCCGCTGCCCGGACGCTTCGCGCGGCACCGCGTACGCCACGAGCCGGGGGTCGCCCGGCGCGGACGTGTCCGCCACGACGACGGCCTCGCGGACCGCCGGGTGCGCCGCCAACACGGCCTGGATCTCGCCCAGTTCGATGCGGTAGCCGCGGATCTTCACCTGGTCGTCGGCGCGGCCGACGAAGTCCAGGCCGCCGTCCGGCAGCACCCGCACCAGGTCGCCGGTGCGGTACAGCCGGGACCCGGGCGGCCCGTACGGGTCGGGCACGAAGCTCGCGGCGGTCAGCGCCGGGCGGCGGGCGTACCCGCGGGCCAGCGCGGGCCCGCCCAGGCACAGTTCGCCGGCCACCCCGACCGGCGCCAGGCCGCCGTCGCGGTCCAGGACCAGCGCGCGGGCGTCGGACAGCGGCAGGCCCAGCGGGATGCCCGCCGGGTTCGCCAGGTCGGCGGCGGTGACGCGGTGGTGGGTGATCTGCACGGTGGTCTCGGTCGGCCCGTACACATTGATCAGCTCGGGCCCGTCCGCGCCGAACCGCGCCGTCCACGGCGCGAGCCACGCCCCGGTGTGCTTCTCGCCGCCGAAGAAGACGGTGCGCAGCGCCAGCCGGTCCACGCGCGGATCGTCCCGCTCGACGGCGGCGACGATGCCCCGGAACGCGGACGGCGAACTCTCCATCACCGTCACCTGCTCCTCGACCAGCAGGTCGAGGAGCGCGTCGGGGTCGCGGGCGACGTCGGCCGGTACGACCACCACGCTGCCGCCGCGCAGCAGCGGCGCCCACAGCTCCATCACGGAGACGTCGAAGGCGTACGAGTGCTTCATCGCCCACACCTGCCCGCCGTCCAGGGCGAGCCGCTCCTCGGTGGCGCGCAGCAGCCGGGCGACGTTGGCGTGGGTCACGCCGACGCCCTTGGGGCGGCCGGTGGAGCCGGAGGTGTAGATGACGTACGCGAGGTTGTCGGGGTGGACGGCCGGCGGCTCCGGGTCGGGCGCGTCCCCGGCGGGGGCCGCCGCGTCGCCGTCCACGAGGACCAGCGGCCCGTCGTACCCCGTCCCCGCGAGCTCCGCGTTCGCGGCGTCCGTGACGATGGCGCGGGGCGAGAGGTCCTCGGTCATGAACGCCAGCCGGGCGGCGGGCTGCTCCCGGTCCATCGGCAGGTACGCGGCGCCGGACTTGACGACGCCGAGCAGCGCCGGGACCAGGTCGGGCCCGCGGTCGAGGCAGACCCCGACGACGTCCTCCGGGCCGACGCCCAGGGCCCGCAGCCGGCGGGCGAGGGCGGTGGCGCGCGCGTCCAGCTCGGCGTAGGTGAGGCGGACGCCGCCCGCGACGACCGCGACCGCGCCGGGCGCGGCGGCGGCCCGCGCCTCGAACGCCGCGTGCAGCGTCCCGGTCACCGGCTCGGCGGGGGAGCGCGCGGGCAGGAGGACGCGCAGGTCGGCTTCGGGCAGGCGGGCGGCGCGGGCGTCGCCGTCCGGGTCGGCGGCCATGGCCTCCAGGACCAGCCGGTACATCTCCGCGATCCGCCCGGCGTCGGCCCGGCTGAGGTGGCGGGTGTCGGTGCGCAGCCCGAGGTAGCCGTCGCGGGAGATCACGGCGAGCGGGAACTCGGTGGCCCCCGCGCCGAAGCTCGCGCCCTCGTCGACCCGCTCGGTGTCCACCTGGTGGAAGTCCAGATAGTTGAAGATCACGTCGATGAGCCGCCGCCCGTCGGCCTCCCGCTGGATGGCGGGCAGCGGGTAGCGGCGGTGCGGCCACAGCCCGGCCTCGCGGTCGAAGACCTGGGCGACGAGGCCGCGCCAGGTGGCGGCCGTACGGTCGTACGCGAACGGCACCGTGTTGAGATGCATCCCCGCCACCCGCTCCGCGCCCCGGATCTCGGGCCGGGTGTCGAAGGCCAGGCCGGTGAAGAACCGCTCCTCGTCGGTGAGTTGGGACAGCACTTTGAGATGCGCGGCGAGCACGACGCTCTTGAGGGAGGCCCCGGCGCCGGCCGCCAGGGCGCGGAGCCCGTCGGCCAGGTCGTGCAGCGGTACGTGCACCTGGACGGGTTCGTACGCACCGTCGGCGGCCCGCGCGTCGGCGCTGCCCCAGCCGGCGGGCAGGGCGAAGGGCGCGTACGCGTCGACGACGCCGCGCCAGTGCGCGCGGTCGTCCTCGTCGGCGAGGGAGGCCAGCTCGCCCGCGATGAAGTCCGCGTAGCGGGCGGCGGGCTCGTGGGCCTCCTCGCGGAGGTCTCCGCAGTCGGTCAACTCCCGGTACAGGGCGAGGAGTTCCGTCATTAGGGAGTGGTAGCTCCAGCCCTCCAGGATCGGGTGCGCGTGCGTGAGCACCAGCCACCAGGCGGCGTCGCTCTCCACGACGGCCCGGGCCCGGAACAGCGGCGGCCGGGACCGGTCGAAGGGCGCGCCGCTCTCCGCCGCGTTCACCTCGCGCAGCGCGGCCGTGAACGCCTCCCCGTCGAGATGGGTGAGGTCGGTGGTGGTGACGGGGCTGGGAGCGGTGGCGTGGACGAGCTGGAGGGGCTGGGAGCAGCCGGTGAGGTCGAAGCCGGTGCGGAGGATCTCGTGGCGGGCGGTGAGGGCGTCGGCGGCCTTCTGGAGTGCCGCCGGGTCCAGCGGCCGGCGGTCGCGGACGCGGAAGGCGTCGACGTTGTGGTAAATGGCCCGGTCGGGGTCGAGGTCCATTTCGATGAGCATGCCGAGCTGGACCTGGGAGACGGGATAGGCGTCGGTGACGTGGCCGGGCAGCCCGGCCCGGTCCTCGGCGGAGATCAGGGCGAACGGCTCGGTGAAGGACTCGGCGGCGACCGGCGCGGCCTGGGCCCCCACATGGGCGGCCAGTTCGGCGACCGTACGGTGCTCGAAGACGTCCTGCACCGCGACCTGGAAGCCCGCGTCCCGGATCGTCGAGACGAGGACGATGGCGCGGATGGAGTCGCCGCCCAGGTCGAAGAAGCTGTCGTGGACGCCGACCCGCTGCACGCCGAGCGCGGTGGCCCAGGCGTCCGCGATGCGGGCCTCGGCCTCCGTGCGCGGGGCCGTGTACAGATCGTCCGCCGCCGGGCGGGGCGCGGGCAGCGCGGCGCGGTCGAGCTTCCCCGCGGTGTTCAGGGGCCAGGCGTCGAGCGTGACGTACACGCCCGGAACCATGTAGTCCGGGAGCGTGCCGCGCAGCTCGTCGCGGAGCTCGGCGGCCCGCACCTCGGCCCCCTCAACCGGGATGACGTACGCGGCGAGCCACGCGTCGCCGTTCTCCTCGACGCGCGGGACGACGGCGGCGTCCCGGACCCCCGCCGCGCCCAGCAGCGCCGACTCGATCTCGCCCAGCTCGATGCGGTAGCCCCGGATCTTGACCTGCGCGTCGGTGCGGCCGAGGAATTCGATCGAGCCGTCCGCGAGCCGTCGCGCGAGGTCGCCGGTGCGGTAGAGCCGGGAGCCCGCGGGCCCGTACGGGTTCGGGGCGAAGCTCCGGGCGGTGAGGTCGGGACGGCGGTGGTAGCCGTGCGCCAACCCGGCGCCCGCGATGCACAGTTCGCCGATCACGCCGAGGGGCACGAGGTCCAGGTGCGGGTCGAGGATGTGGAGCTGGGTGTTGTCGATGGGCCCGCCGATGGAGACGGCGGCGGGCTCGGCCGGCACGTCCCAGGCAGCCGACCAGATGGTGGTCTCCGTCGGCCCGTACACGTTCACGACCCGCCCGGCGGCGGCGCGCAGCTCGCGCGCCAGCTCCGGGGGCAGCGCCTCGCCGCCCACCAGGACCGTCCGGCCCGAGGGCCGGAAACCCGTGCTGAGCAGCAGCTTCCACCCCGAGGGCGTCGCCTGGACATGGCTGACGCCGTGCCGCATGACGAGCGCCGCCAGAGCCTCGGAGTCCTTGGCCCCGGCGTCGCCCGCGAGCACCACGCGATGCCCTCCGGCGAGCGGGAGATAGAGCTCCAGGCCGGAGATGTCGAAGGAGACGGAGGTGGCCGCGAGCCACGTCTCGTCGCCCGCCGCGGAGTGCCCGAGCGTGCGGCGCATGCCGGCGAGGAGGTTGCCGAGGGCGTGGTGCGGGATGCGGACGCCCTTGGGGCGGCCGGTGGAGCCGGAGGTGTAGAGGACGTACGCGACGGAGTCCGGGTCCGTGGCGGGCCAGGTCCCGGTGGCGGGGCGCCCGTCGATGGCGGCGGCGTCCCGGTCCAGCAGCACGGAGGGCCCGCCGTAGGCCCCGGCGATCCCTTCGGGACGCGCGGCCGACGAGGTGACGAGGGTCCGTACGCCCGCGTCGGCGAGGGTCCGGCCGAGGCGCGGCGCGGGGTGCGCGGGGTCCAGCGGCAGATAGGCCGCGCCCGCCTTCTGCACCGCGATGAGCGCCGCCAGGAGATCCGGGGTGCGCTCCAGCAGCACGCCGACGACGTCCCCGGCGCGTACGCCCGAGGCCCGCAGGTGGTGGGCGATCCGCGTGGACCGCGCGTCGAGCTCCGCGTAGGTCAGCGCGGCGCCGCTCGTACGGCCCGCGCCGCCGTCGCCGGTCACCGCCACGGCGTCCGGGTGCGCGGCGACGTTCGCGGCGAACGCCTCCGGGAAGCAGACCGGCGGCGTCCGCGTCGCCGTGTCGTTCCCGCCCGAGACGACCAGCGCCTCCTCCTCGGCCGGCAGCAGCACGGCACGCGCGTCGCCGTCCGGGTCGGCGGCCATCGCTTCCAGGACCAGCCGGTACATCGCCGCGATCCGGTCCGTGTTCTCCCGGCTCAGGGCGGTCGCGTCGGCGGTCAGGACGAGGTGCCCGGCCACCGTCGAGACGGCGAGCGGGAACTGCGACACGGCGTGCCCGAGCCCCGCCCCCACGTCGATGACGTCCGTATCGACCTGGTGGAAGTTCTGGTACGTGAACAGGGTGTCGACGACGGGCTGCCCGCCCGCCAGCCGCTGGATGGCGGGCAGCGGGTAGCGGCGGTGCGGCCACAGCGCGGCCTCGCGGCCGAAGACCTGGGCCACGAGGTCCCGCCAGGTCGCGGCCGTGCGGTCGTGCGCGAACGGCACGGTGTTGAGGTGCATGCCGTACACCCGGTCCGCGCCGAGCAGTTCGGGGCGCGCGTCGATCACGACACCGGCGGCGAACGCGCCGTCCGGCGTCAGCTGGCTCAGCACCTTCAGGTGCGCTGCGAGCAGGACGCTCTTCATCGATACGCGGGCGGCGGCGGACAGGGCCCGCAGCCGGGGTTCGAGGTCGCCGTACGCGACGGGGACGCGGTGCCGCGCGCCGGGCTCCGCGCCGCCGTCGCCCCAGCCGGCGGGGACGGCGAACGTCGGATGGCCGGCCACGACGGCGCGCCAGTACGCGGCGTCGTCCTCGTCGCCCAGCGACTCCAGCTCACCCGCGATGAAGTCGGCGAAGCGCACGGACCCGGACCCGGCCCCGGACCCGGCGCCCGGCTGACTGGTGCTCGGCTGACCGTCGCCCGGCCGATCGGCTTCCGGCGACTCCCCGTTCACGAGCCGCCCGTAGACGGAGGTCAGCTCGGCGAGCAGGGAGTGGTGGCTCCAGCCCTCCAGCACGATGTGGCTGTGGGTGAGGCCGAGATGCCAGGCTTCTTCGCTCTCGACGAACGCGGCCACCCGCAGCAGCGGCGCCCGCTGGAGATCGAACGGCGACGCCTCCTCGCGCGCCGCGAACCCGTCGAGCGCCGCCCGCAGCTCCGCCTCGGCCAGGCCGCGCAGATCGACCACCGGCACGGGGGCCGAGACGTCCTCGTGCACGAGCTGGAGGGGCACGGAGTACGCCGTGAGATCGACCGACGTGCGCAGCGCCTCGTGGCGGGCGAGTACGTACCGCACGGCCTCCCGGAGCGCGGCGGCCGAGAACGGGCGCCCGGCGCGGACGCGGAACGTCGTCACCCGGTGGTAGTCGTCCCCGCCGTCGTCGAGCAGCGCCTCGACGACCATGCCCACCTGCACCTGCGAGAGGGGGTAGGCGTCGGTGACGCCGTCCGGGAGCAGGGCCCGGTCCTCGGCGGAGATCAGCTCGAACGGCCCGACCGGCGTGGGCACTTCGGGCTTCGGCGGCTCGGCTTCGGCGTGGGCGCCGGTCGCGGCCCGGGTCTTGTCGGACATCAGCGCCAGCAGGTCGGCCACCGACGTCTTCTCCCGCACGTCGCCCGCGGCGATGTCGAACCCGGCGGCGCGCAGCGCGTCGGCGAGCGCCGCCGCGGACGCGTCGGGTGTGGTTTCCGGTCCGGCCTCGGAGGGCGACACCGTGTTCTCCCGTTCGGTCAGGAATTCCGCCAGTTCGGCGACGGTCGGATGCGTGAAGATCGTGCGGACCGAGAGGTCGTACCCCGCGGCCTTGAGCGCCCCCGTCACGGAGATGGCGCGGATGGAGTCGCCCCCGAGGTCGAAGAACCCGTCATGGACGCCGACCCGGTCCATCCCGAGGGCGGCGGCCCAGGCGTCGGCGATGCGGGTTTCGGTCTCCGTGCGCGGCGCGGTGTAGGCATCGGCGGCCTGCCTGCTTCCGTCGTCGGGAGCGGGGAGGGCACGGCGGTCGAGCTTCCCGGCGGTGTTCAGGGGCCAGGCGGTGAGGGTGATGTACGCGGCCGGGACCATGTATGGGGGCAGGGTGCGGGCGAGGGTTTCGCGCAGGTCGGCGGGGGTGGGCGTGCTGCCCGCTTCCGGGATCAGGTAGGCGACGAGTTCGGCGTCTCGGTGGAGGGTGACGAGTGCGTCCCGCACGGACTCGTGGGCGGTCAGCGCGGTCTCGATTTCGCCGGGTTCGATGCGGTAGCCGCGGATCTTGATCTGGGTGTCGGTGCGGCCGAGGAACTCGATGGAGCCGTCGTCGAGCCGCCGCGCGAGGTCGCCGGTGCGGTAGAGGCGTGATCCCGCGGGCCCGTGCGGGTCGGGGGTGAACGCCTGGGCGGTGAGGTCGGGGCGGCGGTGGTAGCCGTGCGCCAGACCGTCGCCCGCGATGCACAGTTCGCCGATCACGCCCGTAGGCACGAAGGCCAAGTGCGGGTCGAGGATGTGGAGTTGAGTGTTGTCGATGGGTGTGCCGATGGAGATGGCCTCGGGTTCGGCGGGTACGTCCCAGGCAGCCGACCAGATGGTGGTCTCCGTGGGCCCGTAGACATTGACCAGCCGCGCCACGCGTCCCCGCAGCTCGCGCGCCAGCTCCAGCGGCAGTGCCTCGCCGCCGGCCAGAGCGGTGGCGGAGGGCGCGTCGAAGCCGGACTCCAGCAGGAGCTTCCAGCCGGACGGGGTGGCCTGTACGTGCGTGATGCCGTGCCGTGCCACGAGCGCGGTGAGGGCCTCGGCGTTCTTGGCCTGGTCGTCGTCGGCGAGGACAACGCGGTGTCCGCCGGCCAGCGGGAGGTGGAGCTCCAGGCCGGAGATGTCGAAGGAGACGGAGGTCGATGCGAGCCAGGTCTCCGTGCCCGCTTCGGAGTCTCCGAGCGTGCGGCGGATTCCGGCGAGGAGGTTGCCGAGGGCGTGGTGCGGGATGCGGACGCCCTTGGGGCGGCCGGTGGAGCCGGAGGTGTAGAGGACGTACGCGACGGAGTCCGGGTCCGTCGCGGGCCGGGCCCCGGCGGCGGGATGCTCGGCGATGGCGGCGGCGTCCCGGTCCAGCAGCACCGAGGGGCCGGCGGGATGGATGGCCTGCACCGTCGCGGCATGGGTGCTCTGGGACACGAACGCCTTGGGGCAGGCGTCTTCGACGAGGTACCGCAGCCGGTCGGCGGGGTGCGCGGGGTCCAGCGGCAGATAGGCCGCGCCCGCCTTCTGCACCGCGAGGAGCGCGGTGAGCAGGCCGGGCGACCGGTCCAGCAGCACGCCGACGACGTCCCCGGCCCGTACGCCCAGCTCGCGCAGGTGCGCGGCGAGCCGGTCGGACCCCAGGTCGAGTGCGCCGTAGGTCAGTTCGGCGCCGTCGCCGCCGGTCACCGCGACGGCCTCCGGCCGGGCGGCGGCCTGCGCCGCGAACGCCTCCGGCAGGCAGGCCGCCGTATCCGCCGTGGCTGTGTCGTTCCCGTTCTCCAGAGTCCGCGTGCGTTCGTCCTCGGGGAGGCGTACGGCGCGGGCGTCGCCGTCCGGGTCGGCGGCCATGGCCTCCAGGACCAGGCGGTACATCGCCGCGATCCGGTCCGTCTGCGCGCGGGACAGCGAGCGGCCGTCCGCGGCGAGCACGAGATGCCCGCCCCGCGTGGAGACCGTCAGCGGGAACTCGGTGGCGCTGTCGTCCAGGTCGTCCAGATTGCCGAGCGAGTCGACCCAGTCCGTGTCCACCTTCCGGAAGTCCTGGTAGTTGAAGTAGACGTCCAGCAGCTGCTGTTCGCCCGAGAGCCGCTGGATGGCGGGCAGCGGGTAGCGGCGGTGCGGCCACAGCTCGCCCTCGCGGGCGAAGACCTGGGCGATCAGCTCGCGCCAGGTGGCGGCCGTGCGGTCGTGCGCGAACGGCACGGTGTTGAGGTGCATGCCGTACACCCGGTCCGCGCCCGGCAGTTCGGGCCGGGAGTCCGTGACGAGGCCGGTGAGGAACCGGGTCTCGTGCGTGAGCTGGCTCAGCACCTTCAGATGCGCCGCCAGCAGCACGCTCTTCATCGACGTGCGGGTCTCCCCGGCGAGTGCGCGCAGCCGCGCTTCGAGGTCGAGCACCGGGACGGACGTCCGGTACGAGGCGGGGGCGCCGTCCGCTCCGCCGCCCCAGCCGGCGGGCAGGGCGAAGGGCGCGTACGTGCCGACGACGCCGCTCCAGTACGCGCGGTCGTCCTCGTCGGCGAGGGAGGCCAGCTCGCCCGCGATGAAGTCGGCGTAGCGGCTGGGCGGCGCCTCCGCCGCCGCCGGGGCCCCGGTGTCCCGCACCTGCTCGTAGGTTTCCAGCAGCTCGGTGAGCAGGGAGTGGTGGCTCCACCCTTCGAGGATCGGGTGGGAGTGGGTGAAGACCAGGTGCCATTCGCTGTCGCCGAGCGCCTGCGCGATGAAGCGCACCAGCGGCGGCCGGGACATGTCGAAGGGCGTGGTGCGCTGTTCGGCGATGCACGCCTCGATGGCCGCGTTCCGCGCTGCTTCGTCGAGGTGGGTGAGGTCGGTGGTGGTGAGGGGGTTGGGGGCGGTGGTGTGGACGAGTTGGAGGGGCTGGGAGTAGCCGGTGAGGTCGAAGCCGGTGCGGAGGATCTCGTGGCGGGCGGTGAGGGTGTCGGTGGCCTTCTGGAGCGCTGCCGGGTCCAGTGGCCGGCGGTCGCGGATGCGGAAGGCGTCGACGTTGTGGTACGTGACCCGGTCGGGGTCGAGGTCCATTTCGATGAGCATGCCGAGCTGGACCTGGGAGACGGGGTAGGCGTCGGTGATGTGGTCGGGGAGCGCGGCGCGGTCCTCGGCGGAGATCAGGGCGAACGGCTCGGTGGACGCCGTCTCCTCCACTTCCTCGGTGCTGTCGCCGAGGTGCAGCGCCAGTTCGGCGACGGTGCGGTGCTCGAAGACGTCCTGCACGGCGAGCCGGTAACCGGCGTTGCGCACCGCCGACACGAGGACGATGGCGCGGATGGAGTCGCCGCCCAGGTCGAAGAAGCTGTCGTGGACGCCGACCCGGTCCACCCCGAGGGCTGTGGCCCAGGCGTCGGCGATGCGGGTTTCGGTCTCCGTGCGGGGCGCGGTGTAGGTGTCGGCGGCCTGCCTGCTGTCTCCGCCGGGGGCGGGGAGGGCGCGGCGGTCGAGTTTTCCGGCGGCGTTGAGGGGCCAGGCGTCGAGAGTGACGTAGGCGGCCGGAACCATGTAGGCGGGCAGGGTGTGGGCGAGGGCTTCGCGCAGGTCGGCGGGGGTGGGGGAGCGGTCCGCCTCCGGGATCAGGTAGGCGACGAGTTCGGCGTCTCCGTGGAGGGTGACGAGCGCGTCCCGGACCGACTCGTGGGCGGTCAGTGCGGTCTCGATCTCGCCGGGTTCGATGCGGTAGCCGCGGATCTTGATCTGGGTGTCGGTGCGGCCGAGGAATTCGATGGTCCCGTCGTCGAGCCGTCGTGCGAGGTCGCCGGTGCGGTAGAGGCGTGAGCCCGCAGGCCCGTATGGGTTCGGGCCGAAGCTCCGGGCGGTGAGGTCGGGTCGGCGGTGGTAGCCGTGCGCCAGCCCGTCCCCGGCGATGCACAGTTCGCCGATCACGCCCGTAGGCACGAGGTCCAAGTGCGGGTCGAGTATGTGGAGTTGCGTGTTGTCGATGGGTGTGCCGATGGAGATGGCCTCGGGGGTGGCGGGTACGTCCCAGGCGGCCGACCAGATGGTGGTCTCCGTGGGCCCGTAGACATTGACCAGCCGCGCCACGCGTCCCCGCAGTTCGCGTGCCAGCTCCAGCGGCAGTGCCTCGCCGCCGGCCAGAGCGGTGGCGGAGGGCGCGTCGAAGCCGGACTCCAGCAGGAGCTTCCAGCCGGACGGGGTGGCCTGTATGTGCGTCACGCCCTGCCCGGCGATCAGGCCGAGCAGCGACTGCGGGTTCTTGGCCTGGCCGTCGTCGGCGAGGACCACGCGGTGCCCGCCGGCCAGCGGGAGGTAGAGCTCCAGGCCGGAGATGTCGAAGGAGACCGACGTGGACGCGAGCCAGGTCTCCGCGCCCGCCTCGGAGTCTCCGAGCGTGCGGCGGATTCCGGCGAGGAGGTTGCCGAGTGCGCCGTGCGGGATGCGGACGCCCTTGGGGCGGCCCGTGGAGCCGGAGGTGTAGAGGACGTAGGCGAGCGCGTTCGGGTCCGTGGCGGGCCAGTTCGCGGTGGCCGGCTGCTCGGCGACGGCCGCCGCGTCCCGGTCCAGCACGACCGACGGCCCGCCGTACGCACCGGCCACCGTCTCCGCCTGCGCGGCCGTGGAGGTGACGAGGGTCCGTACGCCCGCGTCGGCGAGGGTTCGGCCCGACCGTTCGCCGGGGTGCGCGGGGTCCAGCGGCAGATAGGCCGCGCCCGCCTTCTGCACCGCGAGCAGTGTGGTGAGCAGCGCCGGTGAGCGGTCCATGAGCACCCCGACGACATCGCCGCGCTCCACACCCGAGCCCCGCAGGTGCAGGGCGAGCCGGGTGGAGCGCGCATCCAGTTCGCCGTAGGTCAGCCCGGTGCCGTCGCCGCCGGTCACCGCGACGGCCTCCGGCCGGGCGGCGGCCTGCGCCGCGAATGCCTCCGGGAGGCAGGCCGCCGCCTCCGCCGTGGCCGTGTCGTTCCCGTCCTCCAGAGTCCGCGCGCGTTCGTCTTCGGGGAGGCGTACGGCGCGGGCGTCGCCGTCCGGGTCGGCGGCCATGGCCTCCAGGGTCAGGCGGTACATCGCCGCGATGCGGTCCGTGTTCCGCTGCGACAGGGCGCGGCTGCTCGCGGTGAGGATGACGTGGCCCGCGCGGCTGGAGACGGTCAGCGGGAACTCAGTGGGGCTGTCGTCGATGCTCGCCAGGTAGTCGACCAGGTCGGTGTCGACCTGCCGGAAGTCCTGGTAGTTGAAGTAGACGTCCAGCAACTGCCGCCCGTCCGCCAGTCGCTGGATCGCCGGGAGCGGGTAGCGGCGGTGCGGCCACATCTGCGCCTCGCGGGCGAAGACCTGCCCGACCAGGTCGCGCCAGGTGGCGGCCGTGCGGTCGTACGCGAACGGCACGGTGTTGAGGTACATGCCGTACACCCGGTCCGCGCCCGGCAGTTCGGGGCGGGAGTCGGTGACGAGGCCGGTGAGGAACCGGGGCTCGTGGGTGAGCTGGCTCATGACCTTGAGGTGCGCGGCCAGCATGACGCTCTTCAGCGACGCCCTGGACCGCGTGGCCAGGGCGCGCAGCGGGCCCATGAGGTCCTGGACGGGGACTTCGGCCTGGTGGGTGGCGTGCGGTGCGCCGGGGGCCGAGCCGTCGCCCCAGCCGGTGGGGAGGGCGAAGGGCTCGTACGCCTCGATGAGCCCCTGCCAGTACCGCCGGTCGCCGTCGTCGGTCAGGGCGCGGGCCTCGGCGGCGATGAAGTCGGCGAACCGCACGCCGGGGGCCTCCGCCGACTCCGGCTCCGGTTCCGGCTCCGCTTCCGCGCCGCCGTCCCTGAGCCGCCCGTATACCTCCAGCAGCTCCATGAGCAGGGAGTGGTGGCTCCAGCCCTCCAGTACCGGGTGGCACTCGGTGACCGACAGCCACCAGCCGCCGTCGCCCGTGTCGTGGGCGAAGAGGCGCATCAGGGAGGGCGTCGAGAGGTCGAACAGTTCGGCGCGTTCGCGGGCCGTGTACGCGCGCAGCTCCGCCTCCACCGCGGTCGCGTCGAGGCCGCGCAGCGATCGGGAGCCCAGGGGCATCGCGGCCCGCGCGTGGACCAGCTGCATCGGCACGGAGTAGGCGTCGAGGTCGATGGAGGTGCGCAGGGCCTCGTGGCGGGCGGTGACGGTCTCGGCCGCGCGGGCCAGGAGTTCGGGGTCGAAGGGGCGGCCGTCGCGGATTCGGAAGGTGGTGACGTTGTGGTAGTTGTTGCGGCCGCCGTCGGCGAGCATCTCCAGCACCATGCCGGTCTGCACCTGCGACAGCGGGTAGGCGTCGGTGGTTCCGGGCGGCAGCAGCGCCCGGTCCGCCGCGCCGATCAGCTCGTACGGGCCGACGGGCGCGGGCAGTTCCGCGGGGGCGGGGCGGCCGGTGAGCAGCTGGGCGAGGCGGGCCACGCTCTGGTGCTCGAAGAGGTCGCGCACGGCGAGGTCGTAGCCCGCCGCGCGGAGCGCGCCGACGAGCGCCACGGCGCGGATGGAGTCGCCGCCGAGCTCGAAGAAGCCGTCGTCCACGCCGACGCGCGGCAGGTCGAGTGCGGTCGCCCAGACGGCGGCGAGCCGCTCCTCGGTGGGGGTGCGGGGCGCGGTGTAGGCGTCGGCGGCCCGGCGGGCGCGTCCATCGGGGGCGGGGAGGGCGCGCTGGTCGAGTTTGCCGTTGGTGGTGAGCGGCAGGGCGTCGAGGGTGACGTACGCGGCCGGAACCATGTACGGGGGCAGGGTGCGGCCGAGGGCTTCGCGCAGCTCGGCCGGGGTGGGCGCGTCGCCTGCCTCGGGGATCAGGTAGGCGACGAGTTCGGGGCTGCCGGGGGTGTCCTCGCGGAGCAGTACCACGGCGTCGCGTACCGCCGCGTGCGAGGTCAACTCGACTGCTATCTCGCCGAGTTCGACGCGGTAGCCGCGGATCTTCACCTGGGCGTCGATGCGGCCGAGGAATTCGAGCGCGCCGTCCGGGAGCCGCCGGGCGAGGTCGCCGCTGCGGTAGAGGCGGCTGCCGGGCGGCCCGTACGGGTCGGGCACGAAGCGCTCGGCGGTCAGGGCGGGGCGGCCGAGGTAGCCGCGGGCGACGCCGGGGCCGGCGACGTGGATCTCGCCGGTCGCGCCGATCGGCACGGGCCGCCCCCACCGGTCGAGGAGGTGGACGCGCAGGTCGTCCAGCGGGTGGCCGATGGGGTTGCCCGCGTCGGGGGCGAGGTCGGCCGCGGTGAGCTGGCGGTAGGTGGTGTGCACGGTGGTCTCGGTGATGCCGTACATGTTGACGAGCGCGGGGTTCTCCAGCCCGCGCCGCTCCACCCAGGGCCGCAGGTCGGCGGGGGTGAGCTTCTCGCCGGCGAAGACGACGGCGCGCAGCGCGAGCCGGTCGACGCGCGGGTCGTCGTCGGCCGCGGCGGCGACGAGCGCGCGGAACGCGGAGGGCGTCTGGTTGAGCACGGTGACGCGCTGCTCGTCGAGGAGGGCGAGGAAGTCCTCGGGGGAGCGGGCGGTGTCGGCCGGTACGACGACGAGCCGGCCGCCGGCCAGCAGCGCCCCCCACATCTCCCAGACGGAGACGTCGAAGGCGTACGAGTGGAACAGCGGCCACACGTCGCGCGGGCCGAAGCCGTAGTGCCGCTGGGCGGTGGTCAGCAGCCGCAGCACATTGCGGTGGGTCAGGCAGACGCCCTTGGGGCGGCCGGTGGAGCCGGAGGTGTAGATGACGTAGACGAGCCGGTCGGGGACGCCGCCCACGGCCGGGTCGGTCGTGGGCTGCCGGTCGAGCCCGCTGTCGGCGCGGTCGAGGACGACGGCCGGGCCCCGGTGGATCTCCTCGGCCAGCGGGGCGTGCCGCTCCTCGGTGAGGACGACGGTCGCGGCGGCGTCGCGGACGATGTAGGCGAGGCGGTCGGCGGGGTTGGCGGGGTCGAGCGGCAGATAGGCGGCCCCCGACTTGAGGACGCCCAGCAGGGCGGGCAGCAGGTGGCGGCCGCGGTCCAGGCAGACGCCGACCAACTGCTCCGGTCCGGCGCCCAGTTCGCGGAGCCGGTGGGCGACGCGGTTGGCTTCCGCGTTGAGCTGCCCGTACGTCAGGTCCCGGCCGTCGAAGGTGACGGCGACGGCGTCCGGGGCGGCGGCGGCCCGCTCCTCGAACGCCTCGTGGACCAGGCGCGGGTCGTCGTCGGCCGCCGGGGCGCGCGGCCCGTCGGCGGCCGGGAGGAGTTCGGCGGGGTCGTAGAGGGGCACGGCCGAGAGCCGGGTGCGCGGGTCGGCGGTGACGGCCGTGAGGAGCGCGGTGAAGTGGCGGGCCATCCGCTCGACGGTGCCCTGGTCGAAGAGGGCCGTGGCGTACTCGAACCGGCCCCGCAGAGCTCCGTCCCCCTCCTCCAGCACCTGGAGGTGCAGGTCGAAGCGGGCGATCCCGCTGTCCGTCCCGAAGGGCGCGACGCGCACGCCGGGGAGGTCGAAGGCTGCGGTGCGGGGCTCGTGGAGGGTGAACGCCGTCTGGAACAGCGGGGTGCGCGACAGGTCGCGTTCGGGCTGGAGCTCGTCGACGAGCCGGCCGAACGGCGTCTCCTGGTGGTCGAAGGCGTCCAGGACCGTGGTCCGGGCCAGGCCGAGGAGGTGCTCGAAGCGGAGGTCGCCGTCCCATTCGGCCCGCAGGACGAGGCTGTTGATGCCGTAGCCGATGAGGTGCTGGAGTTCGGGCCGGGCGCGGCCGGAGACCACGGTGCCCACGGCGATGTCGGTCGATCCGGTGTAGCGGGCGAGCAGCGCCTGGTACGCGGCGAGCAGCACCGTGAACGCCGTGGTGTCGTGGGCCGCGGCCAGCGCCCGTACGGCGGCGGCCGTCTCCGCCGGGATCGGGACCTCCGCCGACGCGCCCCGCCAGTCGCGGACGGCGGGGCGCGGCCGGTCGGTGGGCAGTTCCAGCGGCCGGAGCCCGGCCAGCCGCTGCCGCCAGTGGGCCAGGTGCCGGTCGAGGGCGGGGCCGGACAGCTGCTCGCGCTGCCAGGCGGCGTAGTCGGCGTACTGCACGTCGAGCGGCGGCAGCCCGGCCGCCTCGGCGGACACCCCGCCGGACATCCCGCCGGTCGTCGCGGCGCGGTAGAGGGCGCTGAGTTCGGCGGCGAAGACCTGCGTGGACCAGGCGTCGCAGGCGATGTGGTGGAAGACGGTGATCAGGATGTGGTCGTCGTCGGCGAGCCGCAGGAGCCGCATCCGCAGCGGCCACCCCTCGGCGAGGTCGAAGGGTTCGGCGGCGTCGCGGGCCAGCAGGCTCCGGGCCCGCTCCAGGCGTTCGCCGGCCGGGAGGCGGCCGAGGTCGTCGGTGGTGAAGGGGGCCGGGCCGGGGGCGTCCACGCGCTGCTCGGGCTCGGGGCCCTCGAAGGCGTACCGGGTGCGCAGGATCTCGTGGCGGGCCACCAGCGCCGTCGCCGCGCCGCGCAGCGCGTCCGCGTCGAGGGGCCCGCGCAGCCGCAGGGCCTGCGGCACCAGGTACTCGCCGCTGTCCGGGTCGAGGCGGCTGAGGAACCACATCTGCTGCTGGCCGGCGGAGAGCGGCAGGGGCGCGGAGCGGTCGGCGCGGGGGATGGCCGCGCGCCGTCCGGCGCCGCGGCCCGCGAGCCGCCGGCGCAGCAGCTCCGCGCGGAGCCGGTCGTCGGCCACGGTGGTGTGCTCGGCTTCGCCGGTGGTCATGCGTCGTGCTCCTTCAGCGTCGGCAGGGCCGGGTCCGCGAGGACCTCGGCGTCGGACATGGCGTCGATCTCGGCCTGGACGAGCGCGGTGACGGCGGCGGCGAGCCGGGCGACGGTGGGGGACTCGAAGATGGCGCGCAGCGGCAGGCCGACGTCGAACGCGCCCTGGACGCGGGAGATCAGCCGGATGGCGAGGATGGAGTTGCCGCCGGTGCGGAAGAAGTCGTCGTCCACGCCGGGCGCGGCGCCCAGCAGTTCGGCCCAGATCTCGGAGATCCGCTCCTCCACGACGTCGAGGGGCCGCCCGGCGCCCGGCGGGGCGTCGGCGGCGGTCTCGGGGCGGGGGAGCGCCGCGCGGTCGAGCTTGCCGTTGGCGGTGAGCGGCAGGGCGTCGAGGGTGTGGAAGACGGCCGGGACCATGTAGTCGGGCAGCAGCGCGGCGCAGTGTCCGGCCAGCGCCCCGGCGTCGGGCCGCGCGCCGTCGCCCGTACGGTCCGTGGGGACGACGTACGCGGCCAGTCGCGCGCCGCCCGGCCCGTCGCCGTCGAGGGCGACGACGGCGGCCTCGCGCACGTCGGGGTGGGCGCACAGCGCCGTGGCGATCTCGTCGGGTTCGATGCGGTGGCCGCGGATCTTCACCTGGTGGTCGAGGCGGCCGAGGAAGTCGACGGCCCCGTCGGGCAGCAGCCGCACCAGGTCGCCGGTGCGGTAGAGGCGGGCGCCGGGCGGCCCGTACGGGTCGGGCACGAACTGCCGGGCCGTCGCCGCCGGCTGCCCGGCGTAGCCGCGTGCGACGCCCGTGCCGCCGACGTACAGCTCGCCGGGCACGCCGGTCGGCTGCGGCCGCAGCTCCTCGTCCAGGACGTACATGGCCATGCCCGGCAGCGGGCGGCCGATGGGCACGACGGCCCGGTCCACGGGGGCGTCGACCGGGTGCACGCAGGTGCCGACGGTGCACTCGGTGGGCCCGTACTCGTTGATCAGCCGGCCGGGGCCCAGCGCCGCGAGCCAGCGGTTCGCGGCCGGGCCGGGCAGCGCCTCGCCCGCGACGAGGACGGTGGCGGCCAGCGCGCGCTTCTCGGCGTCGGTCAGCTGCTCGGCGAGGATCTCCAGGTGGCCGGGGGTGAGTTTGACGAAGCTGTACGGACCGCCGGCCGCGAGTTCCGCGCCGAGCCGGGCCAGGTCGAGGCCGGCGGGCAGCAGATGGACGGGCTGTCCGGCGGCGAGCGGCGCGTAGAGGTTGGGCACGACGAGGTCGAAGGCGGTGGAGGAGAACAGCGGCGCGCCGCCGTCCCCGGTTCCTGCCCCGGCCCCAGCCCCGGACCCCGCCCCGGCGAGTGCGCGGGCGGCCCAGGCCACGTGGTGGGCGAGGCCCCGGTGTTCGACGCGCACGCCTTTGGGGCGGCCGGTGGAGCCGGACGTGAAGACGGTGTAGGCGGTGGAGCGGGCGTCGGGGCGGTGCCCGGCGCCGGTGCCCGGCCGGGCGTCGATCGCGGCCCGGTCCCGGTCCAGGGCGATGGTCGCGCCGTCGAACGCCGTGCCCAGCCGCTCGGCGTGCGCGGCGGTGGTCACCAGGGTCCGGGCCCCGGACTCGGCGAGGACGGCCGCGAGCCGGGGCACGGGCTGCGCCGGGTCCAGCGGTACGTATCCGCCGCCCGCCTTCCAGACGGCGAGGAACGCGGCGGGGAGGCCGGGGCCCCGGTCGAGGAGGACCGCGACGGGCGATTCGGGGCCGACGCCCGAGGCGCGCAGGTGGTGGGCGAGCCGGTTGGCGCGCTCGTCGAGCGCGGCGAACGTCGTGGTCCCGCCGGCGTGGCGCAGGGCGCTCGCGTCGGGCGTCTTCGCGGCCTGCGCCTCGAACATCTCCAGGACGCTGTCGGGGGCGTCCTCGGCGGGTGCCGAGTTCAACTCGGCTGTCTGGCGGCGGAGTTCACTGGGGGAGAGGAGTCGGATGTCCCGGAGCCGGGTCGCGGGCTGTTCGGCGACGGCCGCCAACAGCCGCACGAGGTGGTCCGCGAGGCGCTGGACGGTGGTGTCGTCGAAGAGCGAGACGGCGTACTCCAATACGCCCTCCAGCGCGCCGCCGCGCCCCCGGCCCAGGAAGAGCGTGAGGTCCGTCTTGGCGATCCGCCACGCCTCGCGGAAGGTGTCCAGCCCGTCGAGATCGGCGCCGCCGGTGGTCAGCGCCGCGTCGTGCAGGTCGAAGGCGACCTGGTAGACGGGGGTGCGGGAGCGGTCGCGGTCGCCCTGCACGGCCTCGACGAGCCGCTCGAAGGGCAGGTCCTGGTGGGCGAAGGCGGCCGTGCCCACGTCCCGTACGCGCCCCAGCGCCTCCTCGAAGGTTATATCGGGGCGCAGCGCGCACCGCAGCGGGAGGGAGTTGAGGAAGAACCCGACGACGCCCTCCGTCTCGGGCCGGGTGCGGCCGGCGACGGGCGTGCCGACGGTGACGTCCCACTCGCCGCTGTAGCGGGCGAGGAGCGCGGCGAAGCCCGTGAGCAGGGTCAGGAAGGGCGTCGCGCCGTGCCGCCTGCCGAGCGCGTCGAGGTCGTCGGCGAGGGGCGCGGGCACGTGCACGGGGACGACCGCGCCGCGGTGGTCGCGCTCGGCGGGGCGCGGCCGGTCGGTGGGCAGCGGCAGCGTGACGTGGCCGTCCAGCGTCTCGCGCCAGAACGCGAGGTCGGGGGCGAGCCGCTGTTCGGTGAGGCGGGCGCGCTGCCAGGCGGCGAAGTCGGCGTAGCGGACGGCGGGCCGCTCCAGGCGGGGCGCGCGGCCCTCGGCGAACGCCGCGTACAGCTCGTGGAACTCGCGTTTGAGGATCGCCGACGACCATCCGTCGCAGGCAATGTGATGGAGCGTCAGGACCAGTACGGGCGTCCGGCCGGTGACGCGCAGCAGCAGGGCGCGCCACAGCGGCCCGCTCTCCAGGTCGAAGCCGCGGGCAAACTGGGCGGCTGTCGCGGCCCCCAGGCCGTCCGGCGCGACGGCGGCCTCCGCCAGCTCCACGCGGCCGGGCGCGGCGATCGTCTGCCGGGCGCCGTCCGCCGGGTAGCGGGTGCGCAGCGCGGCGTGCCGGGCCTCCAGCGCGTCGAGGCAGCGCTGTACGAGCGCGTGGGTCGTGTCGTCGGGGAGGGCGAGGAGCAGCGGGGAGACCCACTCGGGGCCGCCGGGGTCGAGCCGGTCCAGGAACCGCAGCCGCTGCTGCCCGAAGGAGAGCGGCAGCGGGCCGCCGTCCGGCACGGGCCGGATGGGGTCGGCGGCGGTGTCGGCGGGGTCGGCCGCCGTCAGCAGGCGGGCCTGCTCCTCGACGGTGGCGGCGGTGAACAGCGCCCCGAGCGGCAGGTCGGAGCCGGTCGCCCGGCGCAGTCCGGCGGCGAGCCGGGTCAGCATCAGGGAGTCGCCGCCGAGCTGGAAGAAGTCGTCGTGCGCGCCGACGCGGTCCGCGCCCAGGAGCCGCTGCCAGGTGTCGGCGACGGCCGCCTCGGCGGGGGTGCGCGGGGCGACGTGGGCGGGCCGGGCTCCGGCGTCCGCGGGGGCGGGCAGCGCGCGCCGGTCGACCTTGCCGTTGGGGGTCAGCGGGAACGCGTCGAGGGCGATCAGCGCGGCCGGGACCATGGCCGGGGGCAGCCGGTCGCGGAGGAACGCGCGCAGCCCCCCAGGCGTTCGGCCGTCCCGCGTGACGACGTAGCCGGTCAGGCGGACGGCCCCGGCCCGGTCCGGGGCGGCGGTGACGGCGGCGCCGGTCACCTCGGGGTGCGCGGCGAGCGCCGCCTCGATCTCGCCGGGTTCGACCCGCACGCCGTTGACCTTGGTCTGGTCGTCGATGCGGCCGCGGTACTCCAGCGTGCCGTCGGGGCGCCAGCGGGCGAGGTCGCCGGTGCGGTAGAGGCGCGCGCCGGGCGGCCCGTACGGGTCGGGCACGAAGCGCTCGGCGGTGGCGGCGGGGCGGCCGAGGTAGCCGCGGGCCACCCCCGCGCCGCCCGCGTGCAGTTCGCCGTCGACGCCGATCGGCACGGGCCGGCCGGCCGCGTCGAGGAGCAGCACCCGCAGGCCGGGCAGTGGGCGGCCGATCGGCACGGGCCCGCCGGTTTGCGCGGGGTCGTGGCGGTGGGCGGTGACGTCGATGGCGCACTCGGTGGGGCCGTAGGTGTTCCACACGGCGAGGGAGTCGCGGCCCGCCGCGTCGAGGGCGCGGCGGGCGAGTTCGGCGTGCAGGGCTTCGCCGGCGCAGAACAGCAGCCGCAGGTGGGGGAGTTCGCGCCAGCCGGGTTCGGCGACCAGGAGCCGCAGCACGGACGGCACGACCTGGAGCACGGTCGCGCGCAGCTCGGCGGCGGACCGTACGAGGGCGGCCGGATCGAGCTCGGCCCCGACCGGGGCCAGGGCCACCGAGCCGCCGCTGACCAGCGGCGCGAACACCTCCCAGCAGGCCGCGTCGAAGCCGATGGTGGTCTTGTGCAGCACCCGGTCCGCGGCGGACAGCCCGTGGGCGCGCACGGTCCACAGCACGCGGTTGGCGATGCCGCGGTGGGTGACGAGGACGCACTTGGGGCGGCCGGTGGAGCCGGAGGTGTGGATGGCGTACGCGACGCCGTCCGGGTCGGCCCGTATGCCGGGGTCGGTGTCGGGGCAGGCGCCGAGGGCCGGGTCGTCGTCGACGAGTACGGGCACGGGGTCCGTGCCCCTGGGGGCCTCGGCGCCGGGCAGGGCGTCGAGCGCGGCGGCCGTGACGACCAGCGGCACGGCCGTGTCGTCCAGCATCAGCCGCAGCCGCTCGCGGGGCAGCGCCGGGTCCAGCGGTACGTAGCCGGCGCCCGCCTTCCACACCGCGAGCAGCGCCGCCACCAGGTCGATGCCGCGGTGCAGCCGGACGCCGACGAGGGTGCCGGGGCCCGCGCCCAGGTCCCGCAGCCGGTGCGCGAGCCGGTTGGCGCGGGCCTCCAGCGCGGCGTAGCCGAGGGACCGGCGGCCTTCGAGTACGGCGGTGGCGGCGGGGGTCAGCGCGGCCTGGCGGGCGGCGAGTTCCACCAGGAGCGGCGGGGTGCCGGTGGGGGTCGGGCGCCGGCCGTCGGTCGGTCCACCGGGACGCGGGTGCACAGTCATTTCTCCAGGTCCTTCGATGAGCTTGCGGTGAGCGGCTGGGCGGCTGGGCGACGGGACGGCGGGGTGGCGGGGGCCGGGCGGTGCGGGCGCGGGCGTGAAAGGCCGGCCCGGCGGATGGTCCGGGCCGGCGCGGGCGGTGCGGCGCGGGACGCGCTCCGAGGCTCAGGAGGCCGCGGCGTCCTGTTCCATGCGGCGGCGCAGGCTCAGCGGGCGCATGTCGGTCCAGACCTCGGAGATGCGCTCCAGGCACTCCTCGTGGGTGCCCTCGGTGCCCTCCGCGCGCCAGCCGGCGGGCAGTTCGCGGTCCGCCCACCACACCGAGTACTGCTCCTCGTCGTTCAGGACGACCTTGAAGGTGCGCTCGTCGGCCGGGTTGTCGCTCATGGGTGATCGCTCCTCGGTGAGAAAGTGCGGAAGGGTGAGAGGTGAAAGGCGTGAGGCGCGCGGTCAGGCGTTCGGCACGGGCCTGGCCGGCGGGAGGAAGCCGTCGACGGCCACGCCGAGTCCGCGCCCGGCGGCCTCCGTGTGGACCAGCCGGGCCAGCGCGAGGTCGAGGATGCCGAGCCCGAACGGCGAGAAGACGGTCAGCCCGTCCGTTGTACGGTCCAACTCGACGTCCTTGTTGAGTAGTTGGCCGATCGACGCGTCGATGAAATCGCGGTTCCCGGCGACCTGTTCGGCGAGGTGTACGGAGGTCCGCTCGCGGCAGACGTGGTCGGCGTCGTCCACGACGTTGCGGGCGCACAGCAGGGTGGTCGGGGCGATGTCGCGCAGCGAGACGTTCAGGACGGTCGTGCCGGGGGCGCAGGCCGCGAGGTCGGTGTACGGCTCGGCGGCGGTCGTCGCCAGGGACACCAGCCGGTGGGCGGCGAGCGCGGCGTCGAGGTCCTCGGCGACAGTGATCACGGCGTCCGGGGCGAGCGTCGCGCACTGGGCGGCGAACCGGCCCGCGCGGCGTACGTCCTGGTCGTAGAGGGTGACGTCGGTGATCGAGGGCAGGGTGGCGCGCAGGAACCGCAGCACCTCCAGGTTGATGACGCCGCAGCCGACGAGGGTGACGCCGGCCGGGGCGGGCTCGCCGGTGAGCAGCCGCGCGGCGAGGGCGGCGCTCGCGGCGGTGCGCTTCGCGGAGATCCGCGAGCCCTCGATCAGGGCCAGCGGCCGGCCGGTGCGGGTGTCGTTGAGGACGACGACGGCGCTGGCCCGCTCCAGGCCCCGTTCCAGGTTGCCGGGGAACGAGGCGATCCACTTCATCCCGGCGGTGGCCGGCTCGCCGCCGAGGTAGCCGGGCAGCCCGATGACGCGGTCGCGCGGCGCGTCGGGGAAGCGCAGGAAGACGGAGTGCGGCAGGGCGGAGCGGCCCTGGTCGTGCAGCCGGTACGCGGCGTCGACGGCGTCGACGATCCGCTCCTCGGCTCCTTGCAGGATGTCCCCGACATCCGTATGGCGGATGATCAGCACGCGGTGGGCTCCATTTCGGGTCCGGATTTCCAGAGGTGGGATATCTCGCCGAAGTTCTTCTGCACCCACGCGTCGGAATAGATGGTGTCGGTATAGCGGTCGCCGCCGTCGGCGAATATGAGGACGACATGGGAGCCGGCCGGAATGTCGGCGCCGATCCGGTGCAGGGCGGCGGCGGTCGCGCCGGACGAGCCGCCCGCGAGGATCGCCTCGCGCAGCGTCAGCCGCCGGCAGGCGACCACGCAGTCCTGGTCGGCGACGTGCACGACGCGGTCCGCGGCGGCGGGGTCGAGGAGCGCCGGGCGGATGGACGCGCCGTGGCCGGGGATGAGCCGTCGGGCGGGCTCCTGGCCGAACAGCACGCTGCCCGCCGCGTCCACGGCGACCACCGTGGTGCCCAACCCGTGGGCGCGCGCGTAGGCGGAGCAGCCGAGCAGCGTCCCGGTGGTGCTGGTGGCCGCGAAGACGTAGTCGACCCGGCCGTCGAGGGCCTCGGCGATCTCCCGCATCGTCTCCTCGTGGGCGAGCGGGTTGAGGGGGTTGCTGTACTGGTCGGGGCTGTACGCGTGCGGGATCGCGCCGACCAGCTCGCGGACCCGCGCCAGCCGCCGGGGCAGGAACTCGCCGGTCGCCGGGTCGGGTTCCGTCACCACCTCCACCGTCGCCTCGTAGGCGCGCAGGATCGCGAGGTTGTGCTCGGTGGTCTTGGCGTCCACGACGCAGACGAAGCGCAGCCCGTAGTAGCGGCAGATCTGCGCGAGGCCGATGGCGAGGTTCCCGGAGCTCGACTCGACGACCACCGACCGGCCGGGCGTCAGCTCACCGTCGCGGATCTTGGCCAGCAGCATGCTCGCGGCGGACCGGTCCTTGATGCTGCCGCCCGGATTGAAGCGTTCCATTTTGGCGAACACCCGCGACGGGAAGCCTGGCATGATTTTCTCCAGCTCCACCAGTGGCGAGTCGCCGATGGTGGAGAGAATTCCCTTGAAGACCTTCTCTGCCACGAAATCCCCTTCGCCGGTCGGCTCTGACTGCCGCAAACGACTGTGTACGGGACCGCTATATCTCTTCCATACGGGAACTCCCGCACAGGAATCCCCGGGCGCGGAATGCGTTCCGTACGGGCCTCAGCCGGCCTGCGGGGCGCTGCGCCGTCGCACGTCGTCGAGGAACGCGAGGCTCTCCAGCACTGCCTTGGGGTGTACCCCGAAGTCGATGAGGCAGCCCACCTCGTCGATGCCCGCGCGCTCCAGCCGCTCGACGACGGCCAGGCCCCGCTCGACCGTCCCGAACATCCCCTGCCGGTCGAAGAACCGCTGGAAGCCGCGGTCCACGAGGTAGTCCACGTCCGCGTCCTCGATGCCGCCGCGGTCGAACGACCCGGCCCGCGGCGCGATGGTCCCGGAGATCAGCCCGAACGACGACTTGAGGTAGCCCGACAGCGGCTCGCGCACCGCCTCCCGTACGGCCTCGGTGTCCTCGCCGAGGAACGTGTGCAGCATCAGCACCACATGGCCCGGCGCGTCGGGCCCGTGGTGCTCGCGCAGCGACTCCCGGTACGCGGCGATCTTCCCCGTCAGCGTGTCGAGGTCCTGGCCGAGCAGGTGGGTCAGCACCCCGGCGTTCAGCTCGCCCGCCGTACGGAACGTCTCGACGCTGCCCGCGCTGGTGATCCAGCAGGGCAGTTCGGGCTGGACGGCGGGCGGGAAGATCCGCACCTCGGCGTCGGCCCCGTTGCCGTCCGGCGTGGTGATCGACTCGCCGCGCCACAGCCTGCGCACGTCCCGCACGGTCCGCGTCAGCGCCTCCTTGCGGTGGGCGTGCGCCTCGGGGCGGATCGCGAAGTCCACCGGGTGCCAACCGGAGGCGAAGGAGACCCCGGCCCGGCCGCCCGACAGGTTGTCGATCACCGACCAGTCCTCGGCGATCCGCAGCGGGTGGTGCAGCGGCGCCACCACGCTGCCCGCCCTGATGCGCACCCGCTCCGTGACGGCGGCGAGCGCGGCCCCCGTCACCGCCGGGTTGGGGTAGAGCCCGCCGAACTGGTGGAAGTGGCGCTCGGGCGTCCACACCGCCGTGAAGCCGTGGGCGTCCGCGAACCGCGCGCCCTCGATCATCAGCTCGTACCGTCCGGCGTCGCCCGGCTCCGCGCTGTCGTTGGCGAAGTAGAACAGGCTGAAGTCCATGGGGTTCCCTCGTTCTCGTCCGAGTCGGGCGCCGGCCCGCTGCCGGGCCGGGCGGTGGGCGGCGGCGCTGCCACACGCTAGGCACGGCCGCTTTTCGCTCGTTATCCGTTCAATTTCGCCGCCGCCAGGCGCGTTTGGGCCGGAGGTACGATCCAGCGCATGACGAACGGGACGGGGACGCCGCGGGCGGCGGGGACGCGCACGGCGAGAGCGCTCACCCTCTGCGCGGTGCTGCTCATGGGGTGGATCGTGGTGCTGGCGGTGACGATGCCGAGCGGCGACTACGTGGTGCGGCGCTGGTCGCTGGCGTGGATCGGGCTGGACGTCGCGCAGGTCGCGGGGCTGCTCGCGACCGCGGTGCTCGCCCGCCGGCAGCACCCGATGCTCCCCGCCGCGGCGGCCGGCGCCGGCACCCTGTTCCTGGTCGACGCGTGGTTCGACACGGTCACCGCGCGGGTCGGCCTCGACTACGCGCAGGCGCTGCTGATCGCGTGGCTCGCCGAACTGCCGCTGGGCATCCTGCTGTGGGCCGCCGCCTGGCGGGCCGCGCGCCGGGCCGGGGGCCGGAGCCGGGCCGGGGAGGAGCGGGCCGCGGAGCGCCCCTGAGCCGCGCGCAGGCGGGCCGCGCGCCGCCGTCAGTTGCGCAGATACGCCAGTACGGCCA
Organism: Streptomyces sp. NPDC050617; assembly: GCF_040654795.1. NCBI lineage: Bacteria > Bacillati > Actinomycetota > Actinomycetes > Kitasatosporales > Streptomycetaceae > Streptomyces > Streptomyces sp. NPDC050617. Next base: position 105,376 of record NZ_JBFAIS010000002.1, on the reverse strand, counting down.
GGACGCGTCGGTGTCCGTCCGCCGTCGGCGGCAGGTCCAGCTTCATGAAGATGCTGCTGATGTGCTTGCCGACGGCCGCCTCGCTCACCACCAGGGTGCGGGCGATCGTCGCGTTGGACCGCCCCTCGGCGATCAGCGCGAGCACCTCGCGCTCGCGCGCCGTCAGCCGCTCCAGCGGATCGCGGCGGTGGCTGAGCAACTGCCGTACGACGGCCGGGTCGACCACCGTGCCGCCGTCCGCGACCCGGTGCAGCGCGTCGATGAACTCCTCCAGCCTGCCTATCCGCTCCTTGAGCAGATAGCCGACGGCCACCCCGCCCGAGGAGTCCAGCAGCTCGGACGCGTAGGTGCGCTGGATGTACTGGCTGAGCACCAGCACCGGCAGCTCCGGCGTCGCCCGGCGCAGGTCGAGCGCGGCCCGCAGCCCCTCGTCGGTCTGGGTCGGCGGCATCCGGACGTCCGTGACCACGATGTCCGGGCGCGTCCCGGCGACGGCCGACAGCAGCGATTCCGCGTCGCCGACGGCCGCGGCGACCTGGTGGCCGAAGCGCGTGAGCACCCCGGTGAGCCCCTCGCGGAGCAGCGGGTTGTCCTCGGCGATCACCGCCCGGAGAGATCGCGTCACGTGTCGCTGCCTTCGCTGAGTACCGGATCTGATGCGACCTCAGAGTAGTTCACCGCCCGCCGAACGGGCCGCGAGGCGCTTGAACAGGCGGCCCCTCACCCGTACTCGCCCGCCCCGTCGCCCGCGCCCAGGGCCAGCAGCGCGGCCAGCTCGTCCCCGGCCAGCAGCTCCACATCCCCGACAGCGGTGTCCGGGGCCTCGGCCGCGACCCGTACGAACCGCTCGTACGCGCTCGCCAGCCGCTCCACCGTGGCCCGCTCGAAGAGGTCCGTGTCGTAGCTGAACACCGCCGTGAGCCCGTCCGCCCCGTGCTCCAGGCGGACCATCAGATCGAGCTGGCCCTCCTGCTGCGGCACGTCGATCAGCGCGAGGCCGAGGCCGCCGAAGCCGATCGGGGGGCCTTCGGGAGCGCCGCGCGGCACGCTGGGGACCGGCGGGTCCATCCGGCCCAGCTGGACCAGGAACACCGCCATCCGGAAGAGCGGGGCCCGGCCCGCGCCCGCCGCCGCGCCGTCCGCCGGCGGCAGCGTGCAGGGGTGGCGGACCTGGAGCATGCCGCCCAGCACCTCGCGCTCGGCCGCCGCCGCGAGCGTGCGCAGCGAGTCCGAGGGTGCGGTGCGGGCCCGTACCGGGAGGGTGTTGAGGAAGCAGCCGACGACGTTCCGGCGCTCCTTGCCGATGCGGTTGGTGGCGGGGGCGCCCAGCAGGAAGTCCGTGCGGCCGGTCCAGCGGTGCACGAGCGCCTGGAAGGCGGCCAGCAGCAGCGCGTACGGGGTGGTGCCCAACTCCTTTGCGCTCGACATCAGTTCGTCGGATAAGGGGAGGGGCAGATGCAGGCGGACGGTGTCGCCGCGGTGGGAGGGCAGCGCCGGGCGCGGCCGGTCCAGCGGCAGTTCCGCCGCGCTCGTACCGGCCACCGCGTCCCGCCAGTAGGCGGCGGCGCGCCGCCCGGCGGGCGAGCCCAGGAACTCCGCCTCCTCCCGTACGTGGTCCTCGTAGCTCCCGCGCAGCGCGGGCAGGCCGGGGTCGGTGCCGGCGGCCCGGCCCCGGTAGGCGTGCAGCAGATCGCGTACGAGCAGCCAGCGGGAGGTGAAGTCGCCGACGATGTGGTGGGCGGAGGTGACGAGCGCGAAGTCGTCGTCGGCGCGGCGCAGCAGCACCACCCGGAACGGCCCGCCGCCCTCCAGGTCGAACGGCTCCTCGCCCGCCCGCCGCACGGCCCCGTACAGCTCCGGCAGGCCGATGCCCGGCACGTCCCGCACCTCCAGCCGCACGAACGGCTCGGGCCGCTCCAGCCGCACCGGTTCCCCGTCGGCCTCGGTGAATGACGACCGCAACTGCGCCTGCCGCGCCCCCAGATCGGCCACCGCCTGCTCCAGGGCCGGTACGGACAGGGGCCCGCGGACGCGCAGCGGCATCACGATGTTGTACGCGCTGGAGCCGGGCGCCACCCGGTAGGCCGTCCACATCGAGCGCTGCACGGCGCTGAGCGGACGGCCCGCGCGCTCGCCCCCGCCGGTCATCCGCAGCCTCCCGCGTGTCCCGCGTCCACCGCGCCCAGGCCCGCCGCGACGAGCTCCGCCGCGCCGTCCGGTTCGGGCACGGGGAGCGCGGCGAGGAAGGCCGGGAGCCGGTCGAGCCCCCAGTAGGCGTCCCGGCCGCGGGTGAAGAACGGGACGCCGAAGACCCCGTCCGCGTCGACGTCCAGCAGTGCCCGTACGCCCATGTCCCGCACGTCCGGGTCGTCGACGGCGCCCCTGGCCTCCCCGGGGTCGATGCCCAGCTCCCCGGCGAGCTCGCCGACAACCGCCGGGTCGCAGATGTCGCGGCCCTCCTGCCAGCGGGCCCGCGAGACCCGCTCGATCCAGGCCCGCCCCAGACCGTGCCGCTCGGCGACGAACCACGCCAGGTGCGGCACCTCCCACCAGGGCGATCCGTCCACCGGCCAGGTCACCGCGAGCCCCCGCTCGGCGGTCAGCCGCCGCACGTCGCGCAGGATGTAGAACTGCTTGGCGCGCGACATCGGGGTGTACGGGAAGGCGCCGCCCGCCTCGGCGAGCAGCTTCCCGCTGAGCGCGTCCGGCTCCCAGAACGGCCGCCACTCCAGGCGGTCGGCGGCGTCCGGGCGGTCGCGCAGCAGGTCGTGGAGGGCGAGCCAGGAGTACGGGCTGCGCAGGCTGAAGTAGAAGCGGGCCGGTCGCCGGCCGGTCGTGGGCAAGGCTGTAGGCATGGGGGTTCTCCTGGCTTCGGCGGGCGGGGCGGGCCGGTACGTACGGGCGGTCACAGCGCGATGCCGCCGTCGACCTGGAAGACCTGGCCGGTCACGTACGAGGCATGCGGGGAGAGCAGGAACGCGACGAGCGCGGCGACCTCCTCGGGCCGACCGAACCGGCGCAGCGGTATCCGCCCGAGCATCTCCCTGGCCACCTTGGCGTCCAGCGACGCGGTCATGTCGGTGTCGATGAAGCCGGGCGCGACGACGTTGGCGCGCAGCCCGGACCGGCCCTGCTCCTTGGCCAGCGCCTTGGTGAAGCCGATGATCCCGGCCTTGGCCGCCGAGTAGTTCGTCTGCGACGCCTGCCCGTACGTGCCCGCCACCGAGGACAGCGTGACGACGGCGCCGGTGCGGCGCTTCATCATGGAGAACGCGACGGCGTGGCACAGGGCGTACGTGCCGTCGAGGTTGGTGCGCAGCACCGCGTCCCACTCCGCGTCGTCCATCAGCACCAGCGGGTTGTCCCGGACGATCCCGGCGGCCGTGACCAGCGCGTCCACGGGGCCCAGCGCCGCCTCCGCCTCCTTGACGAAGGCCCGTACGCCCGCCCGGTCGGTGACGTCGACGCGGCGGGCCAGGACGCGCGCGCCGTGGGCGCGGGCCAGGCCGGCGGCGGTCGCGGCGGCCTGCTCGTCGCTGCGGTAGCAGAAGGCCACGTCGTGGCCGTCGCGGGCGAGGCGCTCGACGACGGCCCGGCCGATGCCGCGCGAGCCGCCGCTGACCAGGGCCACGGGCCGGGCGGGCGCGGACGCTTCGGGCTGGGTCACGATGGGGTTCCTCCCGACCCGCGCGCGCCGGGGCGCCGGGTCGCGGTCGGGGGCGGTCACGGGCGTCCGCCGACGCCGGTCAGCAGCGTGCAGCCCACGCCGCTGTCCGGGTCCACGGAGGTGATCAGCGCGGCCGGGGCGGCGCGGTCCTCGGCGGCCGAGAGCACCGCGGCGGTCTGGAAGGCCGCGGCGGCGGCGTAGGCGTCGCCCAACAGCGGGCGGGTGCAGAGCCGTTCGGCCCGGTCGCCGACGGTCTCGGTGAGCGCCGCCGCCTCCTGCTTGCCGAGCGGGCCGGGGGGCTGGGACGGCGCGACGAGGGTGACGTCGCCGGGCGCCGTGCCGGTTTCGCGGAGCACGTCCTCGACGCAGTGCGCGAGGGCCGCCCCGGCCCGGTCCGGGGCGGTGAACGCCCGGAAGCGGGACGCGGCGACGCGGGCCAGCACCGGACGGCCGGCCGCCCGCGCGCCCGCCGCGCGCTCCAGCACGAACAGCGCGCCGCCCTCGCCCAGCGGCTCCGGCGTCGCCTCCCGGCTCGCGGCCCACGCCAGCCGGGCGCGCTGCGGCGAGTACTCCTCCACCGCGCCGCACAGCAGCAGGGCGGCGTGGCCCCGGCGCAGCAGCCGGGACGCGTAGTTGAGGGCCAGCAGGCCGGTGGGCGCGCCGCCGGACAGGGTGGTGTTGGGGCCCTTGAGCCCGTACCGGATGGCGCTCTGCCCGGCCGGGCGGTTGAGCACGGTGTTGGGGAACAGGGCGGGGTCGACGTGGTACGGCTTCTCGCCGGTGAGCGCGTCGCGCGTGAAGTCCATGATGCTCTGCACGCTGCCGGAGGAGCCGAGCACCAGCCCCACCCGCTCGGGGTCCTCGCCCAGCCCCGGCTCGTACCGCTCCAGCAGCATGCCGAGGGTGACGACGGCGATGCCCGTCACCCGGTCCATGGCGCGGGTGCCCTTCTTGCCGAGCACGGCGCGGACGTCGAAGTCCGGGATCAGCCCGGCAGTGTCGTACGGGCCCGGCCACGCCCGCCGGTCCAGCGGGGCGAGCGCGGTGCGGCCGGAGCGCAGCCCCGCGCCGAACGCCTCGCGCCCCAGCCCGTAGGGCGACGCGGCCGACCACCCCGAAATCACCAGGGCGCGGCTCTCCTCGGTGGCCATATGGCTCCTCAACTCTTCATTGCGGCGGGGTAGGCGGGAAGGTCGGATCTCCGGGTGTCAGGTGTCAGGCGGCCGGTGTCGCAGCGGGCCGGCGGTCGTCTGCGGAGTGGCCGTCGGGGCGCGGCCGAGGATCAGCACGGCGTTGTTGCCGCCGAAGGCCAGCGCGTTGTTCTGCACCACCCGCAGATCGGCGGCCACGGCCGTGTTCGGCACGCAGTCCACCCCGCACTCGGGGTCGGTCCGCCCGTGGTTGATGGTCGGCGGCACGAACCCCTCGGTCAGGGCCAGTGCGCAGGCCGCCGCCGCCAGGGCGCTCGCGGCCCCCATGGTGTGGCCGATCATGGACTTGATGGAGATGGTGCGCGGCAGGTCCGTGCCGAACACCTGGCGGATCGCGCCCGCCTCGGTGACGTCGTTGGCCCTGGTGCCGGTGCCGTGCGCGGAGATGAAGTCCACGTCCTCGGGGCGGATGCCCGCGTCGCGGTGCGCGGCGGCGACGCACCGCGCGATGCTGTCCCGGTCGGGCGCGACCGGGTGGTGCGCGTCGCAGCTGAGGCCGTAGCCCAGCACCTCGGCGTAGATCCGGGCGCCGCGCGCCACCGCCGAGTCCAGGCTCTCCATCAGCAGGATGCCCGCGCCCTCGCCGGTCAGGATGCCCTCCCGGTCGACGTCGAAGGGGCGGCAGACCTCGGGCGCGATGGTGCCCAGCCGGTAGAAGCCGGTGAACGTCTTGCGGCACAGCGCGTCCGCGCCCCCGCACAGCGCCGCCTCCACGTCGCCGCCGCTGATCGCGTCGAAGCCGTAGCCGACGGCGTAGTTGCCGGCCGCGCACGCCGTGGGCACGGTCACCGCCTCGACGTCCTCCAGGCCGAGGTCGCGCACGATGGCCGAGGACAGCCGGGCGGAGCCGACCCGCCGGGCGACCACCGGGTCGCCGTGCTCGTCGCCCGACTCGACCTGGAGCGCGGTGAGATGGTCCAGGTCCCGCGACTCCCCGTCGGTGGTGCCGACCGACACCAGTACGCGCCGGTGGCGCAGGTCCTCAGCGAGCAGCCCCGCGCCGGCCACCGCCATGTGGGCGGCGGCCACCGAGAACTGCGCGGCCCGGCCCAGCTCCTCGGGGCGCGCCGCGCGCAGCCAGCGCTCCGGGTCGAAGCCGGTGATCTCGCAGGCGTTGGCGTAGTCGAAGCCCGCGGTGTCGAACGCCGTGATCGGTTTGACGGCGCTGCGGCCCGCGCGCAGCCCGGCCGCGAACTCCTCGACGCCGGTGCCGATGCTGCTGACCACGCCGAGCCCGGTGATCACCACCCGCCGCGTGCCGTCTGCCCGCAGCCCGTCCGCACGCGACCTGCCCGTACGCGACCTGCCCGTACGCGACCTGCCCGTACGAGTCCCGTCCGTACGCGGACCGTCCCCACGCGCCCCGTTCACCGGCTCCGCGCCTCCGCCACCACGGCGTACACGCCCGAGAGATTGACCATGCGGCTCAACTCGGACTGCTCCAGGGTGATGTTGTACGTGCGCTCCAGCTTGGCGAGGATCTCGATGGCGCCCAGCGAGTCCGCCTCGTGCTCCTCCTTGAACAGGCTGACGTCGCTGACCTCGTCCACTTCGAGTTCGAGCACATCGCAGACCATCTCCTTGATCCGCTCCTTGTCGGTGTCGCCGAGACCGGCGGCGGGGGTTTCGGTGGTCATGGCTGCCTCCTGGGTGTGGCGGGCGCCCGGTGGCCGCGGGCACGCTGCCGGATCGTTCCGGCGCGGGCTATGCATTGCCTATACGCGCACCCGGCGGCGGCCGTATAGCGGCGGTATGGGCGGGCTCCGCACCCTGTGACGCCTACCGGACAGGAGCCCCGCATGATGGACCCGATGGACCCGATGGACCCGATGGACCCGATGGACCCGATGGACCCGACGGCCCCCGCGACCGCCCCGGACGGCCCGGAGAGGGTGGATCTGCGCCCCTTCATGGCCGGCTTCCCGACCGGCGTCGGCGTCGTCACCGCGCTGGACGCCGCGGCCGCCCCGTACGGCATGACCTGTACGTCCCTGTGCAGCGTCGCCCTCGACCCGGCGACGCTGCTGGTGTGCGTCGGCCGCGGCCGGCACACCCTGCGGGCGCTGCTCGCCACCGGGGGTTTCACCGTCAACCTGCTTCAGGAGGAGGCGCGGGACACTGCCGGGCTGTTCGCCTCGGGCGCCCCCGACCGCTTCGCGCGGACCGCGTGGCGGGTGCCGCCCGGCGGCCTCGGCCCGCATCTGTACGAGGCCGCGCACGCCGGCGCCGACTGCCGGCTCCAGGAGACCGCGGCCTTCGGCGACCACCTGGCGGTGTTCGCCCGCGTCACCCGGATCACGCGGTACGCGCCGCCGCGGCCCCTGCTGTACGGGCTGCGGCAGTTCGCGGACTGGACGGCGGCGGCCGGCGCGCCGCGCGCGGCCACCGGCACCGCCGCCGGGGTGTGAGGGCCGCCGCCGCATGCGTAACGGCGAATTCCCTTGAATACCGAAGAAATATAGGAACTGCCCGCAGAGTACGAGAATCCCACTCGTAGCGGAGGAATCACATGCTATCCAGCGTAGTCATCGTCGGCGGCGGCACGTCCGGCTGGATGACGGCCGCGTATCTGCGGGCCGCGCTCGGCGGCAATATCTCGGTGACCCTCGTCGAATCCGACCGGATCAAGACGATCGGCGTCGGCGAGGCCACGTTCAGCACCGTCCGGCACTACTTCGACTACCTCGGCCTCACCGAGAACGAGTGGATGCCGCGCTGCAACGCCACGTACAAGCTGGGCATCCGGTTCGAGAACTGGCGGGCCGAGGGGCATTACTTCTACCACCCCTTCGAGCGGCTGAGGGTGGTCGACGGATTCCCGCTGACGGACTGGTGGCTGCATTCGGGGCCCGGCGACCGGTTCGACCAGGACGTGTTCCTGATGTCCGCGATCTGCGACGCCGAGAGATCACCGCGCTATCTGAACGGAAGACTCTTCGAGCAGGATTACGTGGAGAAGACGGCGGGCGACGGAGCGGTTCCGGAGCGCACCAGCCTCTCCGAGCAGGACACCCAATTCCCCTATGCGTACCAGTTCGACGCGTCGCTGCTGGCCGACTTCCTCGCCGAGTACGCCACCGCGCGCGGCGCCCGGCACGTCGTGGACGACGTCCTGGAGGTCGTACGGGACGACCGGGGCTGGATCAGCCACATCACCACGCAGGAGCACGGGGAGATAGCCGGCGACCTCTTCGTCGACTGCACCGGCTTCCGCGGGATGCTGCTGAACGAGGCGCTGGGCGAGCCCTTCATCTCCTACCAGGACACCCTGCCCAACGACCGCGCGGTGGCGCTGCGCGTCCCCGTCGACATGGAGCGGCGCGGGCTGCGGCCCTGCACCACCGCGACCGCGCAGGACGCCGGGTGGATCTGGACGATCCCGCTGTACGGGCGGATCGGCACCGGCTACGTCTACGCCTCCGACTACTGCTCGCCGGAGGAGGCCGAGCGCACCCTGCGGGAGTTCGCCGGGCCCGAGGCCGCCGAGCTGGAGGCCAACCACATCCGGATGCGCGTCGGCCGCAGCCGCGACTCGTGGGTCAACAACTGCGTGGCCATCGGGCTCTCCAGCGGTTTCGTCGAGCCCCTCGAATCGACCGGGATCTTCTTCATCCAGCAGGGCGTCGAGGAGCTGGTCAAGCACTTCCCGGACGCCCGCTGGGACCCCGGGCTGCGGGACTCCTACAACCGGGTCGTCGCCGACTCCAAGGACGGCGTACGGGAGTTCCTGGCGCTGCACTACCGGGCCGCGGCCCGCGCCGACAACGCGTACTGGCGGGACGCCAAGACCCGGCCGGTGCCGGACGGGCTCGCCGAGCGGCTGGAGGGGTGGCAGTCGAAGCTGCCGACGCCGGAGACCGTCTTCCCGCGCTACCACGGCTTCGAGTGCTACTCCTACCTGTCGATGCTGATCGGCCTCGGCGGCGTGCCGCTGCGGTCCGCGCCCGTGCTGGGACTGATGGACGGGGCCCGCGCGAGGAAGGAGTTCCAGCTGCTGCGGGACCAGGCCCGCGACCTCGTGTCCCGGCTGCCCAGCCAGTACGCGTACCTGTCCCGGATGCACGCCGGTCAGGGATAGCAGTACGAGTCCGACGACGCGTCGCCGCCCTCCAGGTGGGTCTGGTGGACGCGCAGGCCGCGGAACTCCTCGCCGTGCGGGAAGAACCGTTCGTCGACGCGGAGGCCGCCGCGCTCGGTGTCCGCGTCGAGCTTGACGAGCCAGGGGTCGATGCCGTCCGGGTAGAACTGGTCGTCCCAGGAACCGTAGAGGGAGTTCGTCAGGTACACCCGGCGGCCGTCGCGGCTGAGCTCGACCATCTGGGGGCCGCCGGTGAGCGGGACGTCGGGCGCGGCGGGGTGCGGGCGGCGGCCGGTGATGCCGCCGAGGCGCACGGACGCGGTGCGGCGGGGGCGGAAGGGGTCGCCGACGTCGTACTGGAGGAGCTCGCCGGTGCCCCACGCCGATACGTACAGCCAGCGGTCGTCGACCGACAGGTTGATGTCGGTGATGAGCGGCGGCACCGCGCCGAACGGCTTGAGGGCCGGGGGCAGGTCCTCGGTCTTGGCGGGCTCGGCGGGCAGGGTGACGACCTTGGTGGCGGTGTACTCCCCGCCGTCGCGGTGCCACAGCCACACGGAGGCGGACAGGTCCGCGACGCTCACGACGACGCCCGCGAACCCCCAGGTGGCGCGCGGGTCGTGGGCGGGGCGCAGCTCCAGCACCATCTGGTGCTCGTCGCCCAGGTCCACCCGGCGGCGGTGGCGGCCGGTGTCCAGGTCCCAGAAGTGCAGGGCGTGTCCGTAGCCGCGGCCGAGCAGCAGGTCCGGGTCCACGCCGTCCTCGATCATCGAGGGGGTGCCCCACTCGCTGGTCACGGCGGTGTTGTGGGCCAGGTGCCACCACACGTCGTACGCGAGGCGCTGCGGGCCGCGGTCGCTCTCCCAGGCGCGCCGCACCGCGAACGTCTCGTGGTCCAGCAGCGCCACGCCGCCCGGCCCGTCCGCGCCGTCGGCGCCGCCCAGGCAGGAGAGGAAGACGCCGTCGGGGCCGCAGTGCAGCGTGTGCGGTCGCGAATAGCCCGCCTTGGCCGCGAGTTCCTCGGCCTCGACGACCTTCACCAGGCGGGGCCGGGCCGGGTCCGGGTGGGTGTCGAAGACGTGCAGCCGTGAGGAGCGCAGGCCGGGCGCGAGCAAGTAGCGGCGCTCGGGGGAGTGGTGGCCCTCGTGGGCGAGCGCGCTGGAGCAGGCGTTCCAGCCGAAGTGGTGCAGCTCGTCGCCGAGTCCGGGCACCTCGGTCATGTGCGTGACCCGGCCGTACGAGGCCGAACCGGGGTCGGTGTCCAGGACGAACAGCGCGTCCGGTCGGCGGGCCGAGCGGTCGAACCCGACGACGTAGGCGAGCTTTTCGGGCGGCCCGGCCACGGCGTCCGCCGGGGTCCGGTAGAGGGTGCGGTCGGTGGTCATGCCGGGTCTCCTCGGTCCGTACAGGGGCGGTCCGTACGCGGTCGGTCCGTTCGAGAAGGGGCGTGCCGTGCCGTGTTTCAGGACGGAGCGTCGCACACGGGGTATCGGCTGCCAAGTGGGCGGCGGGCGCTCCGGCCACGGGCGAACGGCGGGTGGGGAGCGGCTGATTCGGCCGGGTCACGGGGGTCGCCACGGGCGGGAGGGGCGCCTTCCGCGCTCATAATGGACGCGCTCCGAGCACCGGCAGTGCGGTGCGGACCGCGGAGCCCGACACCACGAATGAGATGTGAGGACGCCAGTGAACACGGTACGACGGTGCGATGAGGGCCGGAACGAGGCCCGCATACCGGCTGCGGCGCCCGCCGGGCGGCGGGGCCGGGCGGTCGCGGTGCTGGCGTTGCTGATCGGCGCGCTCGTGGCGGGCGCCCCCGCTGCGGCCTCGGCCGCGCCGGTCGATCAGGTCCTGGCCGTATCCGCCCGGCAGGCGGTGGCCGCCGACGGCGCGGGCGCCGCGTCGGCCCCGGTCGCCGCCGCCGCTCCCGCGGCTCGCGTGGCGGCGTCGGAGGGTCAGCAGGCGCTGGCCTCGGCGGAGAAGCCCAAGAAGAAGAAGGCCGGGTTCTTCAAGAAGCTCGGCATCTTCCTGCTGGTGCTGGTGATCGTCATCATCCTCGTGGTGGTGCTGGTGATCTGGCTGATCGTGCGCGCGGTGCGGCGGATGTTCAGCCGTCGGCGCGACTGACCGGGGCCGGCAGGCGGTCCGGGCGGACGGTCCGGGCAAGGGGCGGGGAGTCCGGGCAGACGGTCCGGCGGAAGAAATTCAGCCTAGTTTCTCACTTGCGCAATTATTGAAGCGTAGGCTTCGCAGTGCGCGGTCCGCGGGAGCCGAGCCGTAGCAGCCGTAAACGACGGGTGGGAGATCACGATGGTGTGGGAGACGGCGGTGCTGGACGGGCCGGCCGACGCGTCGGCCTGGGAGACGGCCGTGCTGCGGGGCGGCCCGGCCGACGGCACCCGCATCCAGGTCGCCGGGCGGCCGAGCGTCGTCCAGGTGGTCCGGCAGTGCCCGGCCGAGCAGGACGGCGACGCGCCGGACGCGTGGCGCGTGCAGGCCCTCTACGTCTACCGCCGCGACCACCGCGGCGGCGACGGCTTCCCGCACTACGGCTTCGACCCGGCGAGCCCCTGAGCCGGGCGATCCCCCGAGCCCGGCGCTTCCGAGCCGGGGCGGTCCCCCGTGCCGCCCCTTCCGCCGGGCCGCGGGCCGGATGACGCTGGCCCGCGGCCCGGAACCGCGCGCGTACGGGCGCCCCACCCCCGGGGGCGCCCGTACGCCGTCAGAACAGCGGGGGCTCCTCGTGCTGCGGCAGGCCGGAGTCCATGGGGATGCCCTCGGCGGCGGCCATGGCCTCGACGGCCTGGGCCGCCATCACCATGCCGATCTCCTCCAGCACCTGGATCGACTCGATGACGAGCGTCTCGGCGGCCTTGGCCATCTGGTCGCCCGCCCGGTTCCGCTCGGCCAGTTCCGCCTCGTCGGCCGGTACCCGGAGCTCGGTCACGCGGGCCGCCAGCCGGTCGTGGCGCTCTTCGAGCGCGTGGATCCTGCGGACGGCCCGCAGGATCTCCTCGTCGGTCGGGCGTTCGGCCATGGCTGTCTCCTCCGTGGGGTGTCGTACCTGGTGGTCGCGGGGGACGGCACGTGCGTCGACTGCCCCCCCGCCCTATTGTGATCGGCATCTCAGGACGGGCGCGGCGCACCCCTGGCGCCTCGCCGCAGCCCGCGTACGCTGGACGGCCGAGGAGATCGCCGGGAGGCGGTTTCCGCAGGCAGAGCGAGTCGAGGGGGAATGCTCCAGTGGGGAGTCTGCCGGGCGTACGGGCCAGTACGCGGGAGCGGGACCAGGCAGTCGAGGCATTGACCGAGCATGTGGTGCAAGGGCGGCTGACGGACGCGGAGTTCGAGAACCGGTCGGACAGCGCGCGGGCCGCCGCCTCGCGCGACGAACTGCTGCGGCTCTTCGACGATCTGCCGCAGCCGCACCCGGTGTTCGACGCGGCGGAGCCGGGCCTTCCGGTCCCGGCGGCCGGGCAGTCGCCGGCCCCGGCGACGCGGTCCGGCGACGGTGCCCCGGCGACGCGGCCGGAGGGTTCGGCCCCGGCCAGGCTGAGCGGCGCCGCCGCCGCGGCCGTCTACGGGATGTTCCCGGCGGCCGGTGTCATCGCGGTGGTGCTGATGGTCCTCACCGGGGCCTGGTACTGGCTGCTCATCGTGCCCCCGGTGGCGTACGGGGCGCGCCAGGCGGTCAAGAAGCGGCGACGGCGGGACTGACCCCGCAACTGCCCCCGCAACTGAAGCCGGCGGACGGCGGCGCCGCCGCGCCGCTGTCCGCCGGTCCGCTTCTGCGGCGAGCCGCCGCCTACGGGTGGTAGTGCTCGGCGATCGTGGTCGCCGCGCCGTTCTTTACGGTGGCGCGGACCTCGACGGCGTTCGTCTTCGCGGCCTTCGTCAGCTGCTTGAGGGTGCACGGCTTGGTGCCGTAGCCCTTGCTGTCGATGGTGACCGTGCCGTCGGCGCCGCCGCAGATCGCGGCCGCGCCGAGGACCTTGGTGTGCGGGCCGACGTAGAAGGCCTGCTCCATCCCGCCGGACTTGGGGGCCACGGTCACCTTGCCGGGCGCGAGGTACTTCAGGGTGCCGCGCCACGTGCCGTTCACGCCCTTGGCGCCGGCGTCGGCGGTGGAGGCGTGGTGGGCTTCGGCCGTCGCGGTGCTGCCGTGCGCGGGCGCGGCGTCGCTGACGGTCGCCGTCAGGCCGATGGCCGCGGCGGCGATCACGGAGGCGACGACGGCGCGGCGGACCTGGTGGCGTCCGTAGGAGCTGGTGAAGGACATGAGGGGTTCCCCCTTGAGCTGGCTCGGGGTCATGATCGGTCGATCTCCCACCAGCCTGCCGCGCGCCATTGGTGATCCACTAACAGATCGCTAACGGGCGGGGGTTGAGCCGCGGCGCCGGGACCCTTCAGCGGCCCCGGCCGCAGCGCCGGCATCCCTCAGCGGCCCCCGGCCGTAGCCGCGTCGAGCAGCAGTTCCGCCGTGGCCCGCGCGTCCTCGCCCGCGCTCGGTTCGCCGTCGATGGCGGTGATCGTGGTGGCGCCCTCGATGAGGATCAGCAGCTGCCGGGCGAGACCGGCCGGCCGGTCGATGCCCGCCTCGGTGAGCAGGCGCTCCAGGAGCTCGCGGTAGCGGGCGAGATGGAGCCGGGGGAGCTGCCGCACGGGGCCGTCCTGGTGCCGGGTCTCCACGGCGGTGTTGACGACGGCGCAGCCCCGGTAGCCGTCCCTGGCGTACCAGACGGTGAGCAGGTCGAACAGGGCCAGCACCCGCTCCCGCCCGGCCTCCGTCGCCGCCAACTGGCCCGTGAGCCAGAGGTGGATGCGGTCGCTGCGGTCCTGGAGGACCGCTTCGACCAGGCCGTCCTTGGAGCCGAAGTTGCGGTAGATCGTCAGCTTCGACGCGCCCGCGTGCTGGGCGATCTCGTCGACGCCGACGTCGTGCACGCCCCGCTCGTAGAACAGCTGGACAGCGCTGGCCAGCACGCGGGCGCGGGTGGCGCGCGGGTCGATCGTGGTTCCCGCCTTGACTGGCATACGGACATTCTAGGCGAGGGCCGGGCAAGAAGGTAACGTACCGTCTCACTTCCCAGAGATGGTCCCGTACGGTATCTTCTCCCGTATGACGCCAGTGACGCCTGTGATGGCTCGCCCACCGGTCCCCGTCCGGCGGCTGTGGGCAGCGGTGCTCTGCGGGTACATGGCGCTGGGCGCCACCCTCCAGTCGCTGCCGTCCTATGTCGTCCAGCACTTCCACGGCGGCCCGCTGATCGCCGGCACGGTCGTGGGCATCGCCTTCCTGGCCACCGCCTGCGCGCGGCCCTTCGCCGGCCGGCTCGCCGACGCCGGGTTCGCCCGCCCGGTCGTGGCGACCGGCGGCGTGCTCGGCGCGATCGGCGGCGCGGGGCACCTCGTCGCGCCCAATCCGGGCACCTTGATGGCGGCCCGGCTGATCATGGGCGTCGGCGAGGCCGCGCTGTTCTCGGGCGCCATTCCCTGGGTGCTCGCGGACACGCCGCCGCAGCGCCGGGGCCGGGTGGCGGGCTGGTTCGGCCTGTCGATGTGGGGCGGGCTGGCGCTCGGCCCCGTCGTCGCCGTCGGCCTCAACCGGCTGAGCGGATACGACGGCGTGTGGTGGGGCGTGATCGTGCTCGGCATCGCCTCCGCCGTCCTCGTGCTCACCACCTCCGGCGACAACCGCAACGACGACGGGCTCTCCCCGCTGCCGAAGGGCTTCCGCGAGATCGTGCCCGTGGGCGCGTCGCTGCCGGGCCTGGCCTTCGGCCTCTCCAGCTACGGGTACGGCACCGTCAACGCCCTGCTCGTCCTGCACTTGCACCACGACGGGATCGGCGGCGAGAGCGCGGCCCTCGCCGTGTTCGCCGCGGGCTTCCTGCTCGCCCGCGCCCTCGGCTCTCCGCTGGTCGACCGCAAGGGCGGGGTGCGGGTCGCGCTCGGCTCCCTCGTCGTGGAGGCCGTCGGCCTGCTGCTGATCGCGGGTACGGGGAACGAGGTGCTCGCGCTGGCCGGCACCGTCCTCGCCGGCGCGGGCGTCGCCCTCATGTACCCGGCCACGGTCGCCATGACCCTGCACCGCACGGGCGCCCTGCGGCCGGGCACCTCCGTCGGCGTCATGACCTCGTACTGGGACCTCGGCATCATGGCCGCGGGCCCCCTCGGCGGGCTGATCGCCGGTCATGCCGGGTACCCGACGTCCTTCGCCGTCGCCGCCGGCACGACCGTACTCAGCCTGCTGGTGGTCGTGACCGCCCTGCGCGACCCGGCGGCGACGCCGGTGCGCGACGCGGCGCCGAAGCCGGACGGCCGCCCGGCGGCGGCCGAGCGGTCCGCGGCGAACGGCCGTCCGACCGGCGGTGCGACGGCCGCGGACGAGGCCCCCGCGCCGACGCCGGGCCGGGGGCCGGCGTGAGTCCCGCGCCCCGGGGCCGTACGGCCCCCCGCGAGGCCGTATCGCCCGACGCCATCTACCACGAGGGCGAACGGGCCGTTCAGCGGGCCGCCGGGGTCGAGGCGGAGGCCGACCGGGTCTCCGTCATCCACGGCACGCGCGTCGAGCTGACGGCCCAGGCGTTCCTGTCGTCCGTGTCCTGCGTCGCGCTGGGCGCGGCCGACGCGGAGGGCCGGATGTGGGCGTCGGTGCTGCTCGGCGAGGCGGGGTTCGTACGGGCCTCACCGGGCTCGGTGCGCGTCCTCGGGCGGCCGGAGGCGAACGCACCCGACGCCCCGGCAACCCCCGACGCCCCGCCAACTCCCGAAGCCTCGGCAATTCCCGACGCCTCGGCGGCCCCCGACGCCCCTGACTCCTCGGGGGAAGCCGAACTCCCCACCAGCGACCTGAGCCCCGACGACCCCATCGGCCCCCGCGAGCCCGGCGACCCCGTGGGCCTCATCGCCATGGACTTCACCCGAAGACGCCGGCTGCGCGTCAACGGCCGCGTCCGCTCCTGGGGCCCCCGGCTGATCGAGCTGGGCGTGGACGAGGCGTACGGGAACTGCCCCCGCTTCATCCACCGACGCCCGCTCGACACCGGCCTCCTCGCGCACGGCAGGCGCACCACGTCCCACCGTGAACTGGGCTACTGGGACACGGAGTTGATCAGCCGCGCGGACACCCTGTTCATCGCGACGAAGCACCCGGAGGCGGGGGCCGACGTCTCGCACCGGGGCGGCCCGGCCGGCTTCCTACGGGTCGCCGGGCCGAACCGCGTGCAGCTCCCGGACTACGCGGGCAACGCCATGTTCAACACGCTCGGGAACCTGTGGAGCGACCCCCGCGTCGGCCTCGTCCTCCGCGACTTCGCCACCGGCGACACGGTCCAGCTCACCGGCCGCGCGGCCATCGAGCACGAACCACCGCGCACGGTTTGGGGGTTGGAGGTCGAGCGGGTCGTCGACATCACCGTCGATCGGGTGGTACGGACCCGGAGCGCACGGGCTTCCAGCGCACCGTGGTGAACGTGGAGCCGGCCGGCGGCCCGGCCTCGCGCGCGGCGCCCGTGCGCACGGCGGTATCCGTGCGCGCGGTGGCGTCCGGCGGGGCGGCGCCGGCCGCGGCGGCGTCCAGCGTGGTCGGGTGCAGCGGGTCGCAGACGGGCCCGCCCTTCGTCCGGGAGCGGGCCAGGGCCACGAACCGCGGGGTGAGGGGATGCGGGCGCACCGCGTCCCAGCAGAGCAGGACCGGCAGCGGCGGCGCGTCCACGACCGGCCGGTACACCACCCAGGGGTGCGGGTGCAGACACGGCGTCAGCGCGCTGGACAGCCCTATCCCGCGCCCGGCGGCGATGGCCTCCAGCCACTCCTCCAGATTGTGCACGCCGATCACCGGCCGGTCCGTGCTCCCGCCGTCCTTCCAGATGGTGCGCATCGTGGTGCCCGAGATGAGGTTGAGTACGAGCGGGTCGTGCCGGATGTCGTCCAGCGTCACCTCGCGCAGCACCGCCGCCGGGTGCCCTTTGGGCAGGGCGGCGACGCGTGACTCCTCGTACAGCCGCACATGCTTGATGGCCGGGTCCGTCAGCGTGCCCCGCAGGATGGCGGCGTGGCTGCGGCCGTCCTCCAGGCCCGCGTACGGCACGTCGTCGATGCGCCGCAACTCCACCCGCGCGCCCGGATTCTGTTCCTCGAACTCCTTGATGAGCGGGGCGGTGTCCCGGCCCAGCGCGTTCCAGGAGAAGCCGACGCGCAGTGTCGAGCATCGGGAGGCGGTGGCCTTGACGGCGTCGTCGGCGGCGGCCACGGCGCGTGCCGCGTAGGGCAGAAACCGCTCTCCCGCCGCCGATAACGACACGCCATTATGTCCGCGTTCGATCAGTTTTTGACCGACGATGTGTTCCATTTGCGCAATAGTCCGGCTGAGCGCCGACTGAGAGGCCCAGAGCGCCTCGGCGGCTCCCCGGAAACTGCGGTGCTCGACCAGCGTGAGAAAAGATCGTAAGTGCCTGAGTTCAAGATCAGAACTTCCGCTGAGCTTCGCCATCTATCGTCTCCCCCGTCTTTCACCTGGGCCGATGCGTCTCGCGCATCACCCTTGCGATCTTGGCACTTCCCGGGTCCGACTCGTCGTGTCTAGTGTGTGGCGCATGGCCGGGATGCCAAGAGAACGGGCCCCCCAGACCACGCCAGCAAGGTACTCCCCAAAGGTAAGTGCCGCCACCACACATGTATGTCCGGACTGCGAAGATCGCGTAAAAGGCAATCCGGCCGCCCGGACGCATGCCCATGTCCGGCCGTCGGCATGCGTTTCCGTTCCGGCGTTTACCGCCGAGTGGCACAGCAAAGGAGAGAGTGTATGGCCGCCGTCGACACCCTGGCCACGGAGAGGTTCGGAAAAATCCTGGCCAGGCTCCAGGAAAAGGCCATCCAGGATTATTACAACCCTTACAAGACGTTCGCCTGGCCGGACGCGCTGCCCACCGATGTGCCCTGGATGACGCGCGAGCTGACCAGCACGCACGGCACGGCGGCGGGGGAGGAGCTCACCGCGGCCCAGTTGACGGAGTTGAGCCGCTGGGAGAGCGTGAACTTCTACAGCCTGAATGTCCACGGCATTCGCGAGCTGCTCACCGAGGTGGTCAACCGCATCCATATGCCCGGCTTCGAGGTGCCCTCGGACTTCTTCCACCACTTCATCGGCGAAGAGAACGAACACATGTGGTTCTTCGCCGAATTCTGCCTGCGCTACGGCGGAAAGCTCTACCCGACGGCCGTTCCGTTCAAGGCGGCCGGCTCCGGCGACGCCGATGTGGACGTGGAGCACTTCCTGGTGTTCTCGCGCATTCTCCTCTTCGAGGAGATCGTCGACCATTACAACCTGACCATGGCGGACGACGAACACCTCCACGACACGATTCGCCAGGTCAACCGGATACACCACCGCGACGAATCCCGGCACATCGCATTCGGCCGCGAACTCGTCTCGCTCCTCTACGAACCGCTGCGCGAACGCCTCGACGCGGAACAGCGCCGCGAGGTCGCCGATTATCTCAAGCGCTACATCGCCTACAGCCTGCAGTCCTTCTACAACCCGCAGGTGTACAAGGACGCGGGCATCAGCGACCCGCTGGGATTCCGCAGGCGGGTCCTGGAGGACCCCGCGCGCCGGGCCCATGAGCGGAAGGCCGTGCGCAAGCCGATGGGCTTCTTCGCGAAGGCCGGGATATTCGAGGACGAGGAACTGCCGCTCGTCGCCTGACGGGGCCGGACGCCCACCCGATAAACAGAGTTCCGCTTCCGGCGAGGCATTGGCGAGCCGACGCGAGCTCCCGCGAGCAGCGAGCCCGCGCCGAAGAGCTTGCGCCGAAGAGCCCGCGCAGAAGAGTCCGCGCCGAAGAGTCCGTGCACAGTACGTCCGCGACAAGGAAAGAGGTGATCTCATGTCCTCGACCGCCCCGGCGCACCGGCCGTCCCCCGGCCTCGCAGCGCTCGGCCCCGAGGCCACCCAGCTCCTGAACCTCCTGGACGAGACCTTTCGGGGGTGGGGTGAGCGGCGCGGCGCGCTGCCGCTGACGATGCCGCCGCTGCTACCGGTCGCCGACCTGGCCGCCCTCGACTTTTACGAGAACTTTCCGCAACTCGCCGTCGTCGCCTCCACCCTGGACGTCGCCGACACAGCCGGTCGCGCCGCCGAGGCCCGTACGGGCTCCTTCGCCCCCGACAGCCTCGGACCCGCCGCCCTCGCCCTGCCGTCGGCGGCCTGCTACGGCGTCTTCCTGCACCACGCCGGGCAGTCGGTCGACGGCGCGCGGACGGTGACGGTGCTCGGCCGCTGCTACCGCAACGAGGACCGGTACGAGGGGCTGCGCCGCCTGCTGGGCTTCCATATGCGGGAGATCGTGGCCCTCGGCACGTACGAGCACACCCAGCACCACCTGGCCGTCTACGGGCAGCAGGTGCGGGGCTTCGCCGAGGCCGCCGGGCTCCCGGTGGAGAAGGAGGTCGCCTCCGACCCCTTCTACGACAAGGGCGGCTCCCGCGCCGTGCTCCAGCAACTCGCGCCTGTGAAGCACGAGTTCGTCTACGCGGAGACCGCCATCGCCTCGGTCAACGTGCACCGCAACTTCTTCGGGGAGCGGTGCGGCATCCGGATCGAGGCGACGGACGAGCCGGTGTTCACCAGCTGTGTGGCCTTCGGCCTGGAGCGCTGGATCTTCGCCCTGGAGCACCGCTACGACGGCGACTGGGACAAGGCGTTCTCGGCCGTCGAGGACGCGTGCGCGGCCGTCACGTGACGACCGCCCCCGCCGCGCCGGCGGCCCCCTCGGCGTCGGTCGCCGCCTCCCCGGCGGCGGCCCCCTCCCCGCCGCCGGCCGCCGGAGTGCTCTCCGGGCTCGCCCTGCGCACCGGCGCGGACATCCTCCCCGTCAGCCGCGTCGAGGGCATGGTGCGCGGCTCCGGGGAGCGCTTCCTCGCCACCCTCCTCACCCCCGGCGAGCTGAGCGCCTGCGCCACCGACAACGGCACGTTCCTGCCCGCCGTGGCCGGCCGGCTCGCCGCCAAGGAAGCCGTCTTCAAGACGTTCCACACGCCGCTGAGCAGCCTCCCCTGGCTCTCCATCGAGATCCGCAAGGCCCCCGGCGGCTGGCCCGAGGCCGTGCTGCACGGCGCGGCGCGGCGGCTCGCCGACGCGGCCGGCCTCGCGGACCTGAGCCTGAGCATCAGCCACGACGGCGGATTCGCCTTCGCCGTCGCGGTGGCGACCGTACGCCGCTGACGCTCACGTACCGAAGCGAACAGCACCGATACCGAAGCGAACCCACGGAAGGACACCCCGACATGGCCCGCCCCATTGACCAGGTCAAGGCATGGATTCTCAAGCGCCACCCGGAGCGCGGTGACATCGCCTCCGACCTCGACCTCATCGACAACCGGCTGATCGACTCCCTCGCCTTCGCCGAGTTCCTCTTCCTCCTGGAGGAGGTCGGCGGGCAGCCCATCGACCGCGACAGCCTCGCCGTCGACGACTTCCGCACGCTGGACCGGATCGAGGCGAAGTACCTGGGCGCCACGGTCGGCTGAGCGGAGACGAGAAGAGATGCTGCGCTACGTCGAGGACTACGAAGAGGGCCGGACGTACGAGCTCGGTACGTACAAGGTCACCGAGCAGGAGATCATCGAGTTCGGCCGGAAGTTCGACCCCCAGCCGTACCACGTGGACGCGGAGTTGGGGGAGGAGTCGCTCTTCCACGGCCTGGTGGCCAGCGGCTGGCACACCTGCGCCATGTTCATGCGGCTCTACGTGGACGCGCTGCTGCCCGGCGCGGCGGTCGAGGGCTCGCCGGGCGTCGACGAGCTGCGCTGGCTGCGGCCGACCCGCCCCGGCGACATCCTCACCGGGCGGCTCACCGTCACCGGCATCACCCCGTCGATGACCCGCCCGGACTGCGCGACCCTGCACAAGCGGGGCGAACTCACCGACGCCGAGGGCCTTCCGGTCATGCGGCTGACCCTCTACAGCATGTTCCGGCGCCGGCCGCGCGAGTGAGCCCGCCGCCCCCGGCCGCTCCCTTCGCCCAGCCCACGCCCGTGACACCGGAGTACGGAGGAAGACGAGAGATGGAAGCTGTTTCGCACACCTCGCAGTGGACCGCGGCCGCCCGCGCCCTGGAGACCGAACGGGACGACGCGCTCTTCCGCGACGACCTGGCCCGCCCGCTCGCCTCGGAGACCGGGTTCGAGCTGCTGAAGAAGTACGGCGGCGGCGGGCTCGCGGACTTCGTGTCCATCCGCACCAAGTACCTGGACGACGCCATCGCCGCCCATGTGCGCGACGGCGGCATCCGCCAGGTCGTCCTCATCGCCGCCGGCATGGACGCGCGGGCCTTCCGGCTCACCTGGCCCACCGACGCCGTCGTCTACGAGGTGGACCACTCGGCGCTCTTCGAGGTCAAGGAGCGGCGGCTGGCCGAGGTGGACGCCAAGCCGTCCGTGGACCGGCGGGTGGTGGGCGCGGACCTCACCAAGCCGTGGCTGTCGTCCCTGTACGAGGCCGGGTTCGACCCCGAGAAGCCGACGCTGTGGGTGGCCGAGGCGCTGCTGTTCTTCCTCACCGACGACCAGGTGCGCTCCCTGCTCGACCTGCTCGCGGAGGGCTCCGCGCCGGGCAGCCACGTGGCGCTGGACGTATTGAGCGAATCGCTGCTGAAGAATATCGGCACCCAGATCTTCCTGAGCGCCCTGAAGGCGGACGGCATTCCGTGGCTGTTCGGCACCGATGACCCCGAGGGCTATTTCGCGCTGTCCGGCTGGCAGGTGAACCGGCTGAACGAGCCCGGCGAGGAGGGCATCGGCAAGGGCCGCTGGCCGTACGAGGTGTTCCCGCGGGATGTCCCCAACATCCCGCGCAACTGGCTGCTGCACGCCGAGTACCAGGGCTGAGCAGCCCCCCGAGGCCGGCCGTGGCACGCCCCTTCCCCCGTCGCCACGGCCGGCCCCGGCACGTCCGCACGCCTCACGGCCCCCGCGCCTACAGCTCCTTCCGCGGCCAGTCCAGCAGCCGGGCCCCGATCACCGCGGTCTGCAAGGTGTAGCGGTGCATCGGGTCGGCGGGGTCGGAGCCCGTCAGCTCGTGGATGCGCTTGAGGCGGTAGGTGAAGGCCCGGACGCTCAGGGCGAGACGGCGGGCGGCCTCCGCGGCGACGCAGCCGGAGTCGAAGTACGCGTCGAGCGTCGCCAGCAGCGGCTCCGGGCCGCCGCGCGCCTCCCGCAGCGGGGCCAGCGTGGAGCGCACCAGATCGGTCAGGGCCTGCCGGTCGCGGGTCAGGACCGGGAAGACGAGGAGGTCGGCGGCGCGCAGCACCGGCGCGTCGAGGGCCATCTTCGCGGCGAGGTCCAGCGCGCCCAGCGCCTCCTCGTAGGAGTGCACGACGCCGCCCGCGCCCTCGTGCGGGCGGCCCACGGCCACCTGCCCGCCGTCGGTGGCGGCGTGCGCCTGCTTGGTGAAGTAGCGCAGCACGTCGTCCTCGTCGGCCGGCGCCACGCAGATCAGCCGGCCGTCCTTGGTGGTCAGCAGGATGCGGCGCTCGCTGAACCGGCCGTTGAGCGCCGTCTCCACCCGGCGCATCGCCGGGTGCGCGTCGTCGTACGGCTCCGGGCCCGTGGCGACGGCCACGGCGTGCGCGTGGGCGAGCCGCAGCCCGAACCGCTCGGCGCGCCCGGCGAGGCGGCCCAGGTCGCTGCGCCCGTACAGCAGGTCGTCGATGAACTCGCGGCGCGCGGCCTCCTCCTGCCGCACGGCCAGCCGCTGCGCGTGCTCGTACCCCTCGGCGAAGGCGTCGATGGCCTGCTCGGTCACGGCAAGGACGGACTCGGCGGTGGCGCGCAGGCCGCGCGCCGCGGCCGGGCCGGACGGCGCGGGCAGCTCGGACCACAGGGCCCGGGTGGCGGCGAGGTGGGAGACGACGAGCGTGCGCAGGCCGTGGCCGCTCTCCCCGGCGCGTTCGCCGAGGGTGCGGCGCGACTCCAGTTCGGCGCGGTTGAGCCGCCGGCCGGTCGCCGACACCTCGGTGAGCAGCTCGGCGTAGCCGGCCAGGTAGTCCTCGGTCGGCTCCGGCTTTGTCACGTGCTCTCTCCACCTCTTGACGCGCCTTTGACGGGTTCTTAACGCGCGGTCTCCAGGGTGGCAGACGCCCGAAGGGGGCAGCACCCGGCATCAGGGAAGCATAAAGATTGCCGGGATCCGGCAATGCGCACGCCTGTTCCCACCTGCCAATATGTACATGGGGGAACAACGGGGGACACGGGGGACGGCCTCGGTGCCAGGTTCCGGAAACGGAACCGGCGCCGAGGCCCGCCCACGGCGCCGTCCCCGCGCAATCGCCGGACCCCATGGGGGGTTCGCGAGCAAGAGGACGAAGGGACGGGGTCTGTGGACGACTTCCTCGCAGCCGCGCTCGGCTTCCCGGCCGTCGTGTTCAGCTTCGCGCTGGTGGTCGTCGTCGCGTACTGGCTGCTCGTCCTCGTCGGCGGCATCGACTCCGACGGCCACGGCCACCACGACCTCTCCGACGGACACTCCTCGGACGGACATGCCTCCGACGGCCCCGGCGGGGTCACCGGCCTCGTCGCAGCCGTCGGCCTCGGCGGCGTGCCGATCACCGTCGTCCTGTCGCTGCTGACCGCCCTCGCCTGGTTCCTCGCCCTCGCCGGAACGGTCCTGCTGGAGAAAATCGACGCCCAGGGGCTGACGCGTACGCTCCTCGGCGCGGGCGTCCTGGCGGGCGCCGTCGTGGGCTCCTGGGCCGTCACCTGGGTGCTCGTACGGCCGCTGCGCCGCCTCTTCCCCGACGAACGGCCGCCCTCGCGGCTGGACTTCGTCGGCCGGATCTGCGTGGTGCGCACCGGCCGGGTGGACAGCCGGTTCGGGCAGGCCGAGGTGGCCGCCGAGGACGGCTCCACGGCGATCATCCAGGTGCGTACGGACGAGACGGGGCTCGCCGCGGGCGCGACGGCGCTGATCTTCGACTACGACGCCGACGGCGAGTTCTTCCGCGTCGGGGCCTTCGAAGCGCCGTTCGGCACGGCGCTCGACCCCGGCAGTCCGGCGTACTGACCGGCCGGGCCCCCTTTTATACGGGTTTATACGGACTTCCCTTTACCGCAACTGATTCGACAGAGGTTCCGCCATGGATACCACCGCCATCGGGATCGGCGTGCTCGTCGCCGTCCTGCTGCTCGTCGCCCTCGGGGTGCTGTTCACCGTCAGCCGACTGTTCCGCAAGGTCGAGCAGGGCAGGGCGCTGATCATCTCCAAGACGAAACGGGTCGATGTCACCTTCACCGGCGCCGTGGTGCTGCCGGTGCTGCACAAGGCCGAGTACATGGACATCTCGGTGAAGACCATCGAGATCCGGCGCACCGGCCGCGAGGGCCTGATCTGCCAGGACAACATCCGCGCCGACATCCACATCAATTTCTTCGTGCGCGTCAACAAGACCGTCGAGGACGTCGTGAAGGTGGCCCAGGCCATCGGCACCCAGCGCGCCAGCGACCCGCGCACGCTCCAGGAGTTCTTCGCGGCGAAGTTCTCCGAGGCGCTCAAGACGGTCGGCAAGCAGCTGGACTTCGTCGACCTCTACACCAAGCGCGAGGAGTTCCGGGACCGCATCATCGCGGTCATCGGCACCGACCTCAACGGCTACCACCTCGAAGACGCCGCGATCGACTTCCTTGAGCAGACGCCGATGGCGCAGCTCGACTCCGCGAACATCCTGGACGCCCAGGGCATCCGCAAGATCACCGAGCTGACGGCGATCGAGCACGTGCGCACCAACGAGTACCAGCGCACGGAGGAGAAGGAGATCACCCGGCAGAACGTCGAGGCGCGCGAGGCGGTCCTGGAGCTGGAGCGCCGCCAGGCGGAGGCCGAGGTCAAGCAGACCCGCGAGATCGAGACCGTACGGGCCAAGGAAGAGGCCGAGACGGCGCGGGTGCAGGCCGAGGAGCGGCTGCGGTCGCACAGCGCGCACATCAAGACCGAGGAAGCGCTCGGCATCCAGGGCGAGAACCGCGACCGCGAGGTCGCCGTGGCGCAGAAGAACCGTGAGCGCGTCATCGCCATCGAGAACGAGCGCATCGAGAAGGACCGGCTGCTGGAGGTCATCGCCCGCGAGCGGGAGACGCAGCTGCGGCGCATCGCCGCCGACAAGGAGGTCGAGGCCGAGAAGCGGGAGATCGCGGACGTCGTCCGGGAGCGCATCGCGGTCGAGAAGACCGTCGCCGCCCAGGAGGAGGAGATCAAGAAGCTCCGTACGGTCGAGGAGGCCGAGCGGGAGCGCCAGGCGCTGATCATCCGGGCCGAGGCCGAGGCGCAGGAGCGGCTGGTCAAGGACATCAAGGCGGCGGAGGCCGCCGAGCAGGCGGCCGGCCACCGGGCCGCCGAGACGCTGGCCATGGCCGAGGCCCGGCGCAAGGCCGCCGACCTCGACGCGCAGGCCGCCGTACAGCTGGCCGAGGGCAAGCGCGCGGACGCCGCGGCCGTCGGGCTCGCCGAGGCGGAGGTGCGCGAGCGCAACGCCGAGGCCATCGCGAAGGTCGGCCGCGCCGAGGCGGAGGTCGCCAAGGAGAAGGCGTTCGCGGGTGCCGAGGGGCTGAAGCAGAAGCTGAAGGCCGAGGCCGAGGGGCTCACGGAGAAGGCGGCGGCGATGGCCGCGCTGGACGCGGCGAGCCGCGGTCACGAGGAGTTCCGGCTCCGCCTGGAGGCCGAGAAGGACGTCCGGCTGGCCGGCATCGACGTGCACCGGCAGGTCGCCGAGGCGCAGGCCACGGTGCTCGCCACCGGCCTGGAGAACGCGAAGATCGACATCGTCGGCGGGGAGAGCGTCTTCTTCGACCGCCTCGTGAACTCCATCGCGCTGGGCAAGGGCGTGGACGCCTTCGTCGGCAACTCCGAGTCGGTGCGGACCATGGCCGGCCCGTGGCTGGACAAGGACGGCTCGACCTTCACGCAGGACCTCGGCGCGATGCTGAGCGGCCTGGGCGCGGACGGCGTGCGCGATCTGACGATCGCCGGGGCGCTGACCAAGCTCATCGCGGGCGGCGGCCCGCAGGCGGGCGCCCTCAAGGGCCTGCTGGAGTCCGCGAAGGCGGGCGGGCTCGCCGATGTGAAGCTCACGGACCTGGCGGGTCCGGCGCGGCTCAACGGCGGACAGCCGGGCGGCGCGCAGCTCAACGGCGCGGCGGCCGGGGCGAAGTAGCCCCCGAGCGCAGGCCGGGCCGCGCCCCCAGGGGCGGGGGCCCGGCCTGCGCGTGGCCGAGGCGGAACGTAACGACGGGCCCAGGCCCGCCGCGCACAGCGGAAGTACCAGGGAGTTGGGGTGGACGTGAACACCGAGGGCCGGGACGGGCGCGCGGAGCGTGAGGAGAGCGCGGGGGCGGCCGGCGGGCTCGACGCCGGTACGTACGAGGTGCTGCGCGACCGGCTCGCCGCCCAGGCCTCCGAGCTGGCCCGCGGCGCCGAGGCGCTGAACGCGCGGCGCGTGGAGACCTTCGGCTCCACCGAGCTGCGCCTCCTCGGCACCGAGCAGATCCGCACCGAGCAGCGGTGCGTGCCGCGCGACGTCGCCGCCGTCGGCGGGCGCCTCCTCCTCGGCTACACCACCCCGGACAGTGCGGGCACCGAGACCGCCGTCGGGGACGTCTTCGCGCTGCACACCCTGCGCCGCGCGGACGACGGCGAGGGCGTCGCCCTCGAAGAGGCCGACGAGCAGGACCTCCCCGAGCTGCTCCACGACTCCGCCTTCCAGCGCGAGTTCGGCGAGCTGCACCGCTACTACCGCGCCGCCGCCCTGCGCCGCCTGCGGCGCGTCGACGGCAAGCTCCTCGCCGTCTTCCGCACCGGCCCCAACGACGGCGACCTGCGCGTCCTGCGCTGGCAGCTCGCCGCCGACGGCACGCCCCGCTACCTCGACGCGCGCGGCGAGCGCGACCACACCGACCCGCCGTCGCAGGAGATCGAGTGGACCGCCGCCACCCGCGACGACCATGTGCTCGGCCGCCACCCGCACGTCGCGATCGGCGGCGGGATCTACGTCTCCACCGTCGGCGGCGCCCTCACCGTCAAGACCGAGAACACCACCGAGTCCGGTACGGGCGTCTACAGCGAGCCCGTCGAGGAGCCGCTCCAGTCGCTGGCCGACGCGGACATCGAGCACGCCCGCATCGGCCCGCTCGTGCTGCTGCGCGTACGCCCGTACAACGAGAGCGTCCGGCGCCACCTCGTCTACAACGCCACCACCCGCACCGTCGTGCGGCTCGACGGCATCGGCCAGGCGTGCCTGCGCCTCCCCGACGACCAGGGCGTCATCTTCCCCGGCGGCTACTGCCTCGCCACCGGCGCCGCCCGCACCTTCGACGCCCTCGACACCGACGGCCTCGGCTACGCGGGCGCCACCCCCTCGCCCAACGGCGAGGACGTCCTCTACGCCTTCCGCGACCCCGCCGACGGCCGCACCCTGCTGCTGTCCTACAACCTCATCCGCAAGGAGGTCGCCACCCCGCTGCTGTGCCAGGGCTACGCGCTCTTCGACGACGGCACGCTCATCGCCCTGCGCGCCGGGGCCGACGAGCCGTCCCGCGTGCACGCCGTGCAGACCTGGCAGAGCCCGTACGTCTCCGAGACGTACGCCGCCGGGGCCGCGGGCACCGGGCCGCTGGAGCGGGTGGGCAACGCCGACCTGGTGCGCGGCATCTCCGAGCTGCTGACCGTGGCCCGGACCGCCGCCGAGCCCGCCGGCACCCGCGCCGGCTTCGAGGCGATCACCGACGCCTGCTCCCGGCTCACCGACCGCTTCCACTGGCTCGCGGACGACGCGCTCGGCGGCCTCCAGCAGCCCCTGGCGCTGGTGCGGGGCACCGCGGAACAGGTGCTGGCGGAGTTCGAGACCGTACAGAACCTCACCCGACAGGCCGCCGACGCGCTCGGCGAGGCCGCGTCCGACATCGCCTCGCTGGTGCGGCGCGTCCGCGGCGAGGCGCCGCGCAGCGCCGACGCCTGGGTCGCGCAGCTCACCGAACTCCGCCACTCCCAGGGCCGCCTGGAGACCCTGCGCGAGCTGCGGTACGTGGACGGCGAGCGGATCGACGCGCTGGCGGCGGAGGTGGCGGACGACATCGGCGCGACCGCGCGGCGCGCCGTGGACTTCCTCCGGCGGGACGACGCGTTCGCCGGGTACGAGGAGGACGTCGAGCGGCTGACCGCCGACGCCGAGGCCATCACCACCGTCGCCGGGGCCGCCCCCGTCGGCGAGCACCTCGACGAGCGGACCGAGGGCCTCCAGATCCTCACCGAGGTCGTCGCGGGCCTCGACATCGGCGACGCGACCGTACGCACCTCCATCCTGGAGCGGATCGCCGAGGTGCTCGGCGGCGTCAACCGCGCCCGCGCCACCCTCGCCGCGCGCCGCCGCGAACTCCTCGACCACGAGGGGCGCGCCGAGTTCGCCGCCGAGTTCGCGCTGCTCGGGCAGGCCGTCACGGGCGCGCTCGCCGCCGCCGACACGCCCGAGGCGTGCGAGGAGCAACTGGCGCGTCTGCTGCTCCAGTTGGAGAACCTGGAGGCGCGGTTCGCGGAGTCCGACGACTTCCTCACCGAGCTGTCCGCCAAGCGCACCGACGTCTACGAGGCGTTCTCCTCCCGCAAGCAGACCCTCCAGGACGCCCGCGCCCGGCACGCCGAACGCCTCGCCGACTCCGCGAACCGGGTCCTGGAGACCATCCAGCGGCGCGCCGCGACCCTCGCCGACCTCGACGCGGTCAACACCTACTTCGCGTCCGACCCCATGGTCGCCAAGGTCCGCCGCACCGCCGACGAACTGCGCGAACTCGGCGACGGCGTACGGGCCGACGAGCTCGACGGCCGGCTGAAGGCCGCCCGCCAGGAGGCCGGGCGCGCCCTGCGCGACCGCGCCGACCTGTATCTGGACGGCGGCGAGGCGATCCGGCTGGGCCGCCACCGCTTCGCCGTCAACACCCAGGCACTCGACCTGACGCTCGTACCGCACGGCGACACCCTCGCCTTCGCGCTGACCGGCACCGACTACCGCGCGCCCGTCACCGACCCCGAGTTCGCGGACACCCGCCCGTACTGGGACCAGCTGCTGCCCTCGGAGTCCGCCGACGTCTACCGCGCCGAGCACCTCGCCGCGAAGATCCTCGCCGACCACGACCCGGCCGCGCTGTACGACGCGGGCCCCGACGAGCTGGCCGCCCTGGTGCGGACCGCCGCCGACGCCGCGTACGACGAGGGGTACGAGCGCGGCGTCCACGACCATGACGCGACCGCGATCCTCGGCGCGCTGCTCGCCCTGCACGCGGAGGCGGGGCTGCTCCGTTACCCGGCGGCCGACCGCGCCGCGGCCCAGGTCTTCTGGACGCACGGCCTCGACGGCGCGGCGCGCGAGCACTGGGCGTTGCGCGTACGGTCGCTGGCGCGGGCGCGGGAGACGTTCGGGCTGGCCCCGGCGATCGCGGACCTGACGGACGAACTGGCGGCGCAGCTCGCGGCGTTCGGAGAGGCGTTCGGAGAGGCGCCCGCCTCCGGCCCGCTCGCCGCCGAATACCTCTTCGAGGAGCTGGCGGCCGGACCCGAAGGGTTCGCGGCGGGAGCCGAGGCGCGGTCGCTGATCGGGAAGTTCCGCGGGGCGATCGACGGCCCGGCGTACGAGGAGGAGCTGGCGGCCCTCGGCGGGATGCCGCTCGCCGCGCGCCGCCACCTGGCGGCGGCGTGGCTCGGCTCGTACCTGGCCGGGAGCGGCGAGGAGGCCGACCCCGGCGTCGTGGCGGAGGCCGTGGCCATCGAGCTGTGCCCCGACGCGGCGCGCTACGACTCCGAGGCGAGGCTCACGACGCGGGTGGAGGGCCTGCTGGGCGCCCACCCCAGGATCACCGGCCGCCATATGACCATCCGGCTGGACGAACTCCTCGCCCGTACCCGCGTGTTCCGCGAGGAGCGGGTGCCGGGCTTCCGCGCGTACCAGCAGCGGCGCAACCGGCTCGTGGAGGCCGAGCGGTCACGGCTGCGGGTGGACGAGTTCCGGCCCAAGGTGATGAGCGCCTTCGTCCGCAACCGCCTCCTGGACGAGGTGTACCTGCCGCTGATCGGCGGGAACCTCGCCAAGCAGCTCGGCGCGGCGGGCGACGCGAAGCGCACCGACAACAGCGGCCTGCTGCTGCTCATCTCCCCGCCGGGATACGGCAAGACGACGCTCATGGAGTACGTCGCCGACCGCCTCGGCCTGGCCCTCGTCAAGGTCAACGGCCCCGCCCTGGGGCACTCCGTCACCTCGCTGGACCCGGCGCAGGCGCCCGACGCGACCGCGCGGCAGGAGGTCGAGAAGATCAACTTCGCGCTGGAGGCGGGCAGCAACACCCTCCTCTACCTGGACGACATCCAGCACACCTCGCCCGAACTGCTCCAGAAGTTCATCTCGCTGTGCGACGCCCAGCGCCGTATCGAGGGCGTCTGGAACGGCCGTACGCGCACCTACGACCTGCGCGGCAAGCGGTTCGCGGTGTGCATGGCGGGCAACCCGTACACCGAGTCCGGCGGGCTCTTCCGCATCCCCGACATGCTCGCCAACCGCGCCGACGTGTGGAACCTGGGCGACGTGCTCTCCGGCAAGGACGACGTCTTCGCCCTCAGCTTCGTCGAGAACGCCCTGACCTCCAACCCGGTCCTGGCCCCCCTCGCGGCCCGCGAGCGGTCCGACCTCGACCTGCTGATCCGGCTGGCCCAGGGCGAGGCGGGGGTACGGTCCGACCGGCTGTCCCACCCGTACGCGCCGGCCGAACTGGACCGCGTACTGGCCGTACTGCGCCACCTACTCACGGCCCGGCGCACGGTCCTCGCCGTCAACACCGCCTACATCGCGTCGGCGGCCCGCACGGACGCCAGCCGCACCGAGCCGCCGTTCCAGCTCCAGGGCTCGTACCGCAACATGAACAAGATCGTGGAGCGGATCGCGCCCGTCATGAACGACGCCGAGCTGACCGCCGTCATCGACGACCACTACGCGGGCGAGGCCCAGACCCTGACCACGGGCGCCGAGGCGAACCTCCTGAAACTCGCCGAACTGCGCGGCACCCTCACACCCGAGCAGGCCGCGCGCTGGACGGAGATCAAGACCTCGTACGTCCGCACGCAGGCCCTCGGCGGCTCCGACGAGGACCCGCGGGTCCGTACCCTCGCGGCGCTGGGGCTGCTCGCCGACCGCATCGCGGCGGTGGAGTCCGCGATCGTACGCGCGGCCGAACCCCCGGCGGCGAGGCACCGGGGGGAGCGGGGGCAGCGGGGGTAGCGGGGCGCGTAGGGGGCTTTCCGACTGCTCGTCACAGCTGGGCGTAGGTGACGGGCCGGCCGGCCTCCGCGGCGGGCGCGGGGGCGGCGGTCTCCATGGCGGCCATCTTGTCGGCGACGCGGGCCCGGATCTTCTTGACGTAGCGGCCCGTGAAGACGGCGGGGACGACGAACCCGGCGGCCTTGCAGCAGAGCTGGAGGGCGGCACCGGCGCCGAGGGCGGAGCAGGTGAACTCGGCGGCGGCGGAGAGGGTGAAGCTGACCGTCCACACCGTGGTGATGACGGTGTTGATGCGAATGAAGTGCGGGGAGTTCCAGACCTCCTTGGGGGCGCTGCGGCGGGCGACCCCCTGCGTGAAGGGGCTCCGCAGGGCCAGGCTCGCCCAGCCGATGAGCGCCAGCCAGGCCGAGGAGATCGCGCTGTCGTGGTCGTGGAGGGAGGAGTGCGGGTCGGCGAACGCGACGACGGTCATGCCCAGTGCGAAGACGATCGTTCCGAAATCGAGAATCTGGGCATTGGCTTGCACGCCGGCCCGGCGGTCCTGAATCAGCAGAAATACGGCGCAGATCAAAGCGGCGAGGGCGCCCCATTGCCATCCGATGAGAGAGACGCCGGCATAGACGAACCACGGGGCGAAATTGCGGAGGTAGTTCATGGGAACGGGTATTCCTCTCACTCGGCGGATTCCGGGGGAGTTTTCGTCGATGTTCCTGATCCGACTGCTCCGATTGCTCCCGGCGGCAATCTCAAAATTACGGGGGAGGGGGCGAGGTGTCGTGGGGTCAGCGCCGTATCTTGCGGGTGGAGACGGGTCTCCACCCGAGGTACACCGGGGGTGGGGCGGGGGGCCGGGGGCAGGGCCCGGGGCATGCGAAGAGAGCCGCACCGCCAGGAGGGCGATCGGCTCGGCGGCGGGGCGGCGCCGACGGGGTGGGGCGCGTCAGCCTTGCGGCGCGGGCCCTTCCGGCGGCAGAACGCTCAGCGCGTAGCGCACGGCTTCGGCGCGGGAGTGCAGGTCGGCCTTGGCGAAGAGGTTGTTGATGTGCGTCTTGACGGTGGCCTCGCTGATGACGAGGCGCGCGGCGATCTCGGGGTTGCGCAGCCCGTCGCCGATCAGACGCAGCACCTCCCGCTCGCGCGCGGTGAGCATGGCGGCCTGCTCGGCGGCGGGCTTGGGCCGTCGGGTGGCGAGGGTGAGCAGCCGGCGCTGCACCTCTGGCGCGAGCACGGCCTGGCCGTGGCTGGCGCTGCGTACGGACTGAAGGATGGTGTCGCGGCCCGCGTCCTTGGTCAGATAGCCGCCGGCGCCGGCCTGGAGGGCGGCCAGGATCGACTCGTCGTCCTCGAAGGTGGTCAGGACGACCACGGTCGAATGGGGGTTGGCGGCGCGGATGCGCCCGGTGGCCTCGACGCCGTCCATGACCGGCATGTTCAGGTCCATGAGGACGACGTCGGGCTGGTGCTCGGCGACGGCGGCGACGGCTTCCTCGCCGTTGGTGGCCGTCGCCACGACGTCGACGTCGTCGTTGAGGTCGAGCATGACGGCCAGTGCCTCACGGACGGCCGTCTGGTCGTCGACGACCACCAACTTGATGCTGCTGCTCACCTGGGCACCTCCAGCTTTACGGTCCAGCCGCCCTGTGCGGTGTCCTTGAGTGCGATGTTGTCGGACCCGGCGTTGCCGGGTGCGGTGTCGCCGAGTGCGGCGTTGCCGAGCGCGGTGTTGTCGAGATCGGGTCCGGCGCGGAGGGTACCGCCCACGAGGGCGGCGCGTTCGCGCATGCCGACCAGCCCCATGCCGGTGCCTTCGGCGCCGGGGCGCGGACCGGGGGAGCGCGAGGGCCCGTTGGCGACGGTCAGGGAGACGGCATCGGCGGTGAATTCGAGCGTCATCGCGCGGGCGGCGCCGGGCGCGTACTTCATGGCGTTGGTCAGGGCCTCCTGCGCCACGCGCAGGGCGGTCTGCGCGGTTTCGACGGATACGGGCGCGGGTTCGCCGAGAACGTCGAAGGCGACCTCCTCGCTCTCGGCCATGAGCCGCAGCGTCTCCTGAAGGGGGAGGGTGTCCTCGCGCAGGGCGTGCACGGCGTGCCGGGTCTCGGCGATGCTGTCGACGGCCAGCGCCCTGGCCCGGCGCACAGCCGCGAGCGCCTCCTCGCCGCGGTCCTTCTGGCTGAGCGCGTCGGCCATGTCGAGCTGGAGCGCGATGCCGGAGAGGGAGTGGCCGAGCACGTCGTGGATCTCGCGGGCGATACGCCCCCGCTCCATGAGCGCGGCCGTACGGGCCTCGGACTCGGTGGCCCGCTGCGCCTCGGCGGCGGCGCGCCGGGCGCTGGCGAGCGCCTCGCGCCGGTCCCGTTTCGAGATGCCCATATAGACGGGCATCCCTACGGTGAGGGCCAGCCACCAGGGCCAGTAGTCGGGCGACGGGGAGAGCCGCTCGGCGATCCAGACGGTCGTGGCAGCGCTGACCGCCCCGGCCACCGCGACCCCGACGGCGGCGCGTCGGGTGGCGAGCTTCGCGCCGGCGGTGGCGGCGGCGGAGTAGGCGAAGAAGGGGGCCACGGTGTTGTGCGCGAGGGGGAGGAGCACGGCTGCCAGGACGGCGTAGCCGCCCGCGATCGCGATCTGCGTGCGGTGCGACAGCCGGGACCAGGAGAGGATCGCGGCGAAGGAGCACGCCGCGACGACGACGAAGAGCGGGACGGCGAGGAACGGGGCGACGAGGTGGGCGCGGGGCAGCTGCATCGCGGTCAGGACGGTGGCGGTGACGGCGATGAAGGGCTGGGCGAGGTCGTCGCCGGTGACGGAGCTGTAGCGGGAGGTCTCGGGTTCCGCCGGGGACTCCGATCCGGCCGGGGACTGGGATCCGGTGGACGACATGAGGGGGGCTCCCGACCTCAGCGGTGACGGCGGTCTTGGCGGGAGTCGGCATCCCGAAGCGCGTCAAGCATAGAGGGGCGCTCGGCACGGGGACGGCCGGAGGCCGAGGCGCCGGCGAAACGCTCCTGGAGGCTGTCGATGAGGGCGGACGAGGTATGCGGCTGCCCGTCCTTGCCGGCGGTCCAGACGACACGGCTGTCGGTACGCACGGCCCGCCCCAGCACCATGAGCCCCTCGGCGAGCATGCCTATGCCGATGGTCAGCAGCAGGCTGTCACTGGTGACCCCCGACATATGCGGGTCGACGGCGCCCAGCAGAAGATTCGCCCCGATCTTCGCCACGATGTTCAGCACCCACAGAGCCACGGTCACCCAGGTATAGCGCATGAACACCAGCCCGTCCCGATTGGACAGCCGAATACTCACGCCGCGCAGCACCCCGAGAAGAACACTGAGCCCGCCGGTGGCCACCAGAAACACGACAGCGCCCGCGTCAAGATGCCCTCCCGAAAGATTGGACACCCCGACCAGCGAAAGCACCGCCGGAAGAATCAACATCCGCTTGGCTTCCGCAGGCTCCCCGATCATCCGGCGAACCATCACGTAACACACAGCGGCAATAATCAGAACTACCTCAACGGGCCCACTCACAGCATTTCCTCCCAGCACGATCAATCTCCGTCAGCGACCCCTCAAAACTAGATTTCATCCCCTCCAATCACATGCGGCAGCCGCCGTAAGTCCGGGTGGAGAAATCTCTCCACCCGGGGTGAGGGAGGGGGGTGGCCTGGGCTCGGTTCGCTGGGTGTGGGTGGGTTCGGGGCGGGGGTTAGGGAGGCTCGCTGCGCTTTGCGGCTGGCCGCTGCCGCGAGGTGGTTGTGGTGGGGGCTTCTAGTGCGGGGGCGGGGATGGCGCGGGCCTGTGATGCAAGGGATCAGCGGCGGTGGGGCGGGGGCCGGGTGGCCATGTGCTGCCGGTGTGGGGGTTGG
Source organism: Streptomyces sp. NPDC050617 (assembly GCF_040654795.1). Lineage (NCBI taxonomy): Bacteria > Bacillati > Actinomycetota > Actinomycetes > Kitasatosporales > Streptomycetaceae > Streptomyces > Streptomyces sp. NPDC050617. The sequence goes on along the minus strand of NZ_JBFAIS010000002.1, from coordinate 70,245 downwards.
GGTCAGGGACGGCTGCCGCGTGGGGCGGCATTGGGGGTGGGTCGGGTGCGGCTCTCGTCTCGGACCCTGCGGGTCCAAGGCGCTGGCAGCGGCAGGGAAGGGGGGCGGCCGGGGCCGGTTCACTGCCTGCGGGTGGGTTCGCGGCTGAGGCTAGAGAGGCTCGCTACGCATAGCGGCTGGCCGCTGCCGCGAGGTGGTTGCGGTGGTGTCGTCGAGCGCGGGGGCGGGAGTGGCGCGGGCCTGTGATTCAAGGGATCAGCGGCGGTGGGGTTCGGGTCGGTTCGCTATGTGCTGCCCGGTGCGGAGTTGGGGCACCAGCGTGGCTGCCGCGTGGGGCGGCATTGCGCTCGGTCGAGTGCGGGCATCGTCTCGGACCCTGCGGGTCCAGAGCGCCGGCAGCGGCAGGGGAGGGGGTGGCCTGGGGACGGTTCGCTGCCTGCGGGTGGATTTGTGGCCGGGGTCAGGGAGGCTCGCTGCGCATAGCGCTGGCCGCTGCCGCGAAGTGGTTGCGGTGGTGTCGTCGAGCGCGGGGGCGGGAGCGGCGCGGGCCTGTGATCTACGGGACCAGCGGCTGTGGCGCGGGAGTTGGTTGGCTACCTGACGGCCGGTGTGGGGTTGGGGTCACGGATGGCTGCCGCGTGGGGCGGCATTGCGCCCGGTCGAGTGCGGACATCGTCTCGGACCCTGCGGGTCCAGAGCGCCAGCAGCGGCAGGGGAGGGGGGTGGCCTGGGGCCGGTTCTCTGCCTGCGGCGGGGGTCGTGGCTGGGGTTAGAGAGGCTCGCTGCGCATAGCGGCTGGCCGCTGCCGCGAAGTGGTCGTGGTGGGAGCTTCGAGTGCGGGCGGGGTGGGGCTCGGGCCTGTGATCCAACGGCAGGCGGCAGCGGGCGGCGGTGCTGCACTCGGGAGTACTGGCCGGGGAGGGTTCCCGCCCGTAGAAGAGCTGCCCGAGGCCGGGGGAACGCCGCTCTGACAGCCAGCGCGCCCCGTATGCCCGATACGCCAGGCCCGCCGTTCAACAGAGTGCGCCTACCGCCCGGTTCCGGGGCCGGTATGGCGCTTTTGCCGGGCGGCAACTCCACCCTACCTATGAGTAACAGCCCGCCAGCGGCAGAGCGAAGCGAGCCTTCTCTCACCCCGCCGCTGGCCGCTGCCGCGAAGTGGTTGTAGTGAGTTGGTGGGGTGCGGGGGCGGGGGTGGCTGCGGTGCCGTGATCCAAGAGCGGCGGGGAGGGGGCCTGGGGGCCGTTCGGTGTCCGTCGCCGGGCCCGAGGCCGGGCTGCAAGAAGCTGCGCCGCGTTCCGCAGGGGTACTCGCAGGTAGGGTGGAGTTACCGCCCGACAAAAGTGCTTTACCGGACACCGAAGTGGGCGGTAACCCTACCCCGTTGCCCCGTCAACTTCACAGGCTGGGCATATCGGTCACGCTGACCGCCAGGTGAGGGTTTCCCCACCTCAAGGCCCCGTCCGGAGGGTGGAAAGTACCCCCGGGCCCCAGCCCTGCCCCACGCGCAGCGCACCGCGCCCCGCTGCCCTGCTTGTGATCACGGGCCCGAGCCCACCCCCAGCCCGCACTCGAAGTCCCCACCGCAACTGCTTCGCGGCAGCGGCCAGCGCTATGCGCAGCGAGCCTCCCTGACCCCAGCGGCGAACGCACCCGCAGGCAGCGAACCGAGCCCGGCCGCCCCCTTCCCTGCCGCTGCTGGCGCTCTGGACCCGCAGGGTCCGAGACGATGCCCGCACTCGCCCGAGCGCCATGCCGTCCCACGCGGCAGCCGCCCGTGACCTCAACCCACACCGGGCAGCACATAGCGAACCGACCCGAACCCCACCGCCGCTGATCCCGTGGATCACAGACCCGTGCCACCCCCGCCCCTGCACTCCGCCAACTCACCGCGGCCGCTTCGCGGCAGCGGCCAGCGCTATGCGCAGCGAGCCTCTCTCACCTCAGCCCCGACCCCCGCCGCAGGCAGTGAACCGAGCCCGGCCGCCCCCTTCCCTGCCGCTGCTGGCGCTCTGGACCCGCAGGGTCCGAGACGATGCCCGCACCCAACCGAGCGCAATGCCGCCCCACGCGGCAGCCGTCCCTGAGAAGCCGTATTCATATCGTTCATCGAGCTTGCGGATCGAACGGGGGTCTGGTTCGTGTTATTTGTGGGAGGTCGGTGCATGAGGACAGGGTCTCTTGGTAGTTCGGGGGTGTTGAAGCCTGCCGATCTGCCCAGGAGACCCTGTTGCCGCAGTTCTATGCGCTTGTGCCTGCATCGTTCAACTCGGCTGCCCGATCGTGTGATTGTCTCGCGCACGTGTACGGGAACGCGGCTGACCGTCCGGGTCGGGTGCGTCGGTATCCCTCGGACATGACGGACGCGGAGTGGGCGGTGGTGCGCCCGTTGCTGCCGGTACCGGCCTGGATGGAGGGCAGGGGCGGGCAGCCGGAGGGCTATTGTCACCGCTCGATGCTGGACGCGATCCGTTACCTGGTCGCGGGCGGGATTTCCTGGCGGGCGATGCCCGCGGACTTTCCCGCCTGGGGCCGGGTCTATGCCTTCTTCCGCCGGTGGCGGGAGCACGGGCTGGTCGCGGAGTTCCATGACCGGCTGCGCGGGAAGGTCCGTGAGCGCGAGGGCCGGGAGACGGAGCCTTCGGCGGGGATCATCGATGCGCAGTCGGTGCGGGCCGCCGCCTCAGTGCCCTCAGCCTCCAGCGGGTATGACGGCGGGAAGAAAGTGCCGGGCCGAAAGAGGCACATGGTGACCGACACGCTCGGTCTGCTGCTGGTCATCGCGGTGACGGCCGCGAACATGGGCGACCGGGACGCGGCCGTGCCCCTGCTGCGGCGGCTGCGGTCGCTGCACCGGGACATCACCCTGGTCTGGGCCGACGGCGGCTACACCGGCGTCCTCGTCGGCTGGTGCCGCCACAAACTCGCCCTCACCCTTCAGGCCGTCAAGCGCACCGACGCCATGGAAGGGTTCGTGGTGCTGCCCCGCCGTTGGGTGGTGGAGCGCACGTTCGCGTGGCTGATGCATTCGCGCCGTCTGGCCCGCGACTACGAAACCCTGACCGGCACCAGCGAGGCGATGGTCCAGTGGTCGGTGATCACGCGGATGAGCCGTCGCCTGGCCCGGCCACGCGCCCACGGCCGGCACTGAACCTCCCCGACGCCTCCTGGACGAGCCACCCGCGCTCCGCCAGCCGCCTTGCCTTCGCCCGCACGCCCTCCACCTTCGCCGGCGTCGGTTCCAGCCCCAGCACCACCGCGATCTCCCTGGCCCGCACCGCCTCCTGGCCCAGCCGGTCCGCCAGCATGCCCAGGATCCGCTGATAGTCCGGCGCGAGAGCCGTCACGGGCAGTCCCTCCCGCCAGGACGGCACCGCCGCTCCGGGCAACGGCACGGAAGCCGGCACCGAATCCGCATCCGTTTCCGCATCCGTATCCGCCTCCAGCTCGGTCACGGCGGTGGTCTCGGCAGCGGACACGGCCAGGGCCTCGACGAGTTCCTCCCGCGCGATCACCCGGCGGTCCAGCTCGATCTCGGCCGCCTCCAGCACCGCGGCCGCCCGGGCCGCCGCCTCCCGCAGATCCTCTACCCGCACGCGGGCAGCCACTTCCCGCGCCTCCAGCAACCCCAGCATCGACGCCACCGCACACCCCTCACCGATCAAACGGAACAGAACGCCGAAACTCTCCCTCACCCCGACCGAAACCACGCCTGACCAGCCAAAACCAAACGACCACGTCCGGTTGAGATACAGCTTCTGACCCCAACCCCCGCACCGGGCAGCACATAGCGAACTAACCCCCGCTCCACCGCCGCTGATCCCGTGAATCACAGGCCCGAGGCCACCCGCATCCGCACCCGAAGCCCCCATCACGACCACTTCGCGGCAGCGGCCAGCGCTATGCGTAGCGAGCCTCTCTGACCCCAGCCACAAACCCACCCGCACCCAGCGAACCGAGCCCGGCCTGAACACCGCAGAAGCCGAAACAACCCACAACAAACCCCGATCACCCACCAAGAACCACGGTCTCGCCCTCTCCCGAGTCCGCTACGGGCTCACCCCCAGAACCCTCCCCGCCCCCCTTCCGAAAGCGCTGCGGGCTCACCCCTCGAATCCGCTTGAAGGCCGCACTGAGCGCGAAGGCACCGCTGTAGCCGACCCGCCGGGCCGCCGTCTCCACCGTCGTATCCGGCTCGCGCAGCAAATCCGCGGCAAGGGAAACACGCCAGCCGGCGAGATAAGCCATAGGCGGCTCGCCGACCACCTGACGGAATCGCCGCGCCAGTCCGGCACGCGACACGCCGACCGACCCCGCGAGCGAGGCGACTGTCCAAGCAGCCGCGGGCTGTTCATGCAGCAGCCGCAGCGCCGGCCCCACCACGGGGTCGGCCTGCGCACCACACCACCCCGGCGCCCCTGCCCCCGGCGCGGCGAGCCAGGCGCGGAGCACATCGACGAGCAGGAGGTCCAGCAGCCGGTCGAGCACCACCCCCTGCCCGACTTCGTCCTTGCCGATCTCGTCGGCGAGCATCCGCACCAGCGGATTGTCCCCGGCGCCGGCCCCGGCCCCAGCCCCAGCCGGCCGTACGAGCAGCACCGGCAGGGCCGCCAGCAACCGCCGCCCGATTTCGCCGGGCGCCTGATACGTCCCACTGAGCATCACCGCCGCCCCCGCCCGCCCCGCCTCTCCCCAGGTACGCACGCCGAGAGCCGTGCTCTCCGTGATGTCCTTGCCATCCGCCACGGTGCTGCACCGCTGATCAGGCCCGACGAGGATCTGTACGGGCGTCCCCGCCCGATCGGAAATCGTGTACGCGTCGGGCCCTCGAAGCAGCGCGACATCGCCGGGGCGCAGCAGGTACGGCCGGGCGTGATCCGGGGCCACCCACGCGTCGCCGTGCACCATGGTCACCAAGGAGACCGGAGCACGGTCCTCGATCCGCACGGACCACGGCGGATTGAGAACCGTCTTCATCATGAACGCGCCACGGGCTTTGGGGCCGTCGAGCAGGCCGGCCATTGTGTCCACGAAGTCACCCTAGACAGGAAACCCACACAGTAAGCAGCGAATCTCAGGAGCAGGCCGAGGCCGAGGCCGACTCCGCGGTCGAGGTCGAGGTCGAGGTCCAGGCCCAGGCCCCGGCAGCCGCCGCCTCGCGCGCGTAATCGGAGAAGTCGCGGGGCGGGCGGCCCAGAACCTCCTCGACGCCGTGCGCGAGATGAGCGTTACGGCCGTCGGTAATCAGACGGAACAGGTCGGCGAACTCGACCGGCGCCCCGTTCTCCTTCAGCGCCGCGCGGTACTCGTCGAGCGCCAAGGGAACGTAATCGATCCGCCGTCCACTGGCCTTCGACAGTTCGGCGGCCACATCACGGAAACTCAGCAGCCGCGGCCCGGACAACTCATACGTCCTGCCGATGTGCCGCCCGGTATCGGTGAGCGCGGCCACCACGACGTCGGCGATGTCATCGGCGTCCACAAACGGTTCGACGGCTTCCCCGGCCGGCAGCGCGAGTTCGCCGGCGAGCACCTGTTCCAGAAAGAAGCCGTCGTCGAAGTTCTGGTTGAACCACCCGGCTCGTACGACCGTCCAGTCCGCCCCGGATTCCTTCAGCTTCTCCTCACTCGCCCGAGCCCCTTCCTCACCCCGCCCGGAAAGCAGGACCAACCGACGCGCCCCCCGCTCCACCGCGAACCGCGAGAACTCCCCGACGACCTCGGCCGCCCCTGGGAAGCCGAGATCCGGAAAGTACGTCACGTAGACGCTCCGCACCCCGTCAAGCGCGCCGTTCCAAGAGGACTTGTCCTCCCACACAAAGGGCCGCTCCGCCTTCCGGCTGCCGACCCGCACACCCCGCCCCCGGGCGACAAGCCGCTCCGCGACCCGCCGCCCGGTCTTGCCGGTACCGCCGATGACGAGTGTCTTCTCCGCGTTCTGAGTCATGACCACAGTCAATTCCGCTCCGCGGAGCTGGAACATGGCTGTAAAGCTCAATCCCATACGCACGCGTCTACACGTGTGTCCCTGCGGACCTCTACGCGCTCGTCCAGAACGCCGCCGAGGGCCGGGCGTAGCGTCCAGGAACTTGCTCGGCACCTGTCAACCTGCGTGCACCCATCCACGCCGCGACGGCGCCGGCGGCGCGGGCCCGTGATCGGGAACCGTCCGGCGCCGACGCTGTCCTGATGACCTTCCGTGGCCAGGCAGCGAGCTTTGAGCCCCGTACCTCACTGTCATGCATTGGTGCTCCGCCAGGTACCCTCTGTGTACTGCTGATAGGCGGGCGACTTCCCTATTCGCCGTGAGGCTGCCACTGGATTGACTGGCGAATTGCCGCGCGGGACCCCCACCACCACGTGAGAATGGCTAGAATACCCAGAGCTGCCGCGGTGCCGGTGAGCATGCCGCTGGACAGTTCAATTCCATCAGCTGGCTTCTCCTGTGGTACTGCCAGCCATACTGCGGCGATGACGCTGGTGACGATCGCTGCCATCAATGGGGCGAGCAACCCCCAGGCCGCTGTCGAGTAGTAGATCTTCCGTTTCCCGGTGAGCACACTCAGCGGTGCAACCATACGGCTGAACCGGAGAAACTCGGCGAGATTGGCGAGTGCGACAGCCACAGCGAGGATCAGTACACCCGGAACGCCGAGGAAGATCACCCATCTGCCGTGAGCTGCGGAGAGGTTGGCGCCGACGAGCCAGCTTGCCCCGGGCGGGTCGACGCTGGCTGTAGCAGCCGGCAACTCGTTCCGAAGCAATTGCTTGATTTGGTCTACGGGCAAGCTCTTGCCGTCAGCGGAAAGCAGAAGGAAAGTGCCCTCCTTGCCGGCCGTCTTGTCCGAGAGCACCGCACCCTGCCGTACGTCGAAGCGGCCTGCGACGGGGCTGGTCCAGCGAACGGCTTCTGCTATCCGCTTGTCTGCGCCGTTCGACGTCGCTCTGGTGGTGCCCGAGGCACAAGGCAGTTTGACCGCCTGCAAGGCGTGACACGGGCCTTGCAGCAGGACTGGATCGTTGGAGCGCGGGTCTCTCGGTTGCTGCAAGGAAAGCGTTACGGCGATCGGGGGAAGGCGGTCGAGCACGGTCGACACCTGATTCCGAGTCAACCGGTCCGGACGCGTATCCAATATCAGCACGGTGGTGCCGACTCGATTCGCCGTGGCCTGGGCGGCCCGGGCGGTCTCGCCGAACTGCAGTGAGGTCAGCTGTAATTGGCTCACTACCACCATGGCTATCCCTACACCCGCGACCAGGCGAGCTGTGACGCCTGGGTGCGCCGCAGCGTGCCGGCCTGCAACGAGTGTTCCGACACTGCCTGTGCGCCTTGTCGACTGTGCGAGTCGCCCCCCAATGGCGGCTGTGGCGACGGCTACGGCGCACGGCAGCGTTACCAGCACTGCGACCACACCTGTGTTGTAGAGCTTCATCCTGAGGTCGGAATGCTGAGCGGGATCCAGTTGAGCCGGGCCCCAAACGGTCGCGAATACCAGCAATGGGGAGGCAAGGGCCGCCCAGCGGATGGCTTTACTGCTGCGGGCAGCCAGTCGGGTGGATCTCGTCTTCCGCCCTCTGCCTGTGCGGTGCAGCAGGCATACGAGCAACAGGAGGGCAACGGCTGCCGTGACTCCGGCGAGCACCAGCGCCCACCACCAGCGTTGCAGGTCCGCCGAGGAAATCCAGTAGTCGATCCAAGGAAGTCGGACATTCCCGGTGAACGCCACCAGGAGACCAGGGAGCGTTCCTAGAACTGCACCAGCGCATGCCGGAATTGCCGATTCGCCGATGTTCAGCCATGCTCGGGCGCCCCAGCCGCCGCCGAGAGCACTGACCAAGGCCGTGCGTTTGTCCCTGCCGGTCGACCCCATCCGCACGGCAACCAGGGATAGTACGCCGGCCGGTAGCAAGATCAGATATAGCGCGGGAAGGAGGCGTCCGCGGTCCTTGATGAACAGCAGATCACCGGAGGGAGCCGACTTCGGTCCGCCGAAGCCGACAACCGGCAGCGCCGACTTCTTGTTCAGTTGCCCGTCGCGAGGGTTGACGTAGGCGTAGCGCTCCCCTGGACTGGCCAGCCCCTCATCGCGGATCGAGCCGACCACTCGGCCGAAACGGTCCGCCGCCCCCTCGGCCTTGAGAGTGCGTAACAACGCAGGCGATAGCACAGCCTCGCCCGGAGCGGGCCAACGGTCGATCCCCGGAGGCAACGGCGCCTTGTTCGACAGCGGACGGAGGTAGACGACGCTGTGCTGAAGGTCGTCTACTACGTCGAAGCCATTGATGGCCAAGGCAACCGGTTTACGGCCGGGGAATGCCTCCTGGTACTGAAGGCCCCGGGCCTCCGACCGCGAGTGGATGCCGTCGTAGGCAGCGTAGACCGCTGCAACGGATGAAAGGCCCAGAGCCAGGGCCGCTGCCGCCAAAAGTAACGCCACCGTGCGAATTTGACCGCCGCCGACTCGCCGAGCCGACGCCCGGCCCATTCGCCAAAGCTGTCGCCGAAGGCTGGCTCTGCTCATGCCTGAGCCCCCACGCCGCGCTGCACGAGTGTGGCGCCCACGAGCTCCCAGCACTGATCTGCCCGATCAGCGACCATCGCGTCATGTGTGACGACTACCAGCGCGCACCCCCAGCGCTTCGGTACAGAGAAGAGCAGTCCCGTAACGCTGTCCCGGGTAACCGAGTCGAGCGCCCCAGTCGGCTCGTCGGCCAGGAGCACGGTCGGCTCATTGACCAGCGCTCGTGCGACGGCTGCGCGCTGGCGTTCGCCGCCGGAAAGGCGCCCGGTCGGTACCCCCTGATACGGCACTCCAAGTTCCTCCAGCAAAGCTTCGGAGCGTGCGTAAGCTTGCTGTGCGTCGGTCCCGGCAAGCAGTGCCGCCAATGCGACGTTCTCTACAGGGGTCAGCTCCGGCAGTAGTTCCCCGAACTGGAAAACCACTCCGATGTGACTGCTCCGATGCCGCTCCAGCCGCCGTTGCCTCATTCGGGACAGATTGGCGCCGGCCACTTCCACCGACCCGGCGGACGGGCGAATGAGCCCCAAAGCGCAACTGAGCAGGGTGCTCTTGCCGCTACCGCTCGGCCCCACTACAGCCACGGACTCGCCGGCAGAAACCTGAAGGTTCACACCCTCCAACAGCACCCGGTCAGCGACCTCATATCCGAGGCCATGAATCGCCAACGCCGGTCTGTCCCCTGACATCTTGCTCATCCCCTGGCCCACCGCACCTTCCCCGCTTGTTCATCCGGCCCGAAACGTGAGTGGAGGGGCGGCAGCTGCGCCACCGCCCCTCCACCGTTCTGATTCTCAGTTGAATCAATCCGGCGGCAGGGATTTCAAGCCGCCAGATGACGCTCTACTGCCGGTAGGCCCAGCTGCCGCACTTGTCATCGTTGTCCGGAACCCAGTTGCAGGACCGGAGCTGGGTGACGGTGCTTCCCACGCCGCTGTACTGGGTCGTACCCGGGCCGCTCGCGTTCCACAGGTGATACGTGTCGCCGCCGCCGGCGGCGCGCTTGTAGTCCGCGTGGGACCTGCCGTTGGCCTTCTGGTTCTGAGCGACCTTGGTGTTGGTCCCGTACGAGTAGGTGTAGGCCTTGTTGCCGGGAGAGTAGGCGCCCATATCTGACGCGAACGCCGGCGAAGCCCCCAGCAGCGCCGCTCCCGCGATAACGAATCCGGCGGCTCTCTTGGCCACTGTCCGCTTCATCTTCATCCCCTCCTTGCCTCTTACGAGGCACTCTGGATGCTCAGCCTGCGAGGTGCACACCAAGCCTGAAGGCGCGACGACGTCCCTACTGCGGGACTGAGGTCGGGCACGGACGTCAGGACGCTTCACCTGTTCCGATGTGCCGTTACCTTCTGACTACATGTTTCACAGAAGCAACAAAAGTTCACAAGATCTTCGACTGGAGGGGCTGAATGTGATCGCAAGCCGACATAACGCCTCACCTTGGTGTTGCCCTCGCCCGACCTCGGTAAGCGGAGCGATCGCTGAGCGGACGAAGATCATGCAGCGCAGCGGGAGACGGGGCGGAGCGGAACCGGAACGCCCAAGTGTGACGCGTCTGCACAAGTGGGCGTTTCGAGGGTGAACGCGTATATGTAAGCGCGTCAGGTTGGCTTGTTCCGGCTTGATGACGGAGTGCGTGACCCGAAGATGCGGGTGCTCCGGCCGTAGCGACCGACGACAGCGAGTTCGGGCTCTCCGCGTCCGTCTTCACCGACGATCTGCGGTCCGTGGCGGTGGCCGCGGAGCAGGTGGACGTGGGCGTGCTCCACATCAACTCCGAGACGGCAGGGGCCGATCCGCACGTTCCGTTCGGCGGTGCGAAGCGGAGCGCGTACGGCCCCAAGGAACAGGATCGCGCGGCACGCGAGTTCTTCACCCGGACCAGGACGGTCTACGTACGGCCCTCGGCCGGACGGGGTCAGGGACGACGCCGGACCGAGGAGCGCTGTCCGGGCTGCTCGTCGCCGACTTCGGGCGGGTACTGGCCGCCCCGTACGCCATGGACAACCACGGCCTCGGCTACGACCGTGCGCACGGCCTACCGCTGACGCGGTCCTCTCCGGCGATCGGCGACGCGAGGGTGTGCCGGACGACGAGCCCGCGTCCGGCGCCCCGGCGGCTCTCCCCGTCGGCGTGGGCGCGGACGTGTGCGGCGGGGGCGAGCAGCGCCCCGGAACGGGCTCCGGCGGGGCGCGCGTCGGTCATGGGGGCCTTCTGGGGGCACCGGCTAGGGCCGCCCGCCTCGCGCACCGCTTCCGACGGTCTCCCCGTCCTCGCCCAGGGGCTCCTGCGGCAGCCGCAACGTGAAGACGGACCCCCGGCCCACGGTGCTGCGGACGTCCACCGTGCCGCCGTGCGCTTCCGCGAGTTTGCGAACGATGGGGAGGCCGAGGCCGCTGCCTCCGGTGCGGCGGGAGCGGGACTTCTCCGCGCGCCAGAAGCGGTCGAAGACGTGCGGCAGGTCGTCGGCGGGGATGCCCGTGCCGGAGTCGGCGACCTCGATGACGGTGTCCCCGGCGGGGCCGGGGCGGCAGGTGACGCGTACGGAACCGCCCGGCGGGGTGTGCCGTACCGCGTTGGACACCAGGTTGCCGACGGCCTGGCGCAGCCGGACCGGGTCGGCGGTGAGGCGGTGATCGGGCGGCACGTCCGTGGTGACGGTGACGCCCGCGGCCTCCGCGCGCGCCCGGTGGGCGGCGGCGACCTGGCCGAGGAGTTCGGCCGTCCCGACCGGTTCGGGGTGCACGCGCAGTTCCCCGGCGTCGGCGGCGGCCAGGTCCTGGAGGTCGTCGATGACGTGCTGGAGCAGGACGGCCTCCTCGTGCAGGGAGGCGATGAATTCGTCGTCGGGCGCGGCCACCCCGTCCTGCGCGGCCTCCAGCCAGCCGCGGATGTTGGACAGCGGGGTGCGCAGTTCGTGGGCGACGTCCCCGACCATCGCGCGGCGCTGTTCGGCGAGGCGGGCGCGTTGCTCGGACATCTCGTCGAAGGCGGCGGCGAGCCGCCCGATCTCGTCGTCGCCGCGTATCCGCACTGCGGCCCGCGCGTCGTCGTCCCCGTCGCGCATCCGCTGAACGGCGCCGGTGAGCGCGCGCAGGGGCCGTACCAGCCGGGTCGCGGCGAGCACGGAGGCGCCGACGGTGAGCGCGAGGACGAGGGCGGCGACGCCCGCGATCCGCGCGGTGTTGCCCGGAGAGAGGGTGAAGCCCTGCGCGGCGGTTCCCTCCGACCGGGGCGAGGCGAGGATGAGCCGGGCGGGCGGGGCGACGTACGCCCGTAGCTGCTGCTGCCGGGCCTTGGTCAGGCAGGCCGGGACGCGCGCCTCCAGGTCGGCGCCCGCCGCGCGCGGCAGGCGCGGCACGCGCCAGGTGAAGTCCGGGTTGACGTGCACGCTCGTGCCGGGCCCGGTGCCCAGGCAGTCGGCGAGCAGGTGGTCGAGGGTCTTGAGGGCCTTGGCCTCGGTCGGCGTCGGGGCGTTCAGCGGCTCGGGCAGGCAGTCGCGGGTGCGGCTGTCCGCCGGGTCCCCGATGGTGCGGACGACGGCCCGGCCGCTCGGTGTGAGGGCCACGGCGGCGTCGACGCCGCGGTCGTTCAGGCACTTGGCGCGGCGTTCGGCCAGCGCCTTGAGCGGGGGCCGTTCGGCGGCCGGGAGCCGGAAGGGGCCGACGGCGCGCGGGTCGATGGGGGTGTCGCCGGTGCCGGCCAGCGGATCGACGAGCGCCGAGGCCCGGCGCGGCAGCTCCCCGGCCGACGGGGCGCTGTCCGCGATCGGCGCGCCGTCCTCGGCGGTGAGGGCGATCCGTCGGTCGGTGCGGCGCGCGAGGTCGCGCAGGGTCCCGGCGACGCCGTGCCAGGAGGTGTGCGTGGCCGCGTACCCGGTCAGGGAGTCGAGGATCTTGGTGTCGTCGGCGAGGAGCCGGCCCTGCTGCTGCTTGATCGCGCCGGACGTCGTCTGCACGGCGAGCCAGGCGGTGGCGGCGACGGAGCAGAGCGCGACGAGCGCGGAGACGAACAGCAGGCGGCCGAGGAGCGACCGGCGCAGTGGCAGCCGGTCGCGCCGCGTGCCCTGGCGGCTACCCACGGACGGCGCCCGCGGTGAGTTTGTAGCCGACGCCGTAGACGGTGAGCAGCCGGGCGGGCGCGCGCGGGTCGGCCTCGATCTTCTTGCGCAGGTTCAGGATGTGGACGTCGACGGTGCGCGCCGATATGAAGCGGTCGAAGCCGTGCAGTTCCGCCAGGAGCAGCTGGCGGCTGAAGACCCGGCCGGGCTGCGCGGCGAGCGCGGCGAGGATGCGGAACTCGCCCGGTGTGCAGACGACTTCGGCGCCGTCGACGGTGACCAGGTGGCGGTCCGGGTCCACGGTGAGGGCGCCGACACGCAGCACCGGGTCGGGCGCGGGGGCGCGGCCGGGGGCGGTGCGCGCGGCGCGGCGCAGCAGGGTACGGACCCGGGCGACGAGTTCGCGCGGGCTGTAGGGCTTGGTGAGGTAGTCGTCGGCGCCCAGGTCGAGGCCGAGCAGCAGGTCGTCCTCGGTGGAGCGCGCGGTGAGCATCAGGACGGGCAGTTCGTGTCCTTCGGCGCGCAGGGAGCGTACGACGTCGAGGCCGTCGAGGCGCGGCATCATCACGTCGAGCACGAGCAGGTCGGGCGCGGCCCGGTGGAGGTGGTCGAGCGCCTCGCGCCCGTCGCGTACGACGACCACGGTGTGGCCCTCGCGCTCCAGGTAGCGGCGGGCCAGCTCGGCCTGTTTCTCGTCGTCCTCGGCGACCATCACGTACGCGTTCACGAGGCCCGAGCCTAGGACGCCCGCGCGGGGGCGGCCGGTCCGGGGAGAGCGGGCTGACCGCATGGCGACACTGGTCTGACAAGTTCTTCACATCCGGCCGACACGCTCGTGGCATGCCGATTTCCACTCCTCACCGCTCCACTCCTCACCGCTCCGCACGGAACCGCTCCGCACGGAACCGCTCCGCACGGACCGCCTTTACGTCCGCCGCCTGTGCCCTTGCCCTGACCGCTCTGCTCACCGCCTGCGGCGGGGGCGGCGACGAGGCGAAGGGCGACAAGGCCGGCGGGGCCGGCGGGGCCGATGGTGTCGCGTCCATCGAGACGGGCAAGCCCGGAGCGGGCGCCAAGAGCGGTTCCGGCAAGGCCTCGTCCGACAGCGGCCGTCCCCGGTGGCGCCTCGACTCGTCCGACGAGGAGATCGCCGCTATCTGGGACCGCTACTACGGCTGCCTCAAGGAGAACGGCGTCCGCATGAACAGCGAGCGGGGCCATGACCTTCCGGCGGGTCCCGACGGCAAGGTCCTCCCCCCGGGGGGCAAGGAGGAGCCGAAGGCCGCGTACACGAAGTGCCAGAACAAGATGCCGCAGGGGCCCGACGTACTGGACCGCAAGAAGAACCCGAAGTTCGACCAGATGCTCGCGGCCGATGTGAAGTGCATGCAGAACAAGGGCTTGAAGGTCGCCCTCGGCGGCGAACACGGCACGGACTGGAGCTACACGGGGCAGACGACGGGCCTCAGCACTGCCGAGAAGGACAAGATCGAGAAGGATTGCGAGCTGGAGGCCTTCGGTGGCAAGCACTGAGTACGAGGCGCCGACGGCCGACGGCGAGGCGGTGTACGCAGAGGCATACGCAGACGCCCCCGGGCCCCGCCCCCGGCGACGCCGTGCCGTTCTCCTGGCCGTCGGCATCCTGGTGGTGACCGCCATCGCCGGCGGCGCCGTGCTGGTCCTCGGCGACGGCGGTTCGAAGTCGACGGCCGCCACCGGCAAGGCGGCCGTCGAGACGGCCGCCGTGAAGCGCGCGGACCTCTCCGACACGCAGGAACTGGGCGGCACGCTCGGCTACGGGACCGAGAAGCCGGTCAAGGGCGCCAAGAAGGGCGTGGTGACCTGGTTGCCGGCCAGCGGCGCCACCGTGACCCGCGGCAAGCCCCTGTACAAGGTGGACGACCGGCCGGTGCCCGTCTTCTACGGCGCGACCCCGCTCTACCGAAAGCTGGACAAGCCGGGCGCGGAGGGCCCCGACGTGAAGGTCGTCGCGGACAATCTGCGGGCGCTCGGATACGACTTCGACGGGGTGCCCGGCGGCTCCGGCGGCGCCGACCGGAACGGGACGGCCGGCGCCGGCGCGGACCATGGGCGGTTCACGGCCTCGCTGAGCGCCGCGATCAAGCGCTGGCAGAAGCACGTCGGCATGGCGCCGACCGGCTCCCTCGACGTCGGCGACGTGGTGGTGGCGCCCGGCGAGGTCCGGGTCGGCGTGGTCAAGGCACAGCTCGGCGACGAGGCTGCCGGGGAGCTGCTGACCCTCACACCGACCGCGAAGGCGGTGACCGTATCGGTGGACTCGGCCGACGTCGGCTCCATCAAGAAGGGCGCGAAGGTCTCCGTCATGCTGCCGGACGGCAAGGAGACGCCGGGCGAGGTCAGCAACATCAGCCGGGTCTCGTCGGGCGGCGGCGCGGACGCGGATTCCGGTTCGGGCGGTCCCGCCAAGTCGGACGTCACCGTGCACCTCACCGACTCCGCCCCGGGGAAATTCGACGCGGCGTCGGTCCGCGTGAAGTTCACCTCGCAGACCCGGCACGGCGTACTGACCGTCCCGGTCGGCGCGCTCCTCGCCCTCAGCGAGGGGGGCTACGCGGTGCAGCGGCCGGGCGGCGGCCTGATCGCCGTGGAGACCGGGATGTTCTCGCGCGGCATGGTCGAGGTGACGGGCAAGGGCCTGACCGAGGGCACCAAGGTCGTGGTGGCCTCGTGACCCCGGAACCGGCGTATGGCACAGCCTCGGGCGCGGCGTACGGCACAACCCCGGAACCGGCGTACGCACCACCGCACGACGCGTACGAGAACGTGCCACCGCACGGCGGCGCGTACGAGAACGAGAACGCACCACCGCACGGCAGGCACGAGGCCGTCCCGCCCGTCCTCGCCGTCCCGCCCGTCCTCGCCGTCCGCGCGGCCTCCCGCCGCTACGCGGGCGGCGTCACGGCCCTCGACCGGGTCTCGCTCACCGTCGAACGCGGCGAACTGCTCGCGATCCTCGGCCCGTCCGGCTCCGGCAAGTCCACGCTGCTCAACCTGATGGGCACCCTGGACCGGCCGACCGAGGGCAGCGTGGAGATCGACGGGCAGGACGTGGAGGCCCTCACCGACCGGCAGCTGTCCGCGCTGCGCGGCGGGCGGCTCGGCTTCGTCTTCCAGCAGTTCCACCTGACGGAGGGCCTGAGCGCCGCCGAGAACGTCGCGACGGGCCTGCTGTACGCGGGAGTCGCCCGCCGCAGGAGACGGCCGCTGGCCCTGGAGGCGCTGGCCCGCGTCGGCCTCGCGCACCGCGCCGGGCACCGCCCGCACGAGCTGTCGGGCGGCGAGCGCCAGCGGGTGGCCATCGCCCGCGCCCTGGTCAACGGGCCCTCGCTGGTCCTCGCGGACGAGCCGACGGGCGCTCTGGACACTGCCAACGGCCGTGCCGTACTCGACCTGTTGACCCAACTCAACGCGGAGGGCACCACCATCGCCGTCATCACCCACGACCGGGACATCGCGGCTCAGCTGCCGCGCCGCGTGGAGCTCCTCGACGGCCGCGTGGTCGCCGACACGGCGTCCGGGACGTCCTCGTGAGGGCGGCGTCGGAATCCGTGCGCCCCGTACGGCTCTCTCCCGGCGACATCCTGCGGCTCGGCCTGCTCGGGGTACGGACCCGCAAGCTGCGCGCGGCGCTCTCCGCGCTCGGCATCTCCATCGGCATCGCGACCCTGATCCTGGTCATCGGCATCCCGGCCTCCAGCCACAAGGCGCTGATGAACGAGCTGTCGGCGCTCGGCACGAACATGCTGCGCGCCGAGCCGGCGCCCGACCACAAGCCGCCCGTACTGCTGCCCGAGAGCGCGGTCGGCTCCGCGCGCCGGGTGGGGCCGGTGACCGGGGCGAGTGCGGTCGGCAACACGCATGCGAAGGTGCGCCGTTCGGACAAGGTGCCGGAGAGCGACGGCGCCGGGATCGCGGCGCTCGCGGCGCGCACCGACCTGCTGCCGTCGGTCAACGCCCATATGCAGACAGGTCACTTCCTCGACGCGGCCGGCTCCCACTTCCCGACCGTCGTACTCGGCCACGAAGCGGCGACCCGGCTCGGCGTCGACCGGACCAAGCTGGGCGGCGGTCAGGCGCCCCAAATAGCCGTCGGCAAGGACATGTTCACCGTCGTCGGCATCCTCGCGCCGGTGCCGCTCGCCTCGGAGCTGGACAGTTCGGTCCTGGTCGGCTGGGATGCCGCCCGCGAGCGCCTGGCCTTCGACGGCCATCCGACGGTCGTCTACGTGAAGGCGCGCGAGGACGCCATCGAGCAGGTACGCGACGTCCTCGCGGCGACGGTGTACCCGCAGTCGCCCGGCCTGGTGGACGTCAGCCGCCCCTCGGACGCGCTGGCCGCCAAGCGGGCCACCGAGAACACGTTCTCCGCGCTCTTCCTCGGCCTCGGCGCGGTGGCGCTGCTCGTCGGCGGCGTCGGCGTCGCCAACACCATGGTGATCTCGGTCCTCGAACGCCGCCGGGAGATCGGTCTGCGCCGGGCGCTCGGCGCCAACCGGGGCCAGATCAGGGGCCAGTTCCTCACCGAGTCGGTGGTCCTGAGCGGCCTCGGGGGAGTGGCGGGCACCGTCATCGGGGCCGCGGCGACCCTCGGCTACGCGGCCTGGCGCGACTGGCCACCGGTGATCCCGCCCGGCGCGGTGGCCGCGGGATTCGGCGGCGCGGTCCTGGTCGGCGTGATCGCGGGCGTCTACCCCTCGGTACGCGCGGCCCGCCTCGCCCCGACCGAGGCCCTGGCCACACAGTGATCCCCTCGTTGCCGGCTCCGTACGGCGAACCACTCCACCCCGGCCGACGGCCGACGCATGAGGGGCGAGCCGTGCGGCACAACTGCTGCACGCAACAGCAACGAAAAACCGCCCCCGACCTGTTTTCGCAGGTCGGGGGCGGTTCCCTTGAGCGGTAGCGGTGGGATTTGAACCCACGGAGGAGTTGCCCCCTCACGCGCTTTCGAGGCGCGCTCCTTCGGCCGCTCGGACACGCTACCGAGATGAAGCTTAGCGGACGGTGGGCCGTGGGCCGAAATCGGTTACCGGGTGGGGGTACCGGGAAGCGGTCGGCGGCGGTCAGGGGGTGCGGAAGAAGGTGGTGAGGAGGGCGGCGCAGTCGGGGGCGAGGACGCCGGGGACGACCTCGGGGCGATGGTTGAGGCGGCGATCGCGTACGACGTCCCAGAGGGAGCCGGCCGCGCCCGCCTTCTCGTCCAGAGCGCCGTAGACCACGCGGTCCACGCGGGACAGGACGATCGCGCCCGCGCACATCGTGCACGGTTCCAGCGTCACCACCAGCGTGCAGCCCGTCAGCCGCCACTCGCCCACCGCCCGCGCCGCCTCCCGTACCGCCAGGACCTCCGCGTGCGCCGTCGGGTCGCCCGTCGCCTCGCGTTCGTTGCGGCCGCGGCCGAGCACCGCGCCGTCCGGGCCCAGCACGACCGCCCCCACCGGTACGTCGCCCGTCTCCGGCGCCCGTACCGCCTCCGCCAGGGCCAGCCGCATCGCGGCATGCCAAGGCGCCCGGACCGGGTCGTGGTCCGGGGCGCGGTCGGCTTCGAAGGGTTCGGCGGAGGGCTCGGCGGAAGGTTCGGCGGGGGACGGGCGGTGGTCGGGTGCGGCGGTCATGCCACCAGTGTGGGCGACATTCGCCCTACGGCCGTCAGCGCACCGCCTCCAGCACCTCCGTGCAGCCCAGCATGTCCGCGATCTCGCCGAGCGCGTCGTCGTTGAGGGACTTCAGCCGCCGCTCCGGCATTCCGAGGTCCGCGAGGATCTCGCCCTCGCCGAGCGGGCCCGCCGGCACCGGCTCGTCGGCGGCCGCGGTGTCGTCCTCGTCGTCGTCCGTCTCAGGCTCCCCGTCCTCCGTGCCGTCCAGGTCCACCAGGCTGTCGAGGTCGTCCACTTCGTCGTCGCGGCCGAGCAGCTCGTCGGCGAGCATCGCGCCGTACGAGCTGCGGGTCGCCGCGGCGGCGTCCGAGAGGTACACGCGCGGGTCCTCCTCGCCGTCCACCCGCACGACGGCGAACCACGCGTCCTCCTGTTCGATGAACACGAGGACCGTGTCATCGTCCACTGCCGACTCACGGGCCAGGTCGGCCAGATCGGACAGCGTCTCCACGTTGTCGAGTTCTGTGTCGCTCGCTTGCCACCCGTCTTCGGTGCGCGCGAGCAGTGCGGCGAAGTACACCGTGACTCTCCCACTGGTCATAGGCGGTGCCGGCCGGGCGGGAAACGCACCCCGCCCACTCGGAATCGTGGCAGAAAGCGACGCGTTGCGAGAGGTCTTCCGCGCTGCGTCGTGCAGTAGTCCGAAGAGATGTCGCTCACGCTCCGCCCGTACGGACCTGTGGGCCGCTCCTTCCGGGGCCCTTTCCGCTCACCAACGGAACGTACGCATCCGCATCTGCTGGCGCATTCGCGCCGCCCGCGCCCGGCGCGGCTGCACCCGGTCCCGCAACTCCTTCGCCTCGTTCAGCTCACGGAGAAACTGCGCCCGTCTGCGCCGTCGGTCCGCGTCCGACTCCGACTCCGACTCGGGAGCGGCGGCGGGGGACCCGGGGGATTCCGGCACGCGAGCTTCCGGCGGGAAATCCGGGGAGTTCGCGGCATTTCCGGGGTTCGCGGCGTTTTCAGGGTTCTCGGGGTTCTCGGGGTTCTCGGGGGCCTCGGGGGCCTCGGGGTTCTCTGGGGAATCGCGACGGTGCGCTGTCGGAGCGGGCGCCTCTTCCCCCTCGGCCGTCCACCCCCGGACCTCCCACGACCCGGCCCCGCCTCCCTCCACGCCGTTCCCGTTTCCGTTCCCGTTTCCGGTCCCGATTCCGTTTCCGGCCCCGGCCCCGGCCCCGGCCCCGTTTCCTCGGCGCCTGCCGCCCCGCCGTTCATTCCGGAGTCCGTCCCGCCGATCGTCTCGGCGTCGTCCATCCGGCCGTCCATCCGGCCGTCCATCCAGCCGTCCATCCAGCCGTCCATCCGGCCGTTCGTCTCGGTCAGCCATGGGACACACCACCTCGGGCCGAGGTTCCCGCCCGGTGCGACCAACCGGGCCTACGTGGCCACTTTCGCCTTTCCCGCTCCCTTTCCCCTCCCCTTTCCCGCCTCCCCCTCGCCTTTTCTCTCGTTTCCTCTCGCAATTTTTCCCCCATTCAGCGGGTTGATGCCAGCGCAGCAGAATCGCGGCCACCCCCGCCGCCACCCCGCCCCCGACCATCGGCCCCAGACCCGGGAACCAGGGAGCGACGCCCCCTCCGGCCTCGGTTACTGTCGATGTCATGCGGATTCACGTCGTCGACCACCCCCTGGTCGCGCACAAACTCACCACGCTGCGCGACAAGCGCACCGATTCCCCCACCTTCCGGCGCCTCGCCGACGAGCTGGTCACGCTGCTCGCCTACGAGGCGACCCGTGACGTGCGCACCGAACAGGTCGACATCGAGTCCCCGGTGATCGCCACCACCGGCGTCAAGCTCTCCAGCCCGAAGCCCCTCGTGGTGCCGATCCTGCGCGCCGGGCTCGGCATGCTCGACGGGATGGTCCGGCTGCTGCCCACCGCCGAGGTCGGCTTCCTGGGCATGATCCGCAACGAGGAGACGCTCCAGGCGTCCACGTACGCCACCCGGATGCCCGACGACCTCTCCGGTCGGCAGGTGTACGTACTCGACCCCATGCTCGCCACCGGCGGCACGCTCGTCGCGGCGATCAAGGAGCTGATCTCGCGCGGCGCGGACGACGTCACCGCCATCTGCCTGCTGGCCGCGCCCGAGGGCGTCGAGGTCATGGAGCGGGAGCTCGCGGGCACCCCGGTCACCGTCGTCACCGCCTCCGTGGACCAGCGCCTCGACGACTCCGGCTACATCGTCCCCGGCCTGGGCGACGCGGGCGACCGGATGTACGGGACCGCCGGCTAGAGCTGCATCGACCCGCAGCAGGGCACGAGGTGACAGGGCCGTTCGCCGGACATCGGTGAGCGGCCCTCTGCCGTACCTCAATCCCGATCCCGACCTCGATCCCGGCCCCCGCCCCCCGGCCCATACGGTCCG
Organism: Streptomyces sp. NPDC050617; assembly: GCF_040654795.1. Lineage (NCBI taxonomy): Bacteria > Bacillati > Actinomycetota > Actinomycetes > Kitasatosporales > Streptomycetaceae > Streptomyces > Streptomyces sp. NPDC050617. The sequence continues at coordinate 49,598 of NZ_JBFAIS010000002.1, read as the reverse complement.
CGAGTACGCTCCCCCGCATGCGGATCATGGTCGTGACAGCCGGATCGAGGGGCGACGTCGCCCCCTATACCGGGCTCGCCAGGCGGCTGAGCGAGGCGGGCCACCACGTGGCCTTCGCCACGCATCACACGTTCGCGGACATGGTGCGCGCGGGCGGATTCGACGTGCGTACGCTGCCCGGTGACCCGCAGGAGCTGATCCGGGCCCGTACGGAGGGCCGGTCGGAGGCGGAGAAGCAGCGGGTCACCGCCGAATTCCTGAGCAATCTCGGCGAAGGGGTCGCCGAGGCGGCCGAACAGGGCACCGACGTGATCCTTTCGAGCCTCGGCCAGGCGCCCCTGAGCTGTCTGGTGGCCGAGGGGCTGGGCCTGCCCAGCATGGGGGTCTACCTCGCGCCGGCCGTACCGAACGACGCCTTCGCCCTGCCGGGCTCCGACCCCGACGGCCGTGGCACCCCGCTGAGCAACCGGGCCGCGGGCGAGCGCACGCTCGACCGGGCCCACGCCCTCTACGCCGAGGTCCTGCCGCGCCTGGCCCGTCGGCTCGGGCTGCCCGAGGCCGCGGTCGGCGCCGCGTGGCGGCGCTGGCAGGGCAAGGAAGGGTGGCCCATCAGCCACGGCGTGAGCCCGGCCGTTCTGCCGCGGCCCGCCGACTGGCCGCCGGAGGTCGACATGGCCGGTTACTGGTGGCCCGAGACCGAGACCGAGCCGGGCTCCGCTCTCACCTCCTCCTGGCAGCCCCCCGAGGAACTGCGCTCCTTCCTGGCGGCCGGCCCGCCGCCCGTCTTCCTCGGCTTCGGCAGCATGGCCCCCGGCCTCGGCGAACGGCTCGGCCCCCTGATCGTGGACGCCGTGCGCCGGTCGGGTACGCGCGCGGTCGTCCAGGCCGGCTGGGCCGGTCTGGACGTGGCCGGGGACCAGGTGCTCACCATCGGGGACGTGCCGCACGACTGGCTCTTCCCCCGGATGGCGGCCGTGGTCCACCACGCGGGCGCCGGTACCACGGCGGCGGGGCTACGGGCCGGGGCGCCGACCGTCGCCGTCCCGGTCATGGCCGACCAGCCGTTCTGGGCCTCACGCGTGTACGAACTGGGGGCCGGCCCCGCCCCCGTACCCTTCGGCGAACTGAGCGCCGAGCGCCTGGGCGAGGCGATCCGGACCGCCGTCGAGGAGCGGGGCTACCGCCGCCGCGCCGCCGAACTGGCGCACCGCATCGGCATGGACGACGGCGCGGGGCGGGTACTGCGGCGGGTCGAGAGCCTGGCAGCAGCCACCGCCTGACGCCCGCCCCCCCGCCTGTGTCTGTACGCCCGTGCGTCCGCATCAGCATCAGCGCCCCATCAGCACTTCTTCGCTCCCGAAGGCGTCGGCTGGGGCTGCGACTTGGACAGCGCGGCCAGGCCCTGTGCGGCGTCCTTCTTCGGGGTCAGGTTCTTGAACTCCGAGCCGATGATCAGGTCGACGTCCCCGCCCTTGCGGCCGTCGCTCTTGACCTGCGCGCCCGCCAGCTGGGTGCCCAGCACCTTCAGCGGTCCCTCGGCGGCCGCGGGCGCCCCGAGGAGCAGGCCGCTGCTCTTGACCTTCTTGTCGTACTCGGCGGTGGCGTTGCCCACCTTCCCGACCTTGAACCCGCGGCTCTTCAGTTCGTCGGCGGTCGTCTTGGCGAGGCCGCCGCGCGGTGTCGCGTTGTAGACGTTGACGGTGATCGCGCCGGGCTCGGGCAGCGTGACCGGGCGGGCGCGGGGGCGGTCGCCGCCCTTCGCGCAGTCGTCGCTGCCGCCCTGCTTGTCCTGCGCCGCCTGCGCCGTGCTGCTCCCGCCGGTGAAGACGCCGATGAGCTGCACCGTCCCCCACCCGACGAGGCCGAGCGCGGCGACGGCGCCCACCACGGCGAGAGCGATCCTGCGGCGGTTTCGTGGGCGGCGCATATGCGGGTAGCGATTGCCCGTGATGCGGTACTTTCCGCCCATGCCGGGAGGGGTGAGCATGCTCATGGCCGCAGCGTAGTGCGGCCCGATACCAATGCCTACTAAATGATCAACGGGTTGCGTACAGCCCAACCCGAAAGGGTCAATACCGGCCTGATGCGCTCAGTCGAGTTCCAGCACGCGCGCGTGCAGCACCTGGCGCTGCTGGAGCGCGGCGCGCACCGCGCGGTGCAGCCCGTCCTCCAGATACAGGTCGCCCTGCCACTTCACGACGTGAGCGAACAGGTCGCCGTAGAACGTCGAGTCCTCCGCGAGGAGCGTTTCCAGATCCAGCTGGCCCTTGGTGGTCACGAGCTGGTCGAGGCGTACCGGGCGAGGAGCGACATCCGCCCACTGGCGGGTGCTCTCCCGGCCGTGGTCGGGGTACGGCCGCCCGTTTCCGATGCGCTTGAAGATCACACGGAAAGCCTACCGGGCGAGCGGCTCCCGGCGCAGCCATGGCGCAAGAGTGCGAAGGCGACAATCAGCCGCATACCAGGAGCGATACCTGGGGCAGGGGGCGTGACTGAGGGCGCTCGGCCCGCCGCCGGGGGACCGGCGTCCGCCAATGGTGCCCCCGCGCCCGCGAACGGTGCCCCGGCGGACGCTCTCCTCCCCGCCACACGAGCGTTATACACAGGCTGTGGACGGCGGGGAGGCGCGCATCATCGCTTCTCCGCTCACGTCTTGTCGGCGGCAGCCGCCGCCGCTCGCTTCGCCTCCTGCTTGAGGGCCTGCTTATGGGCGCGGACCTTGCTCAGCGTCTCGGGCCCGGTGATGTCGGCGGCCGAGCGGTACGCGCCCTCCTCGCCGTACGGGCCCGCCGCCGCCCGCCAGCCCCGCGGCCGTACGCCGAGCCGCTTGCCCAGCAGGGCCAGGAAGATCTGCGCCTTCTGCTTGCCGAAGCCGGGCAGCTCGTTCAGCCGCTTGAGCACCTCCTCGCCGCTGTCGACCCCGCGCCACACCGCCGCCGCGTCGCCGTCGTAGTGGTCGACCAGGTACTGGCAGAGCTGCTGCACGCGCTTGGCCATGGAGCCGGGGTAGCGGTGCACGGCGGGCTTGGCCTTCAGCAGTTCGGCGAACGCGTCCGGGTCGTACGCGGCGATCTCGTGGGCGTCCAGGTCGTCGCCGCCCATCCGCTGCGCGATGGTCAGCGGCCCGGAGAAGGCCCATTCCATCGGGACCTGCTGGTCGAGCAGCATCCCGACCAGGGCCGCCAGCGGGCTGCGGCCGAGCAGTTCGTCGGCCTCGGGGTGCTGGGCGATCCGAAGGGTGATGTCCATGGGAATGGCCAGGGCCGCGCATCCGGGGATCGGAATCGCCGCCCTGCCTCCTTTCGGCTGCTTTGCCCCAGTTTGCACGAAGACTCATTTGGCGGTCGGACGCCCGTCGGCCTGTTTCTTCTCGTACACCTCCACCCGCCGCCCCCCTGTGACCGTGTCGCTGAGTCGTACGAAGTGGTCGGCGAGCGTGCCGCGCTTGGCGACGTCGCGGCGGGCGGCGCCGGAGGACGGCTTGGCGTCGGTGATCAGCACTATCCGGGACGACTTCAGGATGGCCGTCCGTATGTGCGCGGGGCTGCCCTCCTCGCCCTTGAGGGTGCGCGACTGGAGCGGGGTCTCGGTGAGGGCGAGGTCCTTGAGGCCGTGGAAGCGTTCGGGGGAGACCAGTGCCGTGTCGCGGCGGGCCGCCGGTATGAACAGGACGCCGTCGCCCGGCCGGGCCACCGCCGAGACCGCCTCCGCCGGCGCGAACACGTCGTCCACGCGGCTCGTCGACGCGCGCAGCCCCGTCTCCACGGGCAGCAGCGCGAGCACCGCGACCCCGCTCACGGCGGCGATCGGCACCCAGGGCCGTACGCTCGGCCACCGCGCGTGCGCCGCCGTCGCGCCGACCCCCAGGAGCAGGCCGATCATCAGGGCCGCCCCGGTCTGCGCGAAGACCACATAACGGTCCACGTACACCGGCTTGACCAGCGAGATCAGCACCAGCGCCGACTGCGGTACGAGCAGCAGCGGCAGGGCCACCGTGGCCGTCGTCGCCGGGCCGGAGCGCGGATGCGGCACGAAGGCGGCGCCCACGGCGACCACCGCCATGGCGAGCAGGCCGATCAGCGTCGCGGGGGTGGGCGGTTTTATCCAGGAGACCTGGTCGGCCTGGGAGCGGCTGGCCAGGATCAGCGGCAGCGACCCGAGCACGACGACCGCGGCCGGCAGCGCGAAGGCGCGTACGGTGCGGCGCCCGCCCCGCCGCGCCGCGATCGCCACGGTCACGGCGAAGGCCGGCAGCGCGAGCAGCGAGAACCAGTTCAGCTGCGCCGCCACCAGCAGCAGCCCCGCACAGCCCCACCAGTGCCGGCGGCACCCGCGCTGAACCGCGGTGACCAGCATCCACGTCGCCCCCGCGACGCACGCCGCGACCAGCGCGTACGAGCGTCCCTCCTGCTGGTACCGCTGGACCACGGGCAGCACGGCGAACGCGATCCCCGCCGCGGCCCCCGCCCAGCTCCCGGCGAGGCGGCGGCCGGTCGCCGCGGTGAGCCCGGCGGCCGCGGCCACGCCCAGCACCGACGGCAGCCGCAGGGTCAGCATGCTGTCGCCGAATATCTCGAAGAGGGCGTGCATGAACAGGTAGTACAGGCCGTGCACGACGTCCGTCGTGCTGAGCAGCCGCACTATGTCGGCGGCGGAACGGTGGGCGACCTGCCAGGTCGCCGCCTCGTCGCGCCACATGCTGTGCCCCCGGCCGACCCCCCACAGCCCGAGCGCGAGCGACAGCAGCGCGGGCACGGCGGGTACGAGCAGCCGCGCGACGGGGCCGGCGGGGGCGCTGGAGCTCGTCGTCGCGGGCGCGTGACGGTCGATGGCAGCAGTGCGTGCCGGTGCGTCGGGAGAGGGCATGGGAGAGGACTATACGCAGCGCGTATACGCACGCATGTGTGGCGGGTGTGTGATGGATGTACGTACGGGACGCCGTACCGAAACTCCGGCGCGGGGGAACCGCCGCGCCCCTCAGACCGCCGAAGCGGTGTCGTCGAGGTTCGCGATGCGCTGCCGTACGGCCCGCAGCGCGCCCTCCTTGCTGCCGGGCACGCGGGTGCGCAGGTCGATCAGTTCGGGGCCCAGCGCCCGTATGGCCCTCGGGTCGTCGACCTGCTGCCAGCAGTGGTGGGCGCGGTCGGCGGCGGCCTGGACCTCCGGATGGGTCTCCGGCTGGCCGGCGTTCATGCGCTGCACGGCCGCGTGCATCCACAGCCCGCACGCCTTGGCGGGCTCCCCGGCCAGGCGCGCGAGGTCGGCCCGTACCTCGGTCCAGTGGATGACGTCGAGCGAGCCGGGGCCGTGGGCCCGCCAGGCTTCCTGCTCCCACGCGGCGGCCATCGCGGCGGCCTCGCTGTGCCGGCCGGCGTGGGCGGCTTCGAGTATGGCGGGATGCGGGTCGGGGTGGGGCGCGGGATGGGACTGCTGGGACCGCGGCTCGGGGCGCGGCCGGGGGACCGGGTCGGGGGCCGGCTTGGAGGGCGCGCCGGAGAACGCCCCGGAGACCGGCTCGGAGGACGGCTCGGGTGACGGTTCCGAACGCGTCTCCAGGCGCGGCTCCGGACCTGGACCCGCATTCCCACCCGCACCCGGATCCGGATGCGAACGAGGAGCGGATTCCGACTCCGAGGCCGGGGCCGGGACCGGGATGTCGAGTCGCTCAGCGGGGTCCGGCGCCGGCTCCCGCTCGGGCTCGGGCTCCGGCTCCGGATGCCGCGGTATGGGCTCGGACTCCGACCCGCGCCCGGCGGGTTCCGGTACCGCGTGCGCGTGCGCGGCGCTGGCGAGGAGGTACACCTGGCCTGCGGCGAGCCCGGCCTGGTTCGCCGCCTCGTGGTGCAGCTGCTCCAGGGGCGGGCGCTCGGGTCTCGTACGCAGCAGCGTGGCGAGGGCCTGGCTGTAGACCGGCGCCGGGCGGTCGCGGCGGCGGGCGGGCGGCGGGGCGACCGTGCCGTACAGCGCGTACGGGCCGGACAGGAAGCCCGGTTCGGCGTTCAGCCGCTGCCAGACGGCCTCGTCGGCGACCAGGTCCGCCAGGACGGTGGTGCTGCCCGGCGGCCGTTCGCGCAGTTCGGCCGCGAGCCAGTGCCAGGGCAGCGCGGTGTAGCGCACGGTGCTCGCGGTCGTACGGGCCAACGCGAGGTGCGGCAGTTGCTGTTTGCGGTCGAGCTGGAGGTGGCCCGCCAGGTAGAGCAGCAGCGGGCCGGGCGCGGCGGCGGCCGTCCGCAGGTGGGTGAGGACGGTGTTCGGGGCGTCGGGGCCGACGAGCTGGACGACGGACGCGAAGGGCGTGCCGAGCAGCACGGTGGGCGGTACGGCCGCGAGTTGGTGCAGCGCGCCGGTGGCGTCCATGGGTTGCTTCGAGGGCGGCACCGCGGCCATCAGCAGCCCGTACCCGTGCTCTTCGCTCCCGGCCCGGTCGTTCACCATGCGAGCACCGTATCCGTTCGACCCCGGTCCTCGGGTAGGACGTGGGTAATGGTTTGCGGGGCGCGGACCACCGGATTCCGGGGCGTACGGGCGCGGTCGCCGGGTTCGCGGCGGCTCGGCCGGCAGGACCGTACGCCCCCGAGGACACGTCCGTACCAGCTCAACCGCCTGTCCCGCCCGCCCCGCCCGACGCGCCCGCCTTGTCCGACTCCGCCGAACCGCCGCTGACCGCACTGGCCGCACTGGCCGCACTGACCGCTCCGGCCGCTCCGGCCGCGCTTACCGCGCCGGCCGCGAGCCCGGCGAGTGCGGTGCGCAGCCACTGGTGGGCCGGGTCGGCGTCGACGCGCAGGTGCCAGGCCATTTCGATGGTGATCGGGGGCAGGGACAGCGGGATGTTCCAGACGACCAGGGGCATGAACCGGGCGGCGCGGGCGGCGAAGGCCGAGGGGACCAGGGCCAGGGCGTCGGTCTCCAGGGCGAGGAAGCAGGCCGCGCTGTGGGTGGGCACGGTCGCCAGGACGTCGCGGCGCAGGCCGAGTTCGCGCAGCCGGTCGTCCACGACGCTCTGGGTCCGGCCGCGGCGGGAGACCGTGATGTGCGGGACGGCGGCGAACCGGTCCACGGTCAGCGGCTCGCGCGCGTACGGCGCGTCGGCGCGGGCCGCGGCGACGTAGTGGTGGTGGAGGACGAACTCGCTGCGGACGTCGTGCGGCAGTTCGTGCATCGAGCCGATGTCGAGGTCGACGCGGTCGCGCAGGTCGGCGGGGTCCTCGTCGCCCTCGGGGAGGACGCGCAGCCGTACGCCGGGGGCCTCGCGCACGACGTGCGAGGTCAGCGCGGAGCCGAGTACGACGGCCAGCCCGTCGTTGGTGCGGATGGTGAACTCCCGCCGCATGGTGGCGATGTCCACCGGCCGCGGCGGCCGCAGCGCGGCCAGCGCCTGTCCCAGCGCCGCCTCGACCTGCGGCTGGAGCGCGCGGGCGCGCGGGGTGAGGACGAGGCTGCGCCCGGACGGTACGAGCAGCGGGTCGCCCACCACGCGGCGCAGCCGGCCCAGGGTGCGGCTCATCGCGGAGGCCGAGACGTTCATCTCCGCGGCGGCCCCGGTCACGCTGCTCTCGCGGAGCAGGGCGTCCAGGGCCGGCAAGAGATTCATGTCGGGTAGTTGCATGGGAAGCAATGGTAGGCAGCCGTACGTCCCTGACCAGCGCACTTATTGATGCATGGCGCGCAATGCTGGCTTGCCGACTCGGACCTTGTGGTTCAAGGTCTCGGCTTCGACGATGAAAGGAATTCACGAAAGAGACGGAACCTGATGATTCACGCACAGCATCGCAACACCGCTCTCCTGGTGGCGGGCTGCTTCTTCATGGAGAACCTGGACGGCACCATCGTGTCGACCGCCGCCCCCCGGATGGGGGCCTCGCTCGGCGTCGCGCCGACGGCGATCAGCCTGGTCATCACCGCCTACCTGCTGACGCTGGCCGTGCTGATACCGCTCAGCGGGTGGCTGACCGCGCGGTTCGGTGCGCGGCGCGTCTTCCTGACGGCCATCACCGTCTTCACCCTCGCCTCCCTCGCCTGCGCCGTCGCCACCAACCTCGGCGTGCTGGTCGCCATGCGGGTGCTCCAGGGCGCCGGCGGCGCGATGATGGTGCCGGTCGGCCGGCTGATGGTGGTCGCCAAGGCCGAGAAGCCGGACCTGCCGCGCGTGATGGCGTACATCACCTGGCCCGGCCTGATCGCGCCCGTCATCGCGCCGCTGATCGGCGGGCTGATCACCACCTACGCGAACTGGCGCTGGATGTTCCTCATCAACATCCCCCTCGGCGTCGTCGCCTTCGTCGTCGCCCGGCGGCTGATCGAGGCCGCGCCCGCCATGCCCGCCGGGGCCGCCCCGCCGCGCCTGGACTGGCTGGGCGTCGCCCTGACCTCGACCGGGCTCGGCGCGCTGACCTGGACCGCCCACCTGCTGTCCGAGACCTCCGCCGGCGCCGGCTCGGTGCTCGTCACCGGCGCGCTCGCGGTGCTGCTGCTCGGCGCGGCCGTGTGGCATCTGCTGCGGACCGACAACCCGCTGGTGGACCTGAGCACGCTGAAGGTGAAGACGTTCCGGGCCGCGGTGTCGGGCGGCTCGACGTTCTGGATCGCCGTGGGCGCGGTGCCGTTCCTGCTGCCGCTGCTGTTCCAGGAGGCGCTGGGCTGGAGCGCGGTGAAGTCCGGCGTGGTGGTGCTGTTCGTGTTCATCGGCAACATCGGGATCAAGCCCGCGACGACGCCGCTCCTCAAGCGGTACGGCTTCCGCCCGCTGCTGCTGGCCGCCGGGCTCGGGCTCGGGGCCGCGATGGTGGCGTCCGCGTTCATCACCGGCGCGATGCCGATCGCGGTGATCGCCGCCATCGCCCTGATCAGCGGCGTGGCCCGGTCGCTGGGGCTGACCGGGTACTCCACCATCGCCTTCAGCGACATACCGCCGGGGCGCCTCCGGCACGCCAATACGCTGCTGGCGACCGCCCAGCAGATGGGGGCGGGCCTCGGCGTGGCCGCCGCCACGGTCGCGCTGCGGGCCGGCGGCCCCATCGGCGACTGGCTCCCCGGCCGCACGACGGCGACCACCGCGTACGGCGTGGCCTTCTGCCTGCTGGCGCTGGTGTGCGTGGGCACGGTGGCGGGGGCGCTGCGGCTGCACCCGACGGCGGGCGACGCGGTACGGGGCCCGGCGCCGGCTCCCCGGCCTGGGCGGGCGTCCCGGACGGCGGGGTAGACGGGGCTTCCCCTCACGGTGTGCGGGGCGTACGCCCGTACAGCGCAGCCACCCCGGCCGGAGGAGTGCCCGCCCGTACAGCGCAGCCGCCCCGGCCGGAGGAGTGCCCGCCCGTACCGCGCAACCGCCCGAGAACCGCGCAGCGCAACCGCCCGAGAACCGCGCAGCGCGGAAACACGTGGCACGAGCACAGACCCCCGCCTACAGTGGATGACATGTCTACGCCCCGCATTTCCTAGCTCAGGACACACGCTTCCCCGCCACCCGTGTGTCCTTGAGCTTCTTCGGAGCGTAATCCCATGATCACCGTCCGCGGTGTCGACGTACGCGTCGGCGCCCGCCTCCTGCTGTCCGACGTGTCCTTCCACATCGCCCCCGGCGACCGCATCGGCCTGGTCGGCCGCAACGGCGCGGGCAAGACCACCCTGCTGGAGACCCTGGCCGGGCGCGTCCGGCCCGCCGCCGGGACCGTGACCAGCCTCGGCCACCTGGGCTATCTGCCGCAGGACTCCCGCGCGGCCGACCCCGCCGTCTCCGTCACCGACCGCATCCTGTCCGCGCGCGGCCTGGACCGCGCGGTACGGGCGCTGCGGGCCGCCGAGTCGGAGATGGGCGCGGCGGCCGAACCGGGCGCGGTGGAACGGGCGATGAGCGCGTACGCCCGTGCCGAGGCCGAGTTCACGGCGCGCGGCGGGTACGCGGCCGAGGCCGAGGCGGCGCGCATCGCCGCCGGTGTGGGGCTGCCGAACCGCGTCATGCACCGGCCGGTCGGCGACCTCTCCGGCGGCCAGCGCCGCCGCGTCGAACTGGCCCGCATCCTCTTCGCCGACCACGACACGCTGCTCCTCGACGAGCCCACCAACCACCTCGACGCCGACTCCGTCGGCTGGCTCCGCACGTTCCTGACGGGCCACCGGGGCGGGTTCGTCGTGATCAGCCACGACGAGGGGCTGCTGGCCGACACCGTCAACCGGGTCTTCCACGTCGATCCGGCGCGCGCCGCGCTCGACGTGCACAACACCGGCTGGAGCGGCTATCTCGCCCAGCGCGACGCCGACGAGCGGCGCCGCACCCGCGAGCGCGCGAACGCCGAACGCAAGGCGGCGGCGCTGCACACGCAGGCCGACAAGATGCGTTCGCACGTGTCGACGGCGGTCGCGGCGAAGAACATGGCGCGCCGCGCCGACCGGATGCTCGCCGGCCTCGAACCAGCCCGCCGGACCGAGAAGACCGCCCGCATCCGGCTGCCCGAGCCCGCGCCGTGCGGCCGGCTGCCGCTCGCCGCGATCAGCCTGGCCAAGGCGTACGGCGACCAGCGGGTGCTCACCGGCGTGGACCTGGCGCTCGACCGGGGCAGCCGGCTCGTCGTCCTCGGGTTCAACGGCGCGGGGAAGACCACCCTGCTGCGGCTGCTGGCCGGGCGCGAGGAGCCCGACTCGGGACGCGTCGTGCCCGGACACGGCCTGCGGCTGGGCTACTTCGCGCAGGAGCACGACACGCTCGACCCGGCCCGTACGGTCCGCGAGAACCTCGCCGACGCCGCGCCGCACCTGAGCGACGGCGAGGCCCGGCACGTACTCGGCTCGTTCCTCTTCTCCGGGGACGACGCGGACAAGCCGGCGCGGGTGCTCTCCGGCGGCGAGAAGACCCGGCTGGCGCTGGCGGGGCTCGTGCACTCCGGCGCGAACGTGCTGCTCCTCGACGAGCCCACGAACAACCTCGACCCGGCCTCGCGCGGTGAGGTGCTGGCGGCGGTCGGCTCGTACCCGGGCGCGATCGTGATGGTCACGCACGACGAGGGCGCGATCGAGGCGCTGCGCCCGGACCGGGTGCTGCTGCTGCCGGACGGCACGGAGGACCTGTGGGGCGAGGAGTACGCGGAACTGGTGTCGCTGGAGTGAGGGGGCTGTGGGGTGCCGGGGCTGTGGGGCGCCGGTCTCACGAACGCTTGCGGGCCTCGATGAGAAAGCGCGTGGTGTACGCGACGAAGGGGCCGTCGTCCTGGATCAGCCGGTGCAGTTCGAGCAGCCGGTCGCGGTACTTCCCGACGGTGAAGCCGGGGACCATCCAGACCACCTTGCGCAGGAAGTAGATCACCGCGCCGATGTCGTGGAACTCGGTCCGCAGGGACTCGCCGCGCAGATCGACGACGTCCAGCCCGGCGGCCTCGGCCGCCTGGCGGGCGTCGTCGGGGTGGCGGGTGCGGCGGATGTGCTCGGGCTGCGGCCCGAGGAAGTACTCGACGAGCTCGAAGACGCTGGCGGGGCCGACCTGCTGGGAGAAGTACGTGCCGCCGGGCCGCAGCACGCGGGCGATCTCCGCCCACCACACGGTGACGGGGTGGCGGCTGACGACGAGGTCGAAGGCTTCGTCGGCGAACGGCAGCGGCGGCTCGTCCTCGTCCGCGACGACGGCCGCGCCGCGCGGGTGGAGGAGGGCGGTCGCCTTGGCGACGTTCGGCGGCCAGGACTCCGTGGCCACCATCAGGGCGGGCAGCTCCGGCGCCCCGGCGAGCACCTCGCCGCCGCCCGTCTGGATGTCGAGCGCGGCGCTCGCCCGCGCCAGCCGCTCGCCCATCGCGCGCTGGTACCCCCAGGAGGGGCGCTGCTCGGTGGCGCGGCCGTCGAGCCAGGAGAAGTCCCAGCCGTCGACGGATACGGAGTCGGCTTCGGCGACGAGTTCTTCGAAGGTGCGGGGCGTGGGCGTGGGCATGGACCGAGCATCACAACAAATGGGGAGAAATGCCAATGAATTCTCCGGGGCCCCGCACGGCGGGAAGGAGGGGAGGTCAGCGCCGGGCCGCCGCCCGTACGGTGTGCTGCAACAGCAGCGCGGTGGTCACCGGCCCCACGCCGCCGGGTACGGGCGTGAGGGCGCCCGCGCGCTCGGCGACGGAGGCGGCGTCCACATCGCCGGTCAGCCCGCCGTCCTCGGTGGGGTTGGTGCCGACGTCCACGACCACGGCCCCGGCCCGTACGTGCTCGGCCCCGATCAGCCCGGCCCGGCCCACGGCGGCCACCACGACGTCGGCGGCGGAGGTGACGGCCGCGAGGTCCTTGGTGCGCGAATGGCAGACCGTGACGGTGGCGTTCTTGTCGAGGAGCAGGTGCGCGGCGGGTTTGCCGACGACGTTCGAGCGCCCGACGACCGCGACGTGCCGGCCGGTCAGCTCGACGCGGTGGTGCTCCAGAATCCGTACGACGGCCTCGGCGGTGGCCGGGGCGAACGCGGGGAGCCCGGCGGCCAGCCGCCCCAGGGAGAGCGGATTGGCGCCGTCCACGTCCTTCTCGAACGCGATGGCCCCGGCCAGCTCCTCCAGCGAAGCCCCCTCCGGCAGCGGCGTCTGAAGGATGACGCCGTGCACGCCGGGATCGGCCGACAGCTCGGCCAGCTTCGCCCGGATGGCGTCGGGGGCGGCGTGCTCGCCGAGATCGACGACGTCGCAGCCGATGCCGGCCTTGGCGGCGGCCTTGGCGATGGAGCGTACGTACCAGGCGCTGGACTCGTCGGCCGTCGCGACGACGACGGCGAGCCGGGGCGGGGAGCCGGCGGCGGTGAGGCGGGCGGCCTCGGCGGCGGTGGAGGCGCGGAGGGAGGCGGCGAGTTCCTTGCCGTTCAGGGGAGTTGCGCTCACTGTTGTCCGATCTCCTTGCGTACGGCGGCCGTGATCTGCTCGGCGCGGGCCGCGAGGCCGTCGGCGCGGGCGGCCTCGGCGGTCAGTTCGGCGCGGACCCGCTCGTCCTTGATGCCGCCGAGGTTGATCTCGACGTTCACGCGGGCGGTGGCCGCGGCGGCGCGGGCGGCTTCGGCGGCGGCCGCGACATCGGTGACGACGTTGCGGTTGCCGACCGGCAGCAGCTCCTCGGCCAACGCGACGACGGACGCGGCGACGGCGATCACCGCGGCCGGCGCCCGCCCCGCGCCGATCAGCGCCTCGGCGATGGCGGCGGACCGCGCGGCCTTGGCCGCGTCATCGCCCCTGGGCAGCTTGTACGCCTCGGTCACCGAGGTGAACGCCGCGGCGTCCTCCTCCGCCAGCCGCAGCGCCGCCTCGCGCAGCGCGTCGCTCTCAGCGGTGATCCGCCCGATGACGTCCGCGTGCGCGGCGTACTTCTCCCCGGTGCTGTACCGCGCCACCATCCCCAGCAACGCCGCCCCTTGCGCCGCGTGCAACGCCGCCACCGCACCACCCCCAGGCGCGGGCACCCGCCCCGCGAGCCGCTCCAGAAACCCACTGATCGTCTCGTCGCGCATGAACGCTCGTCCTTCGGTAGGGGCGGTCACTTCGGTACGGCAATCCCACAACCCGCCCCAAAATCGTCCCACGCCACGCACGTGCCGGCCGCTGACGGTTGCCCAGGTGCGTCCGGCGGTGCCTATGCGGCGTGCGGAGTGAAGGCGACGGTGGAGGTGTCGCCGTCGAGGGCGATGTTCAGCGAGGCGTCCAGTGCCTTCGCGAGCCGTGCCAGCAAGGGGAGTGTCGGGACGGTGCCGCCGAGTTCGAGCTTGGAGATCTGGGGCTGGGTCATGTGGGCCCGCTCCGCCAGTTCAGCCTGGGAGATGCCCAGTTGGGCGCGCCGGTCGTGGACGGCCTGACCGAGGTCGAATGCCAGGCGGATCTCCGTCCGCGCGGCTTCGACCTCGGGCGATTCCACGTACCCCTCGGCGATCTTGCGCTCCCGCGCCAGCTTCCACTGGGCGTGGCTCATCAGCTGTCTCCCTTCGTGACGTCACGGGTGAACACCTCATGCGCGGCTTCGTGTTCGGCCTCGCAGGACTTGCGAACCTGTCTGGCCCGATCGACCTCGGCTTCCTCCCGCATCCTCGTCTTGCGGAAGACCGTCAGGAGAACGATCCGGCGTCCGGGCGCCAGCCAGTAGGTCAGGCGAATGGCGTTGCCGTCGTGGCCAAGTGTGAACCGCAATTCGCGCAGGCCATCGCCCAGGTGGCGGCCGAACGGCTCGGCCAAGGTGGTCGGCGAGTCCAGCAAGCGTTCGGCTGCATGCTCTGCTTGGAGGTAGTCGCGATCGGGCAGGTTGTCCAGCCAATGCCGGACCTCCGGTTCGACCTCGATCACCCAGGGCGTGTCCATACATCTGAGTGTATAGATAGCCGAGTATCTAAGCGAGACGCGGGCGGGCGTCGCTCTCGAACCAAGGTGATCGGGGGCGGGGCCCGCCGCTGAACAAGAGTCGGCGGCGGTGAAAGCAACAAGAAAGGCAAGGAGGAAAACCCACCCCTTGCCACTCTCAACATATAGCGCACTGGGGGGCTTGCGGCAAGGCCCCGTTGGTGGGGCAGAATCTGCGGGCCGAGGGCGGAACTTCGCTAAATGGGGGATTCGAGAAGTGCGTATTTTGTTGTCGGTTTATGGGGCGTGCGGTGATGTCGTGGAGGTGTCGGCATGAGTTCTCTGGCCACCAGTGCATTCGACCTTCCCGACCACCTCTCCGCCAAGGCGGACCCGGCGCTGATCGGCGGTGACGAGCGGCACTTCGCGGCGCTGGCGGAGAGCCTGGAGCAGACGATCGCCGAACTCTCCGACCGGCTCGCCGAGGCCCGTAAAGCGCCCGGCGGCATCGGGCGGGCGGCGATGGACCGGGACGCGGAGGTCCACCGGCTGACGGGGCGGCTGCGCGCCCTGCGCCGTTTCGGGCTGGACCTGTGCCTGGGGCGCATCGTCCCCGAGGACAGCCCCGAGCCCGTGTACATAGGACGCCTCGGGCTCACCGACAGTACGGGCCGCAGGCTCCTGCTGGACTGGCGTTCACCGGCGGCCGAGCCGTTCTTCGCCGCCACCCACGCCAACCCGCTCGGCCTCGCCAGCCGCCGCCGGTACCGCTGGACCCGCGGCCGTATCAGCGACTACTGGGACGAGGTCTTCACCGCCGACGGGCTCCAGGGGCACGCCGCGCTCGACGACCAGTCCGCGTTCATCGCCAGTCTCGGCGGCAGCCGTTCGGACCGGATGCGCGACGTCCTCGCCACCATCCAGGCCGACCAGGACGCCGTCATCCGGGCGGGCTCCCGCGGCGCCCTCGTCGTCGACGGCGGCCCCGGCACCGGCAAGACCGTCGTCGCCCTGCACCGCGCCGCGCACCTCCTCTACTCCGACCCCCGCCTCGGCCACCGCCGCGGCGGCGTCCTGTTCGTCGGCCCCAGCCGCCCCTACCTCGCCTACGTCTCCGACGTCCTGCCCAGCCTCGGCGAAGAGGGCGTGCAGACCTGCGTCCTGCGCGACCTCGTCGCCGAGGGCGCCGGCGCCGCCGTCGAGGACGATCCGCGGGTCGCCGCCCTGAAGGCATCCGCCGACCTGGTCAAGGCGGTCGAGCCCGCCGTCGGCATCTACGAGGAGCCGCCCGCCGAGGGGATGACCGTCTCCAGCCACTGGTCCGACATCTGGCTGAGCCCCGCCGACTGGGCCGCCGCCTTCGACGCCGTCGAACCCGGCACCCCGCACAACGAGGCCCGCGACCAGATCCTGGAGGAACTGCTCACGATCCTGGTCGACAAGGACGGCGGCTTCGACCCCCGCGAGGACGGAGAGGCCGGTGAGGACGGAGAAGGCGGGGAAGGCGGGGAAGGCGACAGCGGGGCGCCCACCCCCGACATGCTCCGGCGCTCCCTCCGCCAGGACCGCGACCTGCTCCGGGCCCTCCACCGCGCCTGGCCGATGATCGACGCGGACGATCTCGTCGGCGACCTCTGGACCGTCCCCGCCTACCTGCGCACATGCGCCCCCTGGCTCGCCCCCGAGGACATCCGCAGGCTCCAGCGCGCCGACGCCAAGGCGTGGACCGTCTCCGACCTGCCGCTCCTCGACGCCGCCCGGCAGCGGCTCGGCGACCCGGCGGCCTCCGCGCGCAAGCGCCGCCGCGAGGCCGCCGTCGCCGCCGAACGCGCCCGCCGGGCCGACGTCATCGCCGACATCCTGGAGAACAGCGAGATCGACGAGAGCCAGGGCGCGGTCGGGATGCTGCGCGGACGGGACCTCCAGGACTCCCTCATCGACGAGGACGCGCTGACCGGGCCCGAACCCGACCTGCTCGCCGGCCCGTTCGCGCACATCATCGTCGACGAGGCGCAGGAACTGACCGACGCCGAATGGCAGATGCTGCTCCAGCGCTGCCCCTCCCGCAGCTTCACCATCGTCGGCGACCGCGCCCAGGCCCGGCACGGCTTCACGGAGACCTGGCGGGAGCGGCTGGAACGGGCCGGGATCGACCGCGTCACCGTGGCCACCCTGGGCATCAACTACCGCACCCCGGAAGAGGTCATGACGGAAGCCGAACCGGCCATCCGCGCCGTCCTCCCGGACGCCAACGTGCCCGCCTCCATCCGCAGCAGCGGCATCCCCGTCACCCACGGTTCCGTCGCGGACCTGGACGAGGTGCTCGGAGCCTGGCTCGCCGAACACGCCGACGGCGAGGGGATCGCCTGCGTCATCGACAGCCCGCCGGACCGGACGGTCCCCTTCCAATTCCAGGCGTCGTCCCGCACACAGTCGTCGTCCCGCACACGATCGTCGTCCCGCACACAGTCGTCGTCCCGCACACGATCGTCGTCCCGCACACGATCGTCGTCCCGCACACGGTCGTCGTCCCGCATTCGGTCCCTCACCCCCGAGCTCTCGAAGGGGCTGGAATTCGATCTCGTCGTCCTCATCGACCCGGACGGCTTCGGCGACGGCATCGAAGGCGCCGTCGACCGCTACGTCGCCATGACCCGCGCGACCCAGCAGCTGGCCATCCTCACCAGCGACTGACGGCGGTACGCCCGTACGGTCACCGCGCCCGGCTCTGCGCCGCGCACTCCTCCAGCACCGGCAGCGCCTTCTCCAGCCTCCCGTCCGCGTCGGCGAACGGCAGCCGCAGATGGTGGCGGAAGCCGTCCACGGCGGAGAAGGCGGGACCCGGCACGACGAACACCCCGGCCCGCCGGGCGAGTTGAGCCGTGGCCTCGGTATCTGCGCCGGGGATCTCCACCCACAGGGCGGAGCCCCCGGCCGGCCGTTCCCAGCGCCAGTGGGGGACCCGTGCCCGTAGCAGCCGCTCGGTCTCCGCCAGCCGGTCGCGCAGCCGGGCGCGGCGCAGCGCGCGGGCCTCCGGCAGCCGCTGGAGGAGCCGCACGGCCACCAGCTGCTCCACGACCGGGCAGGCCAGGTCCACGGACTTCTTGATCTCGGCGAGCCGGGCGATGACGGTGGGGGAGGCGCGTACCCAGCCCAGCCGGAGGCCGCCCCAGAACAGCTTGGACATCGTGCCGACGGTCGCGGTGGAGGCGGGCGGCAGCCGCGCGGCGAGGGATTCGGGCGCGGAGTCGTCGCGCAGGGCGAGTTCCGCGTAGGAGTTGTCCTCGACGGTGTACAGGCCGTGCTCGGCCAGCACACCCGTCCACGCCTGCCGGGTACGCGCGTCCAGCGCCCGGCCGGTGGGGTTGTGGACGGCCGGCTGCACGTAGAACAGCCGGGGCCGGATGTGGCCGACGAGGCGGCCGAGGGCGGCGGGCCCGGTGTCCGCCGCCAGCGGGACGAGCCGCGCCCCGCGCGCCCGCAGCGCCTCCAGCGCCCCGCGGTACGTCGGGTCCTCCACGATCACGCTGTCGCCGGGCTGCACCAGCCCCTGCGTGATCAGCCATACGGCCTGCTGGGACCCGGCCGTGACGAGGATCTGGTCGGCCGCGGTCGGCAGCCCCGCAGCCCGGTGGTACCCGGCGATCGCCTCGCGCAGCGCCGGCAGCCCGTACGGCTGGTAGCCGTCGTCCAGCAGCGCCGCCGCGAGATCGCGGGCCGGCAGGTCGCGTACCGCGTCGGCGACCGAGGGCAGGCCGTCCAGTGCCCCGCTGGACAGGTCGATGCCGCCGTCGCGGGCCCCGAACCCGGCGAGCCGCCCCTCGCTCGCGGGCGCGTCGGCCGCGCCCGCGCCGCGCAGCCGCGACCCGCTGCCCTGCCGGCTCTCCAGCCACCCTTCGGCCTCCAGCTGCCCGTACGCGGCCGTCACCGTGGAGCGGCTGACGCCCAGCGCCGCCGCCAGTACGCGCTGCGCGGGCAGCACGGTGCCGGCCGGCACGTCGCCGCGCTCGGCCAGTTCGCGCAGCGCGTCCGCGAGGAGGCGGGGCAGCGCCTCCGTGCCGCCTTTGGTCCAGCCGGTGAGCAGGCGCGACAGCCGGGTGGGAGGGATACGGTCCATGCCCGACATCATCGCTGCCCCCGCCGCCCCCGCATTGCATCTCCATCTACGCGCTCCAGGCCAATTCGCCCGAAGTGGTCTTTGGCGGGGGTCGGCGACCGGTCGATGATCGGAGCACCGACCGTCCGTTCAAAGGAGAAGGACATGGCGAGCGTGGTGCTGCTCGGGACGCTGGACACCAAGGGCGCGGAGTACGCGTGGCTGGCGGAGCGGCTCCGCGAGACCGGCTGCGAGGTCGTGGTCGTCGACGCCGGGGTGATGCCGCTGCCCGAGGGCGCGTTCCCCGGCGACGTGGACGCCGCCACCGTCGCGAGCGCCGCCGGGCACGACGTGACGGCGCTGCGTGCGGGCGCGGACCGCGGCGCGGCGGTGCAGGCCATGGCCGAGGGCGCCGACCGGGTGATCGCCAAACTGCACCGGCAGGGCCGGCTGCACGCGGTGCTGGCGGTGGCGGGCAGCGGCGGTTCGTCCATCGCGGCGCGGGCGATGCAGTCGCTGCCGATCGGCGTGCCGAAGCTGCTGGTCTCCACGATGGCCGCGGGGGACGTCGGCCCGTACGTCGGCAGCAGCGACATCACCCTGATGTACAGCGTGGTCGACGTCGCGGGCATCAACTCCGTCTCCCGGCTCGTCATGGGCAACGCGGTGGCGGCCGCCGCCGGGATGGCCGCCCGGTACGAGCGGAGCCTGAGCGCCGCGCCCGCACGGGAGCGCGAACTGATCGGCGCCAGCATGTTCGGCATCACCACGCCCGCCGTCGACGCCGCCCGCGCCCGCCTGGAGGAGCTCGGCTACGAGGTGCTGGTCTTCCACGCCACCGGTTCGGGCGGCCGGGCGCTGGAGAAACTGGCGGCGGGCGGGTTCCTCGCCGGGGTCCTCGACCTGACCACCACCGAACTCGCCGACGAACTGGTCGGCGGCGTCCTCAGCGCCGGCCCCGACCGCCTCACCGCGGCCGGGCGCGCGGGCATACCGCAGGTGGTCGCGCCCGGCGCGCTGGACGCGGTCAACTTCGGCCCCGCGGACACCGTTCCGCCGCGCTTCGCCGACCGCCGCTTCCTGGTCCACAACCCCACCGTCACCCTCATGCGCACCACGTCCGAGGAGATGGCCGCGCTGGGCGACGTCATCGGCCGCAAGCTGGCCGCGGCGCACGGGCCGGCGGCGGTCATGTGGCCGCTGGGCGGCGTCTCGGCGGTGGACGCCGAGGGCGGCCCGTTCCACGACCCGGCCGCCGACGCGGCGGGGCTGGCAGCGCTGCGCGGGGCCATCGGGGGGAGCGCGGTGGAACTGCGGGAGGTGGACGCGCACCTCAACGACGCCTCGTTCGCGGTGGCGGCGGCGGAACTGCTGGACCGGATGATCGGGGGGCGGCGGGAGGCGGGGGAGGACGATACGGCGCAGCTTTGATCTTGATGCGACGCAGCTTCGACACGGCGCTGCCTTGATACCGCGCAGCTCTGTTACGACCGGCACGACGCAGCCTCACCCGGCCCCGTACAGCACAACCCAGCCCCGTACAGCACAACCCAGCACGACGCAGCACCGATGGAGGACCTCACCATGGACCGCATGGACCGCATGGACCGCATGGACCGCATGGACCGCATGGACCGCATGGGCCGCATGGACCGCACAACAGCCCTGGCACGTCTGACCGGGCAGGTGAGCGCCGGCCGCGCCGTCATCGGCGCGGGCGCGGGCACCGGCCTGTCCGCGAAGTGCGCCGAGGCCGGCGGCGTCGACCTGCTGATCATCTACAACTCCGGCCGCTACCGGATGGCCGGCCGCGGCTCCCTCGCGGGCCTGCTGCCGTACGGGGACGCCAACGCCATCGTGCTGGACATGGCGGGCGAGGTGCTGCCGGTCGTACGGGACGTACCCGTACTCGCCGGGGTCTGCGGCACCGACCCCTTCCGCATCATGGGCAACTTCCTGGACCAGCTGAAGGCCGTCGGCTTCACGGGCGTACAGAACTTTCCGACCGTCGGCCTCTACGACGGCAAGTTCCGCGAGAACCTGGAGGAGACGGGGATGGGCTTCGGCCTGGAGATCGACATGATCCGCCAGGCGCACGAACGCGAACTGCTCACCGCCCCCTACGTCTTCGACGCCGACCAGGCGGCCGAGATGGCGCGGGCGGGCGCGGACGTCCTCGTACCGCATGTGGGGCTCACGACCAAGGGCTCCATCGGGGCGGCCACGGCCCTGACGCTCGATCAGGCGGCGGCAGCAGTACAGGAGATGCACGACGCCGCGAAGCGGGTCAACCCCGACATCATCGTGCTCTGCCACGGCGGCCCGATCGCGGAGCCCGAGGACGCGCGGTACGTCCTGGACCACACCGAGGGGATCGCGGGCTTCTTCGGCGCGTCGTCCATGGAGCGACTGCCCACGGAGCGCGCCATCACGGACCAGGCACGGGCCTTCAAGTCGCTGGCGCTGTAACCGACTTACCGGAGGGCGTGCTTCCCGAAGGGCGTCCTCCGGGGGAGGGGCAATCGGCGCGGGTGCGGGCGCCAGCGGTACGGGCCGCAGAGGTGATATAGGCGATACAGGCCGTACGGGCGGATCGCCTGTACCACCACCACCCGTAGCCCGGCCGGCACCCTCAGGCGGACAGCTCAGGCGGCTGCGACGGCCGGCTTGAGGACCTCCTCGCACCACTGCCGGAACGTCGTCGGGGTCGTCGACTCGGCCGTACGCGGCTGGGCGAGGTCCAGTCCCTGGTTCTTGGCGTCGAACATGTCGACCATCCCCTGGGCCATCGCGTCGGTCATCCCGAAACCGGTGAGCCGGTCCTTGAGGGCCGCGCCCGGGATCTGCTGGTAGCCGACGTCCGTGCCGAGGACCTCGGAGATGATCCGCGCCATCTCGTTGGGCGAGAGGTCCTCGGGGCCGAGGCAGGGAACCTCCCCGGCGCCGGTCCACGCGTCGTCGAGCAGCAGCCGGGCGGCGGTGGCGGCGATGTCGCGGGTGGCGACGGTGGGGCTCTTCAGGTCGGGGTCGGCCATCATGAAGAACATGCCCTTCTCCTTGATCGCCCGGGCGTGGTTGAGCAGGTTGTGCATGAACGACGGGCAGGTCACGGCCCGGTAGGCGACGCCCGAGGCGGCGATCAGGTCGCCCATCGCGAGCGACGAGGTCACCAGCCCGGCGCGGTCGGCCAGCGCCGTGCCGCGGCCGAGGGCGGAGATGCCCACGACGCGCTTGACGCCGTGCCGCGCGAACGCGTCGCACGCGGGGCGGGTGAAGTCGACGTAGGCGGCCTCGGTGCTCGGCGCGGACCCGTCGTCTGGGGCGAGCCAGAAGACGGCCTCGGCCCCGGCGCACGCCTGGTCGATGACGGCGGGGTCGCCGTGCGAGCCCGTGACCACCTCGACCTCGGCCCGTTCGCGGACCTCGGGGGCGAGCCGCGAGGGGTCGCGAGCGACGAGCCGCAGCCGAGCGCCGCGGGCGAGCAGGTCGCCGACGAGGACGCGGCCGATGGTGCTGGTGGGTGCGGTGATGACGATCATGAGTGTGCTGTTCCTTCGTGTACTTCGTGGTTCTTGGCGGAGACCCCGAGTCCTTGTCGACCGGGAGTGTCCGTATCGGGGCCTGCGGACATGTCCACTGTCGCGGCGGAGGGGGCTGTCCGACAATGCAAAGATCAGCAGCTAATCTTTGTCGCGGAAGTAAAAATGCAGCTCATAAGGGTGCGGGTATGGATCTCAATCTGCTACGGGCACTCGACGCCCTGCTCCAGGAGAACAGTGTGACCCGAGCCGCCGAACGGCTCGGCACCTCGCCCGCGGCGGCCAGCCGCACGCTGGCCCGGCTGCGCCGGACCGTCGGCGACCCGCTGCTGGTCCGGGCCGGCCAGGGCATGGTCCCGACCCCGCGCGCCCTGGAACTCCGGGAGGAAGTACGGGAGTTGCTGCGCGGCTGCGACAACGTCCTACGGCCCGGAGCGGGTTTCGACGCCGTGCACCTTCAGCGGACGTTCACCGTACAGACCACCGACCTGCTGCTGGTGGGGCTGGCCGGAACGCTGACCGAGCGCATCCACGAGGAGGCCCCGCACGTCGACGTCGTGTTCCTGCCGGAGGCGGTGGAGGGCGGTCCCGCGCTGCGGCAGGGCTGGGTGGACGTCGAACTGGGCGTACTGGGCGACTTGGACCCGGAGATCCGGACCCGGCAGCTCGCCCGACTGCCCCTGGTGGGCATCGCCCGCAGCGGCCACCCGCTCTTCGAGGGTCGCATCGACGCGCGCCGCTTCGCCGCCGCCGACCACATCGGCATCTCCCGCCAGGGCAAGCGCTTCGGCCCCATCGACAGCGCCCTGGCCGAACTCGGCCTGCGCCGCCGCACGGCGGTGGTCGTGCCCAGCCATACGAGCGCGATGATGCTGGCCCGCACCACGGACCTGGTGGCCCTCACCCTGACCGACTGGCTCCCTGACACGACGACGGCCATGGGCCTGCGCACTTTCCCCATCCCCCTGGACCTGGCCCCCCTGAACCTGGGCATGGCCTGGCACCCCCGCAACGCGGCCGACCCGGGCCACCGCTGGTTCCGGGACCATGTGGCGGCGGCGGTGCGGGGATAGACCGCCCCGCCCGCCCGGTTCCCCGCCTCTCCGCCTGCCCGCCTGCCCGCCTACCCGAGCATCCCGCGAACCGCCGCCCGGTCGACGTTCGTCAGGGCGCGGATCAGCTTCGGGGTGAGGAAGACGATGACCAGGCCGACGAGGGAGACCCCGGCGAGCTGGAAGGGCGAGGTGAGGTAGTACTGGTGGTGCACGCCGTTCGAGGTGAAGTCGAACAGGCGGTAGCCGGGCCAGCCGACGTAGTGCGGGAAGACCCAGTTGTACGCGGGGAGCAGCGCGACCGCCCAGCCGACCAGCAGCACGGTCGTCGACAGGACGAAGCTCACCATCCGCCACGGGAACATGACCAGCTGGAAGAGGAACGCGCGCCACCCCGCCGCGTCCCCCAGCCGCGCCCGCTGCCCGGACCAGAAACCCGGCGCGCGCGGCGCCGATACGGGCGCGGGCGCGGCGACCTGGAGGCCGAGCTTGTCCGCCGCCCGCCGGCGCTCCGCCGCCCCCAGCCCGCGCGCACCGGCCAGCATCCCGGCCAGTACGGGCAGCCCGAGCACCGTGACGGCGAGGACCGCGCCGACCGAGAACATCGTCAGGGCGAAGGCGAAACCGACGACGGCGATCGGCAGCGAGGCGAGGATGTGG
Source organism: Streptomyces sp. NPDC050617 (assembly GCF_040654795.1). Lineage (NCBI taxonomy): Bacteria > Bacillati > Actinomycetota > Actinomycetes > Kitasatosporales > Streptomycetaceae > Streptomyces > Streptomyces sp. NPDC050617. Next base: position 25,978 of record NZ_JBFAIS010000002.1, on the reverse strand, counting down.
CCGAACTCCCGGTACGTGACGGCCGAGAACGGCGCGCGCCAGAAGCCGAGCCTTTTCGCAGGAGCCTCCGCCGGGGCGTCCGCCGGACCGGCGTGAGGCTCGGACGCCGCAGCGTAAGACAGGGCACTGGTGCTCAGGCTCATGACGGTCCCCGGATTCGTATGCGTATGCGTGTGAGAGCGAGTGGGCGGTGAAGCTCCTCTACGATTACGATCCCGAATCCGCGGGCCCGGCGGCATACGGTGACGTGGCCTCTTCGGGGTGGTGCTAGGTCCACCCCCGCCCCCGGGTCCAGCCCCGCCCCCGGGTCCGGCCCCGCCACCGGGTCCGGCCGCCGTCACTCCGTCGCCGTCATCACGGGAAACTCCAGCCCCAGCGGCAGCGCGCCCGTGTATATCACCCCCAGCCGCTGCGTAGCCCGGGTCAGCGCCACGTACAGATCGCTCGCCCCGAACTCCTCCGGCTCCGCGACGATGACCGCGTCGAACTCCAGCCCCTTGGCCTGCCGGGGGTCGAGCAGCACCACCGGCCTGGTCAGATCCGGGGAACGGCCGGCGGACGCCTGCGGCAGCGCGGCGGCGAGTTCGCCGTGCAGGCCGAGCGGAGCGATCACCGCGAGATGCCCGGAAGCATCGCGATCCTCCCCTCGTACTTCTTCCCTGTCCCGCTGCACGGCCTCCGCCACCGCCCGGGCCAGGTCCCCGGTGCGTCGCGCCCATGGCCGTACGCCCGTGGAGCGGATCGAGCGCGGCGGCTCGAAGGACGGGTCCGCGGCGCGCGGCACCGCCGCCGCGATCTCCATGATCTCGGTGGGCGTCCGGTAGTTGACCCCGAGCCGTACGCGCTTCCAGCGGTCCCCGACGTGCGGCGCCAGGATCGCCTCCCACGAACCGCAGCCCCCCGGCTCCGCCGCCTGCGCCGGGTCGCCGACCAGCGTCATCGAACGCGTCGGGCAGCGGCGCATCAGCAGCCGCCACATCATCGCGGACAGCTCCTGCGCCTCGTCCACGATGATGTGGCCGAAGGCCCAGGTACGGTCGGCCGCGGCCCGTTCGGCGGCGTTGCGGTGGTCGGCCTCCTCCTGGCGTTCGGCGAGCCGTTCCGCGTCGACCAGGTCGTGCGCGGCCAGCACCTCGGAGTCCTCCTCGTCGAGGTCCTCGAACTCGTACGTACGCGAACCGTGGGACAGGTCGAGCACCCCCTGCGCGTACGCGATCCGCTCCTGCTGCTCGGCCTCGGCGGCGGCGCGCGCCGCGGAGTCGTCGTCGCCGAGCAGTTCGGCGGCCTCGTCGAGCAGCGGGACGTCGGCGGGCGTCCAGTCCTGCCCACCGCCGCCGGGGCGCCGGATCGCCTCGGCGTCCCGCTCGTCCAGGTGCACGGGCTCGGCGAGGAAGTCGGCGACCAGCTCCTCCGGCGTGAGGGACGGCCACAGCTCCGCGATGGCGGCGTGCACGTCGGCGCTGGCCGCGATCGCCTTGCCGAGCATGGCGGTGTCGTCCGGCCCGAGGAGGTTGGGCCCGCCGTACGGGTCCGCGCCGATCCGGTCCGTGAGCTGCGCGGTGAGCGCGTCGATGACGTGGAACGCGAAGTGCGGCCGCGCGAGGTTGTGCGGCAACGCGGTCGCGCGCGCCGCGTGCCGCGCGTCGCACGCGATGTCCTCGTCCAGCAGCAGTTCGCCGTCCTCGTGGTCGATCACGATGGGCTCGCCGCGCGGCGGCACCGCCTGCCGGTCCCGTACGAACCGGGCCAGCGCGTCGGCCATCGCCGCACCGCCCTTGACCTCGGCGGCGCGCGCGGTGTCGGCGCCGGTCGCGGTCACGCCGGGGAAGAGGTCGCCGGGCGTGGCGAGCAGCACGCCGGTCTCGCCGAGCGAGGGCAGCACCTCCGCGATGTAGCCGAGGAACGCCGGGTTCGGCCCGACGATCAGGACGGCCCGGCGGGCGAGCAGCTCCCGGTGCGCGTAGAGGAGGTACGCGGCCCGGTGCAGCGCCACCACGGTCTTCCCGGTGCCGGGCCCGCCCTCCACGACGAGGATGCCGCGGTGCGGGGCGCGGATGATCCGGTCCTGTTCGGCCTGGATCGTCTGCACGATGTCGTGCATCCGGCCGGTGCGCGCCGCGTCCAGCGAGGCCAGCAGCACGGCGTCGGCGTCGGAGCCCTCGTGCCCGGTGCGGACGGTGTCGGTGAGGTCCATCAGCTCGTCGTGGAGCGCGGTGACCTGCCGCCCCGCGGTGGTGATGTGCCGCCGCCGGCGGAGCCCCATCGGGGTGTGCCCGGTCGCGAGGTAGAACGGCCGCGCGATGTCGGCCCGCCAGTCGACGACCAGCGGCGTCCGGTCCGCGTCGTCGCGCCGCATCCCGATCCGCCCGATGTGGTGGTCGCGCCCGTCCCGGAACGCCAGCCGCCCGAAGCAGAGCCCGCTCTCCCCGGCGTTGAACGCCGCCAGCAGCCCGGACCGCTCGGCCACCAGCACCTCGCGCTCCAGCCGCGCCTGATGGCTGTTCCCCTCGACCGGCAGCACCTCCCGCACCGCCTCCTCGGCCCCGTCCCGCAGCTCGGCCAGCCGCTCGTGGAGCAGATCGATGAATTCCTGCTCGTCTCGCAATTCCGTATTTGACAATTCAGCTCCGCTCGGATACCTTGTGAAAGTGAGGGATGGGCTATGTCTAATATTCAAGGTAGACATGGAAACCCCCAATATACGCAGAGAAATACCCCGGCCGTCAATACGGACCGGGGCTTTTTTATTCGCGGGTCGGGCGTGGTGAGCCCCGGCGGGGCGTACGTGGCGGAACCGTCCGTTCGCCTGCGCGGCGGAATGGTGTCTTCCTAGGGTCGTCCCATGAGTGACTACGCGTGCTCCTCAGGGGAGGCGGCGGATTCTGGTGGCCGGACGTTACGGGATCTCGCCGGTGAGGGGGTCTGGGCGGATCTCGTGCGGCGGTCGCGCCGGCGTTGGCACCCGCCCGGCGAGTTGCTGCTGAGACAGGAAGAGCCCGGCACCCATGTGCTGGCCGTACTCAGCGGTGTCCTGAAGGTCGTGCGGACCGAGCGGAACGGGGCGCTCACTCTGCTGGCCTTCCGCGGGCCCGGGGACCTGCTGGGCGAGGTGGCCGTGCTCGGCGGGGGAGGCCGGCTGGCGAGCGTGGAGACGCTGCTCCGGTGCGAGGTCGCGGTCATGGGCAGGGAGGAGTTCATTCGGTTCGTCGCCGCGCGCGACCTCTCACCGGTCCTGGTGCGCTATGCCCTCACCCGGCTGCGGGAATCGACGCAGGCTCGCGGTGGCGGAGACGTCCTGCCCCGGTTGGCCGCGGCCCTGGTGCGGATCGCCGACATCTCGAACTGGCCCGGCCCCTGCGCCGAACGGTCCCTGGAACTCGCCCTCACGCACGAGGAGTTGGCTCAGCATCTGCGTATCCACCGCAACACCGTCACCGACCTGCTGCGCAAGCTGGAGCCGTGCCGGGTGCGCACTCGGCGCATGCGCATCGTGATCGACGACCTGCCCGCGCTGCGTCGGGCCGTGGAGTCTCTCGGCGGCTGACGCTGTCGCGGCTGTCGCCCGCGGGGGCGGGTGCGGCCTCGGGAGGCGACTCTCGGGCGGCGCTTCTTCGGGCAGCCGTGAATGTGACGTGCATCACTTGCCATCCGCACTGAGGCAGCGGAACGGATCACGCGCGTTCGCGAACCTCGAAGGGCATCGGCGGCGGCCGGACCGTCTTCACCGCCGCGGGTGCCCGGACCGCACCCGGTCCGGAGCGACTTCGAGAGTCCGTCTCCGAGAGGAAACCGCCATGAACCCGTCCTTCCCGCGCTCCTCCGAACAGCCCGAAGCGATCAACGGCCCCAACCTCCGGAGCCGGCGACTCCCGCCGTACCGGGGAATCGTGGCCGTCGACGCCAAGGACTTCACCGGATACCCGGCCAGTGAGCACATCGTCATCAGCAATGCCATTCCGCAGCTTCTCCAGCAGTCCTTCGAGCGCGCGGGCATCCCGGAGGTCTGGGAGGAGAGGAGGTTTCCCGACGCCAAAGGGGACGGTTACGTATTCGGCTTCGACCCGGGGGCGATGCCCTTCGTCATCCACCCCTGGCTCAGCACGCTCCAGGACGTGCTCACCGAGTTCAATGTGCACTCGGTGGGGGCCGTTCGCATCCGGCTCCGGGTCAGCCTGAACATTGGGCCCGTGACCGACTCGGGGGAGAAGTACGACGGCAAGGGCACGCCCCGCAACGACACGCACCGCCTGCTCGACTCCCGTCCGGTCAAGGCGATGCTGGCCGCTTCCAGCGAGAACGTCACGCAGGTGGCAGCCATCCTCTCCGACCGCTGTTTCCAGGACGCGGTGGTGAGCGGCTACACCGGCCGTCATCTCGACTACTTCATCGAGGTGCCGGCGGCGGTCGAGGACAAGACATTCGCTCAGCGGGCCTGGCTGTACGTCCCTGTCCCGTCCGGGAATCTCTACGACCGTCACATCCTGGGCGACCAGGTGATCGAGGACCAGGAGACCCGGCGCGCGGACGCGGAGCCCGAGCCGCGACGGCGCAAAGGCGGCGGTTCGCGCCGGACGGTGACGAACAGGGCGGACAAGGGAAACCTGAACACCGGCACGGTGCACGGCGGTCAGAGCATCAGCAACACGGATGTGGGCGGCGACCACTTCGGCGGCAACAAGGCGGGGACCGTCCACGGCAACCAGGGCGACACGGTTCGGGGCGACAAGAAGTCGAGGCACCAGTGAGCCCGGGGGACGGGCGGGCGGGGCCCGACGGCGGCCCGGACCGCTCGGGGAAGACGGCGGAGCAGTGGCCCGGGGCGCCGCACAGGGCGCCGATCGGCGAGCTGACCGGCGGGTCGGCCAGTGCCGCGCCTGGTGCACAGGACGGTACGGCGAACGAGAGGCCGGGCGAGACGCCGAAGAGTCCGGGGAGCCGACTCGGCGAGGACGAGTCCGACGGACCCGACGACGACTATGACGACTTCGACGGCTACGGCGACGAGAACGCGTACGGATACCAGCACGCCGACGCGGTCTTCGGCCCGTACGTGGACGCGGACCGGCAGCAGTCCTTCATCTTCGCGCCGGGCGCGAACGTCAACGCGGGTTCCGTGCACGGCGGTCAGCATGTGAAGAACCAGGAGTGGGCGGCCGGCCCAGGCGGCCGACGAGCCGAGGCGTACGAGGGGCCCGTATCCGAAGCCGAGATCCTGGAGGCGCGGCTGGGCTTCGCGAAGCCGGACTGGTTCCCCGCGGCCCTGGAGAAGCTCGACACCCGAGTCCTCTTCCTCACCGGCGAACCCGGAACCGGACGGCGGACCGCGGCTCTCAACCTCCTGTACCACCACAGCGGCGAGAGCATGGCGCTGCGCGCGGTCGACAATGACACCGACCTCTCCTCCTGGCGGCCCACCCACACCGAGGCGCGCGGATACCTGGTGGACGGCCTACTGCTCAAACAACCGTTGAAACCCGCGGTGGTCGGCAACCTGCGGCGCCTGCTGACCGAGGCGCACGCGCGCATGGTGGTGGTGCTTCCGTACGACCCCGGCCTGGTACGGAGCCTGGAGCGGGACCTTCACGTCAGTCCGGTGCGGTACCGGCCGCCCGCGCCGCGGGCGGTGTTCGAGGAGCGGTTCCAGGCGGCGGTACCGGATCCGGCGGAGCGCGAGCGACTGCTCGGCGGCCTGGAGAAGGGGTTGCTGGACGAGCTTCTGGTGCCCGAACTCGTCCCCGCGGAAGTCGCCGAACTGGTCGCCGCCGTGGTCGCTTCCGGGGAAGGCGGGGCGGAGCGGTCCGACATCCGGAACCGGCTGAGCTTCCTCGCCGAGGGTGAGGCGCCGGACCTCATCAGGAGCCTGTGCGACGACGCGGACGGGCTGGCTTTCCTGCTGGCGACCTGCGTCTTCGAAGGGCTGGACCACCGGATCGTCCGAGAGGAGGCGGAGCGGCTCCTCAAACTGGCGGAAGGCCGGTTGAACTCCGTACTGCCGCGGACCGACGACCGTGGCGAGGGCGGCGACGACGGGGAAGGCCGGGCCGGCCGGAACGGCCCGGAGCCGTCGCGCCCCAACCCGCAATTCGTCTTCCGGCGCTCCCTGGAGCACCTGCTGTGGACCGTACGCGCACAGTGCGCGCCCAAGGAGGTCCGGTCCGGCCCCGCGTTCGCCTACTCGGTGGAGCCCGTGTACTTCACCCGGCACCGGCAGGCGGAAGCCGTACTGAAATACGTGTGGCGGGAGTACGGGCAGCTGTCCGAAGTGCTCGCGTCCTGGATGGACCAGGTCAGGAACGAGAACGACCTGACACAGCCGGTGGGCAGAGTCATGGGCATGGCGGCCGGCTGGGGCGGCGGCCGCCAAGCGCTACGGCACATCGCCGCACTCGCCAAGTCCGACCGCAGGAGCAGCCGGGACATCGCCGCCTACGCGCTGGGCGTGGCGGCCGAGGATCCCGTGCTGGCGACGGAGGTCAAGCACCGGCTTTCCGCCTGGAGCCACGCGCGGGGCACGCAACTGCGGTGCACCGTCGCGCACGCCTGCGGCACCGACTTCGGGGCGTCCCGGCCGGACCTCGCGCTGCGCCTGCTGCGAAGCCTGTCCTACGGCCTGGACGACACCCATGAATACACCCTCCGTACGGAGGTGGGGAGGGCTTTGGTCCGTCTCTTCGAGTCGGGCAATCAGGCGGTGGTCTTCCGGAACCTGACCGAATGGGCCGGCCACGAGGGGCCCGACGCCGAACTCGCCTTGGGGGCGTTCCCGCAGTTGCTCCGTAGCCCTCTCTGGTTTCAAGGAGAGCTGCTGGAAGACGGCGAGTTCGCGGAACAGATCATCGCTCTCATTCGGCGGACGCTCAGCGGAAACGACAATTCCGAAGCGACGCGCCGCGCACTGGTCGGCTGGAGCCGGATGGCCGTCTGGAGCGATCAGCTGCAAGAGGCCGTGGAACTGCTGTTCACCGACCTCGCGCGGAACATGCAGCACGGCGTTCTGGGCCTGTTCGTCGAGATCGACCGGCACGAAGACACGGAAATGGCCGGGCGTGAGATCGCTCGTGCCGCGTTGAGCGCCTGGCGCAGGGGTGAGCCGACGGCACGGACCGCGGACGTCGGCCCCGCGGCTGATGGCTCCGCGTACGGCGACTTCGCGCATGGCGGCTCCGATTACGACGGTACCGACGTACGTGCGGACAGGAGGACATACTGATGAGCGAGATCGACCAGCCGGTCTACATCCTCGCCGTACATGCGCCTTGGCGTGAGATTCTCCGGCAGCGCTGGTCGGGCCGGCTGGACCGGGCCCTGGTGCTGAGGGACAAGGGCGGAGCCCACCACGTACTGGGACGCCGGAACAGGCACGGCGCTCGGACCGGATCGCCGCTCGGCATGCTCTTGCGCGGGATCGAAGAGCCGGGCGCGGAGCCGATGGAGGCGATGTCCCGGCCACGGCTGCTCGGCGGCTACGACGCCGCGTTCCATGTGCATCTCGGTGAGCGTTCGCAGACGAGGGGAGTCGGCCTGCCGACCGCGTTCGGTACCGAATCGGTGGACGTACGGGTGCTGTGGTGGGTGCACGACCCGGTTCAGGCCGTGCGCAGTGGGACGACGCACGGATGGGACGTGGTCCGCAACGGCCTCGACCGGGCCTTGCACCACTTGGAGGCGGGGCAGACCGCCGAGGGATACGGCATCGCCGCGGCCGAGATGCTGCGGTCTCTGTCCCCGCCGCAGCGGTTGGAGGCTTCGGGGCTCACCTATCGCGTGACCGACGTCTTCGCGCGGGAATCGGCCGGGGAACTGCGGCTGGGGCAGGCCGGGGACGCCGGGCTCCCGTACTCCTGGACCGCCAATCACAGGGAAGAGTACGAGTTCTGCCTTCAGGCGCTGCGCGGCGGCCCTGTCTCGCTGGCGGCGCTTTGGCTGCTCAGGCACCCGGACCAGGTCAGTCAGGTGCTGGACTGGACGGTGAGCCACCAGGCCGCCCTCCGGGGCGAGGTCGGCTGGCAGGACGAGATGGCTCAGATGCTCGGCAAGCTGACGCCGCAGGAGCAGCAGGAACTCTCGGAACTGCTGCGTGACCGGCTCGTCGCGCTGGGGCGGCAGGTTCCCGGGCAGCGGGCGGCCAAGGCGGATGGCGGCATCGCGCCGCCCGGGCCGGGCGGCCGTCCGGGGGCAGCGGGCGGCTGGGGCGCCGACGGCATGGCGGAACGGCTGGCCTGAGGCGAGACCGAGGAAGCGCCGAGTTGGAAACTCATGTCGAGGGAGTGGACCGTGGCCCTGTTACAGAGGACCAGCCTGTTCGATTCGATCGAGGAGCATATCCGGGGTCTGCGGCCTGTCCCGCAGCTCCACATCTCAGCTCCAGGCGCTCCGGAGACGTTGTGGCTGACTCCGCATCAGGCACGACAGGAGCTCTACGAGCAGCCGGTTGACGAACCGTTGCGTGAGGCGATCTGGCGAGAAGCGGTTGGCTTGGCACAGCGGGAGAAGCCCGGACAGCAGTGGCAGCTCTATGCGGTGTGGTTGGCACTCCCCGGCCTGCGGCGGACCGTGTATCGAGTGTCCAGGCGCTTCCGAGTAGCTCAAGACGACGTCGAGGCCGAGATGGTTCTCGCGTTGCTCGAACGGTTGCACGCCATCGATGCAGGCGCTCCGGGCCCTGGCCTGGAGCTCTTGCGGGCGGCGCGGCGCCACGGCTGGCGGACGGCCCGGCGCACCGGCAACGAGATGCCTATGGAGGACGTCGACCTCACCACAAGGTTTCAAGCGAGGGTGCGTGATGAGGCGACCGGTGCCTCCCTCATCAAGCCGATTCTCCCGACAGGGAGCGCGGCTCCCGAGTGCCAACGTGAAGGGGAACGCCTCGGCTCAATCGCTCACCGACTACGGTTGGGCGATATCTCGCCCGCCGCGCGGCGGGCGGGGAGAGGCCCGCTGGTCGCACTGCTCCCGATCGAACGGCCTGGTGACCGACGATGACGGAGCGCAAGGGTTCCGCCCTCACCTTCACGGAGATCTTCGCACTTCCGGTCGTCCTGGATGTGCGCACGGCGGCACGTGCTTTCGGCGTCAGCCCCGGTACGGCCTACAAGCTGATCAAGCATGGAGGCTTCCCCTGCGAGGCTGTCAGGTGCGGACGGCAGCACCGGATCTCGACTGCGTCCGTGCTGCGGGCTCTGGGCATCGAGGAGCGGCCGGTCTACGCAGAAGACCTGGAGGCGGGGGCGGCCTTCGCCGCCGAACTCGATTGAACCGCGTCCTTCGCCTCTTGCGAGACCCTGCATCGATCAACAGCCCACCCGATAAGCCCGTAACCGCAAGCATCTGGTCACGTACCCGCCAGAGACCGGCCGACAGAGGCCGGCAGCCGCCGATACCGATCGCCCCCGGCACCCGCCCGCCCCGCCGTCGTTAGTTTGGTTCCTCCGTGGCTCGGCAGCTCTTCGCGGGGGGGGCGACGGAGGACGGTGAGGTGCATGGCGTTCGGCTCGGCCCGGTGGTGCGACGGGCGGGTGCCCGCCGAGATGACGAGTTTCGTGGGACGGGCCCGTGAACTGGAGCGGGCGCGGGAGCTGCTGGCGCGTACCCGGCTGGTGACGCTCGTCGGGCCCGGCGGCGTGGGCAAGACGCGGATCGCCGTGCGCGTCGCCGCGCGGGCGGCCGGGGCGTACGGCGACGGCGCGCGCTTCGTCGAGCTGTCGGGGCTCAAGGACGCCGAGCTGCTGCCGCAGGCCGTGTCCGAGGCGCTGGGGCTGCCGCAGCAGACGTCGAGGCCGCAGGCGGACGCGTTGACCGAGTACGTGGCGGAGCGCGAACTGCTGCTCGTACTGGACACCTGCGAGCACGTACTCGACGCCTGCGCGGACCTCGCCGACCTGCTGCTTCCCCGGGCGCCCCGGCTGACGATCCTGGCGACCAGCCGGCAGCCGCTGGCCGCGCCCGGCGAGCACCTGCTGCCCGTACCCGCGCTGCCGCTGCCCCGGCCGGGCGACGACGGCGACAGCGAGGCGCTGGTCCTGCTCGCCGAGCGGGCCGCCGCCGTGCTGCCGGGCTTCGAGCTGACCGGCGCGAACCGGCGGCACGCCGTCGCGCTCTGCCACCGCCTGGGCGGCATACCGCTGGCCATCGAACTCGCCGCCGTCCGGCTGCGGGCCCTGCCGCTCGACCAGCTCGTGGCGCGGCTCAGCGACACGTTCGCGCTGCTCGACCACGGCCGCATGACGACACTGGCGCGCCACCAGACGCTGCGCGCGACCATGGACTGGAGCCACGACCTGTGCACGCCCGCCGAGCGGTTGCTGTGGGCGCGGCTCTCCGTCTTCGCCGGGTCGTTCGGCCTGGACGCCGTCGCCGAAGTCGCCGCGGACGACGAGCTGCCGGCCGAGACCGTCCTGAACCACCTGGTCGGGCTCGTCGAGAAGTCGGTGGTGGTGCGGCTGGGCGAGGACGGCGACCGTTACCGGCTGCTGGACACCCTGCGCGAGTACGGCGCCGAACGCCTCGAAGAGCTCGGCGGGACCGGCGCGCTCCGCCGCCGCCACGTCGCCTGCTTCCGCGCCATGCTGGGCCGCTTCGAGGACCAGTTCGTCAGCTCCTCCCAACTCCCGCTCTACCAAGGTCTCGTGGGCGAGCGCGACAATCTGCGGGCTGCCCTGCGGTACGCGGCGGACGGCCCCGAACTCCTCGGCGTGACCGCCGTCATGTGGACGTACTGGCTCTGTTCCGGCCGGCCCGCCGAAGGCGCGTACTGGACGGGGAGGGCCCTGGACCGCACCCGCGGCGACGAGCCGTCCCCGCAGCGGTTGATGACCCTCGCCTGGTACTCGATGTTCGTCGGCAGGGAGGGCGACCAGGCGGCGGCCCTCGCCATCGCCGGCACCGCGCTCGCCTGCGCGCGGTCGCTCGACGACGCCCGGTCCTCGGCCTGGGCCGCCTTCGCCGAGTCGAGCGCGCTCTATCACCAGGACCACCAGGACCACCAGGACGCCCACGAGCGAGGGCTGATCGCGGCGGCCGCGACCGTGAGGCTGATGCGGGAGGCCGCGGACGTGCACGGCGAACGGCTGACGCGGATGCACGTCAGCGTCGCCCACCTGCTGGCCGGGCAGCCCGCCGCGGCCATCGAGGCCGCCCGCACCACGCTCGAACTCCTCGGCCCGGACAGCCAGGAGTGCTACGTCCGGGGCTCGCAGTGCATCACCAAGGGCCTGGCGCACATGATGCTCGGCGAGCCGGCCGAAGCGGCCCGCTCGCTGCGGACGGGCGTACGGCTGAAGGGCGCGCTGGACGACACGCTGGGCGTGGCGGCGGCCATGGACCTGCTGGCCTGGATCGCGGTCGGCGAGGGGCGGATGCGCAGGGCGGCCTGCCTGTTCGGGGCGTGCGCCGCGCAGTGGCGGAAGATCGGGCCGCAGCCCCTGGTCGGGAACGCGCAGATGCAGGCCCTGCACGACAAGTACGAGCAGCGCGCCCGCGACGAACTGGGCGCCGGCCGGTACACCGCCCTGCACGCCAAGGGCGCGGCGCTCTCCCTGAGCGCGGGCGTGCTGATGGCGGCGGAGGACAAGGACGCGCCGCCGGGCGTGCCCCGGCAGCAGGCGATCACGGCCCGGCCGCGGCCCGTGCCGAGCGCGCTGACGCGGCGCGAGCGGGAGGTGGCCGGGCTCGTGGCGGAGGGACTGACCAACCGGGAGATCGCCGAACGCCTCGTGATCTCGCGGCGCACCGTCGACGCGCACGTGGAGCACATCCTCGCCAAGCTCGGGTACTCGTCGCGGGCGCAGGTCACGGAGCTGCTGAAGGGCGGGTAGGGGGGCGGGTGAGGGGCGCCGCGGGGCTGGTGAGGGTTGTAGAAGGGCGGGTGAGGGGTGCCGGAGAGCGGGCGAGGGTGCGTATACCCATCCGTGTGACGGCGCTGACCTGCGGCTATCCGACCTAGGTATACGGATACGGGCCGTTCACCGATGCCCCGCCGAGCCGCCCCGGCCAAGCTGACTGCCTTCTGAGGACACGAACCCTGGAGGTAGGAGAGATGCCGGATCCGCTCGTCGGCCTGGACGCCGCCGCGCTGGTCGGCCGTGACGCCGAGGCGATCGAGGTCGAAGGGCTGCTGAGAGAGCACCGGCTGGTCGCGGTGGTCGGCCCCGGCGGGGTGGGCAAGAGCGCGCTGGCGGCGGACGTGGCGCGGCGGATGCTCCCCGGCCCCTGGGCGGCGGTGGCCGCCACCGACCTGGCCGGGCTGGAGACCCCCGGCCAGGTGTCCCACTGGATGGCCTGCGCGCTGCGGCTCCGGGGCCGGCCCCGGCTGGCCGAGGCGGTGGGGGAGCGCCCGACGCTGCTGGTCGTGGACACCTGCGAGCATCTGGCGGAGGAGTGCGCCGACGTGCTCGTACGGCTGGTGAACGCGTGCGCCGGCATGCACGTCCTGCTTACGAGCCGGGTGCCGCTGCGGACGCCGGCGAGCTATCCGCTGCGGCCGCTCGACCCGGAGGCCGCCGCCACGCTGTTCTCGCGGACGGCGCGGCGGTTCGGCGCGAGCGTCACGCCGGAGAGCGAACTGGCCCGCAGGATCTGCATCTCCCTCGACGGCCTGCCGCTGGCCGTACAGCTCGCGGCGGGCGGACTGGCGCACCGTACGCCCGACGAACTGCTGCCCTTCGTCTCCCGGCTCCGGCACGTACTGGACCTGACCTCGCCCGTGACGGCCCTCCCCAGCCGCCAGCGCACCCTGCGCGCCTCGCTGAGCTGGAGCCACCGGCTGTGCACGCCGGACGAGCGGCTGCTGTGGGCGCGGTGCAGCGTCTTCACCGACCCGTTCACGCTGCGGGACGCGCTCGCGGTCTGCTCGGACGAATGGCTCGCCGCGGGCCCCCTGGTCACGGCCTTCGCCGGCCTGGCCGCCCAGTCCGTACTCACCCCGGAACCGCCGCCGCACACGGCCTCGTTCCGGATGCCGCGGGTGACGCGGGCGTACGGGCGGCAGCGTCTGGAACTGCTCGGCGAGGAGGACGAGTTCGAGCGGCGGTGCGGGGCGTGGTGCGTCAACAGTTGCTGAGGGGGTGGAGGGGGAGTACGTGCGTATGGTGCGGGGGGTCTTCAGTACGTATGAGCTCTGGCTGGGCGGTGTCCGTACCGGTGTCTGTACCGGTGTTCGTACCGGTGTCCGTCAGCGGGCGGCGGCGGCCGGGCGCGGGGCGCCGCGGAAGACCTGGCGGGTGTGCCAGGCGCGGTGGCTCGGCGCTATGGGGGCGGCGCCCGGCTGGGGGCCGATGAGCGGGCGGCCGGCGAGGGCGGTGACGTGGTCGCGGGCGGCGGCGCTCTGCCCGACGAAGTGCTGGGAGACGAGGACGACGTGACGTGCCCCCGAACTGTCAAAGGCCCCTTCCTCCACCCCTGCTCCTTCCCCCACTCCGAGGACGCCCTTGTCGAAGAGCTTGTGGTGCAGGGCGCAGAGGCACAGCCCGTTGTCGACGACGTCCGGGCCGTCGAAGGCCCACCAGCGCACGTGCGCGGCCTCCAGTCCGACCGGGGTGGCGCCGATGCGCCCGTCGTAGCCGCAGAAGGCGCACTGGTACTCGTAGGCGGTCAGCACCAACTCCCGCATGCGCCGGTCGCGCCGCTGCCGCGCGCCCCCGGTCAGGAGCGGGTCGGTCTCCGCGGCCTCCAGCTCCAGGCCGACCGCTTCGCACAGGTCGGGGTGGAGGGACGGCGGGAAGTGCAGGTCGAGCAGGACGCGGGCCATCCGGCCGAGGAGTGAGGGCTCGCGCCGCAGGGCGGAGCGCAGTTCGGGTACGAGCCGGCCGGCGGCGCCCGACGCGCGCAGCTCCAGGACGCCGGTGCCGGGGCTGCCGGGGCCGCGGTCCGTACGCACCTCCCACACGCCGTCGCTGACGAGGTGGTGGAAGGGGTAGGCGGGGGTGGTCTTGTTGGCGGGTCCGTACTCGATCAGGAGCTGTTTGAGGTCCTCTTCGACCGCGCTGTAGCGGAGTTCGCCGTCGGCGTCCTCCTGGAAGCGGCCGAGGGCGTAGAGCAGCAGCAGCGGCTTGTGGGGCGCTCGCACGCCGTTTCCCGTCCACTGCCTCAGCTTCGCGGTGCGCTCCAGCCAGTCCATGGCGGTCGATCATAGGCGGGCGGTAGGGGGAGGGGCGGGGAGCAGGGAGCGGAGAGCGGAGAGCGGAGAGTAAAACATTGCCCGATGGTTGGGGGGCATTCGGAGACGGCCCTGAATCGTCGGGGGCGCCGATACCAGATCATGCGCATGCCAGATTTGCCGTTTCGAACCGCGATAAGCCGCCCAAATCCCCCGCTATTCCTTCCTTTATGGACAGGGATGGGGGATTTCTGGCCGATTTGCCGTGATGGGAATGTGCAGCCGCCCTAAAACGTAAATAGATGAATTCGCTGCTGTGATGTGAGTCACTTGACACTTTTGGTGGGTGGGTCTTCACTCTTCCGCGGTGGCCGGAATGCATTCCGAAGGGTTCCGCTTCTTTCGGATTACAGCTGTTCGCCGAGTCGGTCTGTCAACTGGTACGTATGAATGGAGGAATTATGAAGCTGGTTCACCTGGTCAATAAGTTCCGTTCGGAGAAGAGCCTGAAGGCGTACTCCTGGTACCAGTGGCTCTAATCAGGTAGTTTTTCACCGGCCCCGGACCGACCAGCGATCCTGGTCGGTCCGGGCAGCCCAGCAACGGAGTTCACCCATGCCCATGCATCGCACCGGCGGGAGCACTCGGGTCGTAGAGTTCGCGCCGCGAATCCAAGAACTGCTCAGTCGCTATGGCGATGCGTCGCTGTTCCGTCTGGAGCCGGACACCATCGGTATAGCCGACCCCGACCTGATGAACGCCGTGCTGAGCGGCAGGCCGGCCAACGAGCACGAGCGCCCCACCTTCAAGCCCGTACAGGGCAGGTCGGTCACCCGCGCCGAGGCCTCGGCCTTCATGCAGGCGCTCGGCGCCGACGTACGGGCGGCGATGCAGCGCCCCGTACCCGAATCGGTCGACCTGACGGGCCCCTGGCCGCACGCCGGACATGTTTATCTGCGCAACCTGCTTTTCGACCGGGAGCACCTCCGCTTCCGCGTTCTGGTGGACCGCAGGCTGGAGCTCACCCCGAAATTGACCTGGGCGGCCGTGGCCTCCGGCGCCGCGGTACTGGGCAAGCCGAAAGGCGACCAGCCGCTGTCGAAACTGGCTTCCCTGGTACTCGATTCCCAGAACTACCGCGACCGCCGCCACGCCATGTTCCTCTACCGGCGAATGGGCGCGCCGATGTGCTTCACGGTGGCGGCGCTCGTCACCAGCGCCCTCTGGCTGGGCGCCCCGTTCCGCGAGGAAACCTCGAATCGGAACATCCTCCTGGAAGCTCTCCGTTTGCTTCCCCCGTCATGGAACATCCTGCGGGTGGCATCCCCGGAATTCCTCGCCGTGGACGAACGCATCGGCCCCGGGGACGACATCCTCCTTTTCCCTCTGCTGAGCCACCGCAACCCCAAGCTCTGGGACGACCCCGAAGAGTTCATCCCCGAACGCTGGGACGACCTCGACAGCGACACCCACCCCGGCTACCTCCCCTTCGGCCCCGCCAGCGAACGCTGCTGGGCCCGCCACATGGTCTTCCCCCTGGCCGAACGCCTCCTCGACCTCGTACGCCGCGACGGCCTATCCGTAAGCCCCGACCAGACCAAGGTCAAAATCGAACTGGGCGGACTGCTGGAACTGACGGAGGTCCGGATGGTGCGGCCGTGACGGTGTGACGGTGAGGACGCGACGGTGAGGGCGCGCCCGTAAGAAGAACTACGCGGGCATGACGCCGTGGACGCGGGAGAGGGTGAAGACGCGGTCGTCGTCGCGCAGATGGCACCAGGCGTAGATATAGGGCGCGTCGAGGTCGATCTCGCTGATGGTGCGCACGGTGTGGTTCCCGGAGGCGTCGACGTATTCGATGGTGATGGCCTGCCGCTTCGAGATGGCGTGGGCCAGTTGACGTATGTCGGCGAGGGGCAGCAGGCGCGCGTAATAGGCGGTGATCTCCTCGACGTCGGTGTTGTATGGGATGCCGTTCTCGGGGTCGGGCTCCGGCGCGATGGGCGGGGCGGCCAGCAGCTTGGCGGCCAGCGCGCCCACGTCGGGGGCGTCGGCGACGGCCCGGGACTTCTTCTTCTTCTTACGTGCGTTCGTGGCCCGGCCGCCCGACGCGCGGTCGGGCTGCCGCGGGCGCGGCACCGGGGAGGCGGCCCGGCGGTGCTGAGGCTTCTCGACGCGTACGGTCCCGTCGGCGGCCTCGGCGACGGGCGCGTACCCGGCGGCCCGCAGCGCGGCGAGGGTGTCGTCGAGCGGGCTCCGGCCGACCAGTACCGTCGGGGCCAATTGCCGCAGGCCGAGGCCGGTGAGCTGCCGGTGGGCGGCGAGTTCGGCGAGCAGGGCGGGCTCCTCGCCGTGGATGACGCAGGCCGCGGTGGTGACGCGCATACGGCCGTGGCCACGCGCGGTGTCGTGGACCAGGTACGACAACGGCTGCGGGAGCGCGCCGACGGCGACGGCGGACAGGTCGGCCACGATCGCCTCGGGCGTACGTCCCGAGTCCAGGGCGCGGCGGACGGTACCCGGTCCGAACCGCCACACCGATGCCGTGCCGCCGGCCTCCCGGTCCGCGGTGGCGTCCAGGAGCGCGGCGAGGGGAGCGGACGGGGTGCCGGTGACGACGGCGGTGAGGTCGGTGCCGAAGCGGGCCGTCTTAGCGGCCGCGGGCAGCAGCCGCCGGCAGGCCGCGGCGAGTGCCTTGGCGTCATGCTCCCGCGCGGCGGCGCCGATGCGGGACAGAGCGCCGCGCGCGATGACCCCGAGCAGTTCGGCCTCGCGGACGTGCGTCGAGAACGGCACGGCGTCGCGGTGCAGTTCCTCCGCGAGCGGACGGTGCCAGGCGATCAGCGGCCCCAGATCCGCGGCGTTCTCCGCTCCTTGGCCCGCCGGGAGGATCGCCGCGGCGATGAGGAGCCCGTCCCGGGCCTGTGCACAGGCGACACAGGGAGGTGTTCCGGCGAGTACGGGCAGCGCCTTGCCGTCCTCGCCGCGGGCCCGGGACGGGGCGAACGGCAGCTCACGCCACGTCTGGAGCAGCACGGCGAACCGCTCCGCCGGCTCTCGTTCCGCCCACGCGTCGTAGCCGTCCGTCGCCGCGACCCGGTCGCCGTCCGCGGCCAGCAGCCCGGCGGCGTGCGCCGTCTCCAGTACGAGGCGTACGACGCCGTCGTCGCACCGCGCCGTCTTGCCGATCCGGGCCAGCTCACGCGCGCCGACCCCGCCGGACTTCAACACGGCCGGAGGCGAGGCGGAGCACACCGCCAGGACGGACGCGGCGTCGGCGGCGAACGCCGTGGCCGCCGCGGACGCCTCCCGGTCCACGTCCTCCGAGGTGACGGGCGCCGAACTCACCGACGGCGGAGCCGGGTCGAACGGCGCGTGCCAGGCGTCCCCGCGCAGCGCGAACGCCACCTCGGCGGGCATCCGGGCGGGCTCGTACCCGTACCGGTCCTGTACGAGCAGCCCCCGTTCCAACGCCCAGCGAGCACCGGGAGGGGAGCCCGCGTAAATCTCCCCGAACTCGTCGCCCTGCGCGGCCCGTTCACTCCCTCGTCCGGCCAGCCGCACAAGCAGTTTCCGGGTGGCCGCAGGCGCCCCCGCCACCAGCGCGGTGACCTGCTCCGGATCGCTGTGATGCCCCGCGAGGGCGGAGAGCCGCTGCCGCCTGGTGGTGCCGGGCGACTTGACGCCCAATGCCACCAGCATGCGGCGCAGTTCCTCGGAGGCTGTGTCCGCCAGCAGCTCGACGAGCGGCGCGTCCAGCCCCAGCGGCGTGCGCCACGCCAGCCGCAACGGCTCGGCCATGCACAACTGCCCGTCACCGTCGGGCCACACCAGCGCCAGCTCGGCCAGCCCCCCGAGCGCCTCATCCAGCCCACGAACACCGTCCGCCCCGGACACGCCCAGCAAATACGCCAACTCCGCACGCGAAGCCGTCCCCAGCGCCGCCAGCGCCTCGGTCGCCTGCAGACACGGCAACGTCAGCCTCGGCAGCACCCGCGCCACCGACGCCTGACGCCGCAGCCGATCCGCCACCTCCCCCAGAGACTGCGGCTCCGGCGCCGCCACACCGTCCGGCCGCGCGACGAGAACCCGCTCCAGCCGCTCGCCGTCGAGCCCGCTCAACCACGCGGCCAACGTCGACCCACCGGGCTCACTGGTTCCATTGCTCTCGCTGATGGGGCACCTCACGACAACGACAACTCTTCACTCCCGGACCGAAACCACCGGCCCCGTACCCGTAGAGGGCTCCAGACTGCCGCATACCCATGCCCCGCCGCGTCCCGCTCCGCCGGAAACCCGCTTCCGTGTGAACGTGGGGTGGGCTGGGGGCGGCTCCTCGTAGGAGCCCATGGACACAACCCCTCGCTCAGAGGGCGATGAGGACAACCGTCGGCAGGAGTGTCGCGGCGGTACTGAGCAGCCAGTACGTGCGCGGAGTCAGCGTGGTTCCGCGGCGAAGGGGCCGGTTTGCCGACCACCAGAGCAACCCGTAGAGCCCGACGACGGGAATGCCGATCAGCAGCCATGGCAGCACGCCGTCGTTCTCCGTCGGCTCCCGCTGAGTCAGCCCGAGAGCGGCCAGCGGCCAGTTCGACGCGAAGTACCACAGCAACCAGATCGGCACCACACCGAGAACCCCGAGCAGCAGGTTCACACCCAGTGGTACCGGCCAACGCCCTGGCATTTCGCCCCGCCTCTCTCCGCTCGCCCGACGCGCTACATTCCGCACGACAGCGCGACGGGGAACTGGGTCAGGAACTGGGGTCGGTTGGCGCTCACTTACCTGTCGCCGGGCCGTACCACTGCATGGCTTGTCCGGTGACGGCGGCGATGCACTCGAAGTCGTGGTCGCGGTGCAGGAGAGTCAGACCCTGGAGCCCCGCGGTGGCGGCGACGACCAGATCCACGGCTCCCGCACTGCGGTGCTGCCCGCGCCGGGTCAGCAACTCCTGGACCTGCCAGGCGCGGTCGTACGAGCGGTCGTCGATGGGCGCCGAGCCGAAGAGCAGTCGCATGTCCTCGACACCGCGCGCACGGTCCGCGGCGGAGCGAGCACTGTAGAAGAACTCCAGATCGGTGACGGGACAGGTCGCGATGAGGCCGGCCGCGGCGGCCTGGTCCTATCCGTACTGTTCGGCGTCGCCGCGGAGGAACCGGGCGAGCGCACTGGTGTCGATCAGGAACTGCGCCGCGCTCACCGTCGGTAGTCCCTCTTGCCCTCGAAGAGATCCAGATCGAAGCCGCCTTCCTCTCCCGCGGCCCGCAGCCGGGTGAGAGCGAGAGCTCGCCGCCGGTTCTCCAGCACCTCGCGCAGAGCGGTGTTGACCGTCTCCTTCTTGGTGCCGGTCCCCAGGGCCTGAGCCACGTCGGCGAGGAGGTCGTCGTCCAGGTCGATGACTGTTCGACTCATTCAGATACCTCCCAATATATAAAAAATGACTGCAAGTATATCGCGATAGATGTCGCCGGACCTGAGGGCGCATCGACCTCCGTACTTCATATGCGGCTCTTCGACGGGAATCTTGGACTGAGGTGCACGAGGCCAGGGTCAAGACCAGCCTGCTCCGGCTGCCAGTGATCGCTGCGAGACGGCCGGAGCCGGTCAGGTGAGTGAGGAATCCTGACCTTGGAGCGCTTGCTCTGCGATGGCGGCGATACGTCCGACCTGCTCTCGCAGCCGGGCAAGCTCTGCGGCTTTCTGCCTACCTGCCACGATCTCGGACAGGGCGGCGATGACGGTTTCCTGGTGGTCGCTGGTGCCCAGGAGTTGGGCGGCACGGCCGAGCAGAGCGGCATCCACGCTGACGGGGATGCTCGACTCCGGCTTGGGCGGGGTGGAGGGCTCAGGGGCCACCCTGGCCTTGCGGCGGCGTGCGGAAGGTGCCGGGGCAGGCGTGGGTTCGGCCGGCGACGGAGGTTCGGCCGCAACGCTGTCGGGGCTGCCGAGCACCGTGACCACCGGCTTTCGATAACAGACGTCTATACCTGCCTTGGTCGTGAAGGCGACGAGCTCCATGGTGAGGTCGCATACGGCCGAACCGCCGACACGTTCCAGGGCATCCACCAGGTCGGAGAGCTGCGCGGCCATCTGCCACGAACCTGTCATGAAGTGGAACGTGCCGAGCTTGGGTGCCGCCGCGATCTGGAAGGTGACCTCGGCGGAAGGCATCGGGCCGTGGCCGTCCCTGGCTGCCCGTTTCCTGTCCTCAAGCAGAGGAGGGCAGCCGCAGGGCTGGCCCTTCTTTTGCTCTGGTGACAGGAACTCCACGCCGTCGCACTCGTGGATGATGCCTTGACTGCCCCGAAGGATCATATGGGCCGCCACCGCGTCGGGCCCATCCAGGAGCACGCGCACACTCTCGTGGTTCGTCAGCACTTCGTAGGCAAGACCACCTCCTTCCCCTTTCTGCGGTCGCGGTTCGCCACCCAGGAGGCCGGCGACACCGGCGGCGACATCGGCATCGTCGGTGGTGACACGCCAGGCATCCAGGGACTGGGGCCGCCCCTCGGATAAACGCCCCATGTGGAAGCGTCCGGCTCGGGCGGCTGAGTTCTGCGTCATTCGCGACCTTTGGTGGAGGGGAGGACAGTTGATCTCCGCGATGTACCAATGACGTGGTGCGTGTGATGTGTCACGAGACCGGCTACAGGGCGGGGCGCCCCCCATTGTGTCCAGCCCAACAGCTTCGCTCGGCTGGTTCCCACCGGAGGGTCCATCGCTATCGCCGGCAGACGGTGGCCGCTGGACACCGGCGACGGCACTCAGCAGCGGCCGGGGAGCGCGTACACCGTGATCACTGAACCGTCGACCGTTCGCTTGCCGCACGCCTCGAAGCGGTCAGCGAGGGTGTCCCGTTTCACCCGGGCCATGGCACTGTCCTCCACCGTCACGCCGGGTGGCGAGGCGACGGCGACGATCCGGTGGCGAGCGAGCATCCGAGCGCGCAGTTCGTCGGGGCCCACCTCGGTGCCGTACAGGCTGTGCGAAGGGAGCGGGCCGCGTGCCCTTGCCAGGTCCACCCCCGGGGCGGGCCCGGGCTCGGCAAGTTCCCAGACCCTGCGCTTCACGGACAGGTACACCAGGCCGTCGTCGGGCCGAACGGTCTCGCGCAGCACGGCGGCGAGTGCGGTCATGTCGTCCGAGCGGCTCGCGGGAGTGCGCAGATCCAGAGCGGTCGGCGCCAGTGCCGCGCAGGCGACGACGGCCGCGGCAACCACGCCCGCGCGGGTCCCGCGCCCGCGCCGCAGCACTTGGTCAAAGGCGGCGCCGAGGAGCAGCGCGAGGCCCGCGACGCCGTAGAGCACGTACCGCTCCAGGTACAGCGGCTTGGCCAGGGCCAGGAGCATCAGGAGCCCGGTCGGCACGAGGAACAGACCGAGACCGAGGACAACCAGGCGGCGCTCGCACGCGGTGCGGGGCCGCCGGCCCGCCACGGCGAGTCATACCGCGCCCAGGGCCACGCCGGCCATGAGTGAGAAGTGGGCGTACTCGTCAGGTTTCGTGGCGTCCAGCCAGCCCACCTGGGTGGACTGCCGCATACTCACCAGCCCGAGCGCGGCGAGCCCCACCACGACACGTACGGCCGCCGCCACGAAGGTCCGGCGCATCGCGCGCGGTACCACCAGGGCATGCGCGGCCAATGCGAGAATCGCGAACTCGTGTACCCAGCAGGCCGTGAGCAGCAGCGCCGTGTACGCCGCCCACACCCTCCGCCGATCGCGCTCGACCGCTCGCACCAGGGCGTAGGTCGCCCGGACGACAAGGGCGCACACCAGCGCGTACGAGCGGCCCTCCTGCGCGTACCGCTGCATCCCGGGCAGAACGACGAACACGATGCCCGCGCACAGTCCGGCACGTGGCCCCGCCAGGCGAAGGCCGATCATCGCGACACCTCCCGCGGCCGCCGTCGCGGCGAGCACCGAGGGCAGCCGCAGGACGAGCATGCCCGTACCGAAGACGCCGAACAGACCGTGCATCAGCAGGTAGTAGAGACCGTGCACCGCGTCGACGTGACCCAACGTCTGCCACAGATCCGGGAGATCGCGACTCGCCAGCCCGATCGTCACGGCCTCGTCATGCCAAACGGCGCCATCGCGCCGCAGGCCCCATAGGCCCAGCACGAGAGCGAGCAGCGTCGGCACGGCAACGACGCGCCACCGGCCGAGGGGCGCTGCCGCACGGACGGCGGACGTGGTGCGAGACCGGGCGAGGAGCGTGCGGGGGTGAACGGTGGCGATGGCCGGCTCCGGCAGGGCTCGACGGCTGGGACAGGTCGAGTCCAGCCGCCGGGGAATTGATGCGCAGGCCCCGTTCCGGGGCCCAATCAATTCCCGGCAGGACGCCGAACAGCAGTAACGCCGGCCGGATAGGGCCGTGGGGCTGACAGGGGGCGCGGCCCGTGGTCGCGGGGCGCGCATCGCGCGACGGGGGGAGCCACCGATGGGGCGCCGGGAGAAGCCGCTCGACCCGGCCGCGGGCGCCGCTCCACGCCTCGCTCACGAGCTGCGGAAGTTGCGTGCGGAAGCGGGCGGACCTACCTATCGGGCGATGGCCGAGCGCGTCGGATTCTCGGCCCCGACCCTGTCCGCCGCCGCCTCCGGTGAGCGAGTGCCGACTCTGCCCGTCCTGCTCGCTTATGTGCGTGCCTGCGGTGGCGACGCGGCGGACTGGGGGCGGCGTTGGCGCGAGGCGACCGCGGACGCTGCCGCGGAAGCCGAGGCCGTGGAGGAGGCGGAGGCCTCCCCCTACAAGGGCCTGGCCCGGTTCGAGCCCGACGATCGGGATACCTATTTCGGGCGCGGCGAACTTGTTGCGGAACTCGCTGCCTCCGTCGCCCGCCACCGCATCGTCGCTCTGGTGGGCGGCTCTGGAAGCGGCAAGTCGTCCCTGCTGCGCGCGGGGCTCGTCCCAACCCTGCGCGACGAAGAGGATCCGCGGCGCAGGCCGGCCGTCGTCCGCGTCATCACCCCGTCGGACCGCCCCGATCCCTCCCTGCTCGCACCGGCCACTGCCCAACAGGGCGACACGATCGTCCTGATCGACCAGTTCGAGGAGTTGTTCACGCTCTGCCGCGACGACTCCGCCCGCGTCCGATTCGTCGACGCGCTGCTCGCAGCCCGCTCGCCTGAGAGCCGACTGCGTGTCGTCATCTCCGTACGCGCCGACTTCTACGGCCGCTGCGCCGAGCACGGCCCGCTCGCCGACGCCTTGCGATCTGCCACGCTCCTTGTCGGCCCGATGACGTCCGCCCAGCTCAGGGCGGCCGTCATCGGGCCGGCGCAGCGCGACTACCTCATCGTTGAGAGGGCGTTGACCGCCCGCATCGTCGCCGACGTGGAAAGGCAGCCGGGCGGTCTGCCGCTGATGGCGCACGCCCTCCTCGAAAGTCTGGCGCCGGCGCCGCGGCAAGACGCTCACCGAGCAGGCGTACGACGCTATCGGCGGAGTGCGCGGCGCCATCGCCCACACCGCCGAGGCGGTGTACGTCCGCTTCACCGACGAGCAGGCTGCGGTCGCCCACCGGCTGCTGCTGCGCATGGTCTCTCCGGGGGATGGCACACAGGACACCCGCCGGCCCGTTGAACGTTCCGAACTCTCACCGGAGATCCCAGAGTCGGCAGTCCTGGAGGAACTGGTGCGGGCCCGATTGCTCACCATCGACGGCGCCACGGTCGACCTCGCCCACGAAGCCCTGCTCACCGCCTGGCCGCGACTGCGCGGCTGGATCGAGGCCGACCGAGAACGGCTGCGCCTGCATCGGGCGCTGACGGAGGCGGCCCGGGCGTGGGAGGCGCTGGATCGGGACCCCGGGGCGCTGTTTCGGGGGGTACGACTCTCGGCGGCCCGTGAGGCGTTCGGTGATCCGGGCGGAGAGGCTTTCGGGGACAAGAGCGCAGCCGATGAGCTGACGGCCCTGGAAGGCGACTTTCACCGCGCGAGCCTGGCCGCCCACGAGCAGGCGGTTCGGACACGAACGCGTGGTGCCCGCCGACGCCGCACTCTGACCGCGGCCCTTGCCCTGCTGATCTGGCTGGCAGCCGTAGCGGGCACGGCGGCCTGGCAGCAGAGCCGCATCAGCGACCGTCGCCGCGACGAGGCCGAGGCCCGCCGCATCGCCGGTGTCGCCACAGCCCTGCGCGCATCTGACCCGCGCCTGGCCATGCGATTGAGCGTGGCCTCCTGGCGGATCGCCGACGTGCCGGAAACGCGTGAGGCGGTACGGGGTGCCGCCGCCCAGTGCGAGCAGGCGTCGTTCACACCGCGCGACGGCACGGGCGATCTGCAATCGCAGGGCCGGCTCAGTTCGGACGGCCGGATCCTGACGAAGGTCGGCAGGGACCGCGTGTATCAGTGGGATGCACGCACGGGCCGCTCGCTCGGCGCGGTCAAGATCCCAGGCGACGCCTTCGCATCGGTCCTCACCGTCAGCGGCGACGCCGGGCAGGTCGCGTACCTCGACAGCCGGGGCGCCGTCGTTGTGCGGGACCTGCGCGACGGGCAGCGGTCGCGGAGCCTCGGCGGCCTTCATGGGAAGTATCCAGAAGCCGAGTTCGGCCCGAATGGGCGGCTGCTCATCACCGAGGACGAAGACGAGGACAAGCAGGACAGTGAAGCCAGGGTTCAGGTGTGGGACGTGGAGACGGGCCGGGTCGTATTCACGGCCGGGGCGCGACAGGGTGACGGACCGGTCACCCAACTGGGCCTCGACGGCCAGCTCTTGGCCGCCTGCTCGTACGGCACTGCCCGACTGTCGGTCTGGGACATCAAGTCGAAGCGCCGGCTGCCCGCGTCCTGGGCCCGCGAGGCGGACCGCGAACTATGTGACGAGGGCGCCCGATTCACGTTCTTGCCCGACAGCCGCGCCATCGCCGTCGCGGTGGAAGGCGGAGTCCGCACCTGGGATGTGCGGGACGGCCGGGAACGCCCCAGGATCAGGACCGGTGGAAAGGACCGGCCGGATGTGTCGTTCAGCGCCGACGGGGCGTACGCCGTCACCCTCCAAAGCGGCATCGCCCTGTGGCACACCGCGCGCCAGGACCACCCGCTGACCACCTACACACCGGAAGCGTCCTACGCCGTCGAGCCGCGGATCAATCCGGATGACGGAGTGCTGCGGTTCGTCGTCGGCGGCACGAACACCGTGAAGACGCTCGACGTCCGTGCCGTACTGCAGGCCATCGGACCGAGGCGGCACGAGCAGTCCTACCAACAGGCCGAGTTCAGCCCGGACGGACACACTGCCGTGACGACACAGCGGCAGGGCCAGGATTGGCAGTTCCAGCTGCACGAACGAGACGGCAGGACGATCACCCTGCCGGGCCGGGCAGGTGGAGACACAGCACCTCACATCGCCTTCTCGCCGGACGGCCGGACCGTCGCATACGGAGCCTCCGAAGTCCGCCTGTGGAACGTGGTGCACCGGCGCGAAACCGCGCGAATCAAGGTGCCGGAACTGATCCAGACCATCGCCGTGGACGCGGACGGCGCGTCCCTGCTCTTCGCCACCGCCCGGCAGGTCGGCGGGCAGAACGACGCCCCGAGCACCGTCGAAGTGTGGCGGGCCTCCGGGCAGACCCGGCACCGTCTCCTGCGCAAGCAGGCGGAGACGACCTCCTGGAACCGGACGCGACCGCTCTGCTCACGTCGAACGGCGACCGATACGAGCTGGACATCGGCCGTAAATCCACCAGTCTGTACGGCGAGGACACGCTCCAGTCCGCATGGTTCAGCCGAGACGGAAACCACCTCGCCTTCAGCACCCTGGAGGGCCGGGTCACGTTATGGGACCGCCTAGGGTGTGTTGCGAAAGTGGATCTTGTTCGTTGATGATCATGTTCTGTGGGACGTGGGGATCTGACGAACGGGCAGTGGGCCCGGCTTGAGCC